>NZ_JBITLI010000017.1:0-183660 GCF_044465085.1 Streptomyces sp. NPDC049813 | reverse complement strand
GCGGGCGCCCTGCCCCCCCCCCTTATTATTGTCCCCCCCCCCCCCCCCCCCCCGGCGGGGGCGGGGGGGGGGGGGGTCCCCCCCCGGCTCCCCCCCCCCCGCCCCCCGTCCTCGTGCGGTCCCGTACCGGTCCTGCTCCGGCCCCGTCCCGCGCTCAGCCGATCTGCTCGTCCACCGGCGCGGGGTCCTCCGCCGCGCGCGGCCCCGGCACGCCGGCCCCCGCGGCGGCGGCCCCGGGCGAGCGCCGGGCGAGCAGCCGCTGGGCCAGCGGCTGGGTGTACCGGGCGGTGAGCGGGCCCACGATCACCAGGATCAGCACGTACGCCGTGGCCAGCGGGCCCAGCCGGGGCTCGATGCCGGACGTCACGGCGAGCCCCGCGATCACGATGGAGAACTCGCCGCGCGCGACCAGCGCCCCGCCGGCCCGCCACCGTCCCTTCACCGACACACCGGCCCGGCGCGCGGCCCAGTACCCGGTGAAGATCTTCGTGCAGGCGGTGACGACGGCCAGGAGCAGCGCGGGCAGCAGCACCGGCGGGATGCTCGCCGGATCGGTGTGCAGGCCGAAGAAGACGAAGAACACCGCGGCGAACAGGTCCCGCAGCGGGGAGAGCAGCGTGTGCGTGCCCTCGGCGACCTCGCCGGACAGGGCGATGCCGACGAGGAACGCGCCGACGGCGGCGGAGACCTGGAGCTGCTGGGCGATCCCGGCCACCAGGATCGTCAGCCCGAGCACGACGAGGAGCAACTTCTCCGGGTCGTCGCTCGACACGAACCGCGAGATGTGCCGGCCGTAGCGGACCGCCACGAAGAGCACGAGGCCGGCCGCGCCCAGCGCGATGGCGAGCGTGAGGCCGCCCGCGGCCCAGCCGACCCCGGCCAGCAGCGCGGTGATGATCGGCAGGTACACGGCCATCGCCAGGTCCTCCAGGACCAGGATGCTCAGGATGACCGGTGTCTCCCGGTTGCCGAGCCGTCCGAGGTCCCCGAGCACCTTGGCGATCACGCCCGACGACGAGATCCAGGTGACGCCCGCGAGCACGACGGCCGCGACCGGACCCCAGCCCATGAGGAGCGCGGCGGCGGCGCCCGGCAGCGCGTTGCACGTCATGTCGACGAGCCCGGCCGGGTACTGCGTCTTGAGGTTGCTGACGAGGTCGCTCGCCGTGTACTCCAGGCCGAGCATCAGCAGCAGCAGGATCACGCCTATCTCGGCGCCGATCGCGACGAACTCCTCGCTGGCGCCGAGCGGCAGCAGCCCGCCCTCGCCGAACGCGAGCCCCGCCAGGAGGTAGAGGGGGATCGGCGAGAACCGCAGCCGCCCGGCCAGCCGGCCGAGCAGGCCGAGGGCCAGGATGATCGCCCCGAACTCGATGAGGAAGACAGCGGAGTGCATCCGGTCACTCCCGCCCCAGGATCGCGGCCGCGGCCTCGACGCCCTCGCGGGTGCCGATCACGATGACCGTGTCGCCGCCCGCGAGCCGGAAGTCCGGGGTCGGCGAGGGGATCGCCTCCGCCCGGCGCAGCACCGCCACGATGGAGGCGCCCGTCTCGGTGCGCAGGTGCGTCTCGCCCAGCACCCGCCCGTTCCAGTGCGAGACCCCGGGGATCTCGATCCGCTCGGCGACCAGGCCGAGGTCGGTGGTGTGCAGCAGGTTCGGACTGTGGTGCGAGGGCATCAGCGCGTCGATGAGGTACGCCGCCTCGCCCGCGGACAGCTTGAGCGACAGGGCGCAGGCGTCCGGGTCGTCGGCCTGGTAGGCGTTGAGCGTGCGGCCCCCGTCCCGGTGGGCGACGACGGAGAGCTGGCGCTGCTCCCGCGTCGTGAGGTCGTAGCGGAAGCCGATCCCCGGCAATGGTGTCCTGCTCAGGCGTGAAGCGGGCACGTCTCTCCCCTTGTCCGTGCGGGTGCCGGGCTGCGGTCCCGGCGGGCATTAGGTGGCGCATGCATCTTTCGCTGCGACTGTCACCCTATACGGTTCATGTTTTGGCAAAGAAACGGTCAGCTGTCCCGGGGCGTGGCCGGGGGCGTGACCGGAGCCGGATGGGCCGCCAGCACCGTCTCCACCGTGTCCGCCTGCTCGGGCGTCTTGTCCTCGCGGTACCGCACCACCCGCGCGAAGCGCAGGGTCACCCCCGCGGGGTACCGCGTCGACCGCTGCAGACCGTCGTAGGCGATCTCCACGACCAGTTCGGGGCGGACCGTGACCACGTGCCCGTCGTCCCCGACCGCCAGCTCCCGCAGCCGCTCCGTCTGCCAGCTCAGCAGCGCGTCGGTGAGCCCCTTGAAGGTCTTGCCGAGCATCGCGAACGACCCGTCGGGGCGCCGGGCGCCCAGGTGCAGGTTCGACAGCTTCCCGGTCCGCCGTCCGTGCCCCCACTCGGCGCCGAGCACCACCAGGTCGAGGGTGTGCACGGGCTTCACCTTCAACCAGGACGCGCCCCGGCGTCCGGCGCTGTACGCCGCCTCCAGGCCCTTGAGGACGACGCCCTCGTGCCCGCGCGCCAGCGTCGCGTCGAAGAACTCCTGCGCCGCGGCCCGCTGCCCCTCCTCCGCGGGGTCCTCGACGACGGTCCGCCGCACCCGCATCGGCTCCGGCACCAGCAGCGCGAGCCGCTCGTGCCGCCGGCCGAAGGGCAGGTCCAGCAGATCCGCCCCGTCCAGGTAGAGCACGTCGAAGAAGACCGCCGAGACGGGCACCGCGCGGGCGGCCCGCGCCACGTCCACCCGGGACCCGACCCGCCCGGCCACCTCCTGGAAGGCCCGCGGGCGCCCGGTCCCGTCCAGCGCGATCACCTCGCCGTCCAGGATGAACCGCTCACCCGGCAGCTCCCGCGCCGCCGCCGTCACCTCGGGCAGCCGGTCGGTGATGTCGTCGAGCGTGCGGGTGAAGATCCGGACCTCGTCCCCGTCCCGGTGCACCTGCACGCGGATGCCGTCGAGCTTCTCCTCCACGGCGCACGCCCCCAGCTTGTCGAGCGCCTCGGCGACCGATCCCGCGGAGTGCGCCAGCATCGGCTGCACGGGGTGGCGCACGGTGAGCCGGAACCCGGCGAGCGCGTCCGGGCCGCCGGCGAGCAGCGCCCGCGCCACCGGTTGCAGCCCGCCCGCCAGCATCACCGCGCGCCGGACGTCGCCGGGCGGAGTGCCGGTGGCCCGCGCGAGCCCTTCGAGCGCGACCGCGTCCAGCGCGCCCTGGCGCACCTCGCCGGTCACCAGGCCGAACAGGAACCGCTGCTCGTCCTCGGTCGCCGCCGCCATCAACTCGCCGACCAGGCGGCGCCGTTCGGCCTGCGATCCGGCGCCGGCCACGTCGCCGAGCGCGGTCAGCGCGGCGTCGACGTCCTGCACGTTCAGCCGCGGCTCGGCGGCGGGCTGCACGCGCTCGCCCAGCACCCGCCAGCCGATGCCGAGCCGCCCCTGCGGGAGGCGTCCCGCCAGGTACGGGATGACGATCGGTACGTCGTCCGGGTCGGCGTCCCGGAACAGCTCCGCGAGCAGTTCGATCTTCCGGGACCGCGCCGAAGCGGCGGCGACCTCCTGGGACACCTGGGCCAGCCGGGCAAAGAGCATGCAGCCATGGTGCAACGGGTCCGCGACCGGCGCACGCGGCCTGCCGGCGTGCCGGGGGCGACCGCGGGCGGCGGAACGGCACGACCGCGGATCGAGCGTCACCTTTGAAACGTTAAGCGAGATATGTCGGAATATGGAGAGGTGGACGGGGCAAGGGGTGCGGGTCACACCGGACTGCTCACGTTCTGCCGTCATGCGTCGTCCCGCTGCCACGTCGAACGGGCATCAGGTACCACCCAGCGCAGAAAGAGAGCCCGCCATGCCGACCACGTTGCCCGCCACTCTCGAACAGCCCGTTCGCGCCCGCCTGATCACCGCGGAGGGCCCGGACGGCCCGGAGCGCGCGGTCACCGTGAGCCTCCGGTACGCCTCCGCCGACCCGCTCGCGGTCCAGCTGGTCTTCCCGGCCGCCGTCACCCTGGGCGGGTCCGACGTCACGTGGGAGTTCGCCCGCGCCCTCCTCGACGAGGGGCTGCGGCTGCCCTCCGGCGCCGGTGACGTGCATGTGTGGCCCTGCGGCCGGGCCCGTACCGCCGTCGAGCTGCACGCGCCCGGGGGGATGGCCGTCGTCCACTTCGACACCGCCGCCCTGCACCGGTTCCTCCAGCGCGCGTACGCCCTGGTCCCGGCGGGCGAGGAGGACGTGACGAGCGTCGTCGACCGGGCTCTCGCCCTGCTGCTGGGGCGCCCGGGACGGCTATGAGCGAGGCGCGGACCCGGACTCCGGCGCCGCGGACCGCGGCGGACGGGGCCGGTCGGCGCACCGCTCGTCGCCGGGCTCCAGCGCCGGTGCCGCGACGCCGAGATGGGACCGGCACTGCGGCCGCGGCGCGTCGTCGAGACGGGGGCGGACATGGCGCGGCCGCACGAACAGCGCCGCCGCGACGGCTGCCAGCGCGAACAGCAGGGCGCAGCCGTACGCGGCCCGGTGGAAGGCGGCGTTCACGGCGGCGGGCCGGGTGTACGCCGCGCCCGACAGCCCCACCGCCAGCGGCAGCCCGGCCACGACCAGCAGCTGGGCCACGCGCGCGGCCGTGTTGTTGACCCCGCTCGCGAGCCCGGCGCGCTCCGGCTCCACCGACGCCAGGACGGTCGCCGTCAGCGGGGCCACGAACAGGCTCATCCCCAGACCGAGCACGGCGACCGCGGGCAGGACCCCCGTCGCGTACGAGGAACCGGGCCCGATCCGCAGCATGAGCAGCACCCCGGCCGCGGCCACGAGCGGACCGGCGACGAGCGGCGGCGTCGGCCCGACCCGGTGCGCCAGGTCGGCGGCCCGGGCGGAGAGCAGCAGCATGAGGGCGGTCACCGGCAGCGTGGCCGTGCCCGCTTGCAGCGCGTCGTAGCCCAGCGTGATCTGGAGCTGCACCGGCAGCAGGAACAGGGTGCCGCCGATCCCCGCGTACAGGCACAGCGTCATCGCGTTCGTCGCGCTGAACAGGCGCGAGGCGAACAGCGACGGGGGCAGCATCGGCGCCGCCCGGCGCCGCTCCACCAGCACGAACGCGGTGCCCGCGGCGACGCCGACGAGCGCGGGCAGCCCGGTCGCGAGCGCCGAGGCCGTGCCGGACGCGCCGATCAGCGCGTAGCTGACCCCGCCCAGGCAGAGCGCGGCCAATACGGCGCCGAGCAGGTCGAAGGGGGCGTCGGCCGCGGTGGCGTCCCGGCTCTCGGGCACGTACCGCAGGGCCACGGCGAGCACGGCCGCGGCGAGCGGCACGTTGATGAGGAAGATCCACCGCCAGCCGGGCCCGTCGATGAGCCAGCCGCCGAGGAACGGGCCGAGCGCTCCCGCGACACCGGTGAGGCCGGACCACGCGCCGACGGCCAGCGCCTGGTCGTCGGGGTGGAAGACGGACCGCACGAGCGCGAGCGACCCCGGTGTCAGCAGCGCGGCGCCGACGCCTTGCAGCGCGCGTGCCGCGATCAGCGTCCCCTCGCCCGGCGCGAGACCGCACAGGGCCGACGCGAGCGCGAACCACGCCACGCCGAGCACCAGGGTGCGCCGCCGGCCGATCCGGTCGCCCATCGCCCCGCCCCACAGCAGCAGCGCGGAGAGCGTCAGCATGTAGGCGTTGACGACCCATTGCAGCGCGGACAGGGAGGCGCCGAGGTCGCGGCCCATGGTCGGCAGGGCGACGTTCACGACCGTTCCGTCGAGCATCGCCATGCCCGACGCCAGGACCACGCACGCGAGGATCCACCGCCCGCGCGCCGACGCGAGCCGGACCTGGGGGGCGGCGTCCGGGCCGGGGTGCACCGTGTCAGTCATCGGGCACATTCTGGGGGACGGCGGGCCCGGACGCGAGGCGTCGCCACCCCTGCCTCGTCCTCCTCCGCGGGGCGGGCCCCTCCGGTCACGGCCGGGCCGCAGGCTCGCGGTCCCGGAGCCGGGTGAACGCGGTCGGGTACGGGCGGTCGGCGAGGACGTCCCTGATGCGTTCCGCGCAGGCGCGCGGACTCATGGCACCGGTGTCGCACTCCAGGTCGTAGACGCCGTGCCGGTGCACCTGGTCGTACTGGAGCGCGGCGAGGCCGGCCGGGCGGTCGCCGCGGGCCGCTTCCCGGCGGGTCAGCTCGTCGAGCGGGCAGCGCACGCCGACGAACAGGACGCTCTCGGCGGGCAGGACGTCCAGGCAGTCGCGCAGCCGCCAGGGTTCGCTCAGCACGTGGTCCACGACGACGTCGTTGCCCACCTGGGCCATGGCCGCGACCGCGCGGTGGAAGCCCTCGCGCGTGCGGCGCAGCGCCGCGTCGAGCTCCGCGGGGCCCAGCTCCCGCTTGGTACGCATCGCGTTGAAGCCGTCCACCGCCAGATGGAAGAAGACGCCGTCGTCCAGGAGGTCGAGCAGCTCCCGGGCGATGCTCGACTTGCCCGAACTGGACGTCCCGTTGAGGAAGATGATGCGGCCCGTGGTCATGCGGGCATGATCACACGCCGTCCGTGCGCCGCGGCTCCGCTTGCACGGAAATTCGAACATGCGATCTAATCCTGGTTATGCGGCACACCATCACCGACGACCTCGTACGCACCCAGCAGGAATGGTCCGAGACCTACCGGCGGCTGGCCGAGCAGCCCGGGCGCACGGCCCTGCGCCGGCGGCTGCTGCGCCTGTCGCGCGTGCTGGCGGGGGAGCGGCTGACCCCGGCCGCCACGGTGGAGCTGCGCCGCCGGGCGCGCGAGAGCGGGGGTGCGTCGTGACGGACGCGCGCCCGTCGGCCCTCCACGGCTCGGGGGTGGGCATATGGGTCCAGTGGTAGTCGTCCACCGGCCGTCCCCCGGGGGCGGGCGCAGTGTCACGGCGCACGCCGTGCCCCTCGGGCTCGCGCACTCGGACGCGGACGTCATCGAGTTCCTGCGCCGCGCGGGCCTGGAGAACGCGGAGGACATCGTGCTCGGCGACTCCCCGCACATCGAGTGGCGCGGAGCACCGGCGCACACCTACGCGGCCGGGTGACGGCCGCGTGCCGCCCGTCGGCCCGGCCGGACCTGCTCGGGGCCGGGCCCCTGCCGGCCGGCCCGGGGGTCCGGCGCACAATGAGCGGACCGGCGCCCCCCGCGCCGGACCCGAGACAAGGAGTTCCATGTCCGTCCTCGACACCGAGATCGGCGCCCTCGGCGGCGGCCCCGCCCAGCTCGACCGGTACCAGGGCCAGGCCGTCCTCATCGTCAACGTGGCCTCCAAGTGCGGCCTCACCCCGCAGTACGCCGCCTTGGAGCGGCTGCACGAGCAGTACGCCGACCGCGGCTTCACCGTGCTGGGCGTGCCCTGCAACCAGTTCATGGGCCAGGAGCCCGGGACCGCCGACGAGATCGCCGAGTTCTGCTCGGCCACGTACGGCGTGACGTTCCCCATGACCGAGAAGGTCGACGTCAACGGCGCCGAGCGGCACCCGCTCTACCAGCGGCTGGTCGCCACCGCCGACGCCGAGGGGCACACCGGTGACGTGCGGTGGAACTTCGAGAAGTTCCTGATCGCTCCCGACGGCACCGTCGCGGCCCGCTTCGCCCCGCAGACCGAGCCCGACGCGCCCGAGGTCACCACGGCCGTCGAGGCCGCTCTGCCCCGCTGAACCCGCACCCGCCGCGACCGCCCGCGCCCGGGGCCCGTCCCCCGGCGCGGCGGTCAGGCGGGCGGCGGCCGGTGCAGGCGGCCCCGCGCCACCAGGTCGACCGTCACCGCCACCGCGACCGCCTGCACGGCCAGCAGCGCCACCAGGACGAAGAGCTGGACCGCCCCGGCCATGACCGGGGACGAACCGCCCAGGAGCATCCCGACGAACGCGCCGGGCAGCGTGACCAGGCCGACCGTACGGGTCTGGTCGAGACCGGGGAGCAGGGCGTCGGACGCGACGGGACGGGCGATCTCCAGGCGGGCCTCGTGGGGCAGGAGACCGAGCGCCAGGCAGGCCTCGACCTCACCGTGGCGGGCGGCCAGCTCGTCCAGGGCGCGGCGGCCCGCGAGGACCGTCGCGGTGAGCGCCCCGCCGACGAGGATGCCGGTGACGGGGATCAGGGCGATGCCGCGGGCCGGCAGCAGCCCCACCGCGATCAGCGCGCCGACGACCGGCGCCACCGGCGCGACGATCGGCAGCGCCGCCCACCGCCAACTGCGGTCCGGGGTGATCCGGCGGCCCGCGGTCCGCGCCGCCACACCGGCCATGAGCAGGACGAACCCCAGGAGCGCGACTCCGTGGTGGACCACCCAGCCGATCACCAGCGAGACCGCCCCGAGCTGGAGCGCCGCCCGGACGCCCGCCACCGCGATCTCCCGGGCCCGCCGCCACGACGAGTCCGGGGCGAGCCGGAACACCGCGGCGGTGGCCGCCGCCACGAGCAGCAGGGCGACGAGAATGGCACCGAGGGCGCCGTCGACGGGCAGGAGCGTGGCCGCCGCCACGGGTCGCTCAGGCATCCCGGCAGCCTAGGGTCTGTCTGGCAATTCCCGTCGTCGCCCGGAGGGCGGCCCCGCGGCGTCTGGTGCGTGCTCTCGGCGTGCCGGGTGCAAGGCCTCGTACTGGACGTACTTGGCCTGGTGCCCGGTGCGGCGAGAGCGCGTGCCAGGCGTCGCGGGGCTGGGGGCACCTCCCGGCCGAAGGCTGGGGGAGGGAATTGTCAGACAGGCCCTAGGTGCACCGGCCCCCGGCGTCGCCGGCGCGGCGGACCGGTGGTGGCCGGCCGGTTGCGCCGAACCCGCGTCAACCGCTCCCACCTGGGCACCGGTGCTGTGCCACGCCCCGTCCGTGCGGGACGATGGGCGGGCGACAGAGCGTAGAAGGACGACGCCGAGAAGAAAGAGGGCTGACCGTCATGGCACAGCAGGTGCAGGGCGTGATCGCGCGGGCCAAGGGCGCACCGGTGGCGATCGAGACGATCACGGTGCCGGACCCGGGGCCGGGCGAAGCCGTCGTGAAGATCCAGGCGTGCGGGGTCTGCCACACGGATCTGCACTACCGGGAGGGCGGGATCAACGACGAGTTTCCCTTCCTGCTGGGGCACGAGGCGGCGGGCGTCGTGGAGTCGGTGGGGGAGGGGGTCGCCGAGGTCGCGCCCGGTGACTTCGTCATCCTCAACTGGCGCGCGGTCTGCGGCCAGTGCCGCGCCTGCCGGCGCGGGCGGCCCCAGTACTGCTTCGACACCCACAACGCGCGGCAGAAGATGACCCTCGCCGACGGCACCGAGCTCAGCCCGGCCCTCGGCATCGGCGCGTTCGCCGAGAAGACGCTGGTCGCCGCGGGCCAGTGCACCAAGGTGGACCCCTCCGCGTCGCCCGCGGCGGCCGGGCTGCTCGGCTGCGGCGTGATGGCGGGCCTCGGCGCCGCGATCAACACCGGCGAGGTCGGCCGCGGCGACTCCGTCGCCGTCATCGGCTGCGGCGGCGTGGGGAACGCGTCGGTGGTCGGTGCCGTCCTGGCCGGCGCCGCGAAGATCATCGCCGTGGACATCGACGACAAGAAGCTGGCCACGGCCCGCTCGCTCGGCGCCACGCACACCGTCAACTCCCGCTCCACGGACGCGGTCGAGGCCGTGCGCCAGCTGACCGGCGGTTTCGGCGCGGACGTGGTCATCGAGGCGGTCGGCCGGCCCGAGACCTACCAGCAGGCCTTCTACGCGCGGGACCTGGCGGGCACCGTCGTGCTCGTCGGGGTGCCGACCCCCGAGATGCGGCTCGAACTGCCGCTGCTCGACGTGTTCGGACGCGGCGGCGCGCTCAAGTCGTCCTGGTACGGCGACTGCCTGCCCTCCCGCGACTTCCCGATGCTCATCGACCTGTACCTCCAGGGCCGGCTCGACCTCGACGCGTTCGTCACCGAGACCATCGGCCTGGCCGACGTGGAGAAGGCGTTCGAGCGGATGCACCACGGTGACGTGCTGCGTTCGGTGGTGATGTTCTGATGGCGGCCTCCGGCTCCACCGGGGCACGCGTCGAGCACCTGGTCACGTCCGGTACGTTCTCCCTCGACGGCGGCACGTGGGACGTCGACAACAACGTCTGGCTCGTGGGCGACGACTCCGAGGTGCTCGTCATCGACGCGGCGCACGACGCCGACGCCATCGCCGCGGCCGTCGGCGACCGGCGGCTCGTCGCGATCGTCTGCACCCACGCGCACGACGACCACATCGACGCGGCGCCCGCCCTCGCCGCGCGCACCGGCGCACCGATCCTGCTGCACCCCGCCGACACCGAGCTGTGGCGGCGGACGCACCCGGACCGGGCCCCCGACGCCGAACTGGCGGACGGGCAGCGGCTGACGGTCGCCGGCGTGGAGCTGACCGTGCTGCACACCCCGGGGCACTGCCACGGCGCGGTCAGCCTGTACGCGCCCGCGCTCGGCACGGTCTTCACCGGTGACACCCTCTTCCAGGGCGGCCCCGGCGCGACCGGACGCACCTTCAGCGACTTCCCCACGATCATCGACTCGATCCGCGACCGGCTGCTGACCCTGCCGCCACGGACCGAGGTCCGTACCGGGCACGGGGACAGCACGACGATCGGCGCGGAGGCGCCGGGCCTCGACGAGTGGATCAAGCGCGGCCACTGACATGTGGATGCGTCCGGCCGGGCGGCCGTCTCGACGGCCGCCCGGCCGGACGCACCACGCCGCACCACCGGTCCGGTGGGCGGAGCGCGGTCAGGCGGGCGCGAAGACCGCCCGTACCGTCTTGCCGCTCCCGCGCCGGTCCGGCTGGACGCTCCACCGCTGGGCCAGCGCGTGGACCAGGGCGAGGCCGCGGCCGGACTCGGCCAGCGGCGGGACGGTCCTGAGCTCGGGGAGCCCGGGGCCGTCGTCGCGCACCTCCACGATCAGCTCACCCGCGTCCATGCGCAGACTCATCCGGCACCGCTGCTCGGAGATCCGCGTGGCGTTGGTGACGAGCTCGGAGACCACCAGCTCGGCGTCGGCCGCGGTCTCGTCGGTCCGTCCCGCCAGGAACGACCGGGTGAGACGGCGGGCCCAGCGGGCGGCGTTCGCACCCCGCGGCATCAGGTACTCCACGCGTGCGGCACGCCGTTCGGCGCTCCGGAGCGCTCGCATGACGATCACTTCCTCTCGTAGTCTCCGGCACGGACGCCGCCGCGGTGACCGGTGCGGCTCCTGCGGAGCGTCGCGGGCAGGCGGGGGCGCCGGGACGGGCGCGTGGCGGGACGCGTCGCGGGACCCGCGAGCGCGTGGTACCCGTGCCCGATGCGCCGGCCGATCAGCACGTACGCGATCAGCGCGCCCGTGGTGTTCAGGATGACGTCGTCCACGTCGAACGCGCGGCCCTGCACGAGCGCGCCCTGCGCCAGCTCCACCAGCACCATGACGAGCGCGGTCAGCAGCAGCACCCGCAGCATCCGCATCCGCCGCCCCACGAGCACCGGCAGCAGCAGGCCGAACGGGGCTCCGAGCAGGAGATTGCCGCCGATCTGCTTGCACGCGGCCAGGAACGTGTACGACTCCGCGTACTGGCGCAGCGAGGCGCCCGGCCGCAGATTGGACCCGGCGATCTTGTCGGAGGCCGGGGACGGGGTGAGCGTGAGACGCGCCAGCACGGCGGAGAACAGGACGAGCGCGGCGAACGCGACCAGGGCCACCAGCACCCGCGCGAGCACCCGCCACCAGTTCCCCGGACGGGCCGCGTCCGCATTACGGGGTCCTTCCGTCACCGATGTCATGGACCCCTTGTGCCCGGCCCGGCCCGGAACACGCCGACTGACGGTGTGTCAACTCTCCTCCGTCGGATGGGCCAGCGCGTCGAGGAAGCGCTCCACGGCCGGCGACGACGCCCCGCCCTCACAGCGCGCCCGGTCCACCTGCGGTATCGGCGTCTTGCCGAGCTGCAGGGCCTGGGTCTCGATGGCCTCCGTCAAGTGCTGTCGTCCCAGGGCCCGTTCGGCGGCCGTACGGCGAACGTACTCGGCGACCGTCACGCCCAGGTGGTCCGCGTGCCCCTGGACCGCCTCGTACTCGTCGGGCGTGAAGAGTTCCCGCAGAAGCGCAGTACCGTCCATGGCCGCATGATGCCGCCCCGGATCGGGGCGCGGGTCCGTACGGCATATTCACCCCCCGTTCGCGTGATGTCCGTCCTGCGGCCGGGCGACGACACGGGGCCGCGGGGTGGACCCCCGTCGGCGATCTCCGATAAGTTAGGCAAGGCTTACCTAATGGAGGTTCAGGATGGGTGTCCGACAGATCGCCAGTGCCGTGCCCACCACGGCGACCCGCGCACGCTCCGTGCTCGCCGCCGCGTGGAGCTGCGGCGTCACCACCGACGTGGGCCAGGACGACCTCATCGGCGCGCACCGCGTCCGCGAGGACGGCACGGTGCGGATCGGGCCGCCGCCCGACAGCGTGCTCGCCGCCGCCGTGCTCTGCTCCCCGCACGGCCGTCCCACCGCCCTCCTGGAGTTCGCCGACGCGGCCCCCGTCCCCGTCCGCGACCGGGTCAGGTCCCGGCTCTTCCTCTCCGGCGAGCTGGTGCCCGACGGCGAGGACCTCGTGCTGCGCCCCGCGCGCGCCGTGCTCCAGACCCGCACCGAACGCCTCGGCATCCCGCTCGGCGAACTCGCCGCGGCCTCCCCCGACCCGCTGGCCCTCGCCGAACCCCGCCTGCTGACCCACCTCGCCGACGCGCACCCCGAGGCCGTCGAACAGCTCACCCGGCTCATCGCCCCCGACAGCCTGCACGGCGTCGTGCGGGTCCAGCCCCTCGCGGTCGACCGGCACGGCCTGACCCTGCGCCTGGAGCGCACCCGCGGCCAGGCCGACGTCCGCATCCCGTTCCACAGCCCGGCCGACGACCTCACCGCGCTGACCGAACGCATGCACTGCCTGCTCGCCTCCGCCCAGGCGGTCACCCGCCGCCGGAGGTGACCTTCTCGCGCGCGGCCGACGGCTCGGCCCCGGCCCGCCGCGGGGACCGCCGGAAGGCCCAGTCCATCCGCGGCTCGACGACATACCGGAAGACGCGCCGCACCGGGGTCGTGCACAGCAGCGTGATGCCGGTGACCGCCGTCGCCGTCACCGCCAGCTCCCCGAGCGGGGTGTGCAGCCAGGGATGGGCGTACCAGCCACCGAACCGCGCGGACTTGATGACGAAACCGTGCAGCAGATACGCGTAGATCGTCCCCGTCCCCAGCGCCGTGCACCACAGTTCGCGCCCCGGCACCCAGGCCAGGAAGCAGGCCGTGAGCAGCAGGGCGAGGGCGAACAGGGCGGGGGTCGCCAGCAGCCCCGCCCACCCGGGCACCCCGCGGCCCTCCACCGCCCCGCGGTGGTAGAACCACCCGGCGTCGAACCACGGCGCCACCTTGTACGCGGCCGCCACCGCGGCCAGCGCCACCGGCACCGCGGCCCACCGCACCCGCCAGGTACGCAGCCGCGCGAAGTGCTCGGGCCGCAGGACGAGCCCCACCACGAAGAACGGCAGGAACTGGAGCACCCGCTGCAACGCCAGGTCGCCGCCGGCGTCCGGCATCATCGACACCCCGGTCGCCAGCGCGAGCGAGACCGGCACGGGGTGGCGCAGTTGCAGCCACAGCGGCGTCGAGAGCCGCCAGACGAACAGCGCCACCAGGAACCACATCAGGTACCAGGGGTCCAGCAGGCTGATCGGATAGCCCGGGTCGTCCTGCCGCCACCGGTAGAACAGCGTGTAGGCCACCTCGAAGACGACGTACGGGACGACGACCCCCGTCACCAGCCGCTTCAGCCGCCCGGGCGCCATGTCGAAACTGCGCGAGAAGTACCCCGACACCAGCGCGAACGCCGGCATGTGGAAGGCGTAGACCGTCAGGTACACGGCCGTCACGGCGCGGCTTCCGTACGTCAGCGGTTCCCAGGCGTGCCCGCAGGCGACGAGCACGATGGTCAGGTACTTCACGTTGTCGAAGTACGACTCACGCGCCCTGCCGCCGCCGGATATGCCGTGTGCTGCCTGCTGTGCCATCGCGCCGCTGCGCCCCTCCCCGAGCCGGACCACGTCCCCCGCCTGCCCTCCGCAGACCGTTCCATGACTGCGGCCGGGAGACAAGCGACGGGCGCGACGCCCGGGTCAGACGGCGGTGTAGGCGCCGTCCACCAGGTGGTAGCTGCCCGCCACGAACGAGGCGCGGTCCGAGAGTAGGAACGCGATCAGCTCCGCGACCTCCTCGGCGAGACCGAGGCGGCCCGCCGGGTGCAGGCCGACGAGACCCTGGTAGGCGGCCGTGTCCATCTCCTTGAGCAGCGGCGTCTCGATGAAGCCGGGGCCGACCGCGTTGACGCGGATGCCCTGGGCCGCGTACTCGGCGGCCGCCGTCTTGGTCAGGCCGACGACGCCGTGCTTGGCGGCGACATAGGCGGGGGAGCCCGCGAAGCCGACCGAGCCGAGGATGGAGGCGACGTTCACGATCGCGCCGCCGCGGCCCGCGGCCTCCATGACGGGAAGCTCGTAGCGCATCGAGTAGAAGACGCCGTCGAGATTGGTGCGGACGACGCGGTCGTAGACGTCGATGTCGTACGCGCCGGTCGGGGCGCTGGCGCCGCCGATGCCCGCGTTGTTCACGGCCAGGTCGAGGCCGCCGAAGGTGTCGACGGCGAACTGGACGGCGGCTTCCACCGAGGCGGGCCGGGTCACGTCGAGCGCGACGGCGGCGGCCTCGACACCCTCGCCCGTCAGCGTCTCGGCGGCCTCCCGCGCGCCCTGCTCGTTGTAGTCCGCGATGACGACGCGCGCGCCGCCGCGGCCGAGGCGGCGCGCGGTGGCCAGGCCGATGCCCGAGGCGGCGCCGGTGACCAGTGCGGTCCGGCCGGTGAACTCGGTGGCGTACTCGGTGATCCTGCCGGTGGTGGGGGTGGTGCTCATGGTGCGTGTCACTCTCTGCTTGCTCTGCTTGCGAGGTCGGAGGTCGCCGCCGATCGGGCGGCCTCCCCGATGAGTTCGTCGTAGGCCCGCGTCACCAGTGCGGCGAGGTCTCCGGCGTCCTGGTCCGCGCCGCGCGCCCAGGTGCGCAGCGCGGCGGTCAGTACTCCGGCGGCGGCGCCGACGACGACCTCGGGACGCGGGTCCCGGGCGGGGTCGGTGCCGAGCCGGTCGGCGATGATGCGGACGGACTCGTCCTGGGCGTCGACCCGGATGCGCTCGTACGCGGCGAACAGGGCGGGCTCCGTGTCCAGCGTGGCGTACAGCCTGCGCAGCACCGGGCGGTGGTGCCAGCCGGGGGTCTCCCGGTCGGCCAGCCAGTCCCCGACCGCGTTGCGGTACGCGCGCAGCGGGGGCTCGTCCGCGGGCCGCTCGCGCAGGGCCGCGTTGATCCGGGCGCCGTCCGCGCGGGTGAAGTCGAGCGCCGCGTCCTCCTTGCCGGTGAAGTGCCGGCTGAAGGTGCGGCGCGTGACGTCCGCGCGCTCGGCGATCGCCTCGACGGTCACCTCGCCGAGCCCGTGCGCGAGCACCAGCTCGACGGCGGCCTCCGCCAGCGCCTCCCGTGTCCGGCGGGCCTTGACCTGCCGACGGTCCTCGGGGGGCGGGGTGGGGGAGCCCTCGTTCGCCTTCATGGGTTCAGCGTACACCTGGATGTCCCGATGGGACATGAGTCCCGGTGGGACATGGATGGGGTGGGGTCGCGTCGGGGTGGTGTCAGGCGTGCCAGTGACCGTGCAGGGCGGCCGTGGCGAATCCGGGGCCGTAGGCGACCACGGAGCCCCGGGCGCCCGGGGCGGGCGGTGCGTCGTGCGTCCGCTCCAGGACGCGCAGCACGCTGACGCCCCCGAGATTGCCCTCGTCGGTGAGGGTGTCGGTGGAGTGCCGGGCCGCGTGGTCGTCCAGCTCCAGGGCCGCCGCCGTGTCCGCGATGATGCGGGGGCTGCCCGGGTGGATCACCGCGAAGTCACTGCGGCGGCCGTCCAGCCAGCCGAGGAGCGGCGGCAGCGCGTCGCGGGACGCGGCCCGTCCCTCCTTCGTGGCGTCGAAGTGCAGCCCGTCCGAGGTGATCCGGCCGCTCAAGAAGTGCGCGCTGTCCGGCAGGACGTGCTCGTGGCTGTCCTCGACGGCGAAGCCCGGGCCCAGCGGTTCGCCGCTGACGACGGCGGCGCCCGCCGAGTCGCCGAACAGCGCCTTGTAGATCATCGCGTCGATCCCCGTGTCGCTGTGGTGGTACACGGCGGAGATCACCTCCGCCGCGACGACCAGAACTGGGTCGGCGGGCCGCGCGGCCACCATGTCGGCCGCGCGGATCAGGGACTTGGTGCCCCCCGTGCACGCGAGCGTCGTCTGCGCGAGGGCGCGGGCGGTGGGCCGCATCCCCAGCCGGGTCATGAGCTGCACGTCGAGATTGGGCACCGCCCAGCCGGTGGAGTGCGTGGTGACGATGCCGCCGAGCTCCGCGGCGGTCAGGCCGGCGTCGGCCAGCGCTCCCTCGGCGGCCTCCTGGGCGAGGTCGAGGGCGTCGGCGAAGGCGCCGCGGGCCCGCTCGCCGACACCGGCGTCCGCCGCGGTCGCCGCGGTGAGCGGCCGGGTGAAGTAGCGGGTGTGGACACCGCATCCCTGCACCGCGCGGACGGCCGCCGCCAGGCGGGGATGGTCCGGGTGATGGGCGCGTATGTCGTCCGCGATCTCGTCGGTGGTCACCTTGTGGGAACCCAGGACGGTGCGCGGTCGGGACACGTAGACGGACATGTGGTGGCTCCCACGGATCTGGAGGGGGTGTGGGGGGCCGGATCAACGTACGTCAATTATGTGTGACGATTGAAGGGGCGTCAGCCCGCCTGTAGCGCGGGCATGCGCGGATGGGCCCGCCGCACGCCCGGGTGGAAGACCAGGATCATCAGGCGTGCCCCCGGAGTGGTGAGCGGCTGCGCCGCGCACATCGTCGCCCAGCCGGGGCCCAACCGGGCGTGCAGCAGCGGCCGTTCGTCGCCGTCCGGGTGGATGGCCGAGCCCCCCGCCTCGTAGATGGCGGCGGCCTCCGGGTCGGCCAGTACCTCCTTCTCGATCTGGCGCAGCGTGTCGTCCTCGGGGCGCGCGGCCAGGGCGGCCCGCAGCTGGGGGAGGAGCAGCGGCGCCCAGGAGGTGGCCCAGTCCGTGAGCATGTGGTGCGCGTGCCGGTCCAGGAGCATCCACCGCATCGTGTTCGTCGGGGGCTGATCGCCCGGGAACAGCTCGGTGAAGGCCCTGTTGCAGGCGAGCAGGTCCCAGGAGGCGTCGGACACGTAGGCGATGTGGTTGATGCCGTCGACCGCTTCCTGCCAGACGCCCGGGATCTCCTTGCCGGACGACAGGTAGAGCGGCCCGGGGGGATCCTGGAGCAGGGCGTACCGGCACAGCAGCACCCATTCCTGCTCGTTCAGGCCGAACAGGCGGGCCACGTCGCGCAACAGATCCGCCGGCGGGCTCGGGTAACTCCCCGACTCCAGACGGTGGTACGTCCCGAGCGTCCGGTGCAGCAGCTGGTCGACCTGGTGCTGCGACAGGCCGGGCGCGCGCCGCCCCTGTCCCGTGGGGCGTTGAAAGCCGTGGGACTCGGGGGCTATGAGGGCACGCCGTTCACGGAGCAGGGCGCGGAGCGCCTTCTTGTTCATGGTGGGTAATCCCTCTTCGTACACGCCGGGTTGAGCGTGAGCAGTCTAAATACTCCCATCGCCTTTGGTAATAAACATTGCCCGAAGAAAACGATCAGACACTCCGTCATGATGTCTCGTGCGGGGTTACCCACCTGCCGGTTTCATCGTCTGTGAGCACGTAGACACAGGGATGAGGCACCTGTGCCGGGCCGCTCGAAAATGGCCGAAATTTCCCGGCGTCGGGTAACTCACGAGCCTTCGGGCTGTTCGCGTAAGAGGTAGCGGGACCGGGCCACTTAATTGCTCGATGTGGCCGGAATATGCGTTGCACGACGCACGTCCCGCGCTCGTCGGCGAGCGAGGTCCGGAGGTCACTGGCTGCGGTCGGTGCCGTCACTCGCCATTACGTAGCGGCCACGGCACCGACCGCGCCCGGTCTCCCTCCGCCACCGGCGCGCCGCGGGCCCGCGGACGGCCGGAGCGACGCTCCCCTGACCGCGTTTGTGCTCGCCACAGGCCTGTAGAGCGCCGTGTACCGGTGCCGGCGGCTGTCGGCGGACGAGCGGACCGTCCTGTGCCGAAGGCGCCCCGGCAAGACCGGACGCACCGGGCCCCCGCCCACCCGGCTCGCCGCCCGCCACCGGCCGCGCGACCCCGCCCACCACGTCCGGTGCTCCACGCGGCGGCCCCGCGCCGCCGGAGCCACCGATCCGGAAGTTGGCGAGAATCGCGCCGTCCGCGGCCGGAAGCGGCACGCCCCTTCCCGGCGCCGGAGGGATGCGGTCAGCCTCGGTCCGCCTTGGGCAGCGTGCGCACGTAGTCCTCCGCCGCCGCGTCCAGGCCGATGTCGTGCTGGGCGCGCTCGGACAAGTACCAGCGGTGCTCCAGGAGTTCGTGGTACAGCTCGGCCGCGTCCATCGGGCCCGGGAGGCGGTCGCGCACCGCACGGACCGTCGGACGGAACACGTCGCGCACCCAGCGGTGGGCGAGGACCTCGGGACGGGCGCCCGGCGCGTCCTCCTGCGTCGCCATCCAGCTCTCCAGGTCACCGAGGAGCCGCCGCGCCTGGTTCTCCTCCGCGTCCAGACCGGTCAGCCGCAGCAGCTGGCGCTGGTGATGGCCCGCGTCGACGACCTTCGGCACGAACGTGACGGTGTCGCCGTGCGGCGAACGGGAGATCTGCATCTCCGCCACGTCGAAGCCCAGGTCGTTCAGCCGGCGGATGCGGCGCTCCATGTAGTGGTGCTTGCCCGCCGGATAGACCGAGGTGCGGGTCAGCTCGCTCCACAGGTTCGCGTACCGCTGCCCTATCTCCGTGCCGAACTCGATCGGGTCGATGGACGGGTGCAGCGCCCCCGACGCCTCCAGGTCGAGCATCTCGCCGCTGATGTTCACCCGGGCCAGATCGATGTCGTACTCGCGCTGCCCGTCGCTCAGCGTCGGATGCAGCTCGCCGGTCTCCGCGTCCACCAGGTACGCGGCGTACGCGCCCGCGTCCCGCCGGAACAGCGTGTTGGAGAGCGAGCAGTCGCCCCACGCGAACCCAGCGAGGTGCAGCCGCACCAGCAGGACCGCCAGCGCGTCCATCAGGCGGTGGACCGTGGACGGGCGCAGCGTCGTCTCGAACATGGACCGGTAGGGCTGGGAGCCGCCCAGGTGCCGGGTGATCAGCACCGGCTCCAGCGGGGTGCCGTCCGGCTGCTCGCGGCCCGTGACGACGGCCAGCGGATCGACCGACGGTATCCCCAACCGGTCGAGGGTGCGCAGCAGTTCGTACTCGCGCAGCGCCGGACGCTCGGCCAGTTCCTTCACGGCGACGACCTCGTCCCCGGCGCGCGCGTAGCGCACCACGTGCCGGGAGATGCCGCGCGGCAGCGGCACGAGGTGCTCCGGCGGCCACTCCTCCAGCGGGATGTGCCACGGCAGGGCGAGCAGGAGCACCGGGTGCTCGGGGTTGGTGGCGCTGATCTGGAGCGGCATGGTCCCCAGCGTAGAGGGCCCGGACCGGCGGCCCCCGGCGCCGGGTCACTCGCCGCGGGGCCCGGCGCCGTCCGCCGTGAGGGAACGCTCCGCCGCCGCGAGGATCTCGGTCAGCCGCAGCCCGAAGCGGGCATCGCACGGCGCCGCCGCCCCGGTGCGCGCCGACTCCCGCAGGACGTCGATGGCCGCGGCCAGGGACTCCTGCGCGGCGCCGCCCGACGGCATCGTGAACACCCCGGCCGGTCCCCGCAGTTCGACGGTGGAACCGGCCGCCGCGCGCGGCGCCGTCAGGCTCAGGGTCGCCGTGCTGGAGGCGCCGGAGGCGTGCCGCAGGACGAGATGCACGGTGTCCCCGGCGCCGTGCCGTGCCGTCACCTCCACCACGTCGCCGAGAACGGGCAGCAGCACCGAGAGCGCGTGCGGGCCCACGTCCCACAGGGCGCCGCGCTCGGCCCGCCACGGCGTCGAGGCCCGCACCTCGGCGTCGTCGCCCGGCGTGTAGAGGGCGCCGTACCAGTCGGCGCGTCCGGTGAACCAGTCCGTGACGGCCGCCTGTTCGGCGATCCAGGCCGCGGGGGCGGGCGCGTAGCGCAGCGTGCAGAAGACGGCCGAGGCGACGCCCGCCGCGTCGACCGCCTCCGCCACGGCGCGCGCCGCGTCCGGCTCCGTGGCGACAGGTTTGTCGAGCAGCAGATGGCAGCCGGCCGCCGCGGCCCGGGCCGCCAGGGGTGCCTGTACGTCCGGCGGCACGGCGAACGCCACCGCGTCGCACGCCGCGAACAGGGCGTCCACGTCCTCGTACGCCGTGGCGTCGTGCTCCGCCGCGAGCGCGGCGGCGGCCTCTAGGCGGCGGCCCCAGACGCCGAGGAACGCGGTGTGCGGATGGGCGGCGAGCGCCGGGGCGTGGGTCCGCCGGGCCCAGGGGCCCGTGCCGACAAGTCCGAAGCGCAGTACGTCGGTCGAGGTCATGAGGGGCAGTATCGCCCGGACGCCCCGGGAACCGCAGGCGCGGGCGCCCCGGGCGCGTGGCGCGGGCCCCGCCGGGCCACCGCCCGGCCCCCGACGGGCACAGACAGCGGCACGCGCGGTGGTGAATAATGATTCACCTCGCGGGTGAATGCGTATTCACCCCATCTCCCGGCGCCGGTCCCCGGCCCGCGTCCCGAGCAGGAGACCCCATGGACGCCGCTGCGATACCCGTGCCGCCGCGCCTGCGCGAGCGCCTCACCGTGCCCGTGCTCGCCTTCGGCGGCATCCTCATGGCGGTCATGCAGACCGTCGTCGTCCCGCTGCTGCCCGATCTGCCCCGGCTCACCGGCGCCTCTCCCGGCGCCGTGTCCTGGATGGTCACCGCGACGCTTCTCGCCGGCGCCGTCCTCACCCCCGTCCTCGGCCGGGCCGGCGACATGTACGGCAAGCGGCGCGTCCTGCTGATCGCGCTCGCCCTGATGACCGTCGGCTCCGTGCTCTGCGCGCTCACCTCCGACATCCGCGTCCTCATCGCGGCCCGCGCGCTCCAGGGCGCCGCGGCGGCCGTGGTGCCGCTGTCCATCAGCATCCTGCGCGACGAACTCCCGCCGCACCGCACCCACTCCGCGGTCGCCCTGATGAGTTCCACCGTCGGCGTCGGCGCCGCCCTCGGACTGCCGCTGGCCGCGCTGATCGTGCAGTACGCGAACTGGCACGTGATGTTCTGGGCGACCAGCGCGCTCGGCGCGCTCGGGCTCGCCCTCGCCTGGTGGGCGGTGCGCGAATCACCGGTCCGGGCCCCCGGCCGCTTCGACGCGCTGGGCACCCTCGGCCTCGCCGCGGGCCTGGCCGGTCTGCTGCTCGGCGTCTCGCAGGGCGGGCAGTGGGGCTGGGCCGGCGCCCGCGTCGTCGGCCTGTTCGCCGGCGCCGTCGTGGTCCTCGGCCTGTGGGCGTGGCAGCAACTGCGCACCGCGAGCCCACTGGTGGACCTGCGGCTCGCCGTGGGCCGCCGCGTCGGACTGCCGCACGTCGCGGCGTTCTTCACCGGCTTCGCGTTCTACGCCAACTCGCTCGTCACCGCGCAGCTCGTGCAGGCCCCCGTCGCCACCGGCTACGGCCTGGGCCTGTCCATCGTCGCGACCGGCCTGTGCATGCTCCCCAGCGGCGTCATCATGCTGCTGTTCTCCCCGGTCTCCGCCCGGATCTCCGCCGCGCGCGGCCCCCGCGTCACGCTGGCCGCCGGCGGGGTCGTCCTCGCCCTCGGCTACGCCGTGCGGATCGCCGACAGCACCGACCTGTGGGTCGTCCTGGTCGGCGCGGCCGTCGTGTCGACCGGTACGACCCTCGCCTACTCGGCGCTGCCCACGCTGATCCTGCGCGCCGTCCCGCCGGGCGCGACCGCCTCCGCGAACGGGGTGAACGTCCTGATGCGCACCATCGGCCAGGCCGTCTCCAGCGCCGCCGTCGCCGCCGTGCTCGTCCACCACACCACCAGGGTGGGCGGCGCCGAGGTGCCGACCCTCTCCGGCTACCAGCTCGCCTTCGCGATGGCGGGCACGGTCGCGCTGGTGGCCACGGCCGTCGCCCTCACCGTCCCCTCCGACCCCGCACCGCAGGGCGCGGGCGCCGCCGTCCCGACGGTCGCCGCGAAGGGGGTCTGACGTGATGAGCACGGCCTACGCCGACGCGCCGGGGGCGGGCGCGGGGCGGCGCGACGCCGAGGCGACCAGGGCCGCCATCATGACGGCCGCCCGCCACCTGCTCGCCCGGCACGCCCACGGCGACATCACCCTCAAGGCGATCGCCGAGCGGGCCGGGGTCAGCCCGCCGCTCATCCTCAAGTACTTCGGGAACAAGGACGCGTTGTTCTCCCGCGTCATGAACTTCGAGGCGGACGTCGAGGCCTTCCTCGACGCGCCCCTGCACCGGCTCGGCGCCCACATGGTCCGCCACGTCCTGACCGGACACGCCGAGCGCGGCGCCGACCCCGTCCTGCGCATCGTCTTCGCCCCGCTCCACGGCGAGCAGGGCGAGATCCTGCGGGCCAACTTCCGCTCCCAGGTCAGCGGCCGCCTCGGCGAACGCCTCACCGGCGAGGACGCGGGCCTGCGCGCCGAACTCGCCGTCTCCATGCTGCTCGGCCTCGGCGTCATGTACGGCATCGCCCGTGGCCCGCACGTGCGGGCCACGGACATCGAGGAGATCGTGGACCGCTACGCCCCGGCGGTCCAGGCCCACCTCACGCCGTAACCGGCCCCGGCTGTTCCAGGGCTGCGTGGGGCCAGCCCCTGACGATGCAGGCCGCCCGCAACGCCCCAGGGGCGCGGGGAACTGCGCGCCCGGCCCCCACTCACGCGCACCGCACGCGCAGCGGCTCGAACCCGACCACGGTCTCGACCTCATCGGCCCAGCGCACCGTCACCTCCTCACCAGCAACGACAACCTCGCTCACCGACTCGGCGAGCCCCGCACCGGACTCCCCACCAAGGGCAGCCAGCGCCACAAAGACCCCGTCCCCCTCAAGCCCGGCCGAGAGCCGCGGCACCCGCACCCACGCCTCGTACGCCGTCCCCTGCGGCGCCCGCACCGACTCCAGGCCGTCCCACCCGGACAGGCCCACCAGTTCGGAGCGGAGCGCGTCGGTGGCCCATCCGGTGAGCGTCACCCGGGTACCGTGCGGCGCCCCCGCCACCCGGTGGACGCGCAGCTCGTGACGGCCCCGCGCCACGGTCACGCTCTCCACCCGCAGCCCCGGCACCATCGGCGGCCCGGCGGCGAAGACCGGCCGGTGCCAGGACGCCGCCCAGCCCCAGCCGTCGCCCTGCCCGGCGCCCAGCGGATGGATGCGGCGCCGGACGCTCGCCGCGCCGCCGACCTCGACGCCGAGATGGTTGTCCGCGACGTTCGCCAGGGAGGTGGGCCCGGTGTGCGTGGAGTACGCAAGGCGGCCGTACAGCGCGTCGTCCTGCGCCGCGGACTCGCCCTCGTGCGGCCGGACATGGTCGCTGCCGTGATTGTGCAGCCGCACGATCCCGTCGGCCCCGGTCGACTGCACGAGCAGCCCCGGCGCCGGCAGCGCGAGCACCCGGTCGGGGCCCTCGCTCGGGGCCGCCTCCTCCGTCGCGGTCCACAGCGGGTCGTCGGCCGGGGCGAGCAGGGCGACGAAGCCCTTCGACGCCCAGTACGGGGACGCGGGCCCCGAGTACGGCTGGAGCGTGGCCGCGTGCGGACCGTGCCAGCCCAGGCTCAGCAGGCCGTCATCGGTGACACCGCCCCGGTCGAGGAAGTAGCGCAGGCTGCCGCTGATGAGGCGGCGCGAGGTTCCCGGCGTCAGCGGCGTGTGGCCGGTGACGGCGCCGACGCCGACCGCCGCGGCGGCCGCGAACCGGTAGGTGAGCGAGCGCCCGAAGTGGATCGGCGCACCGTCCCCGCCGAACAGGAGGGAGAAGGCCTCCAGGTGCTCGCGCAGCCGGGGGCCGAAGCGGGCCGCCAGCGCCGCGTCGCCGCGGAGGCGGGCGTGCAGCATCGGATACAGGTGCAGCGCCCAGCCGTTGTAGTGGTCGAAGGCCCGCCCGTCGCCGTCCGCGTACCAGCCGTCGCCCCGGTACCACGTCTCCATCAGGCCGAGCGCCCGCTCCACGGCGCGCGCCGTGGCCGCGTCGCCCCGGCCCACCGACTCCAGGAACGACGCCACCATGAAGGGGAAGAGGTACCAGTTGTTCGGCGCGGGCGTGTGGTCGACCGCGCCCCGCAGCCACGCCTCCGCCCGGTCCTGCACGTCGCCGTCGAGCCGGTCCCACAGCCAGGGTCGCGTCAGCATGAGGCCGAGCGCCACCGACGCCGACTCGACCATCGGCTGGCCCTGCACGTGGTGGTCGAGGATCAGCGGCCACGACTCGGCGTCGTCCGCGCCCGGCGTCCGGGTGCCCGCGGCGAGGCCGCTCGCGTACCGCTCCAGCCAGCCGTGCGGGTCCTTGCCGTCGGCGCCCGCGATCCGGAACCCGGCCGCCAGGAACGTCCGCGCGTACCCTTCGAGGCCGTCCGAGCGGACCCCGGACGCGGACGGGCGGCCCGGCAGGTCGAGGAGCGCGCCGCCGGGGGTGGCCCAGCGCCAGGCGGCCGTGAGCAGACCGTCGGCGACGGCCTCCCAGTGGGCGCGGGTGTAGCCGGTGTACGGGCTCAGCGCCCGGTCCTCGGCGGGAAGGTCGAAGGGGAGACTCGTACCACCAGTAACGGTCATGCCAGGAACGCCAGCCTTTCGCGTCGTACGGGGTGGGCGAAACCGTCGCCCGCGGCCCACCGGGCCAGCTCGCCGACGGCCGTGTCGGCGAGCCGCTGCCACTCGTTGCCCTGCGAACCGGCCAGGTGCGGAGTGATCAGCGCGTTCGGGCACTGCCACAGCGGGTGGTCGGCGGGGAGGACTTCGGGGTCGGTGACGTCCAGCACCGCCCGGATGCGGCCCGCCCGCACCACGTCGGTGAGCGCGTCCTGGTCGACGACGGCGCCGCGCGAGGTGTTGACGAGCGCGGCGCCGGGCCGCATGGAGGTGAGCAGCTCACGGCTGACAAGACCGCGCGTGGCGGGCAGCAGCGGCGTGTGGACGCTCACCAGGTCGCTGCGCGTGAACAGGTCGGGCAGCTCCACCCCCTCCACGCCGAGCTCGGCCGCCTCTGCCGGGGTGACGTACGGGTCGTGCAGCAGGACCTCGAAGTCGAACGGGCGCAGCAGCTCGATGACTCTGCGGCCGATCAGGGACGCCGACAACAGGCCCACCGTGCGACGGTAGTTGCCCACGTCGTGCGAGGTGAGCAGCCAGGCGTCGCGGGCCCGGTCCCGCCGGAAGTCGCGGGCCCGCTCCAGGACGTGCTTGCCGTGCAGCAGCAGCATCGCGAGGGTGTACTCGGCGACCGGCAGCGCGTTGGCCGCGGCCGCCGAGCTGACCTCGATGCCCCGCTCCCAGCAGGCGTCGGTGACGTGGCTGCGCACCGACCCTGCCGCGTGCACCACGGCCCGCAGGCGGGGCGCCGCGGCGAGGACGTCCGCGTCGAGCGGCGGGCACCCCCAGCCCGTGATCAGGACCTCGACGTCGGCGAGGAGCTCCTTGGCGCGCACGGTCGTCAGGTCGTCCAGGACAGGCAGGGGCGCCAGGTCGCAGACCTTCGTGAGCGCGGCCACGGACCGCGGCGCGAAGACGGCCGCCGCGGCCTGGGGGGACATGGCGAGCGCCACGCGGGGCAGGGTCACTTGACCGCCCCCGCCGTCAGGCCGGAGCGCCAGAACCGCTGGAGGAAGACGAACGCGAGGACGAGGGGGAGCACCGCGAGGAGCGAGCCCATGATCACCACCGGGTAGTACTCGGGAGAGACGGTCGCCTGGCTGTTCCACTGGAACAGGCCCAGGCTGACCGGGTACAGGTTCTGGTTGGACAGCATGACCATCGGCAGGAAGAAGTTGTTCCAGATCGTGGTCAGCTGGAAGAGGAAGACGGTGACGAGGCCGGGGCCGAGCATGCGCAGCGAGACCCGGACGTACGTCGTCAGCTCGCCCGCGCCGTCGACGCGCGCCGCCTCCAGGACCTCGTCGGGGACGTAGCCCTGCGCGAAGATCCGGCCCAGGTAGACCCCGAACGGGTTGAACAGGACCGGGACGAACACCGACCAGAAGGTGTTCACCACCCCGGTCGCGGACGCGATCAGATAGAGCGGCAGCGCCAGGACCGTCTGCGGCACCATCACCGCCGCCAGCACCAGGCCGAACAGCTTCTCCTTGTGCCGGAAGTGGTACTTGTCGAAGGCGTACCCGCAGGCGACGCTGATCATCGCGCCGAGCGCCGCGCCCAGCACCGCGTACAGCAGGCTGTTGCCGTACCAGCGGCTGTACAGGCCGCCGTCCATCGCGAACAGGTCCTTGACGTTCTGCACCAGGGAGAAGTCACCGAAGGACAGGATGCTGCTGCTGAAGAGACCGTCGCGGGACTTCGTCGCCGCGAGCACCAGCCACAGGGCCGGCAGCAGGGTATAGAGGACGGAGATCGCGACGACGACGTTGACGGTCGCCCGGCCGAGCAGCCGGGGCCGCAGCACAGTGGAGTCCGTGGCACTCATCGGGCGTTCTCCTCGGCCGGGTTGACGCGGTTGGTCCAGCGGGTCACGCCGTAGGAGACGGCGATGGTGATGATCAGCAGGATCACCGAGGCGGCGGCCGCCAGCGAGTAGTTGTTCCGGCTGAACGCCGCGTCGTAGATGTACATGCTGGGGGAGAAGCGGGCGCCGATCATCTGCGAGGACTGGTGCAGCAGCGCGGGTTCGGTGAACAGTTGCAGCGCCCAGATCAGCGTGAACATCGCGACCATCACGACGGAGGAGCGCACCAGCGGCGCCTTCACCTGGAGCGCGGTGCGCACCGGGCCCGCGCCGTCGACCACACAGGCCTCCAGGACCTCGCGGGGGACCGCCTGCAAGGCCGCGTAGAAGACGACCATGTTGTAGCCGAGGTTGCTCCACAGCGCGATGTTCACGATCGACGGGAGCGTGGTGTGCAGGCCGAGGAAGTCGACGGTGATGTCGGCCTTGCCGAGCACCTCGATGATCGGGCTGATGCCCGGCGTGTACAGGTAGAGCCAGATCAGAGCGCCGATGATGCCGGGCACGGCGTGCGGCAGGAACAGGCCCAGCTGGGCCCAGGAGCGCAGCCGCACCACGCCCGAGTCGAGCAGCAGCGCGAGCGCGAGCGAGCCGATGGTCATCAGCGGGATGTAGATGAGGCAGTACAGGGCGACCGTGCCGAGCCCGGACAGGAAGGACGGGTCCGTGAGCACGGAGGTGTACGAGCGCAGGCCGACGAAGACCCGGTGCTCGGGGCCGAACCCGAGGCCGGGCTGGTCGTCGCTGAAGAAGCTCAGCCACACCGCCCTGCCGACCGGGATGAGGAAGACGAGCGTGAGCAGGGCGAAGAACGGGGCCATCAGGACGCCCGCGGCGCCGCCCCTCCGGCGTCCGGCCGCACGCTGCGCCTTGCGCCGGGTCCCGTCCGCCGTCCGCGGGGGCGCGGCCGCCGCCGCGGGGGCCTGTGCCGTCGTGGTCATGGGAGTCACCTGCCTTTCGGGGTGCGGGCGTTCACGTGGTGTGCTGGGTGGTCGTGAGGCCGAGCGCCTTGAGGTCGGGCATCGTGCCGTCCTGGGCGGCGCGCATCGAGGACTCGAGCGTTCCCGAGCCCGCCGCCGCGCGGGCGAAGGCATCCTGCATGACCTGGCCGGTGGCGGTCATCCGCGGCCCCCAGACCCAGCCGTCGCCGATCTTCCGGGCCTCCTGCTCGAACAGCGAGTAGATGTCCTGCCCGCCGTAGTACGAGCGGTCGAACGCGGCCCGCCCCACCTCGATCAGCTCGGTCGCGGCCGGGTACTGGCTGCTGGCGCCGCTGGAGAGGCGGGCCTTGAGCGCGTCCGGGCTGGAGACCTGCCACTCGATGAACTCCATCGCCGCCTCGGGGTGTTTGCTGTCCCGGGTGATGGCGAAGGTGGAGCCGCCGTTCGTGCCGAGGGAGGGCCGTTCCGGGTCCCACTGGGGCTGCGGGGCGATGCGCCACTCGCCCTTCATCTCGGGGTGGGCGTTCATCTGCGCGCCCGCGTCCCAGGCCCCGCTGTGCCGGGTGAGGATCAGCCCGTTCGCGTTCTGCGCGTCGTTGGCGCGGCTGTTGGGCGAGTTGACGTAGACGAGGTCGTCGTCGATGAGCCGCTGCCAGTACCGGGCGACCCGCCGGGTGGGAGCGTCGGCGAGCGAGACGTTCCACGCCCCCTTCGACGTGTCGAACCACTGGGCGCCCGCCTGCCAGCACCACCCGGAGAACTGGCCCATGTCCGTGGAGAAGACGGTCACCCGCCGCTTGCCGCCGGTGCGGCGCACGGCCCGGGCCAGCTCCGCGTACGCGTCCCAGGTGGCGGGCGGCTCGAAGCCGTACCGGTCGAACAGGTCCTTGCGGTAGTGCAGCACCATCGGCTCGACGTCCAGCGGCACGCTGTAGGTGCGCTTCTCGAACGTCGTCAGGCCGAGGGCCTGCGGCAGCAGCTTGGCCCGGAGCCGGTCGCTGATCATGTCCGTGATGTCGCGGGCGACCCCGTCGATGGCGAAGCCGGGGACCTGCGGATACTCGAGCGTGGCGACGTCCGGGGCGTTGCCCGCCCGGGCCGCGTTGCTGAGCTTCAGGTATCCGCCGGCCGGACCGGAGGGGATCTGCTCGAAGACGACCTTGATGTGGTCGTGGCTCGCGTTGAACGCGTCCACCACTTCCTGGCTGCCGCGCAGCGCGGACCAGAACGTGATGGTCGTGGTGGCTCTGGTGCTCGTGGTACCGGACGTGCTGCTGCTCCCGGATGACGCGCTGTCGGTTCCGCTGCAGGCGCCGAGGGCGCCCGTCAGCGGCAGCGCGGTGATCGCGGCGAGCATGGATCGACGGCTCTGTCGACCAGGCATGGGCGCCTCCCGCGGCTCCTGCGTGTTCGAGTCACGGGAATACTGATCGGCTGAGCGGACCGGGTCAATAGATCGATCAGAGGAAAATCAAACGGTCAAACGCTCACTCGGTGGGGGTGGTGAGCCCGGCCACCGCGGCGCCGCCCGGCGCCTGCGTGGAGCCGCGGACCTTCAGCTCGGGCAGCAACTCCAGGCGCCGCACCGGGCTCGCCGTCCCGGCCGCCCGCTCGCCGAGCCGGCGCAGCAGCAGCTCGGCGGCGGCCCGGCCGACGTCCGCCTTCGGGGGCGACACGGCGGTCAGCGGCGTGCTGCCGAGCGCCGCCACCACATCGTCGTAGGCGACCGCCGAACAGTCCTCCGGGACGCGCACGCCGCTGTCCCGCAGCGACTGCACCAGCATCAACGCGTCCACGTCGCCGTGGAGCACCGCCGCCGTCGCGCCCACCTCCCGCAGCAGCGACGGCAGTTCGATGCCCTGCTCCGCGCTCTCCGCCTCCGGGTCGGGCGCGGCGCCGGGCGAGCTGAGCGCGAGCGCCCACGCGTCGACCCGCGGGTGGTCCGCCGCGATCTCGGTGAACGCCGCACGCAGGGCGCGCGCCGTCGGGCTGTCGTCGCGCGCGGCGAGCACGATGCGCCGGTGGCCGAGCCCGGTCAGGTGCTCGACGGCGAGGTGGATGCCGTACCAGTGGTCCGTACAGACGGTGTCCAGGGCGTGCAGCGCGCTGCCGCGCCGGGGCCTGCGCTCCATCACGACGGCGGGCACCGCCAGGCGCGCCAGCCACGCGTAGTCCGCCTCCTCCGTGGCGCGGCTGCGCCAGCGCGGCGCGATCAGCAGTCCGCGCGCGCCCTCCGCCAGTGCCCGCTCCACGATGGGCTGTTCGGCGCCCGGCGCGGTCGGCGCGATGTGCAGCGCGATCCGGACGCCCGCCTCCTCGAAGGCGGTGCGGGCCCCGTGCAGCGTCTCGTACAGGTAGGCGTGCCGCTCGGGCACGACGAGGGCGACCGGGCCGCCGTCCGCCGCGGGCGGCGCGACCGGCGGCGTGGCCCGCTCGGTCTCCGGCAGCACGGGGCGGGCCACCCCGTGCCCGCGGCGCAGCCTGCCCTCGCGGGCCAGCTCCTCCACGTCGCGGCGGACGGTCACCACCGAGACCGCCAGCTCCGCGGCGAGCTCGCTGACCCGGGTCGCGCCGCGCGACCGCACGACCGCGAGTATCCGCTGCCGCCGGAGATCGACCGGTTCGCGCATGCTGATGGCCCCCTCACACCCGCTGTTCGTTTGAGCGGTTCGTTGAACGGTTCGGGCGCAGCATAACCAGCGGGCGCGGGGCCGGGTCAGACTCCGGCGCCGTCCGGTCGCGGCGGGAGGCGGTCGAGGACGATGCCGAAGTACTGGTCGTAGGCGCGCAGCGCCGCGGCGTCCGTGGGCAGCTCGGTGCGGGTGCGCTCGGCGCCGGTCGTCGTGGTGAGCGTATGACCGCTGAGGGTGATCCGGCCGCCCTCGGTCAGCAGCGAACAGACCAGGGACCGCGTGAAGTGCGAGGCGGGCGAGGTCCGGTGGTACCAGGCGCCCGCCTCGAAGTCCCGCAGCGCGTCCGCGGTGGGCGCGGCCGGGCGGTCGGCGCGGCCGGGCGGGCGGTGCCGATGCGGGCCAGGTAGCCGTCGGTGCGGGGCGCGGTCCAGGTCAGCCATGGGGACGGTCTCACCGTTCCCGCGTGTCGGGGCCCGGCCGCACCGGCAGCCGCCGGACGCTGTTGCCGACGAAACCGGCGTGCGCCGCGAGCTCCTCCTCCGGCACGGCCAGGGCGAGCCGCGGGAACCGGGTGAACAGCCGCTCCAGGGCGACCGTCGCTTCGAGGCGGGCCAGCGGCGCCCCGAGACAGTAGTGCGCGCCGTGCCCGAGCGAGAGGTGCCGGACGCCCGCCGGGCGGCCGAGGTCGAAGCGGTCGGCGTCCGGGCCGTGGGCGGCCGGATCGCGACCCGCTGCCGAGTACCCGGCGAGCACGGGGGTGCCGCGCGGGATCACGGTGCCCTCCACCGTGAGGTCCCGGGTCGGGTAGCGGAACGGGAAGCAGCTGACCGGGCTGTCCCAGCGCAGCGTCTCCTCCACGACGTCCGCCCACGTAGCCCGCCCGGCCCGGACCAGGGCCAGCTGCTCGGGGTGCCCGCACAGTGCCCGCACCGCGTTCGTGATCAGGTTCAGCGTCGTCTCGTGCCCGGCGACGACGAAGAGGATCAGCGTGCCGATCAGCTCCTCCTGGCTCAGCCGGTCGCCGTCCTCCGCGCGCGCCGCGATCAGGGCACTGGTGAGGTCGTCGCCGGGCGCCGCGGCCCGCGCCGCCGCGACCCGGGCGAGCACCTCCACCATCTCCCGGTCGGCGGCGAGGGCCTCCTGCGGGGTCGTGCCGGTGGAGACGACCTGGCTCGACAGATGGTGCAGGCGGCCCCGGAACTCCTCGTCCACGCCGAACAGTTCGCAGATGGCCCGCATCGGCAGCGGCAGCGCGAAGCGGGACCGCAGCTCGACCACGCCGTCCACGGCCGCCTCCCGGGCGACGGCGTCGAGCAGTTCCTCGACGAGCGCCTCCACGCGCGGGCGCAGCGCCGCCACCCGCCGGGCCGTGAACGCCCGGCTCACCAGCGAGCGCAGCCGCCGGTGGTCGTCGCCGTCGGCCGTGGTCATGCCGCGCACCGTCGCGAAGGTGCGCAGCGGCCAGCCCGGCGGTATCCGGCCCTCGGCCAGCGCCGTGAAGTGCCGGGCGTCCTTGGCGACATCGGGGTGGGCGAGGAAGTCACGCAGCGCGTCATGACCGAGGACGAGCATCCCCGGCACGCCGCCCGGGAGCACGACCGGGGCGACCGCGCCGCGCTCCCGCAACCGGGCATCGCGCGCGTGCGGACAGCCGCCGGCGGGATCGAGGCGGTGGGCCCCGGCGGCGGAGGGGTCGGGGAGTGGGCCGGTGCCGCCGGGGGCGCCGGTGCGAGGGCCCTGCGTGTCGTCGGTGGGGGCGCCTGCGGGGTCCTGGGCGTCGGCGGAGGGCGGCATGACGGCTCCTGACGGGTCGGGGACGAGCGCGGACAAGCGCGGACGAGCGCGGGGGAGTGCCCGGCCCAGCCCGGCCCGGCTCGGCCCGTCTACGTACCCCGGAACGCGACGACCCCCGGATCCTACGGCGCCTGCGACTCGAGGCCCAGGTCGTAGATCCGCTCCAACAGCCATTCCTCGTTGCCCGTCAGGCCCGCCCGGCGCAGCGCCTCGTCGGCCTCCGCGAGAGGCCCCGCGAGCACCGACGCGGTCGCGGGCGGTTCGGTGCCGGAGAGCGCGGCGCGCGCCGTGTGCAGCAGCCGCAGACAGGCCTGTGCCGCGGCCACCTCGTGCTGCTGCGTCCGCCGGCCGAACTGGTTGCCGTACTGGTTGCCGTTCATGTTCCCACTCTTGCGCACGGGTCTGACAATCCGTCTCCAATGGGGCGGGGCTAGCCTCGTGGGAGCCCCGGTGCCCCCGCCGGGGCGCGCACGGAAAGGAGGGGGCAGCCGGTGGTGTCGCTCGCAGTTCCCCTGTTCGATCCCGCGGCGGGCCAAGGGGCCCGCCAGCTGGCCGAGTTGGGGCTCGCGCTGGTCCTGTCCACCCTGATCGGCGCCGAGCGCGCCGTCCAGCAGAAGAGTGCGGGCCTGCGCACCCACACGCTCGTCGGCGTGGGCAGCGCCCTGTTCATGGAGGTCTCGCAGCACGGCTTCAACTCCGTGCTCGCCCTGGAGGGCGTGTCGTTCGACCCGTCCCGGGTCGCCGCGCAGGTCGTCTCCGGGATCGGGTTCATCGGCGGCGGGCTCATCTTCGTCCGCAGGGACGCCGTCCGCGGCCTCACCACGGCCGCGACCGTCTGGCTGACCTGCGCCATAGGGATGGCCTGCGGCGGCGGTCTGCCCCTGCTCGCCCTCGCCGCGACCGCCTGCCACTTCCTGGTCGTCCGGGGCTACCCGTACCTGACCCGGCGGGTTCCCGCCCTGGCCACCGAGCGGCGCTCGGGCCTGCACCTCGCCTACCGGGTCGGCAGCAGCGTCCTGACCCGCGTCCTGGAGGAGTGCACGAGCCGCGGCTTCCGCGTCGTGGAACTGCGCACCGACCGCGCCGACCGCTCCGGCTGGGACGAGGGGCCGGACCGCCCGGGCACGATGGCCGTCCGGATGGAGATCGAGGGCGCGGCCGCCGTGCCCGAGCTGGTCGCCGTCCTGGCCGAGCTCGACGGGGTGCTCGACGTGGCGTCGATGGGGTCGGCCGGGGACGAGTAGCCCCGGCCCGCCGGCCCCTTTCGCCGGCTGCCCCGGCTCAGCGGCGCGTCAGGCGCAGGCGCAGGTCCCGCGGCATCAGGGTCAGCCGTTCCGTGACGCGCAGTCGGTATCCGGGCTCCGCGTGCAGGTCGTAGCGGCGCAGCAGCAGCCCCAGCACCAACGTCGCCTCGTGCAGGGCGAACTGACGGCCGATACAGGCCCGCGCACCCGTGCCGAACGGCTTGAACACGTGCGCGGGCCGCCCCCGTACCGCCTGGGGCGTGAACCGCTCGGGGTCGAAGGCCTCCGGGTCCGGGCCCCACGCCGCCGGTTCCCGGTGCAGCATGGTGGTCAGGACCAGCGCCCAGGCGCCGCGCCGCATGGGGTGCCGCCCGCCCAGCGTCGTGTCGGCGACGGCCTCGCGGGCGAACGCCGGGGCCGTCGGCCACAGCCGCAGCGACTCGTCGAGGACCCGCCGCAGGTAACGCAATTTGGCGACCTGCTCGTAGGCCGGGACCGGCGCGTCGCCCCAGACCCGATCGACCTCCTCCTGCGCCTTCGCGAGCACCGCACGGTCCTGCGCCAGGTAGTGCAGCGCGAACGAGAGAGCGCCCGACGTCGTCTCGTGCCCGGCGACAAGGAACGTGATCACCTGACGCCGGATGTTCTCCGGCGTCAGCCGCTCGCCGGTCTCCGGGTGCGCCACGTCCAGCATCCGGTCGAGCAGGTCGCCGGGCCCGCCGCCCGCGGCGCGGCGCGCGGCGATCACCTCGTCGACCGTGCGGTTGAGGTACGCGCGGTCGGCGGCGTTGCGCCGCTCGGCGCCGCGCAGCAGGGACGAGAGCAGCGGCGGCACCACATTGCGCCGCTGGGCGAAGGAGAGGGCGCCCACCATCGCCGTCACGAACGGGTGCGGCCCCTGCGCGTCGAGGTCCCGCTCGAACGAGCCGAAGTCGTGCCCGAACCCGGTCCGCGCGATCGTCTCCAGCGTCAGCTTCGTCATGTCCCCGGGCACGTCCACGCTCCGCCCGGCGGCCTCGCTCGCGTCCCACGCGGCCATCAGCTGCCCCGCCACGTCCAGCATCAGCGGGTGGTAGCCCGCCATGGCGTCGCGGCTGAAGCCCGGGGCCAGGATGGTGTGCGCCAGCTGCCAGTTGGGCTCGTGGTTGTAGGCGGTGAACAGGCCGTCGCCGGCGACCGGCCGCAGGTTCGCGACGCCCAGCCCGACGTGCTTGGCGAAGCGCGACTCGTCCGCGAGCTCCGCGGCCAGCTGCGCGCCCGCCACGAAGACGATCTCCTTGCCGAACGCCTTGCGCCGGAAGATCGGCCCCAGCTCCGCCGCCATCCGCATGGAGTCCTGGAGGGGCGTGCGCACGTTCGCGCCGAGCACGTCACCGAGCAGCGGCACCCGGCGCGGCGGGTGCGGGATCCGCTCCAGCCGGGTCCAGCCCTGCTCGGCGCTGCGGAACCCCCGCGGCAGTACGCCGTCCGCCGTCTGCGTCACCTGCGCCATGGTGCCCATCTCCCCTTGCGCGACCCGCGGGTTGAGCCCGGCTCCCCACCTCGTCGCACTGTTGGACGTGGATTCAATAATGCGCCACAGTGTGGTCCGTTGTTGAATCGACGTCAAGTAAGCGCCTAGGCGTCCAGTAAGGTGCCCGCATGAGCGCACAGCAAGGGGGAGCGCGGGCCTCGGGGGAGCGGACCCGGCGCAGGCTGAGCACCGAGGAGCGGCGCGAACAACTGCTCTCCGTCGGGGCCCGGCTGTTCGCGCAGGACCCGTACGACGACGTCTGGATCGAACAGGTCGCCGAGATCGCCGGGGTCTCCCGCGGTCTGCTGTACCACTACTTCCCGACCAAGCGGGACTTCTTCGCCGCGGTCGTCCGCCGGGAGAGCGCCCGCATGCTGCGGCTGACCGCGGCCGTCCCCGGCCTGCCGGTGCGCGAGCAGCTCGGCACGGGTCTCGACACCTTCCTGGAGTACGTCGCCACGCACGCGCAGGGTTTCCGCGCCTTCCACCGCGCGGAGGCGGCGGGCGACCCGGTCGTGCGCGCCGTGTACCGGGAGGGGCTCGCCGCCCACGAGGAGCAGATCCGGGCCGCGCTCGCCGCCGACCCCCGGCTGGAGGGGCGCCTGCCCGCCCCGGCCGTGCTCCGGCTGGCCGTGCGCGGCTGGCTCGCCTTCCTCGTCGCCGTCTGCCTCGACTGGCTCGACGAGCCGCGGCTGACCCGCGCCGAGGTGCGGGATCTGTGTGCGCGGGCGCTGCTGGGGGCGCTGGAGGTCTGAGAAGCCTCGCCGTCCGGGGCGGGCGATTGCAAGGAAAACTTGCAAGGCTTCCTGTCTATCTCGTACGGTGGACGCATGTCAGGAACGCAGGGACCCGCGGCCGCGGAGCCGCCCACCGAGCGGATCGCCGCCGATCTCGCGACCGTCGTCGGCCGGCTCTCGCGCCGGCTGCGCACCGCGTCGCCGGACAGCCTCCTCACGCCGACCCAGCGCACGGTCCTGGCCCGGCTCGACACCGAGGGGCCCGCCACCACCGCGGCGCTGGCCCGCTCGGAGTACGTCCGGCCCCAGTCCATGCGGCTGACGATCGGCGCCCTGGAGGAGCAGGGTTTCGTGACGCGCTCGCCCGACCCGAACGACGGGCGCCAGTCCGTCATGTCGATCACCGACGAGGGCCGCGCCACGCTCGCCGCGGTCCGCGCGGCCAAGCACGGCTGGCTCACCCAGGCCCTCACCGACGAACTCGACGAGACCGAGCGCGGGGTGCTGGCCGAGGCGACGCTGCTCCTGGAGCGGCTGGTGCAGAAGTGAGCGGTGAGGCGAGCGAGACCGCCGCCGCACATATCCCCGCCGCCCGCGAACCCGTCCCTGGGCTCCCCGCGCCCCGCGCCGCCGACGACACCGCCGCCGCACGTAGCGCGGCCGAGCACCCCGCGGCCGGGACACCCGGGGCGTCTGCCGCACCCGACCGCACCCGCGGCCCCGCCGGGATCGCCGTCGGCCCCGAGCAGGGCCCGCCCGGGGCCCCGGCCGCACCCGAAGCCGCCCCCGGCTCCGCCGGATTCGCCGCCCGGCTCACCGCCCCGCTGCTGCTCGGCTCGCTCCTGAACCCGCTCAACACCACGATGATCTCCACCGCCCTGGTGGCCATCGGGCACGACTTCGGGATCGGCGCCGCCGACACGGCCTGGCTGATCTCCGTCCTCTACCTCGCCAGCGCCGTCGCCCAGCCCGTGCTCGGCAAGCTGGCCGACGCCCTCGGACCGCGCCGCGTCTTCCTCGCGGGACTGGTCGTCGTCTGCGCCTCGGGCGTCGTCGGCACCCTCGCCCCCGGGTTCGGCTGGCTCATCGTCTCCCGGCTGCTGCTCGGCATCGGCACCTCCGCGGCCTACCCCGCCGCGATGGCCGTCCTGCGCGACGAGGGGCGCCGGGTGGGACGCCGGCCACCGCGGCCTGTCATGGCGCGGCTCTCCTTCGCCGCGCTCGGCAGCGCCGCCGTCGGCCCCACCCTCGGCGGGCTGCTCGTCACCCTCGTCGGCTGGCGCGGCATCTTCGCGGTGAACGTGCCCGTCGCCGCCGTCGCGTTCGTCTGCACGCTCCTCTGGATCCCCGCCGATCTGCCGGGCTCCGCCAAGGGCGCTCCGGCGCCGCGGCTCGCCCTCGACCCCCTCGGCATCGGGCTGTTCTCCACCGCCCTGACCGTGCTGGTCTTCTTCCTCCTCGACCTGGCCCACCCCCAGTGGTGGCTGCTCGCCCCCTTCGCCGTCCTCACCGCGGGGCTGCTGGGCTGGCAACTGCGCTGCCGGACCCCGTTCATCGACGTACGGATGCTCGCCGGGAACGGCCCGCTGGCCCGCACCTACCTCCGCCACGGCCTGAGCTACCTGCTCATCTACTGCGTCATGTACGGCTACACCCAATGGCTGGAGGAGGGGCGCGGCTACTCGTCCGGGCACACCGGCCTGCTGATGCTCCCGATGTCCGTGGCCGCCCTGGTCTGCTCCCTGCTCGGCGCCCGCACGAAGGGCATCCGGGCCCCGCTCACCGTCGCCTGCGTCCTGCTGACCGCGGGCGCCTGCCTGCTCACCGTCGTCTCCGGACACACCCCGCTGGTGGTCCTGCTCCTCGCGGGCGCCTGCTTCGGCATCCCGCAGGGGCTCATCGGCACCAGCAACCAGGCCGCGGTCCAGGAGTACGCGCCCGCCGCCGACATCGGCGCCGCCGCCGGCCTCCAGCGCACGGCGCAGTACATCGGCGCCATCACCGCCTCCAGCCTGATCGCCCTCGCCTACGGACAGCGCGCCGACGACGGCGGCCTGCACCTGATGGCGGGCGCCTCCGCCGTCCTCGGCGTCCTGCTCGTGCTCGTCACCCTGACCGACCGCGCCCTGCACCGCGCCGGGCGGTAGCGGCCCTCGGCACACTCCGGTGCGGTAGTGTGACCGGGCCCAACAGCGCCACGAGGAACCGAGGAGGTGAGTCCGATCACCGCTGTGTCAGGTCGGGAGCTCCCTTCTCCTGCCGTACGGACCGTCCGCGCCCGCTGAGCGCGGTGGTGCCGGTCCGGCGCCCGGGAGCCCCTTCGGCTTCCCGAGAGGTCATACATCCGTCATGACAGTTCCCCCGCCACCGGCGTCCCCTGCGTCCCTTCCGCCGGCCCCGTCATCCCCGCCGTCGCCCTCCGCGCCCTCTTCGCCGTCCGGCCCCGCCGTCCCGCCGGAGGACGGGCCCGCGTGGGTCGTTCCGGCCCTGCGCCGGGCCGGCTGCGTCTTCGCCGAGGACGAGGCACGTGTCCTGCTCGCCAGCGCCCGCGACCCGGCCGAACTGACCACGGTGGTCGCGCGCCGCGCCGCCGGACTGCCGCTCGAACACGTCGTGGGCTGGGCCGAGTTCTGCGGACTGCGCGTCGCCGTCGACCCCGGCGTCTTCGTGCCGCGCCGCCGCACCGAGTTCCTGGCCCGGCAGGCCCGCGCGCTGACGCCGCCGGACGCGGTCGTCGTCGACCTGTGCTGCGGCAGCGGCGCCGTCGCCGCCGTCCTCGCGGAGCGGCGCCCGGCGCTGCTGCACGCGGCGGACCTGGACCCGGCCGCCGTGCGCTGCGCCCGGCGCACCCTCTCCCCGCTCGGCGGCGAGGTCCACGAAGGCGATCTGTACGACCCGCTCCCCGCCGCCCTCGCGGGCCGGGTCGACATCCTGGTCGCCAACGGCCCCTACGTCCCCACCGGTGACGTGCCGCTGCTGCCGCCCGAGGCCCGCGACCACGAGCGGCGCATGGCCCTGGACGGCGGCGCCGACGGCCTCGACGTGCTGCGCCGGGTGGCCGCCGGGGCGCCGCACTGGCTCGCGCCCGGCGGCCTGCTGTTCGTGGAGACCGGCGACCACCAGGCCGCCGCCGCGCAGGCGGCCGTCCGGGCGGCGGGCCTGCGGCCGCGGGTGGCGCGGGACGACGACCTCCACGCCACGGTGCTCATCGCCGCGCGCCCCTGAGTCCGGCCCCGAGCCGGGCCCTGCGCCGGACCCCGGAAGAGCCGGGCGGCTCACGCCTCGTAGGTCACCTTGACGTCCTTGAACCCCAGGGACGTCAGCAGCCCCCGCAGCATGTCGGTCGTGTTGCGCTCGGCGCGGCCGGTGAGGCCGCTGTCCTTCGCGGCCTCACCGATGTGCCGCGCGGCGAGCTTGCGGACGGCCCGCTCGTCGTTCGGGTTGTCCGAGAACAGGTCGCCGAGCCGGTCGAGCAGGCCCCGCTGCTTGGACACGGCGTAGGAGCGGTCGGTGTCGAGCGAGGGGCTGCCCAGCCGGGCGTGCGGCAGCCTCAGCGTGGCCGACGTCCGGGCGTCGTTGACCCGCACGTCCCCGGAGCCGACCTGCCCGAGGTCCACGTACGCGTCCACGGTGCCGGCCCCGATGTACAGGGTCCGGGTCCCGCGCACCGCGTCCGGCAGGTACTTGGTGTCCTTCTCCAGGTCCACCACGACCTGGAAGTTGCCGGACGCGGCCTGGTAACGGCTCAGGTCCCGCACCGACTTGAGCAGCGCGGGGCCCGACCGGTCCGTCGTCTCGGTGCCGAACACGTCGCCCAGCCGGTTCATCAGGCGCAACCCGGTGAAGACCAGCGCCAGCACCACGACCAGCACACCCACGAGCTTTGCCCACCGGGGCAGCGGTACAGCTCTCGACGTCATGTCGGAACCTCCTTGGTCCGTCCCTTGGAGGCCTAGTTCCACCGTATCGGCCGATCACGCCTGAGCCCGCGTCCCAGAACCGCGGACCGGGCGGTCACCCGTCACGCGGGACCACCACACCCCCTCGCCGCGCGTGAGCCCCGGCAGCGCCCGCTCCATGTCCGGCACCCTGCGGGCCGTCAGCCGGCCGGTGATCACCCACGTCTCCCGGCCGCCCGAAGCCGTCCCGAAATCGGCTCCGAGAGAGGCGAGTTGCCCGGTGACGGCAGACAGCGCGTCCAGCGGCACCTCCGCCTCGAAGGTGTGCAGCGGCTCGTACACCACCGTCCCGGCACGCTCCAGCGCCTGGCGCGTCACGAGTGCCGTCACGCTCCGGAAATCACCCGCGACGCTCACCGGGGAGTCGAACCCCGAGCGGACCATGGTGACCTGACAGTCCGTCACCGGCCAGCCGTGAGGCCCGCCCCGGGCCAGCGTGGCATACACGGTCTCCTCGACGGCCTGGTGGAAAGCCCGGGGCAGGGCGCCCAGTTCGGTCTCGTACGCGAAGACGTGGCCGCTGCCGGGCGGCCCCGGCTCGACGCGCACCCCCACGGTGGCGGGCAGCCCGGTCGTGCTGCGCCGGCCCATCTCCTCGACCGCGGTCCCCGTGCCCGCGGGCCGCTCCACGCAGCGGACGCGGCTCGGCTCGAAGGCCGCCGCGATACCGAACTCCTGTGCCAGCGTGGCCCCGAGGACCTCCTTCTGCACCTCGCCGTAGAGCAGCAACGAGGTGGAGCCGTCGGCCTCGGGGCGGGCGTGCAGCAGCGGGTCCTGGTCGGCCAGGTCGAGCAGGGCGGCACGCAGGGCGCCGCCCTGTCCGGGGCGGACGGCCCGGGCCAGCGTCTGCAGGGTCGGCGGGGCGAACCGGGCCCGTGCGTCCCGCGGTGCGCCGAACCGGTCGCCCACGCGCAGCGCCGCCGTGCTGCGCACCTCGGCGATCTGGCCCGGCCCCGCGGTGTCCCCGTCGGCTCCGGAGGGGCCACCGCCGACCCCGGCGCCCGCGCCGATGACGTGGACGCCGGTGAGCCGTCCGGTGATCCGCTCGGTGCCGCCTTCCGCGTCGCGCCGCAGGAACGTCACCTTCTGCCGGGCCCGCACCGTGCCTTCGTAGAGCCGTACGCTGCCGATCCGTTCGCCCGCGGGGCCGCGCCGGACCGCGAAGACGGTGCCGGACGGCGGTGCCGCGGCGCCCTGGGTCCCGGGCGCCGGCGCAGTGGTGCCCGGCAGGAACGTCCGTACGGCGTCGATCAGTTGGGGTACCCCCTGGCCGCCGATGGCCGAGCCGAACAGGACGGGGTGCATGGTGCCCTCCCCGGTCCGCGCGGCCAGCGCGGCGCGGACCGCAGCGGCGTCCGGCGCCACCCCGTCGACCAGGGCGGCCAGCATCGTCTCGTCGACCTCCGCCAGCGCGAGGGCGGCCTCGGCGCGCACCGCCGGGTCGTCGAGGCCGCGGGCGGCGACGGTGGCGTCCGGGGTGCCGGCGTCCCGCACGTCGGTGAGCGCCACCACGTGCGGGGTGAGGCGGCGGCGCACGTCGTCGAGGAGCCCGGCGGTCCGCGCGCCCGCGCGGTCGATCTTGTTGACGAAGACGAGCGTGGGCAGGCCGAGCCGCCGCAGCGTCTTGAGCAGCACGCGCGTCTGCGCCTGCACGCCCTCCACCGCGGAGATCAGCAACACGGCCCCGTCGAGCACGTCGAGGGCCCGCTCGACCTCGGCGACGAAGTCGCTGTGGCCCGGGGTGTCGATGAGGTTGATCTGGGTGTCGCCCACGGTGAACGCGGCGACGGCCGAGCGGATCGTGATGCCGCGCTGCCGCTCGATCGCGCCGGTGTCGGTGCGGGTGTCCCCGCCGTCGACGCTGCCGAGCCGGCCGATGGCGCCCGTGTCGAACAGGAGCCGCTCGGTGAGGCTGGTCTTACCGGCGTCGACGTGGGCGAGAATGCCGATGTTCAGGGTCGTGCGGGCCTGCGGGGTCTGCATGGAAGGTCGAGTCCTCGAGAGCGGGGGTCCGGCGGGGTCGCTGAACTGCTTCGAGGAATCGGCGCATGCGGGTCTCCTGAACCGGCGAGGACGTGTCCCGGCCATGGTGCCCAGCAGGTCACCGCCGGGCGCAACTCATTTTCCGCGGCCCGGGAAGCGCTCCACGAACCGCCTCTGCCACGGCGTCTCCACGGCGTGCCGGTCGTAGTGGCGGCGGACGAAGGCGACGGCGTCCGCGGCGGGCACCCCGTCCAGGACGGCGAGACAGGCCAGCGCCGTCCCGGTCCGGCCGCGTCCGCCGCCGCACGCCACCTCCACCCGCTCCCCGGCGGCCCGGTGCCAGGCGTCGAGCAGCACGGCCCCGGCCCGTCCGGGGTCGGACGGGAGCCGGAAGTCCGGCCAGCGCAGCCAGGTCACCTCCGGGCCGGCGGCCCGCGGACGGCGGCCGAGGAGGTGGACGGCGTAGGTCGCCGCGGGCCCCGGCGGCCGCGGGGCGCGCAGCCCGCGCCCGCGCACGAGCCGGCCGGAGGGCAGCCGCAGCACGCCCGGCCCGTCCGGCTGCCAGCTCATCGCGTGTCCCGTGCGGCGGCGAGCAGGAACCCGGCGAGCCGGCGGGCCCGTCCGAACGCGTCCGGGAACACGTCGAGCCCGGCCGAGACGAGCGCGCCCTCGTGCAGCAGCATCAGGGAGCGGCCGACCTCCCGTGCCGGGTCCGGCGCCACGTCCGCGGCGAGCCGCGTGAACAGCTCCAGCATCCACTGCTTCTGCCCGCTGATCACCGCGTACGCGGGGTGGGCCGGGTCGCTGATCTCGGCGTGCGCGTTCACCATGCAGCAGCCCTTGTCGCTGTGGGCCGCCGCCCACTCCTGGGAGGCGTCGAAGACCGCGAGGACCCGCTCCACCGGGGAGAGCGCCGCCGGGTCGTGGTGGGCGGCGAGGAAGGCCCGCCAGCGTGCGTCCCGCGTGAGCAGGTACTCGACGACGATCCGCTCCTTGGACCCGAACCGGTCGTAGAGCGTCTTCTTCGTGACGCCCGCCTCGGCCGCGATCAGATCCACCCCCACGGCGTGGATGCCGCGCTCGTAGAACAGCCGTGAGGCGGTCGCCAGGACGCGGCGGCCCCCCGGGGTCAGATCGGGACGGTCCGGATCGACGGCCGGCGGGGGCGGGGCCGGCGCGGCGGTGGTCGGCTTCGTACGCATGCGCTCCAGGGTAGACCGATCTGTATAGACCCGGCCAGGGCCGTCAGGAGGGCTGCACCGGCAGGCGGAGCCGCGTCCGCGCCGGGACCGGCCTCACGCCCCGCCGGTACCGGCCGGGCCCGGCCTCACGCCCCGCCGGTACCGGCCGGGACCAGGTGCCGGTTGGGGCGCACCGCCGCCACGGCCAGCTCCGGCACCTCCGCGACGACGACGCCCGCCCCGGCCAGCACCCCGATCCCGTCGGCGCCCGGCACGAATGTGTCCGGCTCCCGCCAGGCCGTCACCACCCGGCGCACGCCCGCGTCCACGATCAGCCGCGCGCACGGCTTCGGCCGCGACGCGCGCCGCGCGCACGGCTCCAGGCTGCTGTAGACGGTCGCGCCCGCCAGACGCGGTTCGCCGGCCGGCAGCTTGGCGAGCGCCGCCTCCTCGGCATGCACGACCGGGTCGCCCGCCTCCCGGGAGTGACCCCGGGCGAGCTCCGCCCCGTCGGCCGCGACGATCACCGCGCCGACACTGAACGCGGTCTCGGACGGCGGGCACCGCTCCGCCAGTTCGCAGGCGGTCCGCAGCCAGTGCCGGTCCGCCGCCGTGGCCGCCGCGTCGGTGCCCGGCGCGGTCGGCGCGTACCGCGTCACGATCACGTCGCCCACCCGCCCGGTGCCCAGGACCCGCATCCGGCCGCGCGGGCCGCCCGGGTACGCGCCGGGCCCGAACAGCCGGGGCGCGTCCGCCTCGCCGACCACCAACGGCGCGACGGCGAGCCGCAGTTCGTCCGCGAGACCCAGCTGGAGCAGTTGCGTGTGCACGCGCGCGCCGCCCTCGACCATCAGCCGGCGCACCCCCCGCGCCCCGAGGTCGTCCAGGAGCGCCGCCCACGCCACGGCCGGGCCGAGCGCCACCACGCCGGCGGCGCCGCCGAGCCGGGCGCGAGCGAGCCGCGCGCCCTCGTCCGTCGTGTAGAGCAGCCGCTCGCCGCCGGTCGTCCAGAACGGGTCCGCCCCGTCCAGGTCGCCGCCCCCGCTGACCGCCACCTTCAGCGGGAACTCGGGGCGTCCGGCCGCGGCCCGCTCCGCCCGCCGCCGCGCGGAGCCGACCAGCAGCCGCGGCCGGTCCGCGCGCAGCGTCCCCGCCCCGACGAGGATCGCGTCGCTCGCCGCGCGCTCCGCGTCGACCTGGTCGAAGTCCTCGGGACCGGACAGCAGCAGCCGCCGCGGCCCGGTGTCGTCGAGGCAGCCGTCGAGCGAGACGGCGGCGGACAGCAGCACGTAAGGGCGGGACATGGCGACTCCGTGACCGGTGGGGCGTACGCCCCGACCCTACCGAGGCGCCGGCGGCGTCCCGTCACCGAAGGGGCGTCCGCCGAGCCGCTCCCGGCCGTGCGGCGTCCGCCACCCCGAGAGCTCCGGCCCCCGCGGCACGATCGCGGTCGGGTTGATGCCGGTGTGCACCTGGTAGTAGTGGCGTTTGATGTGGTCGAAGTCGACGGTGTCACCGAACCCGGGGGTCTGGAACAGGTCCCGCGCGTACGCCCACAGGATCGGGTCCTCGGTCAGTTTGTTGCGGTTGCACTTGAAGTGGCCGTGGTACACCGCGTCGAACCGGACCAGCGTCGTGAACAGCCGGACGTCCGCCTCGGTGATCGTGTCGCCGACCAGGTAGCGCTGCCCGGCGAGCCGCTCGGAGAGCGCGTCCATCCGGCCGAACACCGCCTCGTACGCCTCGTCGTACGTGCTCTGCTCCGGCGCGAAGCCCGCCCGGTACACGCCGTTGTTCAGGTCCTGGTACACGTCCTCCATCACCGCGTCGATCTCCGCGCGCAGCGGCCCCGGATACAGGTCGGGCGCGCCGTCCCGGTGCAGGGCCGTCCACTGCGTGCTCAGGTCGAGCGTGAGCTGCTGGTAGTCGTTGGTGACGAGCTGTCCGGACGGGACGTCGACGATCGCGGGCACGCTGACACCCCCCGGATAGTCCTTCTCCCGTGCGTCGTAGGCCTCACTGAGATAGCGGATGCCGAGGACCGGGTCCCGGCCGTCCGGGTCCAGCGTGAACCGCCAGCTGCGGTCGTCCTGGATCGGGTCGGTCACCGCCAGCGGCAGCGCCTCCTCCAGGCCGAGCAGCCGCCGCACCACCAGCGCCCGGCTCGCCCACGGGCAGGCCAGGCTGACGACGAGCCGGTAGCGGCCCGCCTCCACGGGCCAGCCGTCGTGGCCGTCGGCCGTGATCCGGTCCGCGAAGTGGCTGCGGGACCGTTTGAAGGCCTTCTTGCCGAGCGAGTCGTTGCCGTTCACGGATCAACCTCCGGTGCCGGGTCCCGGTGCGGGCTTCGCTGTCGAGCCTTCCCCCGCGGAGCCCTTCTACGAACGTGGAGCCCGTCCGCGAACGCGACTCGGCTACGAACGCGGAGCCCGTCCGCGCACGCGGTGCCCGGCACCCCGCAGCGGGCGCTCGCCCGCGACTGGTGCCAGGCTCGGCAGAAACCGGAAGAGTTCCGACGTGCGGCGGCCGACCGCACGGCACGCGGAAGGCGCACGGCATGGCCCTCACCGGCAGCTACCTCACCCTGGACGACGGGCGCACCGCCGTCCGCCTCACCCGCACCTACGCCCGCCCGCGCGACCACGTCTGGGCGTACGTGACCGACCCCGCCCAGCTGCGGCACTGGTTCCCGTCCGCCTTCGAGGCCGGGGAGCTGAGCCCCGGAGCCCCGATCCGCTTCTACGACGACCCGCACGCCCCGGACACCGCCGAGGCCACCGGCACGGTCCTCACCGCCGACGCCCCCCGCCACCTCTCCTACAGCTGGGGCGCCGACGAACTCCGCTTCGACCTCGAACCGCTGCCCGACGGCGGCACCCGGCTCACCCTGACCGACGTCCTGGAGCGCTCCGACACCGCGGCGCGCACCGCCGCGGGCTGGGACGTCTGCCTCAGCGCCCTCGACGCGGCCGACCGCGGCGCCGCGTCGGACGGCGCGCACGCCGGGTCCCGCGCACCCTGGAAGGAGCTGTACGACGCCTACCGCGCCGCCGGATTCCCCTCCGGCGCACCCGTGCCGGGCCTGGACGACCTGAGCTGAGGAGGCCAGCTCCCGGCCACCAGGACGCCCGACGCGTAGGCGCGGGCGACGAGTTCGGTGCGGTTCGCCGCGCCCCACCGCCGCGCGAGGCGCCGCAGGTGATAGCTGCCGGCGACCACCTGACGGTGCTCCCCGCGCACGGACCCGACCTGGTCGAGCGAGCCCCGCGCGCGCTCGGCGCCGACCCCGACACGGTGCTCGACATCCGCGCCGCCCGGCCGCGCCGCGACACGCTCGCCGTCGACCGGCCCGTGACCGTCCGCGACCTGCTCACGCACCACGTCGAGGTGCAGCACCGGCCCACGCCCGCGCAGGTCGCCGTGCTCGCCGCCGCGAACCCGTGCCCGCCCGAGGCCGCCGCGCTCGCGGCGCTGCCCGCGGACGACCCGCGCACGTTCCTCGAACTGGTCGAGGCCCACCCGGCGCTGCGCTCCGCCCTCACCTGGGCCCAACTCCTCGACGTGCTGCCGCCGTTGCGGCCGCGCCACTACTCCGTCTCGTCGAGCCCCGCCGTCCGGCCCGGCCACGTGGACCTGATGGTGTCGGTCCTGGACGCGCCCGCCGCCCGCGGCGGCGGCCGCTACCGCGGCACCGGCTCCACCCACCTGGCGGCGCTGCGGCCCGGCGACACCGTGCTCGGCCGCATCCAGCCGTGCCGCGACGCCTTCCGTATCCCTTGCGACGCGTCCGGGCCGGTCGTGATGATCGCGGCGGGCACGGGCCTCGCGCCCTTCCGCGGCGCGATCGCCGACCGCCTCGCCCACGCGGCGTCGGGCGCCCGCCTGTCGCCCGCCCTCCTCTACTTCGGCTGCGACCACCCGGACCGGGACCTGCTGCACGCCGAGGAACTGCGCGCCGCGGACGCCGCCGGGGCGGTCTCGCTGCGCCCGGTCTTCAGCGAGGCCCCGGTGGACGGGCACGCGTTCGTGCAGCACCGGGTCGCCGCCGAGAGCGGCGAACTGTGGGCGTTGCTCGGGGCCGGCGCCCGCGTGTACGTCTGCGGGGACGGGGCCAGGATGGCGCCCGGCGTCCGGGCCGCCTTCCGCGATCTGTACCGCGCACACGTCCCGGGCGCCCGGGAGGGCGCTGCCGCCGATTGGCTCGCCGGGCTCGTCGCCGACGGCCGCTACGTGGAGGACGTGTACGGCGGCTGACCTCCCGTTACCCCGTTCGGCCCAGCCCCGCTGCACTAGCGGGATCGCCCGACCGGACGCAGAATCGGTTTATGTCCCTTTTGTCCGCGGGTGTGACGTGGCTCGGACTCGGCCTGACGCTCGACACGGCCGGGCTAGTGACATACGGCCTCGCGACGCTTCCCTGTTCGGGAGGGGTCCGCGAGGAGGATGCGGAGTCGGTCTGCCGTCCGGCGCGGCGCACCGCCGTGGCCCTGGGCGCGCTGGGCGTCGCGGCGATCGTCGTCAGCACGGTCTGCTTCGTCCTGCACGTCCGGAACTCCGGCTGAACCGGGCGACGCCACGGCAGCGGGGCCGCGTCGCCGACGCGGCCCCGCTGCCCGGCTGATCAGTTCGCGCCGCCCCCGTAGGGGCGGGTGATGACTTCCATGCCGTGGTTCGCCGGATCCATGAAGTACACGCCACGGCCGCCGTCGTTGCGGTTGATCTCGCCCGGCTGCTTGCCGTGCGGATCGGCGTAGTACGTGATACCGGCCTCCTGGATGCGCCGGAAGATGCCGTCGAACTCCTCCTCGCTGACGAGGAAGGCGTAGTGCTGGGTGACGAGGGACGCGGCGGGGACGGACGCGAAGTCCAGGGTCACGCCGTTGCTGAGGTCGAGCGCGACGAAAGGACCCCATGCGGCCCCGACGGTGAGCCCCAGGACGTGCGCGAGGAACTCGGCGGACTCCCGGTTGTCCCGGGCGGGCACGATGGTGTGGTTGAACTGGACGGACACGATGGATTGCCTCCGATGGGCAACTCCGGCACCTCCATGCCTCACCCGGACGGTGACCGGCACGCGATGCTGCCGGGGATAGTAGGCACACCGCGCGCGGGTCCGCCAGTGCGTCCGGCCGGTCCCGGCTCAGTCCAGCACGAGTTCCGGGTTGTACATGTCGAGCCACAGCGCCAGGTCCAGCGTGCGTTCCAGGCCGCGCCGGGAGGACTGGGCGGTCCCCGGCGCCTCCCGGTTCGCCGCGCGGGCCACGCGGTCGCGGTCGACCAGGTCGAAGACCCGGTGCGAGGGCCGGGAGAGCAGGTCCTTGGCGTGGTCCTGGAGCGCGAGGGCGTACTTCGGGTCCTGCGTCGAGGGGTAGGGGCTCTTGACCCGGTCGTACACCGACTGCGGAAGGACGTCCGCGGTCGCCTCGCGCAGCAGGCTCTTCTCCCGGCCGTCGAAGGACTTCAGCGCCCAGGGCGTGTTGTACACGTACTCGACCAGCCGGTGGTCGCAGAACGGCACCCGCACCTCCAGGCCCACCGCCATGCTCGCCCGGTCCTTGCGGTCGAGCAGCACCCGCACGAACCGGGTCAGGTGCAGGTGGCAGATGCGCCGCATCCGGTACTCGAAGTCGCTCTCCCCGTCGAGGCGCTGGATGCCGCTGACCGCGTTCGCGTAGCTGTCGGCGACGTAGCCCGCCAGATCGAGGCGCTTGCTCAGGTCCGGCCGGAGCACGTCCGCGTCGTCACCGAAGTGGCGGCCCATCCGCACGAGCCACGGGAACGTGTCGGCGTTGCGGGCCTCCTCGTCGAAGAACTGCAGGTAGCCGCCGAACACCTCGTCCGCCGACTCGCCGGAGAGCGCGACCGTGGAGTGCTCGCGGATGGCGCGGAAGAGCAGGTACAGCGAGGCGTCCATGTCGCCGAACCCGGCCGGGATGTCGCGGGCGCGGATCACCCGGGCCCGCACCTCCGGGTCGGCGAGCGCGTGCGAGTCGAGCACGATGTCGCGGTGGTCGGTGCCGGCCAGTCGCGCCACGTCGTGCACGAACGGGGTGTCGGGGGTGCCGCGCAGCTCGTCCGCGACGAAGTTCTCGGCCTGGCCGACGAAGTCGACCGCGAAGCTGCGCACGCTCTCGCCGCGCTCCGCCAGCTGCCGGGCCGCCAGCGCCGTCATCGCCGAGGAGTCGAGACCGCCCGACAGCAGCGTGCAGCGCGGCACGTCCGAGACCAGCTGGCGCCGGACGATGTCGTCGAGCAGGCCGCGCACCGTGGCGATGGTGGTGTCCCGGTCGTCGGTGTGCGCCCGGGTCTCCAGCGTCCAGTACGCGCGGCTGCGCAGCCCGGACCGGTCGACGGTGACCACGGTGCCCGGCTCGACCTCGTGCATCCCGTCCCACACCGCGTGCCCCGGAGTCTTCACGAACGTGAACAACTCGCGGAACCCGTCCAGCGTGACCCGGGAGGCGGCGAGCGGGTTGGCGAGGATCGCCTTGGGCTCGGAGCCGAACAGCACGCCGTCGGCCGTCCGGTAGAAGTAGAACGGCTTGATGCCCATCCGGTCGCGGATCATCAGCAGCTTGTCCACGCGGCCGTCCCAGACGGCGAACGCGTACATGCCGTTGAGTCGGCCGGGCAGCTCCTCGCCCCATTCGAGGTAGCCGCGCAGCACCACCTCGGTGTCCGAGTCGGTGCGGAACTCATGGCCGAGGGCGGCGAGTTCGGCGCGCAGTTCGGTGTAGTTGTACGTCTCGCCGGAGTAGACGAGGGCGACGGTGCCGCCCGGCGTCGTCGCGGTCATGGGCTGCCTGCCGCCCGGCAGGTCGATGATGGCGAGCCTGCGGTGGCCGAGCGCCGCGGGACCCTCGATCCAGGTGCCGCGGTCGTCGGGACCCCGGCACTCCATGGTCTGCGTCATCGCGTCCAACGCGTCGGCCGAGGCCCGCAGGTCGCGGTCGAAGGAGACCCAGCCGGTGATGCCACACATACGCTTCCTCCTGCTTCCCTTGCCGCCGTGGACAGCCGGGAACGACCCCGTTGACCTGCGGTGGGGCAGGCGCGGAGAAGCCCGGGGCCGAGTCGGTTGTACACGGCATCTATATGTCGAGCGTGTGTCATGGCGGCGGGCCCGGTCAACGTGTCCGTAACGCCGCGAACCGGTCGACCCGGGCAGTTTCGGCCGCCCGGCGGGCCGGTGAGCGGAACGATCCCCTTCGCAAATCCCTTGCTCATGCCGGGGGATGGAGATCCGTTGCCTCGGGCGACCAGTGCGATCCGGCCAAGGGCAAAGGTTTGATCAATCCTCTCCCGGAGGGGCCCCGGCCGGGCGGCCGCACGCCGTCACGCCGTCACGCGGAGCCGCCCCTCGAACGTCGCGGCGGCCAGGCCGAACGACAGCGTCATGCCCACCCCCGACGTCACCGACAGCGCCCGCACGCCCCGCGCCACCTCCCGGACCAGCAGCGGCCCGCGCGGACTGCTCGCGTAGACGCCCTGCCAGCGCTCGGTCACGCGGACCCCGGCCACGCCGAGCACCCGCGCGGCCTCGCGCAGCAGGAGGGCCGTCACCGCCTCGTCCTGGAAGGGGATCTCCGTGACGTCGTAGGCGTGCGAGTCGCCGACGAGCACCGAACCGTCGGGCAGCCGCGTGAACATCACGTTGGCCACGACGTCGAGCAGCGCGGCGCTGTGCCCCTGGACCTCGCGGCGCAGCGCCGGGGCCGACGGGGTCGCCGTGAAGGCGTCGTAGCGCAGCATCGAGGTGGCGGTCAGCACCGCGGCGTCGGTCCGCAGCCCGGCCGGTGCCTCGATGCGGGCCATCGAGAGCCGGCAGCGCTCGATCCCGTGGGCCGCCGCCTCCGCCGGGTACAGCCGGTCCAGGTCGTGCCCCACGCAGAGCAGGACCTGATCGCCGTGGACCGGGCCCCGGCTGGTGTGCACGGTGCCGGTCTCGACGCCGGTCACGTTCGTGCCCCAGACGACGGTGGCGCCGGGCTGCTGCGCGAGCCACGCGGCGAGCCGGGGCGCCGCCTGCCGCGGGTCGACCCGCAGGTCGGCCGGGAGCAGCGCGCCCCCGGCGAGATCGCCGCGGTCCTCGCCGGAGCGGCCGAGCGCGTCTCCCACCTGGTCCCGCGTGCGCAGGCGCACCGCGTCCGCGCCCCGCTCGGTGCGCAGCTCCTCCAGGACGGCCAGCTCGGTCGCCGAGCGGGCCACCACGAGGGCGCCCGCCTCGGGCGCCCACAGGCCGGCCCGCGCCGCCGCGTCCAGCCAGCCCGCGCGCGAGCGGGTGGCGAGGTCGAGGAGTTCGCCCCGCTGGGCGGTGACGCAGCAGTGCCCGAAGTTGCGGACGGACGCGCCGACGGGCCGCCAGTCCCGCTCGATCACCGTGACGCTCAGCCCGCGCCGCACCGCCTCCACGGCGTGCGCGAGGCCGACGATGCCCGCGCCGACCACGAGGAGGTCGCTGCGGCCGCGGGGCAGGGTGACGGGGGCGGGGGGTGCGGTGGTGAGACTCATGGCGTCCACACTGCGGAGCGGAGATCGACTCCGGCAAGAGCTGTCTATACAAGTTTCCCCGATGTTTACCAGATGGTGGGGCGGACCCGTCTTGTCCCGCACCAGCAGGAGCTGGGAGACTCGTCTTGTGAATACAAGTGACGCCGGGCCGCTGCATCAGCGGCTCGGAGCGGAGTTCCGGCGGCGGATCGCGGCGGGGGAGTGGCCCGAGGGGCTGCCCGTGCCGAGCGAGGCCCAGCTGTGCGAGGAGTTCGGCACCTCGCGCGGCCCGGTCCGCCAGGCCCTCGCCCAGCTGCGCGCGGAGGGGCACCTCGTGGGCGGCCGGGGCAGGCCGCCGGTCGCACGCCGCGTCACACCGTCCCAGCCGTTCGCCTCGCTGATGTCGTTCACGCAGTGGGCGCGCTCCATCGGGCGCGCCCCCGGGCAGTCCACCGTCGAGGTCGCCCGGCGGCGCGCGACGGCCGAGGCCGCGGCGCGCCTGGGCCTCGACGAAGGCGCCCCGGTCGTCGACCTGGTGCGGGTGCGGCAGCTGGACGGGGTGCCCGCCATGATCGAGCGCTCCACGTTCGTCCTGGAGGTGGGCGCCCACCTGTTCGCGGTCGACCCCGACGCCGGCTCCGTCTACGAGGCACTCACCTCACGCGGCGTCGACCTGCACCACGCCCGCCACACCATCGACGCGATCGCCGCGGACCGCACCGACGCGGGTCTGCTGGACGTCGCGCCGGGCGAACCCCTGCTGCGGGTCCGCCGGCTGGCGTTCACCGCCGACGGCGCGCCCGTCGAGTACGCGGACGACCGCTATCTGCCGTCGATGGCCACCTTCACCATCGAGAACACCGTCGGGGGGCGTACCGTCGCCGGCCGCGACCGCTCCGACGGCACCCCGCCCCACCCCACCCCTGAGGAAACCCAGTGATCGAACTCGCCGTCTTCGACATGGCAGGCACGACGATCGAGGAGCACGGCGCCGTGTACGCGGCGCTGCGCCACGCCGTCGAGTCGACCGGAGCCACGGTCTCCGCCGCCGACCTGCAGACCTGGATGGGTACCGACAAGCGCGAGGCCATCGCCGCGCTCGTCCGCATCGGCGGGGGCAGCCCCGACGCCCAGCTCGTCGAGCGCCAGTACGACGTGTTCCGCACGGACCTGGAGCGACGCTACAAGGAGGTGCCGCCGCTGCCGATAGCCGGCGCCGACACGGCCCTCGCCGAGCTCCGCGCCCGCGGCATCAGGACCGCGCTGACCACGGGGTTCAGCGACGACGTGGCGCTGCCGCTGCTCGCCTCGCTGGGCTGGTCGGCCGGCGAGGGCGGCAACCTCGACGCCGTCGTCACCGCCGACGAGGTGGGCCGCGGCCGGCCCGCGCCCTACATGATCCACCGCGCGATGGAGAAGACCGGCGTCGTCGACGTGCGGGCGGTGCTCGTGGCGGGGGACACGACCGTCGACCTGGAGGCCGGGACGAACGCCGGGGCCGGGGCCGTCGTGGGCGTGCTCACCGGCCAACTGAACCGCGGACAGCTCGAACAGGCCCCGCACACCCACATCGTGGCCTCGGTCGCGGACGTCCCCGGCCTCCCGGAGACCGCCCGCGACTGACGCCCCCGCGCCCGGCGGGCCGGTCAGGCCAGCGCCGCGTCCACGATCGCCTGCGCCTCGCTCTGCACCTGGGCGAGGTGCTCGGCGCCGCGGAACGACTCGGCGTAGATCTTGTACACGTCCTCCGTGCCGCTGGGGCGCGCGGCGAACCACGCGCTCTGCGTGGTCACCTTGAGGCCGCTGATCGCCGCCCCGTTGCCCGGGGCCTCGCTCAGCCGGGCGGTGACCGGCTCGCCCGCCAGCGTGTCCGCCGTGACCGCGTCCCCGGTCAGCTTCCCCAGGCGCGCCTTCTGCTCCTTGGTCGCCTTCGCGTCGATCCGCGCGTACGCGGCGCCGGTCGCCCCGAACTCGGCGGCGAGTCCGGCGTAGTAGACGGACGGCGTCTTGCCGGTCACCGCGAGGATCTCGGCGGCCAGCAGGGCGAGCAGGATGCCGTCCTTGTCCGTCGTCCAGACCGAGCCGTCCTTGCGGACGAAGCTCGCCCCGGCGCTCTCCTCGCCGCCGAACGCGACCGAGCCGTCGACCAGGCCCGGCACGAACCACTTGAACCCGACGGGCACTTCGACCAGTTCGCGGCCGAGCGAGGCGGCGACCCGGTCGATCACGGCGCTCGACACCAGGGTCTTGCCGACCGCCGCCGCGGCCGGCCACTGCGGCCGGTGCGAGAACAGGTAGTGGATGGCGACGGCCAGGTAGTGGTTGGGGTTCATCAGGCCGGCGTCCGGCGTGACGATGCCGTGCCGGTCCGCGTCGGCGTCGTTGCCGGTGAGCAGGTCGTAGTCGTGGCGGCGCGCCAGGACCGAGGCCATCGCCGGCGCCGACGACGGGTCCATGCGGATCTTGCCGTCCCAGTCGAGCGTCATGAAGCGCCACGTCGGGTCGACCGCCGGGTTCACGACGGTGAGGTCCAGCTCGTACATCTCGGCGATCCGCGCCCAGTAGTCGACGCTCGCCCCGCCCAGCGGGTCGGCCCCGATCCGCACGCCCGCCCGCCGGATGGCGTCCACGTCGATGATGGTCCGCAGGTCCTCGACGTAGCGCTCGCGGAAGTCGTACGGCTCGGGGGCCGGGGAGTCGGCGGTGCGCGGCGTCCACCCCGGGTCCGCCAGCAGCTCGTTGGCGCGCTCGGCGATCCAGGAGGTGGCCGTCGAGTCGGCGGGGCCGCCGTGCGGCGGGTTGTACTTGAAGCCGCCGTCCCGCGGCGGGTTGTGGCTCGGCGTGATGACGATGCCGTCGGCGCGGTCGGCCGGCTCCGCGCGGTTCCAGCGCAGGATCGCGTGGCTGAGCGCGGGCGTCGGGACGTAGCCGTCGAGGGCGTCGGCCATGACCCGGACGCCGTGCGCGGCCAGCACCCCGAGCGCCGTCTTCAGCGCGGGCGCGGACAGGGCGTGGGTGTCCGGGCCGATGAAGAGCGGCCCGGTGATGCCCTCGGCCGTGCGGTGCTCGACGATGGCCTGCGTGATCGCCGCGATGTGCTTCTCGTTGAAGGCGCCGTCGAGGCTGGAGCCGCGATGGCCACTCGTGCCGAAGACGACACGCTGCTCGGGGCGCGTGACGTCGGGCTCCCTCGTGTAATAAGCGTCGACCAGCTCGTCGAGGTCGACGAGGTCGTCCGGCCTGGCGGGGGTTCCTGCGCGGTCAGTCATGCGGACAGTCTCCCACCTGCACCGATGAGGTGTCCGGGGAGAAGGCCCCCCGCCGGCCGGTTTTTTCCGGCCTCCGGAGGCCGGGCGGTCAGTCCCTCCCCGGCGCGTTCTGTGTGCTCCCGGTGGCCTGTGCCGCCTTGCGTGCCGCGACGATCTCCGCGAGGGCCGCGACGACATGGGCCTCGACCGCGTCCTTGGTGACGCCCGCCGAACTGAGCACACCCGCGCCGTTCTCCTGCTCCAGGAGCGCGAGCAGGAGGTGCTCCGTGCCCACGTAGTTGTGCCCGAGGCGCAGCGCCTCCCGGAAGGTCAGCTCCAGGGCCTTCTTGGCGTCCGCGTCGAACGGCACCAGCTCCGGACCGTCCTCGACGGCGGGGGGCAGCGTCGCCGTCGCGGCCTGCCGCACGGAGTCCAGCAGCACCTCCTGCGCGCGGATCGCCCGGGCGGCCAGGCTCTCCGGCTCGTGCAGCAGTCCGAGGACGAGATGGGCGGTGCCGATGGTGGCGTTGCCGGCCGCGCGCGCCTCGTTCTGGGCGCCCATCACGACGTTGCGGGCGCGCGGGGTGTAGCGGGCGAACCCCTGCTCCGGGTCGATCTGCGCCTCGGCGCCCTTGGGGACGAAGCGCTTCTGCGCCGCCTGCCGGGTGACGCCCATGCTCTTGCCGATGTCGGTCCAGGAGGCGCCGGAGCGGCGGGCCTGGTCGACGAAGTGCCCGATCAGATGGTCGGCCACGTCACCGAGGTGGTCGGCCGCGATGACCGCGTCCTGGAGCTGGTCGAGGGTGTTGGAGTGGACCTTCTTGATGGCTTCGATCAGGTCGTCGAGACGGACGGGGTGCGTGGAGGCGACTGGTTCGGTCATGTGGCAACCGTAGGTTGACAGTGGAGGGTCGTCAACCCTTGGTTGACACCTGCGGGGTGAGCTCAGGCCGCGGGCGGATTCAGCCGCCGGAAGCCCTCCTGCGTCCGGTACGGGTAGTACGGATAGGGCGCGGTCACCTCGCTCGCCGCGTCGAGCCGGGCCACCTGATCCGGCGTCAGCTCCCAGCCGACGGCGCCCAGATTCTGCTTCAGCTGCTCTTCGGTGCGCGCACCGATCAGCACCGACGAGACGGTGGGCCGGCGCAGCAGCCAGTTGATGGCGATCTGCGGCAGCGCCTTGCCGGTCTCCCCGGCGATCTCGTCGAGCGCGTCGACGACCCGGTACAGGTGCTCGTCCGCGACCGGCGGCCCGAACTGTGCCGTCTGATGCAGCCGGCTCCGGGCCGGCAGCGGCTGCCCGCGCCGGACCTTGCCCGTGAGCCGCCCCCAGGCGAGGGGGCTCCACACCAGGGCGCCCACGCCCTGGTCGAGGCCGAGCGGCATCAGCTCCCACTCGTAGTCGCGACCCGCGAGCGAGTAGTACACCTGGTGCGCGGCGAACCGCGGCCGCCCGTGCTCGCGGGCCGCGGCGAGCCCCTTCATCAGCTGCCAGCCCGCGTAGTTGGAGACGCCGGTGTAGCGGATCTTGCCGGCCCGCACCAGGTCGTCGAGGGTGGACAGAAGCTCCTCCACCGGTGTCGCCGCGTCGTAGGCGTGCAGCTGGAACAGGTCGATGTGGTCGGTGTCCAGGCGGCGCAGCGCCGCCTCGACCGACCGGATCAGGCGCGAGCGCGAGGCCCCGGCGTCGAAGGGGCCCTCGCCGGTCGGCAGGGCCGCCTTGGTGGAGATCAGCGCCCGGTCGCGGCGGCCCTTGAGCGCCGCGCCCAGCACCTCCTCGGAGGCCCCGTCCGAGTAGACGTCGGCCGTGTCGAACAGGGTGACCCCGGCCTCCAGGCTCAGGTCGACCATGCGCCGGGCCTCGTCGACGCCCGCGGTGCCCCAGGCCGAGAACAGCGGGCCCCGGCCCCCGAACGTCCCGGCCCCGAAGCTGAGCGCGGGCACCTTCAGGCCGGACGTCCCCAACTGGCGGTACTCCATGACCATCTCCTTGCTAAACGGTTCGCTGGTTCCGTTAGTTCGTGCCGCAACCGTAGCAGGAGTCCGGTGTTAATGGAACCTGGGTTTCTTTAGGCAGGAACGGCGAAGGGTGGCCGGGCGGATCGCCCGGCCACCCTGTCCCGCCGGAGCCCGCTACCGCACGTGTCTCACGGCAGCAGGTTGATCTTGAACGTGGACGTCGTGTTCCTGATGTCCACCGCGTTGTCGCTCAACTTCAGGTTGTGGAAGGTGACTTCGCCGACGGCCGGGCCTTGGCCCGCCTCCGGCATCTCGTTCGCCCACAGGCCGAAGCCGGACTTCGCGTCGTAGGCGTCACCGCTCTTGCGTGCTCCGGTGATCGTCACGTCGGTCAGGATCGTGTCCTTGATCGGGAACTGCGGCTGGCCTCCCACGTAGTTGGTCTGGAACATGATGCCGCTGTACGTCGGGTCGACGATGTCGACGTCGGTCACCCGGATGCCCTGGAACACCTTCGACGCCGAGAACATCCAGATGCCCGGGAACGTCTGACCGCCCCAGAAATGGCCGCCGCAGCGGATGATCGAGGTGTTCTCCAGCGCGGTCGGGCCGGTGCCGAACCCGTTCATCGGATACCCGAAGTCCAGCGAGCTGATGGTGACGCCGGAGTAGACGAGGGTGTCCGCGACGAGGATGTTGCGGAACGTGTTGTCGTACCCGCCGTACACGGCGATGCCCGCCGCCCGCCACGTCAGCAGCGACGTCAGGTTCTCGAACACGTTGTTCTTCTCGTCCGCGCCGCCCGCGTCGATCGCCGAGAACAGCGCGAAGCTGTCGTCGCCGGTGGCCCGGGACTCGTTGTTCACGACGTGGTTGTCGGTCGAGCCGTTCGTCATGTTGACGCCGTCGGCAAACGTGTCCCGGATCCGGGAGTTCTTGACCGTGACCCGGTCGGTGTTGGCGCCCCAGTACAGGCAGACCGTGTGCTCGTTCCACACGTCGTCGATGGTGATGTCCGCGACGTTCGAGAAGTCGAAGACCTTGCCGGGTCCGTCGATGCGGGACGTGTAGTTCCCGAAGAAGGAGAAGTGCGCGAACGTCGAACCGTTGGCACTGGCCTCCGCGCGGAACCCGGCGTCCGTGTTCTCCTGCGACGACGGCGTGTGGAACCGGGTGAACCACGGCCCGGCGCCGACCACCTTCACCGCCTTGCCGTACACCTGGAACTTGTTCGACGTCTCGTAGTCACCGGCCGGCAGGTACACGCCGACGAGCTTGCCCGTCGTGTCCATCCGCACCCGGTCGAGCGCGTCCTGCACGGCCTGCTGCGAGAAGCCGGTCGGCGCGGTGTACGCCGCCGGATCCGGGTTGGGCAGCGCGGTCGCCTGCTCCAGGCTCACGAAGTCGACCGCGTACGACGTGTCGTTCGCGGCGTCCTTCTGCAGGCGGATCTTGCTGCCCTGCGGGACGGTCTTCCCGAGCAGCAGGTTCGCCTCGTCGTAGATGTGCCGGGGCGCACCCGCGCTCGGCGCGTTGCCGGGCCCGGTCTCGGCCCCGTACAACCAGGCATACTTCGACGTCAGGTCGATGGCCTTGAGGAAGGTGCCGTCGACGTACACGTTGAGCGTCGCGTCGCGTCCGCCGCCACCCGCCGCGTCCGGGATCGAGAACCGGGTGACGAGGGTGTTCGTCGGCGCCTTGGTGGTGAACTCGACGTACGAACCGGTGCTGTTCAGGGTCACGGCCTTGCGGCCCGAGGCCTCGCCCGCGAGGTCGCCGACCGTGCGGTTGGGCCCGAGGACCTTCGCACCGCCGCCGACCGTGCCGTCCTCCGCCTCGTAGGTGTCGTACGGCATGCTCGCGCCGCGCCCCACGAAGAGCGGCTGCGACGAGGTGTTGTTGTCGCGCTTGACCGGCAGCTCGTTGGCGTCGGCGGCCACCACGGTCTTCACCGTGAACTTGCCCTTGCCCGCCGTCCACGTGCCCAGCTTGACCGGCGCGGTCGCGCCACCGGCCGCGATCGACCCGTCGTAGGACCCGGTGAGGGTCTTCACGACGGTGCCGCCGGAGTCGGCGACGGTGAGCGTGATGCCGTGCGAGCCCGAGGCACTGGCCTGGTTGCCCTGGTTCCTGAGGACCGCGGAGAACGTCACCGTGTCGCCCTCACCCGGCGCGCTCGGCGACCAGGACACGGGCGAGGCCACCAGGTCGGCGCTGGTCACCGGCTTGACGACCAGCCCCGCCGCGCGGGTGTAGCCGTTGTTGCCCTCGTCGCGCTCCACCACCTTGTTGCCCGGGTCCACGACCGCGCCGAGCTGGTACGTGCCCGCCTCGTGCGCCCCGATGTCGGCGCTGACGGTCGCCGTCGCCCCGGCCGCGAGCGCGCCCACGGAGGCGGAGCCCGCCTTGTCGGAGCCGAGCGAGAAGTCCAGGCTGGTCGCGCCGCTCGCCTCGCTGCCCGCGTTGCGGACCGTCGCCGACAGGGTGATCCGGTCCGACTCCACCGGGGAGGCCGGCTGCGCGGTGATGTCCGTGACCAACAGGTCGGGGTTGGGAGCGGGCTCGCCCAGCACCTGGAACTCGGCCAACTGACCGGCCGGAGCGCCGGAGTTGGCGGTGAAGACGAGACGGACGTCCGCGACGCGCGCGGTGACCGGCACCGTCACGGTGTTCCCGCTCGCCGGGTTGAACGTGTACTCCTTCGCCGCGACCAGTGTCGTGAAGCCCGACGCCTTCTGCTCCCGGCCCTGCACCTCGATCTTCTGGGTACGGGTCGCCCACGCGCCGTCCGGGCTCAGCTTCAGGGCGAGCGAGGAGACGTCCGCGTTCGCGCCGAGCTGCACGGTCAGCGTGTTCGGGTAGGCACCCGCGCCGCCCTCCCAGTACGTGCTGGTGCTGTCGTCCACCGCGTTCTGCGCGACGAAGGTCTGCGTCGTGGAGGACGCCGTGACCGGCTTGCCCACGGCCAGGTTCGCGGCCGTCGTCGTGGAGCCGTTGCGGGTGACGGCGTTGCTGCTCGCGGACTGGTTGCCCGCCGCGTCCTTGGCGCGCACGGTGTACGTCACGGTCGCCGAAGCGGGCTGCGTGTCGGTGTACGTGGTGACGTCCCCGGCGACGGACTTGAGCAGGGTCCCGTTCGCGTAGAGGTCGTAGGCCGTGACCTTCACGTTGTCGGTGGAGGCCTGCCAGGCCAGCTTGACCTGTCCCTTGGTGGCCTCGGTGAAGGACAGGTTCCCCGGTGCGGTCGGGGCCTGCGTGTCACCCGAAGCGCCCTTGCGCGTCACCGAGTTGGAGTTCGCCGACTGGTTCCCTGCCGCGTCCTTGGCGCGCACGAAGTACGTGAGCGTCGCCGAGGCCGGCTGGGTGTCGGTGTAGGTCAGGGTGGTGCCGTCGACCGACGCGCGCAGCACCCCGTCCGCGTAGACGTCGTAGCCGGTGACCTTGACGTTGTCCGTTGCCGCCTTCCACGTCAGCTTGATCTGACCGGTCGCGGGCTCGGTGTAGGCGAGCGAGGAGGGCGCCCCGGGCGCCTCGGTGTCGCCGGTCGTGGGACCGTACACCTCCAGCTCGGACAGCTGGCCCGCCGGCTGGCGCGTGTTGGCGGTGACCAGTACGCGTACGTACCGCGTCGTCACCGTGTCGAAGGTCAGCGTCTGCTGCTGGCCGCCGGCCGCGGAGAACTCGTACGCCTTGGAGGCGACGAGGTCCTGGAAGTCCGAGCCGTTCGTGCTGGAGCGGACCGTCAGCGTCTGGGTCCTGCTCTCCCAGCCGGACGGCAGCCGCAGCACCACGCGGTTGACCCGTACCGAGGCACCGAGGTCCACCTGGACCCACTGCGGCAGCGCGTCGTTCTTGGACTCCCAGTAGCTGGCGACGTCCCCGTCCCCGGCGTTCGAGGCGGCGTACGTCTGCGTCGTGGAGCTCGCCGTGAACGTCTTGCCGCGCGCCAGGTTGGCCGAGGACTCGCTCGTGCCGTGCACCTCCAGCTCCGACAACTGGGCTGCCTGCCAGCCGGAGTTGGCGCTCACGACGACACGCACGTAGCGGGTCTGCGTCGCGGGGAAGGACACCGTGACGGTGTTCGCCGACCCGGGCGCGAAGGCGTACGACGCCGACGACTTCAACGTGTCGAACGTGGACCCGTCCGCGCTGCCCTGCACCGACAGCGTCTGGTTGCGGCTCTCCCAGGAGCCCGGCAGCCGCAGCACCACCTCGTCGACGCGGGCCGCCGACCCCAGGTCGACCTGTACCCACTGCGGCAGGTCGGAGCCCGAACTCTCCCAGTAGGTCCCGGCGTTGCCGTCGGTCACCTGGGACGCCTCGTACCCCGGCTTCGCGCTGCTGGCCTTCGCCGGCGCGCCCGCCGCCAGGTTCGGCCCGCCCGCGGCCTGCGCCGACAGGGCCGGCAGGCCGAGGAAGGCCAGGGCGAGCGCGAGCAGCGCGACCGTCAGGCCGCGCCACCCCCTCCGCCTGCTGGATCTGAGCGATATCTGTCCGAACATGCTGCCCCTGTCCCTGCATCCGAGTGCAGTGAAGCGAGTGTCCCAAGGATCAACATCAGTTTCTTGCGTTCAGTTGTTGGAGAATTGCAGAGTGATGTTGCCCAGTCCACTGTTTGCGCAGAGGTAGTTGCGATGAGGGAGAATCGGGAACCGTGCCCCGCAGGTCCGCCGGGGTGCCGCACGCAGTCCGCCCCGCACCGGAGGAACGATCACCATGGCCGCTGCCCATGTCCTGCTCGCGGAGCTGCTGCGGGCGGCCGACCCGGGCGCCACCGGGGCCTTGTGGCGCCTGGAGGGCGCGGCCCGCCAGCTCGACGCGAACGTCGTCCGGGTGCGTCCTGACACCCGGGGCGAGGTGTACACCGAGACCGACCTCGACGTCCTGCTGGTCGTGGTCCAGGGCCACGGCGTCCTGCGCCGGGCCGGCCGCGACGAGGAACTGGCCCCCGGCGTGCTGGTGTTCGTGCCACGCGGCGAGCGGCGCGCCGTCGCCGCGGGCGCCGACGGACTCGTCTACCTCACGGCGCACCGCAGGCGGCCCGGCATGTCCATCGGCCGGACCGGGACCGCGGTGCGGGCCGAGGGCGGCGAGGCGCCGTGTCTGCTGCCCCGGGTCTGCGCGGAGTGCGGCCGGGTGGCCGAGGGCGCGGACGCCCGGTTCTGCGCGCGGTGTGGAGAGCGCTTGCCCGCGGGCACTTCCGGCCGTCCTTGAAGGAGCGGGTTCACGCCAGACGGCGGGTTCCCCACCCCCGCGGCGGTCTGCCGCAAGGGTTCCGGGGGCCCGCCGCCGTCACTTCTCGCCACTGATTCAACACACAATGTTACCGAAAGGCGGGGGTCGGGGATGAGTTCCCGGCCCGCCCACGGCAGACTCTGGCCCGGCCGGCCGCCTCCTCCCGAGCGGCCGGACCGGGGAGGGGAAGCACCACCGGGGGAGTCCGCGCGTGTGGGGCGCGCGGGCTCCCCGCCCCCGTCACCTGCCCGCCGGACCTTCGCGTGAAGGCCCGGTCAGGAGGCCGGGACCGTGTCCTCGAACGCGGTGCCCGCGGAACGGTAGGCGGCCACCTTCGCCGCCACCTGTGCCGGCGTGAGGACCTGGTCCTTGACGTGCAGCACGTAGTCGACCTGCTGGTCGTACGCGCGCGGGCTGGTGCTCGTCTGACCGGCCAGGTCGATCAGCCACTGGTTGAAGTTGATCGACATCGGCCGCTCCGGCAGGTACGCGGCGTCGTGCGTGCCGAACAACTGCCCGTCCACGTAGTACCGGATGGTGCTGTTGTCGATGGTGAGCACCAGGTCGTGCCAGCCGGCGTAGCTCTGCCGGCCCTCGGTGTGCTGGTTCACCGCCTGCCACGGATCCGGGTTGTAGGTCTCCCAGGACGTCGTGTAAAGGATGTTCGACGGCTCGCCCCAGCCGCCGTTCGGCAGGTACTCGAAGTCGTACTCGGCGTAGTCGTCCGCCATCGGCGCCTTCAGGTCGTTGATGGTGAAGAACGTCTGCACCAGGTGGTCCCCGTCGGGACCGCTCTTGGGCGCGTCACTGAACTTCACGCGCGCCGCGTACGTCCCGTTCTTGAACTTCGTGGCCTTGGTGAGGACCTCGGTCTGCTTCGTGCTCTCGCCCGTGCCCGACGTCGAGGTCTCCAGGTTCATCACGGTGTTGCCGCCCGAGGACGGGAACGTCACCTTGTCGGGCGCCCAGGTCGCGCCCGGCACGCCGGGACCGCCGGAGTTGGAGCGCACGCTCCAGCCGTGCGCCGCTATCCGCGGGTCGTTGTAGGCGCTGTAGCTGAAGTCGTCGAAGAGCGTGGCGCCGGACCCGGGCGGATCGGTCGGGTCCGTCGGGTCCGTGGGATCGGTCGGGTCGTTGCCCGCGGGCGCCGTACCCCAGACGACCGCCCCGTCGAGCTGTGCCGTGACCTTCGTCCAGTTCCCGTACGCCGACTGCGACGCGCCGAAGGAGTAGTCGTCGGCCTGGTTCAGCGACTGCCAGTCGGCGCGGTAGAAGCGCAGCTGCATGTCGCCCGTGTCCGCGCCCGCGGCGAGCGATCCGGCGCCGGAGGTGAAGCCGATCTCCAGGTACCGGTCGGCGGTCGCCGTCGGATGGGCGAGCGTCCCGAACGTGCCGGTGATGTTGCCGCAGCCCTTGACCGCCCACGAGCAGGCGAAGCGGTAACTCGGGTTGCCCGCGTCGGCCTTGAAGTAGTAGCGCACCTTCACCCCGCTCAGCGGGACGCTCGTGCTGCCGGAGTTGCGGACCTTCAGCCACGGCTCGGCCTGGTCGCTGCCGGTGCTGCCGGTGTGGTACTGCACCGTCAGCGCGCCCGCGGCGGCGACGGCGCTCGACGGGAGCGCGACGAGGCCCGCGCAGCCCAGCGCGGCGGCCGCGGCACAGGCGGCCGCTCTGGTGACGGCCTTCCGGCCGGCCGTGGCCCGGCCGGCGGTCTTCCTGGTGACGACACTCTTCCTCATGACGGTTCCTTTCCGGAACGGTGGGGGACGGGGACGGGAACGTGCGGGTCGAGCGGTCCGTGCCGCACGCCGAGCACGGCGAGCCGCGCGACGTGGGTGCCGAGCCGCTCGCGGAAGCCGGGCCACGGCGGGGAACCGTGCCAGGCCCGGTCGGCGAGCGCGCACAGCCGGGGGAAGACCAGCCGGTCGACGTGGCCGGCGTCCGGGGCGAACTCGGTCCACAGCTGCGCCTGGAGGCCGAGGACCGAGCCGGCCGTGTCGGTGTCGTCCGGCGGTTCGTGGTCGTGGACGGCGCGCAGGTCGACCACGACGCCCGGCTGTGCCCGCGGCTCGGTCGGCGCGTAGGACTGCGCGTAGTCCAGGTAGGTCGCCCGGTGCTGGCCGCTGATCACCGCGTGGCCGCGCTTGAGGGCGATGCGGGCGTGCTCCGGGTCGCGCCACGTCATGACGGTGAAGTGCGGTGGCAGCCCCTCGCCGGTCTCCGCCCACGCCGTGGGCACGCGCCCGCGCTCCAGGAGGTGGTCGCCGACGCGGCTCAGGAACCAGCCGCGCAGCGCGGCGGTGTCCGCGAGCCCCTCGGCGGCGGCCCGGGCCCGCGCGTCCGGGCTCGCCGCCCACTCGGTGGTCGGGCACTCGTCGCCGCCGAGGTGTACGTGGCGCGAGGGGAAGACGTCGAGGACCTCGTCGAGGACGGTGCGGCAGAAGTCGAACACCGGCTCGTGGACGCCGAGGACGCTCTCGCACACCCCCCACCGGGTCCACACGTCGAGCCGGCGCCCCGGCACGGTGCCCAGCTCGGGGTGGGCGGCGAGCGCGGCGCGACTGTGCCCCGGCATCTCGATCTCCGGCACGACGGTCACCCCGCGGGCGGCGGCATAGCCGACCAGGCTCGTCAACTCCTGGCGGGTGTACGCCCCTTCGTGCGGGCGGCCGTCGAACTCCCGGCTCCCGGAGGGCCCGACCATGGACTCGGCGCGCCGCCCGCCCACCTCGGTCAGGCGCGGATACGCCGCGACGGGCATCCGCCAGCCCTGGTCGTCGGTCAGGTGCAGATGCAGCACGTTCAGCTTGTGCAGGGCGAGCAGGTCGACGTACCGGCGCAGCAGCGACACCGGCTGGAAGTGCCGCGCCACGTCGAGCATGAAGCCGCGCCACGGGTGCCGCGGCACATCGGTGATCTCCGCGCAGGGCAGTCGCCAGGCGATGCCGCCGCGCGCCGCGCCGGACAGGGCCTCGGGCGGCAGCAGCTGGCGCACCGTCTGCAGGCCGCGCAGCAGCCCGGTGAGGTGGGCGGCGCGCAGCAGCACCGCGTCCGGTGCGACGGTCAGGCCGTACCCTTCCTCGCCCAGGCCGCCCAGTTGCGGGTCGAGCGCGAGCACGAACGCACCGTCGGCGGCGGCCGTCAGCGGCAGTCCGGTGGCGGGCGCGAGGAGCGTGCGGAGCAGGGCGGCGGCCGGTTCGGCGCCGGGGGAGAGCCGGATCTTCGTGTCCGCGCCGAGGGTGAAGTGGCCCGGGCGGTAGGAGAGGTGGGTGGGCAGCGGGAGCAGAGAGGGGCGGTGTGCGGGCACTGCGGACCTCCGGACGAGGTGCTCGGGCGGGGCGGGCTCAGCCCTTGACGGCGCCGGCCGCGAAACCGGACGTGACGTGCCGCTGCAGCACCAGGAAGATCACCAGGGCGGGCAGCGCGAAGAGCGTGGAGGCGGCCATCGTGGCGCCCCAGTCGGTGCCGAACGTGTTGTGGAACGAGGAGAGCCACACCGGCAGCGTCCGGTGGTCCTGCTGCTTGATGATGAGGAAGTTGGCGTACGCGAACTCGTTCCACGCCGTGATGTAGCCGAACAGCGAGGTCGCCATCAGGCCCGGCGCGAGCAGGGGGAATGCGATGTGCCGGAAGGCGCCGGCCCGGGTGCAGCCGTCGACCTGCGCCGACTCCTCCAGCTCCGCCGGGATCGTCGCGATGAAGCCGCGCAGCACCACGATGGTGAACGGCAGCGTCATCATGAAGTACACGAGGGTCAGGGTGGGCAGCCGGTCCAGCATCCCGGTGTCCCGCGAGATGATGTAGACCGGGATGATCAGCGACTCCCACGGCGCCATCTGCGCGACGAACACCATCAGCATGAACTGCCGCCGGCCCCGCCACCGCATCCGCGCCACCGCGAACGAGGCACCGAGGGCCACCACGAGGGCGAGCAGCACCGCGCCCAGCGTCACCAGCACGCTGTTGCGCCAGAACAGGCCGAAGCCGTCGGCGTCCATGGCCCGCCGGAAGTGGTCGAGGGTCCAGCTCTGGGGCAGCAGCCGGGGGCGGTCCGACTGGATGTCGCGGTTCGGCTTGAACGCCGTCGTGACCATCCAGTAGACGGGGAAGAGGCAGACGACGACCGTGACGGTCGCGGCGAGGTGGAGCGGGAGGCGGCGCAGCGTGCGCGCGGTCGTCGTCACAGCTCGCCCTCCTGGCGGAACATCTGGCGGAAGTAGGCGACGAGGACACCGGACATGAGCAGCACGGTGATCATCGACGCGGCGGAGCCGAGGTCGTAGCGCTGCCCGGACAGGGCCGTCTGCACCGCGTACACCGGCAGGATCGTGGTCGCGTCGCCCGGGCCGCCCCGGGTCATCACCCAGATCTGCACGAACGCCTTGAACGTCCAGATCACTTCGAGCGAGAGCACCAGCATGAAGATCGGCCGCACGATGGGCAGCGTGACGGAGCGGAAGATGCGCGGCCAGGACGCGCCGTCGATGCGCGCGGCCTCGTACAGCTCGGCCGGGACCGTGGTCAGCGCCGAGTACAGGGTGATCGCGGCGAACGGGACCGACTGCCACACGACGAGCGTCACCAGGATCGCGAACGCCGCCGGGCCGTGCGCCAGCCACGGGTACCCCTCGAACGAGGAGAACCCGAGGCCGGTCAGCGTGTGGTTGACGATGCCGAACTCCGAGTGGAACAGCCACTGGAACACGGTGGTCGCCGCGACCACCGGCATCGCCCAGGTCAGCACGAGGGCGCTGAGCACCGCCGTCCGCCAGGCCCGCCCGAGCCGCTCCACCATCAGCGCGACCAGCGTCGACAGGCCCATGATCAGGACCACGTCGACAGCCATGAACAGGAAGGTGCGGCGCACGACGGTCCAGAACCGGGGATCGGAGAGCAGCGTCGTGTAGTTGTCGAACCCGGTGAAGTGCGCGTCGCCGAGGATGAGCTGGCGCAGCCCGAAGTCCTGGAAGGAGATCAGGACGGCCCGGCCGAGCGGATAGACGAGCAGGTACAGCATGCCGAGGACGGCGGGGGCCACCAGCAGGTAGGGCCAGGCGCCGGAGGCGGTGGCGCGGCGGACCGGGCCCCGGGGGCGCCGGGGCGGTCGGGTGAGGGGGCGGGGCGTGGTCCGCTCGCGGACGACCGTCACGGCGCACACTCCTTTCGTCCGTATCGGATGCGTCGGTCGTGGCCGGGCTCGCCCGGCCGGGTGGCTCAGGAGCCGGAGTTCATCGCCGACGTGATCGCCTCGGACGCCTTCTTGGCCTCCCGCGCCGGATTCCCGCCCGCGAGGACGGCCGTCAGGTAGTCCTTGATCGGGTTCTTGGCCTCGACGGCGGCCCAGCCCGGCGTGTTCGGCGTGGCGTGGCCCACCGCCGCGCCGACGGCCATCGCGGAGGCGCCCGGGTCCTGGGCCACCGCGCCGGCCAGCGTCGTCTTGTTCGGTACGTAGCTCATCGCGACGGCGAGCTTCTTCTGCCAGGCGTCACCGGTCAGCTCCTTGACGAAGGTGTACGCGGCGTCGTGGTGGCCCGAGACCGCCGGGATCACCAGGTCGGACCCGCCGGTGAAGACGGCGCCCGGGGTGCCGGCGCTCTTGCCGGGGATCGGGAAGAAGCCCAGCTTGTCCTTGAGCTCCGGATTGCTCTGCGCGACCACACTGGCGCCGCCCGGCACGCTGATGACCTGCGCGACCTGTCCCTTGGCCATCACCTCGGCCTGCGGCGGCTGCGCCTCGTCGGAGTCCTTGGGGCCCTTGCCGAGCGCCTGGAGCTTCTCGTAGAACGCCATCGCGCGCAGGGCCTCCGGCGTGTCCAGCGCCCCCTTCCACGTCTTCCCGGACTGCGTGGCAAGGTCCCCGCCCTCGTCCCAGACGAAGCCGGCGTACGTGTACCAGTTCTGGCCGGGCAGGTAGATGCCCTGCTGCGCGCCCTTGTTCAGCTTCTTCGTCGCGGCGATCCACTGGTCGCGGGTCTTGATGGCGGCCGCGTCGATCCCCGCCTTCGCGAAGAGGTCCTTGCGGTAGACGACGACCCGGTTGGCCGCGTAGTACGGGATGCCGTACTGCTTGCCCTCGAAGGCGCCGGGCTCGGCCAGGCCTCCCAGCCAGTCCTCGCCGCCGAGCGCGGCGACCTTGTCGCTCAGGTCCAGCAGGCCGCCGCTCTGCGCGAACTGGGCGACCTGGGTGTTGCCGGTCTCGATCACGTCCGGCGCGTCGTTGCTGGCAAGCGCCGCCGTGACCTTCTCGCCGATGCCGTCCCACTCCTGGATCTGCACCCGCACGTCGATGTCCGGATGCGCGGCCTCGAACCCCTTCTCGAACTGCTTCTGGAACGCGGCGGAGACGCTGTCACGCATCAGCCACACGTCGATCCCGGTCCGCCCGCCGTCCCCGGCCTCCCCGTCGGAGGAGCCGGACGAACTACAGGCGCTGAGCCCGGCGACCGCGACGAGCGCGGACAGACCGGCGAGCATACGGAGCTTCACGGTTCACCTCTGGGAGCCGGACCTGACCAGTTGACCAACTGGTCAGGTGACCTCTGGTGGTGGAGAAAGCTGGCATAGACCTCTGACCCCGTCAACCCCCCTGGTGAACAAGGGGAGTTGTCGATCAAGGCGGAATCGTGGTCAACTGGTCAGGCAACTGGTCGTACGGCACGAGGGGGCGGACGTGAACGCCGACGGGACCACCGAGAACCCGGACGCGCAGGGAGCGGTGCTCAAGCGCGAGCGAGTCCGCGACCACATCCTGGAGCTCATCGAGTCGCAGCGCCCCGGCGACGCGATCCCCTCCGAGCGCACGCTCTGCGCCCGCTTCGGCGTCTCGCGGCCCACCCTGCGAGCGGCGGTCGACGAACTCGTCGCCGCGGGCCTTCTCGTGCGCGAACACGGCCGCGGCATGTTCGTCGCCCCGGAGAAGATCACCCAGGAACTCGTCGCGCAGGAACAGGCGCTGACGGTGCCGCAGGCCGCCGGGGCCTGGACGAGCCGACTCCTTGAGTTCACCACCATCCAGGCCGGCGCCCGCGTCGGCCGCAAGCTGCGGCTCTCGCCCGCCGCGAAGATCGTGTACGTGGCCCGGCTGCGGCTCGTCGACGGGGCGCCGATGGCCATCGAGCATCTGCACATCCGCGCCGACCTGGTGCCGGGGCTGAGCGCCCAGGAGCTGGAGAGCGGCGATCTGTACGCGCATTTGCGCGCCCACCACGACGTACACGTCCGCGAAGCCGTCCAGGCGATCGAACCGACCGTCGTCACCCGCGCCGAGGCCGACCTCCTCGACGTCCCCGAGCTGTCCCCGGCCCTGCTCTTCGAGCGGCTCACCTCGGACACGTCCGGGCGGCCCGTGGAGTACGTCCACTCGCTCTACCGCGGCGACCGCTACCGGCTCGTCTCCCGCCTCACCCTCGGCCCCGCCGCGGCCGGCCCCGGACCCGACGCGGGCCACCACCCGGGCATCCCGCCGGGTGACTTCGCCCACCGGGACACGGTCGCCTCCTCCACCCGCGGCGACGTCCAGCAGGCGCCCTGACGGCCGGGGCCTGACACGCACCGGGCGCCGCCTGCGGGGCGCGGGCCCGGGACCTCGTTACGGTTCGGCCATGGCCGACTACCGCATCGAAACCGTCCGCAACGGCGACCGCGACTGGACCGCCCGCAACGAACGGGGCGCCGAGGTCCGGATCGCCCCCGCCGACGCGGCGACCGACACCCCCTCGTTCACCCCCGTCGAACTCCTCCTCGCCGCGCTCGGCGGCTGCGGCGGGCTCGTCGTCGACCGCACCGCCCGCACCGCCGGCCACGACGACCTGCGGATCGTCGTCGAGTCCGTCTCCCGGCCCGAGGACGACGGCCGCATCGGCACCGTCCGCGTCTCCTACGACATCACCCTGCCCGAGGGCGACCCCCGCACCGAGGCCATCGAGAACGGCATCCGCCTCACCCACGAGAAGTACTGCACGGTCAGCCGCACCGTCGAGCACGGCGCCCGCGTAGAGGCCTGGGGGCCCGACGGCACCGTGCTCTTCATGGGCGGCTGAGGTCGGCTCAGGGCGGCCGGGAGCGCCCAGGGTGGCCTGAGGGGCGGGCGCCGTGTGGCCGCCCCGCGAGGGCCGTGCTCAGCGCTCCCCGCCCGCCGTCGTACGGAACCGCGCCCGGTACTCCGTCGGCGCCACCCCGAGCGCCTGCTGGAAGGCGCGGCGCATGGACTCCGACGAACCGAACCCGGCCGATCCGGCGACCGACTCGACCGGCTCCGCGCCTGCTTCGAGCAGGGCCCTGGCCGCCTCCAGCCGTACCGACTCCACGTACTGACCCGGCGTCATCCCGGTCTCGGCGCGGAAGAGCCGGGTCAGGTGCCGGGCGCTCACCCCGGCCGCCCGCGCCACGGCCGCCAGATCGCCGGCGGCGGCCGGATCGGCCCCGACCGCGTCCATCGCGGCGCGCACGGCGGGGTGCCGCGCCGCCACCGGCCCCAGACGCGCGCTGAACTGGGACTGGCCGCCCGGCCGGGCCATGAAGACCACCAGGTCACGCGCCACCTCCCGGGCCACGCCCGCGCCGTGGTCCTCCTCGACCAGCGCGAGCGCCAGGTCGATGCCCGCGCTCACCCCCGCCGAGGTGATCACCCGGCCGTCGCGGACGAAGACCGGATCGTCCTCGACCGTGACCGCCGGGTAGGCCGCGGCGAGCTCCGGCGCGAGCCGCCAGTGCGTCGCCGCGCGGCGCCCGTCGAGCACCCCGGCCTCCGCCAGCAGGAACGCGCCCGCGCAGACGGACGCCACCCGCCCGGCCCGGCCGGCGAGGCGGGAGGTGAAGGCGATCAGTTCCGCGTCGTGCACGGCCCGCCGCCAGTCGGAGCGCCCGGGCACCAGCACGGTGCCGAGCCGCCCCGGCACCGCGCCGGGGCCGCCGTCGACGCCGACCCGCACCCCCGACGAGGTCCGTACGTCGGCGCCGTCCGGCGAGACGATCCGTACGTCGTAGGCGCCGCCGTGCAGGCCGGCGGTGGTCAGCACCTCGGCCGGGCCGGTCACGTCGAGCAGCTGGACCCCGTCGAAGGCGACGATCGCGACGGCCTGGGGAGCGGGTCCGCTCACTGCTCCCACGCCGAGTCGAGGATCGTCCGCACGAAGTCACCGCGCTCGAAACCCGGCACGTAGTGGGCGAGGACGTCGGCCTTGACGTTCCCGAACGTGGTCTCCGGCTTGGGGGCCACCCCGTCGGTGAACGCCCGCAGGATGCGGCGCTTGAAGTCGGGGCGCGGATGCAGGGAGACGATGTCGGCCCGGTCGGCGGGGGTCACGTCGTCATAGCCGATGCCCAGCACGTCGTACTCGACGCCCGCCGTCACCAGCGCCACCTCGGGCTCCATGAACTCCGGCACGCCCGGCGTCGTGTGCAGGGCGATCGCCGTCCACACCCGGCGGACGCTGTCCTCGGGGACGCCCCGGGCCGCGAGGAAGCGGCGGGCCTCGTCGGCGCTGTCCACCTCGAAGCGCCGGCCGCTGTCGTGGAACCGCTCGGAGAGCCCCAGATCGTGGAAGAGGGCTCCCACGTAGAGGAGTTCGGGATCGTAGGACAGGTCGCGGTTGCGGCCCTGCAACGCCCCGAAGAAGAAGACGCGCCGCGAGTGGTGGTAGATCAGCTCGCTCGTCGTGTCGCGCACCAGCTGGTCCGCCTCGCGCGCCAGCCTCGTGTCGGGCACCCGCACGCCCGCGATCGTCACCGTGTCGCTGTTCACCGCACTCACCTGGGCCTTTCGCCGAGAAGTGCCGCCGGATCGTCCGGCGACACTCCTCAGCTTCCGCCCGTCCGCCGACGGGCGCCATGGCTGTGGGGCCAGGTGTCCCACAGATACGGCCACGGCCGTGTTACGGCAGGCTGTGCACCTTCGGCCCGACCGCGTTCGACCAGGCGTTGCCGGCCGTCGCGTCCCAGTTCGTCGACCAGGTCATCGCGCCGCGCAGCCCCGGGTAGGTCTTCGCGGGCTTGAAGGAGCCGCAGCCCGTGCCACGCGTCAGGCAGTCCAGCGCGTTGTTGACGACCGACGGGGCCACATAGCCGCTGCCGGCGCCGCGCGTCGAGGCGGGCACGCCGAGGCCGACCTGCGACGGGTCGAGGCCGCCCTCCAGCTGGATGCAGGCGAGCGCGGTGAGGAAGTCCACCGAGCCCTGGCTGTAGACCTTGCCGTCGCAGCCCAGCATCGAACCGCTGTTGTAGTACTGCATGTTGACGACGGTGAGGATGTCCTTCACGTTGAGCGCGGTCTTGAAGTACTCGCCCGACGTGGACTGCATGTCGATGGTCTGGGGCGCCATCGTGAGCACCAGCTTCGACCCGGCCTTCGCCGCCAGCTGGCGCAGCGCCTTGGTCATGTAGGTGGAGTTGAGGCCGTTCTCCAGGTCGATGTCGACGCCGTCGAAGCCGTACTGCTGCATCAGCGCGTACGCGCTGTTGGCGAAGGCGGTCGCCGAGGCGTCGCTGTTGACGGAGATGCTGCCCTTCTCGCCGCCGACGGAGAGGATCACGGACTTGCCGGCCGCGTGCTTGGCGGCGATGTCCGCCTTGAAGTCGGCCGTGGAGGCGTAGCCGACGGCCGGGTCGAGGTTGAAGGTGATCTGCCCCTGCGTGGTCGTGGCGTCGGCGAAGGACACCGCGATGATGTCGTACTGCGACGGGACGTCCCGCAGCTTCTGCACGGTGGCGCCGTTGTCGAAGTTCTGCCAGTAACCGGTCAGCGCGTGCTTGGGCACGCTGCCCCCGCCCGGATCGCCCCCGGTGGCGGACGTCTTCGCGGTCACCGCCGCGGACCTGGCCGACTCACCGGCCGCGTTCACCGCGCTGACCTGGAAGCTGTACGAGGTGGCGGCCGCGAGGCCCGTGACGGTCGCCGAGGCCCCGGTGACCGACGCGACCTTCGTGCCGTCCCGGTAGACGTTGTAGCCGGTGGCGGTGGAGACCGGCGTCCAGGACAGGTCGACCGAGGACGCCGTGGCACCGGCCGAGGCCAGGCCCGCGGGCACGGCCGGGATCACCACCGGGTCGCTGCCGCCGCCCCCGTCGGGGCCGAGGACGCTCACGTCGTCGGCGTAGTACGGGCTCTGGCCGTACCAGCCGTGCGTGTAGACCGTCACCGACGTCGTGTTCGCACCGGTCTTGAAGGAGGTGGTGAGCTGCTGCCAGGACGAGCTGCCCGGCGTCCAGGTCGACACGTCGGTGGTGCCGGTGCCGCTCGCGCCGAGGTAGGCGTAGCCGCCCTGCACCCAGCTGCTCAGTGTGTACGTGGAGTTGGGCTTGACCGCCACGGTCTGGCTGCACTTGGCGTTGTCCTGGCCCGCCGGAGTGCCCCGCAGCGCCTTGGCGCCGCCGTGGGCCGGCGAGGAGACCGCCGCGCCGCTGCCCGCGGTACAGGTCCAGTTGGCCAGGTCCGCCTCGAAGCCGGCGTTCTTGGCGACGTTGACGTCCGCGGCCTGGGCGGGCGCGGCGAGTGCGGTGACGCCGAGCGCGGCGACCGATATGACGGCGAGCGCGCCGCCGAGCCGGCGCCGGGCGCCGGGTCTGCCATGACGTGCACGGTCCACGGTGGTCCTCCGGGGGAGAGGTGAAGGGCTGAGGTGAAACGGTGGCCACCGCTGTGCGCTTAAGCTGGTCCAGACCATTCGAGTTGTCAAGACCTCTGGCATGCGCCGGTCTTCGGGCCCCGCGTGCTCCGGGAGGCGGGGACGCACACGAACGGCGCCGAACCGGGGGTTCGGCGCCGCTTGCCGCCCGCTCGGGGGCGTGGCTCTCAGACCAGGCCGCGCACGTACGCCGCCTGTCCCACGTGCTGGAGGTCGTCGGCCAGCACGCTGACGAGGCGCGCGCCGAGGGTCACCGGCGGGTCCCAGTCCTCGTCGACGATCCGGTCGAGCGCGGCGTCCCGCAGGCCGCCGAGGAAGCGCAGGGTCTGCTCGTGCACCGCGTCGTAGTAGCCGACGAGGAGTTCACCGGACGCGACCTTCACCTCGCCGACCTGTTTGGACGTGTGGCCGTACCCGGTGTCGGTCTTCGGCAGCGGGAGCGCGAAGCGTTCGGCCCAGCCCCCGGTGAGCCAGATCTGCTCGGTGCCCGCCGCGTCGGCGAGGTGGTCGTCCTGGACGCGCGTGAGGTGCCAGATCAGCCAGGCGACGGAATTCCCGGCGCCGCCCGGCCGGGTGTGGAGGGCGTCGGGGGAAAGGCCCTCGACCGCCGCGTGCACTTCTTCTTGAATGCGGCCGTAGCCGTCGATGAGTACGTCATGGGAGTGCATGAGGTGCAGTTTTGCCGATCACGCGGATTTCGGCCACGGACGCGCCCGAATATGCCAGGAGACTGGCGAGAAAAGCATGGTGACAGTGCGTGCGAAGTGCCGATACTCGACAGGTGAGACAGTTGAATTCTGTCCCAAGGCGGCGGCGGGCGGCGCGATTTCCTTGATCGCCTTCTCCCGCCGGAGTCGGACGTTGATCAATGGCGGACCTGTCGGTGATCAATGGCATCAGACAATGGGGGAGAGCGTGCACGACGAATTCCTGTGCCATGTCACCGCGTACGGAATCTGCGGCGGACGGCGCGTCGGAGTTCCCCTCGGCACCTATCGCGCGCCCACCCTGCCGCTCGCCCTGTGGTGGTTACGCGACCGGGCCGGGTGGATCGCCGAGCGCCTCGACCCCCGCCCCGGTCTGCCGCACGTTCCCGAAGGCGCCCTGATGCCGGTGAGCGACGACACCCCGGACGTGCCGGACCTGCTCCGCGCCTGGTGCGCGGACGCGGGCCAGCAGGAGCGCGTCGCCGAGGCGCTCGCGGGCGGTCGCCTCGTGCGCGTCGCCACCCGCGACGACACCACCGAGTACGAACTGCTCGCCGAGTCCGTGGACGCTCTGCGCATGGCCCGCACGGCGGCCCGCAGGCGGGCCCACGCCTCCGTCTGAACCGCCGGCCCGCCCGGACCCTCAGAAACCGTCGATCGTGTGCGGCCGCAGCTCGGTCCGGAGCGCGGCGTCGAGCATCGCCGCGGCGTCCGGCCTGTGCTCGGCGACAAGGCCCGCCCGCACCAGCGCCGCCACGGACGTCGCCCCCATGTAGACCGTCGCCAGATCCCGCGCCTCGAACGACAGGTGCGGCTCGTCCGCGGTCGGCGCGTACGAGAACCCGTCCGGCGACGCGATCAGCCGGAACCGGCCCGCGTTCGCCGGCACCCGCTCGTCACGGACCGCGAGCACCACGTCCACCGGCGCCGCCCAGGTACGGGCCGCCAGCGCCGCCCGGGCGTCGACCAGCCGCACCCACAGCGCCGGGAACGACTCCGTCACCCGCACCTGGTCCCGGTCGGCCGCGAGCAGCAGCAGCGGGTCGTCCACCGGCCGCCCCCAGGCCCGCACCGTGCCGGTCAGGTCGATCGCGGTCAGATAGCTCCACAGCGCCGCCGCCTGCGCGGGACCGTCCGCCTCCAGCTCGTCGACCCGCACCAGACCCGGCGTCCGGGCCTCCTCGTCCCCGGACTTGGTCCGGTAGATCGCGTATCCGGCGAGAGGGTCGCCCAGCGCGACGATCCGCGGCGGCGACAGCGCCTCGTCGTCCTCGTCCTTCTCGACCAGCCACTCCTCGCGCCACCACCCCTCCGTCCGCGCCTGGCGGCCGGGACGGTGCGCCCTCGTCCGTTCGAAGTACGGGCCGAGCAGGGCCGGTGCGCGGTCCGGATCGACCAGACGCAGGCCGCGGGGGTCGGGCGCGAGGCGCAGCGCCAGCGGACGCCGCGCGTCGATCTCCACCGTCGCGCCGTAGCTGCCCGGGCCGAAGCCGAACCGGCCGTAGATCGACGCCTCGGAGGCCCACAGCGCGACGAGCGGCGCGCCCTGCCCCGCGCACCGGGCGAACAATTCGGCCATCATCCCGGAAAGCACCCCGCGCCGCCGGTGCGTCGGCGCGACGGAGACGAAACTCAGGCCGGGGCAGGGGAGTTCACCGCCGCCGGGCGCGGACACGGTGAACGGGTACGCGGCCGCGAACCCGACCAGCTCCTGACCGTCGTAGGCGCCGATGCGCAGCAAACCGGCCAGCGACTCGCGGTGGTGCCGGCGCCGCTCGTCCTCGGGCGACTCGTGGAAGACGAGGTAGGCGAGCGCGAGGGCGCGCTCGATGTCGGACTCGGGCAGCTCACGGATCTGTACGGATCGGACATTCATGATCACAAACCCTAGCCGGGAGCCGCCCGGGACGCCCGCGGGATGCGGCCGACGACGCCGCCACGGGCGACGCCGCCGGCCTGAGGCGGCGCTCGCCCGGGCGGGCGCCGCCCCCGCGGCGGGACGGGAGGGGTCACCCCGCCGCCGGTACGGCGTTCGACGGGTACGTCAGCCGGCGCCGCCCTGTCCTCCGGCCGCGAAGCCCCGCCCGGATGCGCCCACGGCCCGCGGTCCGCTCCCGCCGGGCGGGAGACCCTCCACGGCGAACTCCTGCCCGCGGTGCACGCCGAACTCCCGCAGCCGGGTGCGCAGCCGGCCCATCCCGCGCCGCGCATGGCTCTTTACCGTGCCCAGCGGCCACCCCGTACGGTCCGCGATCTGCGGCTGGGTCAGGTCCTCGTAGAACGCGAGCCACAGCACCGTGCGCTGCGGCACCGGCAGCCGCGCCAGCTCCTTGGTCACCAGCACCCGGTCGAGCACCGCGTCCATCTCCTCCGGCACCACGGTGCACCGCGCGGCAAGCCCGTCGAGCAGGGCCGTCCTGCGCGTGCGCCGGGCCAGCGCGTCCGCGATGTGGTGCCGGGTGATCCCCGTCAACCAGGCCGCCTCCGAGCCGAGTTCGGGGCGGTAGCCCGCCCGGCCCCGCCACGCGGCGAGGAACACCTGCTGCGTGAGGTCCTCCGCGTCCCGGCCGTCCCCCAGGGCCCGCCGGGCGAGCCGGCGGACCAGCGGCGCCCACCGCACATAGAGGTCGGCCAGGTGCGCCGCGTCCGTCCGGGCCGCCGAACCGGCCGTCCCGTGCGCCACGCGCGTATCCATCCGGACCGCTACGCTCATCGGTGCCTCGTCAACTCCTCGAAGTGGACCCGGACGTGCCGGTCCTCGGTCGGAGACGGACGCGGGGACCGCGCCGCCCTCCACGGACCGGTCATCCTCGAAACCGTCGCGGTCGCACCGCAACTCGCATCGTTTGTGCGTCGTATCGTGGGCCGATGGACGAGGAACGGGACGTGCGCGGCGCGGCGGCGCGGGGACCGGGTGTCACCACCGGCGCCCTCGCCCGGCGCCTGGGAGTCTCCCCGACGACCCTGCGCACCTGGGACCGGCGCTACGGCCTGGGGCCCGCCGAGCGCGCCGCGGGCCACCACCGGCGCTGGTCGGCGCAGGACGTCGCGGTCGTCGAGGAGATGTGCCGGCTCACCGCGTCGGGCCTGCCGCCCGCCGAGGCCGCCCACCTGGCCGGCAAGCGCCAGCACCCCGCCGCCCCCGGCGCGGTGCCGCGCCCGCGCGCCGCCGCGGGCCGGCCCGCCGCGGCCGCGCTGGAGCGCCAGCGCCGGGGCCTGGCCCGGGCCGCGACCCGGCTCGACGCCCCCGTCGTGCGGGAACTGCTGGACGAAGCGGTCGCCCAGCACGGCCCGGTCGTCGCCTGGCAGGACGTGATGGTGCCCGTGCTGCACGCCATCGGCCGCAAGTGGGAGGCGGCCGGCGACCGGTACGTCGAGGTCGAGCACCTGCTCTCCGGCCATGTCTCGCGGGCCCTGCACCGCGGCCCCGTCGCCCCCGTCACCACCGCCGCGCCCCCGGTGGTCCTCGCCTGCGCACCGGCCGAGGACCACTCGCTGCCGCTGGAGGCGCTCAGCGCCGCCCTCGACGAACTCGGCCTCCCGCAGCGGATGTTCGGAGCGGCGGTGCCCGTCGAGGCGGTCACCACCGCCGTGCGCAGGACCGGGCCGCGCGTCGTCGTGCTGTGGGCCCAGGCGCGGTCCACCGCGAGCCTGCCGCTGGCCCGGCACCTCGCCGAGGCCCGCTGGGGCGTACGCGGCGCCCGCGGCGGGCCCGTCATGATGCTCGCCGGACCCGGCTGGGCCGGGCGCTCACTGCGCGGAGCCCTGCGCCCCGCGAGCCTGCCGGAGGCCCTGACCCGCATCCGGCTGCTGTACCCCGAACTCACCGCAGACCCCGCCCCCGCCTGAACCGGTCGAGCCCGTCGGCCAGTTCGACCACCGGGTCCGGATAGTCGTACCCGGCGCGCTCCTTGGCCGGCAGCTTCCACGGCTCGTGCACCGAGGAACCGGAGAGCCCCGCGAGTTCCGGCACCCAGCGCCGCACGTACGCGCCGTCCCGGTCGTACTTCTTGCCCTGTGTCACCGGGTTCAGGACCCGGTTGGGCCGGCTGTCCGTGCCGGTGCCCGCCGTCCACTGCCAGTTCATCTGGTTGTTGGCGACGTCCCCGTCCACGAGGAGGTCCAGGAAGTGCCGGGCGCCGACCCGCCAGTCGACGTACAGCGTCTTGGTGAGGAAGCTCGCCGTCAGCAGGCGGCCCCGGTTGTGCATCCACCCCTCGTGCCGCAGCTGCCGCATCGCGGCGTCGACCACGGGGTAGCCCGTGCGGCCCGCGCGCCACGCCTCGACGTCCTGGCGGGCGGACCGCTCCGGGCGCCAGCGGTCGTGCCGGGTGCGGTAGTCGTCGTGCGCCGCGGCGGGCCGCGCGGCCAGCACCTGGCGGTGGAAGTCCCGCCAGGCCAACTGCCGTACGAACGCCTCGGCGCCGGGCCCGCCCGCCGCGCGCGCCCGGTGCGCGGCCTCCACCGGGCTCACCGTGCCGAAGTGCAGGTCGGGGGAGAGGCGGGAGGTGGCGTCGCCGGCCAGGTCGTCGTGCCGGTCCTCGTACGCGGCGATCCCGGACCGCAGCCAGGCCGTCAGCCGCGCCCGGCCCGCCCGCTCGCCGCCCTCGGCGAGCCCGGGCGACACGCCGGGGACCGAATCGCGCCCGGGCAGCGGCTCGGAGCCGACCCCGTCGGGCACGCAGACGGCACGCGGCGCCCGGCCCACCGTCCGCGGGTGCTGCCGGTCCCACTGCCGGTGGTAGGGCGTGAACACGGCGAAGTGGTCCTTGCCGGCCGGCGTGACCGCGCCGGGCGGCACGCAGGTCACCACGGCGTCGTGCGCGACCACCTCGCAGCCGATGCCGTGCAGCGCCGTGCGCAGCCGGTCCTCGCGGCGCTGGGCGTACGCGCTGACGTCGCCCGCCAGGTGCACCGCGCAGGCGTCCGTCTCGGTGACGACCTTCGCGACCTCCTCCACCACGTCGCCGTAGCGGACGACGAGCCGGCCGCCGCGCTGCCGCAGCCCCGCGTCGAGATCGCGCAGGCAGTCCGCGAGGAACGCCTCCCGGTTCGGCACGAGGAAGCCGGCCGCCTCGATCCCCTTGTCCCGGACGAAGAGCGGCACCACCGCGTCGGAGGCGTCCAGAGCGGCCCGCAGCGGCGGATGATCGTGGACCCGCAGGTCGGCGGTGAACAGGACGACACGCACACGCACGGCAGTACTCCCGGATTCAGATGGGGGGCGACGGGAGACGGCCGGGTGTCCCACACCGTTCCCGTCTGCCCTTCCTGCCCCGGGACGTGCACGGATGCATGCATTCCCGGCCCCCGCCGGCCCTGTGTGCATGGTCTCCCCGGATGGGGGCAAGCGCAGCTCAAGGGAGAACGGACGGTCACCGGGTGCGCACCGTCCGTGCGGTGAAGACGGGTGTGGAGGTGTCGGCGATGCGGACGACGGTGTTGCGACGATTTCCCGCGGGTGGGCCCCGCGGTTCCTGGCCGGCGGAGGAGTACGCCGCGCAGCTGCGAGCGCAGGGGCGGTCCGCGAGGGTGGTGATGGACCTGGATTCGGACGCGTTCCTGGTGGTCGCCGGGGAAGGTGACGTCCCCGGCTGACCCGGGCGCCGGCCCGCGCCCGGGCAGCGCGGCGAGCCGGCCGACCCCGACCGGGCCCCCGTCCTGTGGACGGGGGCCCGGTGCTGTGCGCGCCGCGGGTCCGGCCGCCGGTCAGGAACCGACTTCCGGGAGCCGCTCCCCGCTCTCCAGCCGCGCCGTCACCCGCACGGCCCCCCGCTCGGGCGCCCGCACGGCCAGCACGCGGCCCGAGCGGGCGGCGTCCACCGCGCCGCCGACGGTGATCCGGGTGACCGCCCGGCTGCCCGCCGCCACGAGGTACCAGTGCTTCTCCGGCGACCGCCACCGGGTGGAGGCCACCACGTGCTGCCCGAACCGGCTGCACGCGGCCGTGCTCCTGGCCCGGCCGACGACCCGGGCGGGCGCGGTGACGGACGCGGCCGGGGCGCGCAGCAGCAGCGCCACGTCACCGGGGCCGCGCCAGGTCGAGGCGCGGGCGCACGACCACACCGCGTGCCCGCCCCGCTCCGGCAGCTCCTGCTCGGCGAAGTCCCAGGCGTTCACCGCGCGCACCGCGCCGCCCCGCCACGGCCCCAGAGCACAGGCCGTACGCGCCCACGCCAGCAGGGCCTGACTGCTCGTGGCCTCCCGCGGCTGGCGGGCCGGGGGCGTGCCGTGACCGGGCAGCGGCGTGTACGTGAGGTGCACCGGTGAGAGCCCGCCGAGATCCGCGACCAGGAACGCGTGGTGCTCCACGATCCGCGCGGAGGACCGCAGTTGCAGCACCGGGCGCCGGGCGCAGCCCCCGGCCGGGGCGACGGGCACGGCGTCGGTCAGGCCGTCCCCCGACACGTGCAGCGGCTTCGCCGGGGTGTCGGGCCGCAGCAGGTCGCGCCGGGTCACCTCCGACACCCAGGGCGCCGTCAGGTAACGGGCGGCGCCGTCGGCGCGGGACAGCACCACCGCCGCCGCGGTGGTCACGTCGGCGTCGTCCACCCGGGCCAGGTCGAGCGCGGCGCGGCCGCCGTCGACGGGTTCGGCGTAGCGGGCCAGCCGGTCGCCGTCGGTCAGGAGCACCGTGCCGCGCCCGTCGACGTCCCCGGCGAAGAGCAGTTGCGGTGTGCGCGGCGGCGCGTCCGCCGGGGTCCCGGGAGTGGCCGTCACCGCGACCGTGCCGGCCGGCGCCGCCCACGCGTCCAGGGCCCGCGTCAGCAGCGCCGCGTCGTCCGTCCGGCCGCCCCGCGCGGGCCAGACCGTGAAGTCGACCCGGGAGGTGTCGGCCCACTCGTCGGCCGCCGCGCGCGACAGCCGCCCGGCGTCGAGGCCGGCCGCGCTCGCCCGGGCCGCCGGGCGCTGCCCCGAGGAGCCGCCGTCGGGGGCGCCGAACACCACCGCGGTGACCACGAAGAGCGCGGCCACCGCCCACCCGAGCCGCTTGCGGCGCGCCCGCCGGACCAGGTCCGTGGGCCGCGTCTGCACCGAGCAGGCGTCGAACTCCTGGGAGCGCAGCAGCGCCTCGGCGGCGGCGCCCGCCCCCGCCTCAAGCCCCGCCGCCTCCCGCACGACGGCCTCCGCGGCGGCGACCCCGGCAGCGCCGAGCAGAGCGGCCGCGCGCCCGGCGGAGAAGCCGTCGACCCGGCGCAGCACGAACGCGGCCCTGGCCGGCGCCGACGCCCCGGCCAGCGCCTGCCCGAGGGCGATCTCCTCGGCGCCGCCGGCCCGTGGGAAGACCCGCAGACCCCACACCACGGGCAGCCGCGGCAGCAGCGTCCGCGGTGGCGGCAGCGCCCGGGGCCAGCCGGCCGGGCGGTGCGCCCCGGCCAGCGCGGCTCTCAGCACCCGCACCCGCAGGGCGTCCTCCGCGCCGCCGGGACCGGCCTGCGCCGACCGCGGGCCCGGCACCCGCACCGGCCGCGCGCCGGGCAGGGCCCGCTGCACCGCCGCGTGCGCCATGAGGACCCGGCGGTGCCGGGACAGGGTGGCGGGCAGCGTCAGGTAGGCGAGCCGGACCAGCGCGGTGTACTGCTCGACGAGGGCGGCTTCGGCCCGGTCAGCGGCTATCCGGGTGCGCTGGGCCGGTCGGCCGCGGCGAAGGGTCGGCATGGTCGGTGCTCCCGCGTCGAAGGGCGTTGAGGGCTTCGCTCTGCAAACGACGGGGCCGTGTGACAGTCACACCACGATCCGGTAGGACTGCACCGGGGAAGTCGGGGTATCAGCATGCCTGCGGGGGCCTGACCCAGACGGGCCCGGCGGAGAGAGACGCGGATGATCGAGTATGTGGACGGGACAGTGATCCCCATTGGCTTCGACACTCCTGTCGAGCCGCTGCGGCGGATGACCCACTATTCCGGCGAGGAGGGCTGCATCGCGCAGGCCCGCCACTTCGCGGAGACGTTCCTGGCGCAGCTGACCCAGGAGTGGTGCGTCGCGGTCGACCGCCGCCTCACCGGCGACGTGCTCCTCATCGTCAGCGAACTCGTCACGAACGCGGACCGGCACAGCTCGGGACCGTACGTCCTGGAGCTCGAAGGGACCGCGCGGCAGATCACCGTCGCCGTCTACGACAGCAGCGGCACGGTCCCGCGGCGCTACCCCCGCGACCCCGGGCGGATCGGCGGCCACGGCCTGGAGATCGTCGACATGCTCGCCGACCTCACCTTCGAACGGGTCCCGGTCGGCAAGCGCGTGAAGGCCGTGCTGACCCTGCCCGAGTGAACCCGCCCCGCACGGCGCCTCGAAACCGTGTTCCATGATGGTCATCGGCGGTCACCCGTGACCGCCGGTCATCGGACGGGCTCGGGAGGCACGACATCAACACGGCAGAAACAGCGGGTGCGGTGCGCGAACTGGTGGACGCACTGCCCGGCAGCACCCTCGTCACCGACCCCGACGTGCTCGCGACCCTGGGCCGCGACGACGCCGAGTGGGCCCCCGTGGGCCGCCCGCTCGCCGCCGTCCGGGCGGGCTCGGCCGAGGAGGTGCAGGCGGTGGTACGGGCCTGCGCCGAGCGCCGGATACCCGTCGTGACGCGCGGCGCGGGCACCGGCCTGTCCGGCGGCGCCAACGCGGTCGACGGCTGCGTCGTCCTCGACGTCTCCCGGATGAACCGCGTCCTGGAGATCGACACCGAGAACCTGCTCGCCGTCGTCCAGCCCGGCGTCGTCAACAACGACCTGAAGGCCGCCGTCGCCGAGCACGGCCTGTGGTACCCGCCGGACCCGGCCAGCGCCCCCTGGTCGACCATCGGCGGCAACGTGTCGACGAACGCGGGCGGCCTGTGCTGCCTCAAGTACGGCGTCACCCGCGACTACGTCCTCGGCCTCGAAGTCGTCATGGGCGGCCCCGCGGGCGCGTACGGCAGCCGCGTCCGGCTCGGCCGCCGCACCACCAAGGGCGTCAGCGGCTACGACCTGACGAGTCTGTTCGTCGGCTCGGAAGGCACCTTCGGCGTCATCACGGAGATCACGCTGCGGCTGCGCCCCGCGCCCGCGGGCGAGCCGCGCACGGTCGTCGGCGCGTTCGACAGCCTGGTCGCCGCGGGCGCGGCGGTCGCCCTGCTCACGCGCCGCGGCCTGGAGCCGGCCGCCCTCGAACTCCTCGACCGCGCCTGCATGGAGGCGGTGGAGGAGTGGAAGCACCTGGGCATCGAACCGGGCGCCGAGGCCCTGCTGCTCGCGCGGCTCGACGCGGCGGGCGACGCGGGCGCCGCCGAGGCCGCCGCGGTGGCCGCCGCCTTCCAGGAGGCCGGCGCGCTCTGGGCCGAGCAGTCCACCGACGCCGTCGAGGCCGAGGCCCTCTTCGACGTACGCCGCCTCGCCTATCCGGCGCTCGAACGGCTGGGCCCCGTCCTCACCGAGGACATCTGCGTGCCGCGCTCGGCGGTGCCGGAGATGCTCGCCACCATCGAGGCCATCGGCCGCCGGCACGGGGTGCGCATCGCCACCATCGCGCACGCCGGGGACGGAAACCTGCATCCGCTGCTGATCACCGAGCCCGGCGACGAGGCGGCCCGTCGCGCCGCGCAGGCCGCCTTCGAGGAGCTGCTGCGGGCGGCCGTCGCGGCGGGCGGCACCGTGACCGGCGAGCACGGGGTCGGCCTCCTCAAGCGCGGCGGCATGCGCGGCGAGCTGGGCCCGGCCGTCTGCGCGGTGCAGCGCGCCGTGAAGCAGACGCTCGACCCCCTGGACCTGTTCAACCCGGGAAAGGTCGTCGGCGAGGACTGACCCCGCCGACGCCCCTCGCCCGGATCAGCGCGGCAGGCCCGCCGGATCGGTGACCCAGCCGGTGTCCGGCCGGCCGCTCAGCCGGTGAGAGAGCGTGCCGCCGCGCCGAGCGTAGATCGCCGGGCCGCCCCGCGGAACGCCGCTGCGCACTTTCGCGGTGAACGCCCGGTGAGAATCCGGGCCCCGGGCAGCGAGCTTCTGTGCGGCACGCCGTACCAAATGTGTGATTTGTGGGTTTATCGGACCTACGGTGCGGGGGTCGGTGTCCGTGAGGGGGGACAGACGACGCGCCCGCAGGCGGCGCGGATGGGGATGTCCATGAGTGGAATCAGCCGCAGGGACGCGGCACGCCTGGGGCTCGGGATCGGCCTGGGAGCCGCGGCCGGGAGCCTCGCAGGATGCGGCCGCGGCCCGGACGGGGACGAGCCTCCGGCCGGACCCGGCCGCCGCCCGGACGGGCCCGCCGGACCGAAGAAGGCCGCACCCGTGCTGATCGGCGACGGCTCGACCTCGTACACCGGGAAGCAGCCGGGCCAGCCACGCCCCGCCACCCCGCTCGAACCCGGTCAGCGGCCGCCGCAGTTCGTCGTCTTCTCCTGGGACGGCGCGGGCGAGGTCGGCAACGGCCTCTTCCCCCGCTTCCTGGAACTGGCCCGCGAGCACGACGCGCACATGACCTTCTTCCTCTCGGGCCTCTACGTCCTGCCCGAGGAGAAGAAGCGCCTCTACAACCCGCCGAACAACCCCGTCGGCGCCTCCGACATCGGCTACCTCACCGACGGCCACGTCAAGGAGACCCTGAAGTACGTCCATCAGGCCTGGCTGGAGGGCCACGAGATCGGCACGCACTTCAACGGGCACTTCTGCGGCGGCTCCGGCTCCGTCGGCAACTGGAGCCCGGCGCAGTGGCGCAGCGAGATCGAGCAGGCCCGGCAGTTCGTCAAGACCTGGCGCAGCAACACGGGCTGGCACGAGCACCCGTCGCTGCCCTTCGACTACGACCAGGAGCTCATCGGCGGCCGCACGCCCTGCCTGCTCGGCCAGGAGAACCTGCTGCCGGTCGCCCGCGAGCTCGGCTGGCGCTACGACGCCTCGTCACCCGGCGGCGAACAGCGCTGGCCCGAGAAGCGCCAGGGCATCTGGGACCTGCCGTTGCAGGCGGTCCCCTTCCCCGGCCACCGCTTCGAGGTCCTGTCGATGGACTACAACATCCTCGCCAACCAGTCCAAGAACTCCACCCGCGCCCCGTCCGCCAACTACCCGGGCTGGCGCACCCAGGCCACCGAGGCCTACCTCTCCGGCTTCCGCCGCGCCTACGAGACGAACCGGGCGCCGTTCTTCATCGGCAACCACTTCGAGGAGTGGAACGGCGGCATCTACATGGACGCCGTCGAGTCGGCGCTGAAGCAGATCGCCGGCCACGCCGACAAGGGGGACGTCCGGCTCGTCTCCTTCCGGCAGTTCGTCGACTGGCTCGACGCGCAGGACCCGGCGGTCCTCGCCCGGCTGCGCGCTCTGGACGTGGGGGAGCGGCCGCCCGGCGGCTGGCACCGCTTCCTGCGCCCGCAGAAGCAGGAGCGGCGCACGAAGCACGAGGGGCAGGAGGAAGCGGAGACGCAGGCCAGGGGCGAGAGGCGGGAGCGCCCCGCCTCCGCCGCGCAGGCCGCCGACTGGCCCTCGGCGAGGTGAGAGCCCGCTCACCGCACCCCGGCCGGGGTGCGGTGAGCGGTCCTGAGGCACCATCGGTGCGGACGGCGGCGGCCGCGGGACCGCGGCCCAGGAGCAGGAGGAACCCATGACCAGGCCGATCACCGCGGGTGTGGACGGATCGCCCGAGAGCGCGGCCGCGGCCGCGTGGGCGGCGCGGGAGGCGGTGCGCCGCGAACGGCCGCTGCGCCTGCTGCACGTGGGGACGCCCGCACCCGCGGTCCCGGCGCTCGCCGCCGACGCGGACACGCTGACCCGCTGGGCCCGTGACCTCCTGGCGCGGACCGAACAGGAGATCGCCGGGCGGCACCCGGGGCTCGCCGTCACGACGGGCCTGCTCGACGAGGGCGAGGCGCCGGACGCCCTGCTTGCGGCGGCCCGGGACGCGGAGCTCGTCGCCCTCGGCTCGCGCGGCCGGGGACCGCTCCTCGGTTTCCTGCTCGGCTCGGTCGGCCAGCAGGTCATCGCCCGGGCCGAGCGGCCCGTGGTGCTGGTCCGCTCCGACGACCGGGCCCCGGCGGAGGCCGCCGGGCACGAGGTCGTCGTCGGGCAGGAGGGCTCCGCGCTGGACAGCGCCGACGCCCTCGGCTTCGCCTTCCGCACGGCGGCGGCCCGTGGCGCCGGCGTCCTCGCGGTGCGCGCCTGGAGCCTGCCGCCGGTCTTCGCCTACAGCCCCGCCTCCCTCGAACTCCTCGACGAGTCCGGCGGCCTCGAACCGTACGAGAAGAAGGCGCTCGGCGAGGCCCTCGCGCCCTGGCGCGAGCGCTTCCCGGATGTGCCCGTCACCGAGCACGTCGAGATCGGCAGCGCGGGCCAGGTGCTGCTCTCGGTGGCCCCGCGGGCGCAGCTGCTGGTCGTCGGGCGCCGCGCCCGCCGCACCGCTGTCGGCGCCCGGATCGGCTCGGTCGCCCACGCGGTGCTGCACCACGCGCCGTGCCCGGTGGCCGTGGTGCCGCACGCGTGAGACGCGGGCCCGCCCGGTGCGGGGCGCCGCCCGGGCCCGGCGTCACTGCCCGGTGAGCGTCACCGCCCCCACCGGGCAGGCCCGTACCGCCTCTTTCACCATCGGGTGCTCCCCGGCCGCCGTGGCGGCGCCGGGGAGCACCTCGCTGACCCCGTCGTCGTCCTGCGTGAACACGTCCGGCGCCGTCAGCGCGCACATGCCCGCGCCCACGCACCGCTCCTTGTCGACCTCGATCCGCACGGCGCTCACCACGCCACGGGCAGTTCGAGCATGCCCTGGATCGTGTCGCCCGGTTTGAAGGGGATCTCCTCGGCGGGGACGGCGAGCCTGAGCCCCGGCAGCCGGGCGAAGAGGGTGCGCAGCGCGATGTCCAGCTCGGCGCGGGCGAGGTTCTGCCCGAGGCACTGGTGGACGCCGAAGCCGAACGCGAGGTGGTGGCGGGCCGAGCGGTCCCAGTCGAGGGCGTCCGGCGCCGCGAACGCGTCCTCGTCCCGGTTGATGAGCGAGGTCGAGAAGACCACGCCCTCCCCGGCCCGGATCGTCTCCCCGGCCACCTCGATGTCCTCCCGCGCGACGCGCAGCAGGCCGTCCGCGATGGACAGGTAGCGCAGCAGCTCCTCCACGGCCACGGCCGTCGCCGGCTCCCCGGAGCGCAGCGCGGCGAGCTGGTCGGGGTGGCGGAGCAGGGTGAAGGTGCCCAGCGAGATCATGTTCGCGGTGGTCTCGTGCCCGGCGATGAGCAGGATCACCGCGAAGGCGATCAGCTCGTCCCGGTCCGGCGGCCCGTCCGGCGACTCGCGGTGGATCAGCTCGTCCAGCAGGCCGTCGCCGGGCTCGCGCCGCTTGCGGTCGATCAGGGCGCCCAGGTACGACTCCAGCTCGTCGCGGGCCCGCTCCACGTCGCTCGCGGCGGGCCCGCGCAGCAGCACGCGGGAGCGCTCCTCGAAGAACTCGTGGTCGGCGTAGTCCACGCCGAGCAGGGAGCAGATCACCATGGAGGGCAGCGGCAGCGCGAACGCCCTGACGAGTTCGGCGGGCGGCCCCTGCCGCTCCATCGCGTCGAGCAGCCGGTCCACGGTCCGCTGGATCTGCGGGCGCAGCGCCGTGATCCGCTTCAGCGAGAAGCTCGGGATCAGCAGGCGCCGCTGGGTGTTGTGCTCGGGGTCGTCCACGCCGAGCAGGGCCACGCGCCGGGCCCGTACCTTCGCCACCCGTTCGCTCGTCGCCGGGAAGCCCGCGCGGTCCCGGTCGGTGGAGAGCCGTGGGTCGGCGAGCAGCTGCCGGGCCAGGGCGTGGCCGGTGACGACCCGGGCGGGGCGGCCGTCGTACAGCGTGATGCGGCCCAGCGGGCCCGCCTCGCGCAGCGGCGTGTAGGCGGCGGGTGGGTGGTAGGGGCAGCCCCGGTCCTGCGGGAAGGCCACGGGTGGCTGCGCGGAGGGGAGGGGGCTGAGGGGGGTGTGGTCCTGGCGGGCCGGTTCCGTCGTGGATTCCGTCATGGATCGGATCGCCTCGCAGTGCTCGTCCGTGCGCGCGGAGCCGGTCGTTCCGCGCTCCACGACCATTGGATGCCTCAGGCATCTATGGCGTCCACGGCAAGACCGGCCAGATGGGGAGGGCGGGGTAAGTGGCCGGTGCCGTTCGCACGTGTTCGATCTCCGGTCGCGTCTGCTCTGTTCGGGGCGGTGGCCGGGGCGCGGGTGTGCTCGGGCGGGAACCCGGTGCGCGGCCGGAACCGGGCGTCACGGCGACCGGAATCGTGTCGTCCGAACGGGTGGTGGGGCAAAACGCGGCATCTGTAGGGGTTGCTCCGGTGTGTCCGACCTCACGCGCCCCCGGCGACGGGCGGTGCGCACCACGGTTGGTTCGCTGTTAAACTTATGAGCGAGGCCCCGACCGTTCTCCCCCGTACGGTCGGGGTCTTTTTTGTGCCGTGGCGCATGTCCCACCGGGACATGTGTCCCATTGGGACGTCGACGCGTTACCGTGGAGGAGCGGGGGTCCGCGAGAGCGACGAAGGAGTCGAGCCATGAAGGCACCTCAGTACCGGACCGTCGGGGCAGCGCCCGAGGTCGTCACCGTCCCCGATCCGGAGCCCGGCCCCGGCCAGGTTCTCCTGAAGGTCACCGCCGCGGGCGTCTGCCACTCCGACATCGCGGTGATGAGCTGGCCCGCGGAGAACTTCCCGTACGACCTGCCGCTCACCCTCGGCCACGAGGGCGTCGGCACCGTCGCCGGGCTCGGCGCCGGCGTCAGCGGCCTGGAAGAGGGTGACTCCGTCGCCGTCTACGGTCCCTGGGGCTGCGGCACCTGCGCCAACTGCGCGCACGGCAAGGAGAACTACTGCCTGCGCGCCGACTAGCTCGGCATCCGCCCGCCCGGTCTCGGCGCCCCCGGCTCGATGGCCGAGTACATGATCGTCGACGACGCGCGGCACCTGGTGCCGATCAACGGGCTCGACCCGGTCGCCACCGTCCCGCTGACCGACGCCGGCCTCACCCCGTACCACGCCATCAAGCGCTCGCTGCCCAAGCTGGTGCCCGGCTCCACCGCGGTCGTCATCGGCACCGGCGGCCTCGGCCACGTGGCCATCCAGCTGCTGCGCGCCATGACCGCGGCCCGCGTCATCGCGCTCGACGTCTCCGAGGACAAGCTCGCGCTCGCCCGCACCGTCGGCGCCCACGAGGCCGTCCTGTCGGACGCCGCGGCGGCCGGAAAGGTCAAGGAGCTGACCGGCGGCCGGGGTGCCGAGGCCGTCTTCGACTTCGTCGGCGTCCAGCCCACCGTCGAGACCGCGGGCGCCGTGGCCGCCATCGAGGGCGACGTCACGATCGTCGGCATCGGCGGCGGCACGCTGCCGGTCGGCTTCGGCGCGACGAACTTCGAGGTCAGCGTCAGCGCGCCCTACTGGGGAAGCCGCGGCGAGCTCATCGAGGTCCTCGACCTCGCGCGGGCCGGCGCCGTCTCCGTGCACACCGAGACGTACACGCTCGACGAGGCGCCCCTCGCCTACGAGCGGCTCCACGACGGCAAGGTCAACGGACGCGCGGTGATCCTGCCGGGCGGCTGACACCGGCCGCTACCGCAGGCGGTTTTCGGCCACTCCTTTCGTTCAGATCTCAACTGACGGCGAGGAGAGGGCTGTTCCGGGTGACGGGTGATCAATAGCCTGGAGGCGGATCGTCCGTCACCCACGCAGGGAGCTCCATGACCACCGCCCAGGTCCCCGACATCCTTTCGCCGGAGTTCGCCGAGAACCCCTACCCCGCGTACCGCGTGATGCGTGAGAGCGCACCCCTCCACTGGCACGAGGCGACCCAGAGCTGGATCGTCTCGCGCTACGCCGACGTCGAGCGCGTCTTCAAGGACAAAGAGGCGCAGTTCACCACCGACAACTACGACTGGCAGCTGGAGCCCGTCCACGGCAAGACGATCCTCCAGCTCAGCGGCCGCGAGCACGCGGTGCGCCGGGCCCTGGTCGCCCCGGCCTTCCGCGGCAGCGACCTCCAGGAGAAGTTCCTGCCCGTCATCGAGGCCAACTCCCGCGCCCTGATAGACCAGTTCCGCACCACCGGCGTCGCCGACCTCGTCCACGACTACGCCACCCGCTTCCCGGTCAACGTCATCGCCGACATGCTCGGTCTCGACAAGGCCGACCACGCCCGCTTCCACGGCTGGTACACCGCCGTCATCGCCTTCCTCGGCAACCTCTCGGGCGACGCGGAGGTCACCGCGGCGGGGGAGCGCACCCGCGTCGAGTTCGCCGACTACATGATCCCGATCATCCGGGCGCGCCGCGAGAACCTCGGGGACGACCTGCTCTCCACGCTCTGCGCCGCCGAGGTCGACGGCGTACGGATGAGCGACGAGGACATCAAGGCCTTCTGCAGCCTGCTGCTCGCCGCCGGCGGCGAGACCACCGACAAGGCCATCGCCAGCATCTTCGCCAACCTGCTGTCCCACCCCGAGCAGCTGGCCGCCGTCCGCGCGGACCGCTCGCTGATCCCGCGGGCCTTCGCCGAGACGCTGCGCTACACCCCGCCCGTCCACATGATCATGCGTCAGTCCGCGGTGGACGTCGAGGTCAGCGGCGGCACCATCCCCGCCGGCGCCACCGTCACCTGCCTCATCGGCGCTGCCAACCGCGACGAGGACCGCTACCAGGACCCCGACCGCTTCGACCTCTTCCGCGCCGACCTGACGGCCACGACGGCGTTCTCCGCCGCCGCCGACCACCTCGCGTTCGCCCTGGGCCGGCACTTCTGCGTCGGCGCGCTGCTCGCCAAGGCCGAGGTGGAGACCGGGGTGAACCAGCTGCTCGACGCCATGCCCGACGTCCGGTTCGCCGACGGGTTCGACCCGGTCGAGCAGGGCGTGTTCACCCGGGGACCGCAGTCGCTGCCGGTGCGGTTCACGCCGCTCGCGCCCTGATCGGGCCCCCGGGCGGCTGCTAGACTCGCCGTATGCATCGCTTCTCGTGTCTCAGCTGGTGGCGCCTCACTTAGAGGCGGCCACAGCCATGCACGAACCAAAGGGCCGTCCCTGGACGGCCCTTCGTTGTTCCCCCTCGGAACCATGCCGTCCCAAGGACGCCCATGCCCCAGGGAGAGACCATGAGCGTCACCGACAGCCTCGGTACCACCGCCGCCCGGCGCCGCAGCGCCGAGCTGGAGGAACAGATCCACAAGGAGCCCGGCCGCTTCCGGGTCCTGACCGGCGACCGCCCCACCGGGCGGCTCCACCTCGGCCACTACTTCGGCACGCTGCACAACCGCGTCAGACTCCAGGACCTCGGCGTCGAGACCTTCGTCCTCGTCGCCGACTACCAGGTCCTGACCGACCGGGACGTCGCCGAACACCTCACCGAGTACGTCGAGGAGCTGGTCCTCGACCACCTCGCCATCGGCATCGACCCGGACCGCGCCACGATCTTCGCGCACAGCGCCGTCCCCGCGCTCAACCAGCTGCTGCTGCCGTTCCTCAGCCTCGTCTCCGTCGCCGAGCTGGGCCGCAACCCCACGGTCAAGGACGAGATCGCCCACTCCCGGCAGGCCGCCGTCAGCGGCCTGATGTTCACCTACCCCGTGCACCAGGCGGCCGACATCCTCTTCTGCCGGGCGAACCTGGTGCCGGTCGGCCAGGACCAGCTGCCCCACCTGGAGGTCACCCGCACCGTCGCCCGCCGCTTCAACGAGCGCTACGGCGAGGGCACCCCGGTCTTCCCGCTGCCCGACGCGCTGCTGTCCACCGCGCCGCTGCTGCTCGGCACCGACGGCACGAAGATGAGCAAGAGCCGCGGCAACGCCATCGCCCTGGCCGCCGACGCCGACGAGACCGCCCGGCTCGTCCGGGGCGCGCGAACCGACGCCGAACGCCACATCACCTACGACCCGGCCGCCCGCCCCGAGGTCTCCTCGCTCGTCCTGCTCGCCGCCCTGTGCGAGGGGACCGACCCGCGGCAGGTGGCCGAGGAGACCGGCTCCGGCGGCGCCGCCGCCCTCAAACGCCGCGTCACCGACGCCGTCAACGGCCACCTCGCCCCGATCCGCGCCCGCCGCGCCGCCTACGCCCAGGACCGCCGCCTGGTCCGGGACGTCCTGCGCGCGGGCAACGAGCGGGCCCGCGCGATCGCCGACGCGACCCTGCGGGACGTCCGCGCCGCCATGAACGCCGCCTACTGAACGACGAAGCCGTGCACCCGTGTCCCGGGTGCACGGCTCCTCACGGACGCACGCTCACTGCACGACCGGCGTGAAGCTGACCGGCAGCGCCGTCAGCCCCCGCATCCAGATCGACGGCCGCCACGTCAGCTCGGCCGGGTCCACCGCGAGGACGAGGTCGGGCAGCCGGTCCAGCAGCGTCTCCACGGCCGTCCGCGCGATCACGTCGGCCAGCAGGGGAGCCGGGTAGGGGCAGCGGTGCTCGCCGTTGCTGAAGGAGAGATGCGCCGCGTTCTCCGCGCCCACATGGGACTCCGGCCAGATCTGCGGATCGGTGTTGGCCGCCGCGAGCCCGAGGACCAAGCAGTCGCCCGCCCGGATCTGCCGGCCGCCCAGCTGCGTGTCGCGCACCGCCCAGCGGCCGATGAAGTTCTGCGTCGGCGTGTCCAGCCAGAGCACCTCGTTCAGCGCCTCGCCGACGCTGAGCCGCCCGCCCGACACGTTCAGGGCGAACCGCTCGTCCGTCAGGAGCAGCCGCAGGGTGTTGCAGATCCAGTTCGCCGTCGGCTGCTGGGCCGCCGCGATCACCGAGATCAGGTCCTGCACGATCTCCTCGTCGGTCAGCCCCGCCGGGTCCTGGATCATCCGCGAGGTGACGTCGGCGCCGGGCCGCTCCCGCTTCTCCTTGACCAGCCGCTGGATCCGCTCGCCGACCCGCACGTAGGCGGCCACCGGATCGTCGCCCTCGGCCGCGTCCAGCGAGATCCGCAGGTCGTCCACGAGGTCCTGGGTGTCCGTGCCGGTGTGCGGCATGCCGCACATCTGCACCGCGGCGATCATCGCCAGCGCGTGCGCGAACGCGCTCATCAGCTCGGCCTGCCCGCTGCCCGCGAAGTCGGAGATCAGCCGGTCGGCGATGATCCCGCAGTCCCGGGCCAGCTCGAACTGGTCGACCTGCTCCAGGGCGTGCGTGATCACGCCGGCGCGCCGCTGGTGCTCGGCGCCCTCGGCGAAGAGGACCGAGGGCTGGTACCCGACGAACGGCAGCAGCGGCCAGTCCCCGGGGATGTGCTCCCACTGGTTCCAGCGCCGGGAGTCCCGCGCGAACAGCTCGTCGTGCGCGGTCACGTAGCTCACTTCGGAGTACCCGAGGACCAGCCACGCGGGCACGTCCCCGTCGAGCAGCACCGGCGCCACCGGGCCGTGCTCCCGGCGCAGCGAGCGGTACAGCTGCGAGGGCGTCTGCTGGTACTCGAGGCCGCTGAGCGGGACCGCGCCCGCGTGGGCGGGGCAGCCGGCGGGGGCGTCGCCCGCCGCGGCGGGCGAGGGGAGGCTCTGCTCGGTCACGGTGTCGTCTCCTGGGCCATGGCCATCGCGTACAGGTGGTCCACGAGGGTGATCAGCACGTCCTTGCCCGACGATCTGACGCGGGCGTCGCAGTCGACCATCGGCACGTGCTCCGGCAGCGCGAGGGCCTGCCGGATCTCGTCGAGGGAGTGGCGCACCGGCTCGTCGTCGAACCGGTTGACCGCCACCACGAACGGCGTGCCGTGGTGCTCCAGGCGGTCGATCGCGTACCAGGAGTCGTCCATCCGGCGCGTGTCGACGAGGACGACGGCGCCGAGCGTCCCCGAGAACAGCCGGTCCCACAGGAACCAGAACCGCTCCTGGCCGGGCGCGCCGAACAAATAGAGCACCATGCGGTCGTTGAGGCTGATGCGGCCGAAGTCGAAGGCGACCGTGGTCGTGGTCTTCGCCGCGACGCCCGTCGTCTCGTCGACGCCCACGCCCGCCTGCGTCATCACCTCTTCGGTGTTGAGCGGGCGGATCTCGCTCACCGAGCGCACCAGCGTGGTCTTGCCGACGCCGAACCCGCCGACCACGACGATCTTCAGGCCGGTGTCCGCGAGGGCACCGAGGGGCGTGCGCGCGGGTAGTTCAGAGGTTGCGGAGCCCATGGAGCACCTCCTGGAGAAGGGCGGAATCGGGGAGTTCGGCGACGGCGGCCGCCGCACGCGGATGCCGGGCGGTGACCTTGCCGCCGGCCAGCAGATCACCGAGCAGGATGCGCACCACGGTGATCGGCAGCTTCAGTTCGGCGGCGATCTCCACGACAGCCGCCGGCTGCCGGCACAGTTCGAGGATCCGTACGTGCTCGGACTGCATCCCCGCGGTCGGCTCGCACTCGCTGACCACCAGCGTCACCAGGTCGAACGAGGTGTCGTCGGTGCGGCTGCGACCGCCGGTGACCGTGTAGAGCCGGTCCGGGGCCCCGGTGTCCACCGGCCGGCGCGTCACGAGGCGCCGCCCCCCGCGGGGGACTGGCGCGGCTCGGCCCGCAGGTGCTCGCCGATCTGCTCCACCAGCTCCGTCATCTGGTGGCCGACCACGCCCGGATCGGCGTCCTCGTCGGCGACGACCGCCAGATGCGCGCCCTCGCCCGCGTCCACGATGAACAGCAGCCCGCCGTGGAACTCGGTCATGGAGTGCCGTACGCCGCCGGTCCCGTCGCCGAACTCCACCGACGCGCCCTGGGCGAGGGCCTGGATGCCGGAGCAGATCGCCGCGAGCTGGTCGGCCTGGTCGAGTGTCAGGTGCTCGCTCCAGCACAGCTTCAGCCCGTCCCGGGACAGGACGAGGGCGTGGCGCGTGCCCGGGGTGCGCTCCAGCAGGCTCTCCAGGAGCCAGGTCAGGCTGGTGTCAGTGGTCTGCATGGTGGGGTCGGACGGTGCTCGGTCCGGCTGCGCCGGGCACACCGCCCGTGCCTCCAATCTCACGGTGTCGAGCGGGGGGACTGAGGTGCGTGTCAGGGGGTGCGACTACTCGGGCCGGTCGCCGTCCTTGGCCTTGCGGGCACGGTGGAAGGCGCCGAAGCGGGCGCCCGCGTCCCGGCCGGGCTGCGCGGGCCGGTCGGCGGCGGGCGCGGGGGCCGGCCGGCCGCGGTCCTGTTCGGCGGCGGCCATGGTGCGGCCGGGCGGCCGCACCGGCAGCCCGTTCGGCGTGGCCGCGGCCGGCCGGGCGGGCCGGGGCTCACCGGGGGCGGTGCGCTCGGCGGGCTCGGTGCCGGCCGGGGCCTCGGCCCGCTCGTGCGTCTCGGCCGGGGCCGGGCGCGGCGCGGGCACCGTCAGGGGCTGCACCACGTCGCGCTGCTGGGCGAGGAGCTGGGGCGGGAGCAGGACGACGACGCCGGTGCCGCCGCGCGAGGAGGGGCGGAAGTTCACGTCGACGCGGTACTTCGCGGCGAGCCGGCCGACGACGGCGAGCCCGAGCCGGGTGCCCTGCAGCGAGGCGAGGTCGGTGATCTGCCCGGAGACCGACTGCTCCGCGCGGCGCATGGCCGCGTCCGCCATCTTCAGGCCGCTGTCCTCGATCGTCACGACGAGCCCGGCGGAGCGCTCCTCGACGTAGACGTGGACCTCGTCGATGGGCGGCGAGAAGTTCGCCGCGTTGTCCATCAGCTCGGCCAGCAGGTGCATCACGCCCTCGGCCGCGAACCCGGCGATCGCCGCGTCCGTGGCGCAGTGCAGCCGCACCCGCTGGTAGGCGGCGATCCGGCCGACGGCGCCGCGCAGCACGCTCTCCATGACGATCGGCTTGTTCCAGGCGCGGCTGGAGCGGCCGCCCATCAAGAGCGCGAGCCGGTCGGTCATCAGGCCGAGCTGGGAGGTGGCGTGGTCCAGGCGCAGCAGATCGCCGAAGACCTCCTCGCCGTGCCGCTCCTGCATGGTGCGCAGATCGGCCAGCATGCTCACGGACTTGGCCTGCACCCGGCTGAGCGCCTTCGCCGAGGCGGCCTGGGCGGCCGCCGCCCGGCGCTCGCTCAGCGCGAGCTCGCGCAGGAACGCCTCGGCGGGCACCCGCAGCAGGGCGTTGTGGGGCCAGTCCAGCTCCGCGAGCACGGTCTCGGCGGACGAGCCCTCGCGCAGCCGCGCCACCGCGGCGGGAAACGTTTCGGCCGTGAGCTGCTCCAACTCGGCCGCGGCCCGCTCCAGTTCGCCCCGGGCGGCGTCGCGCTCCGCCGCGGCGTGCACGGCCTCGCGCACGGCCGTCTCGATGGTGCTGGTGAACTCCTCCAGGATGCGCCGCAGTTGAGGATCGGAGGGGGCCGTGGTCGGACCCGTGCTCGCGGTCTCCCGCAGCTGCCGGACGACGCCGGGCAGCGTCACGTTCACCAGCTGCGCCGCCTCCGCCGCCTGCTGGGTCAGACGGCCCTGGGCCTGGGCCAGCTCCTGCCGGGCGCGCGCGGCGTCCCGCCGGGCACGGCCGAGCCGGAGCGCGCCCGCCACGACGGCGACGGCCAGGCACACCCAGGCGATCGCGGCCGTCCACACGGCCCAGGTGCGGGCGGCCGACGGCGCGAGGGCCGCCGCGGCGCCCGCGGCGGCGGCCGCCACCACGAGCACGGCGAGCGCCGCACCGAGCGAGGAGCGCCCCGTCCTGGCCATCGCGTGCGGGCTGGGAGGTGCAGGCACTGACATTCCGCGGGTCCCTCGGTCCTTGAGTGGGGAAGCGACGAGCCGGCCGGTCACGTCGGCTGCGGATCCGGTCAGCGGCGTTCGAAAGGGACGCCGATCTTCCGGACCGTACGAGCGTTCATGCTAGCCATGCCGCGCGCCGAACAGACCGGACAAGCCGGTCAGTTGGCGCCGCCGGGAACTTCGTCGTGAACTCGCCGTCCTCCGGCGGGGGCGTGCTAACTCTGCTACGAGCCGTTCCGGCCGCGCAAATGCGGAGGCTCGGGGCGGTGCGGTGGGCCACGAACCCCGGAATCGGGGGGCTGCCTCCGGTTCGTGGCCGCTCCCCCCTGCGCCCGGCCGAACGGTTTCGGCCATCATCGGGCGGCTTCCCGGATCCGCTGCGGCTGCCCTTGGCGCTCCGGCGGCCCGCCCGGGGGACGGGGCGAAAACCTGCTCGCAAGAAAGTCGGCATGCGGCGTGCATGCTGCCGGAGTTCGGGGGCACCAGCAGGGTGAGCGACTCAAGCAGCCCACCCCCCCCGGGCGCTCGAGTCTGTGGCCCCGCCGCCTCCTCTCCCCCCCCTGTGAGGCGTCGGGGCCCTCTCCTGTCCGGGCCGGGTCCGCCGTTCTCCGGGCCGGGTCGCGTGTCAGCCCTGGTAGGGCTGGTGCTGTTGCGGGGCGGCCGGCTGCGCCAGCATCGCTTCCGCCTGCTCCTTGGGCACCTGGTGCTCGGTCCCGCAGAAGGTGCACTGCGTGCGGAACTTCGTCGAGACCGGGAAGAGGGGGATGAAGAACAGCGTGAACTTGGTGACGTACTTGCGCAGGGTGTGCGCCGCGGGGTTGCCGCAGGCGCCGCAGACGAAGGTGAGTATCGCGAGCTGGAACGCGTACCCCCGCGTACCGAAGATGATCATTGCCGGTCCCTCCCGTTCCGTGGCCACCGCCGAGCGGCCGGGCCAGAACATCATCGTAGGCAGCGCGCGGGCCACCCGCCGGGGCGCGGGGAATCCCCTCGCCCTGCGTGCTCGTGGCGTCACTCTTGGTGCGGAAACGGGTGGCGCCGCCGGGCCGAGTCGGTGATCCGGGGGTCGTGATGCAAGGATTGCGGCATGGCAATCAAGACCTACTTCGACATCACGATCAACGACGAGCCCGCCGGGCGGATCACGTTCAACCTCTTCGAGGACGTCGTCCCGAAGACCGCGGAGAACTTCCGCGCCCTGTGCACGGGTGAGAAGGGCTTCGGCTACGCCGGTTCCTCCTTCCACCGCGTCATCCCGGAGTTCATGCTCCAGGGCGGCGACTTCACCGCCGGCAACGGCACGGGCGGCAAGAGCATCTACGGCGAGAAGTTCGCCGACGAGAACTTCCAGCTCAAGCACACCAAGCCGGGCCAGCTCTCGATGGCCAACGCCGGCCCGAACACCAACGGCTCGCAGTTCTTCATCACGACCATCGTCACCAGCTGGCTCGACGGCAAGCACGTCGTCTTCGGTGAGGTCGCGGACGAGGAGAGCATGAAGCTCGTCAAGAAGATCGAGTCCCTGGGCTCGCAGAGCGGCGCCACCTCGGCGAAGATCACGATCGCCGCGTCCGGCCAGCTCTGACCGGTCGTACCACCCCACGAGCCGGGGCCCCCGCCGTGCAGGCGGGGGCCCCGGCTCGTGCCGTGGGCGGCGGCCGTGGGCGGGCCGGTGGGCGCGGTCCCTACCGGCGCGGCCCCACCGGCACGTCCAGCGGCCTCGCCAGACCCGTGATGCCTTCGTCGAGGCGCTGCAGATGGCGCAGGACGCGGAAGGTGACGGTGTTCGCCGCCGGCACGCCGAGGCCGTCGGTCTCCAGCATCGCGGCGATGCTCGCACCCGACTCGACGCTGCCCGAGGTGTCCGTCTCGTTCACGTGCGCGACGAGGACGTCGATGTTGTGGGCGATCCGGCGCGCCGCCCGGCCGAGGCGCGGGTCCGCGCCCACCCGCTTGCTGTAGGGCACGAGCTCGGCCGTCGCCGCCAGCGAACGCGCGTGGTACGCGGACGTCTCCAGGAGCGCCACCAGGTAGCGGGCCGTCTGACGCCGCTCGCGCAGGGGCGTGATCGGATGGGTCAGCGGCTGGATCGAGGCCCGCAGGTCGTCCAGGGCGGTGTCCAGGTCGCGCGCCTTGTCCAGCAGGTCCATGGCGGGACCGCCGCTGAGCTGCTCCACCGCGCCCGCCACGACGTCCCCGAGCCGCTCCAGGACGGCGGCGAGCAGTTCGTCGGTGCGCCGGTCGGTCCTGACCGGCAGCACCAACATCGCCGCGATGATCCCGCAGGCCGCGCCGAGCGCCGTCTCCTCGATGCGCAGCACCAGCACGTCGAAGCTGTAGGTGTTCAGCAGGGTGTACAGCAGGCCGAGCATCGCCGTCACGAAGAACGACATCAGCGCGTAGGACAGCGGAGCGGTGAAGAACATCGCGAACACGCAGAGCAGGACCAGTACGAAGGCGAGCCCGGTCTGGTTGCCGACCGCCCCGGCGAGCGCCACTCCCGCCACGACGCCGAGCACCGTGCCGAGGAGCCGCCGGTAGCCCTTGACGACGATCTCGCCCGTGGACGCCGTGTTCAGGAAGACGACCCAGCAGGTGAGCACCGCCCAGTACCACCGCTGGCTGGAGAGGAACTCGCCGCCGACGATGGCGAGCGCCGAGCCGACGGCGACCTGGAAGGCGGCCCGGGTGGTGGGCCGCCGCAGCCCCGTGGGTTCCTCCGTCGCGGCGGGCGCCTGCTTCTCCGCCGTTATGGAGACGTCCTCCGCGTCGAACTCCTCGCGCGAGCGGGTCGTGGCGGGCGAGTCGTCCGACTCGTCCTGCGGCCCGTCGAGCGCGAGCCGCAGGCCCATGACCGCGCGGGCCGCCTCGCCGATCCCGCGGAACACGTCCTGCGCGGCGAGCGTGGCGCCCGGCGGGATGCTCTCCTCGTCGCGGTAGCCGAGCAGCCGGTTGCGCACGTGGGCGACGGCGGTGCCCCGGTTGGCGTCCGCGGGGCGCGCCACCATCAGGTGCAGGGCGCCCAGGTCGCGGCGGAGGGTGGCCGTCGTCTCGTCCTCGCGGGGCAGCAGCCGCCCCGCGGCCGGCACCGGCGCGCCGGGCAGGTGCAGCGTCAGCGTGTCGGCCCGCTCGGCGCTGCGGGCGGTCAGGAGCAGCATGCCCAGGCGCTCGGCGGCCACCTCGGCGTCGGCGACGCGGCGCTGGATCAGCGCGGCCGTCGCCTCGTCCCGGGTGCCGTCCTCCAGGCGGGCCTGGATCATCAGCGCCGTCTCGTGCAGCCGGGCCGTGTTGCGGCGCAGCTCGTCCAGGACGTCGTCGAGCTCCTCGGGCGGTGCGTCGAGCAGCCGGGTCTGCGCGGTCACCAGCTGCGCGAGCCGGGCCCGGAACGCCTCGCGCAGCCGCCCCAGCACCCGCTGGGGCGTCTCCGGCACCAGGAGGAAGCGGGCCACCGCGCTGCACGCGAAGGCGACCGCCAACGTGGCGAACAGGCGCGGCAGTTGGCTCACCGACGCGTTCACGAACAGGGACACGAAATAGATCTGGAAACCGATGAGGCCGAGTGCCGTGCCCCGGTCGCCGAACCGGCGGCTGTAGACCGCGCCGAAGATGAGGGCGACGAAGAACAGGTCCCCGGCGACGACGTACGGGTGCAGCAGCGCGCCGAGCGCCATCGCCGCGAGCGCCACCGGCAGCCCGAGCGCCAGGGTGAGTCCCTGGCCGCGCACGGTCTTCTCGCGGATCGCGAAGGTGCCGACCATCGCCGCCATCGCGCCCGCGACCATGTGGGTGACATCGGTCCCGGCCAGCGCGAGCGCGGCCAGCGCCAGACCGATCGCGGTGACCGTCCGCAGGCCCGCCATCAGCCGCAGCAGCCCGGGATCGGACGCCACGAAACGGTCCCACGTCCCGGCCCGGCTCGGCCGTCGTGCCACCTGGGTCACCTGTCACTCCAAGATCGATCCGTCGTACCTGCCCCCGAGCATACGAGCAGGCCGATGCGGCCTTGACGTGCGCATGTCCGGGTTCTTTACTGCTGGTGCCGGGGTTCATATGGGGGCGGGTTGTTCATGGACCTGAACTTCCTCGTCTCCGAGCCGAGTTGACCCGCACCAGGATCGGGAGCCCATATGTCGATGAAGCGACGTACTTTCCTGACGGCCGCGGCGGCGGGGGGAGCGCTCGGCGTCGCCCCGGCCGCCCTCGCCGCCCCGCGTCCGGCGGCGCTGCCGAGCCGGGGCGAGATCGTCGCGGTGCTGCGCCGCGTCGCCTACCACTGGATCGGCGCCCATGGCGATCCCGGTGACAACCTGTGGGCCAACGCCACCTTCTTCAGCGGCCTGCTCGCCCTGCACCGCCTGACTGGGGACGCCCGTTACCTCGCCTACGCGCGCACCTGGGCGGAGCGCCACGACTACGCCCTCAACGGCGGCGTCACCACCCGCCACGCCGACAACCAGTGCGCCGCCCAGGCCTACCTCGACCTGTACGCGGCCGAGCCCGAGGCGGCCAAACTCACCGCGCTCGAAGCCGACCTGCACCGCATGACCTACACCGACCAGCCCGACAAGAACGACGACTGGTGGTGGGACGACGCCCTGCACATGGCGATGCCGCCGTTCGCCCGGCTCGGCGTCCTGCGCGCCGATCCCGCCTACGCGCAGAAGATGCACCGCCTCTACACCCACACCAAGCACGCCGAGGGCGGCCCGGGCCTCTACGACGAGACGACCGGCCTCTGGTACCGCGACAAACGCTTCCTGCCCGGCGGCATCGTCGCTCCCTCCGGGAAGCCGGTCCTGTGGTCGCGGGGCAACGGCTGGGTCGCGGGCGGCCACACCAAGACCCTCAAGGCGCTGCCCGCCTCCCACCCCGACGTCCCCGAGTACCGCGCCGCGCTGACCCGCCTGGTCACGGCGGCCGCCGCCGTCCAGCGCCCCGACGGGTTCTGGAACGTGAACCTCGCCGACCCCACCCACCTGCCCGGCCCCGAGACGAGCGGCACCAGCTTCCTGCTGTACGGCACCGCGTACGCGCTGCGCGCCGGACTCGTCGGCCGGGCCGCGCTGCTGCCGGTCGCCGCCCGGGCGTGGCGCGGCCTGGTCACCACGGCCGTGCACCCCGACGGGTTCCTCGGCTACGTCCAGAAGGTCGGCGACCGGCCCGAGTCCAGCCAGCCGGTCACCTACGACAGCACGGCCGACTTCGGCGTGGGCGGCTTCCTGCTGGCCGGCACGGAGCTCGCCGCACTCGCGTGACCGCCGGGCCCCCGCGGGCGGGCCGGTCACCGCGGCGTGCCGGCCGCCTTCAGGACGGCGGCCACGAGCGGGCCCGAGGACTCCCCGCCGCGGCCGCCGCGCAGCATCACGGCGGCCGCGGCGAGGTCGCCGTGCCAGGCCGCGAACCAGCCGTTGGGCTCCTTCTGGCCGGTGACCTCCGCGGAGCCGGTCTTCGCCCCGATGTCCCCGCGCAGCCCCGCCATGGCCCCCGCCGCCGAGCCGGAGGCGGCCGTGGTGTGCAGCAGGTCCCGCAGCTGGGCGTGGGCGGCGGGGTCCAGCGCCCGCCGCGGCGCGGCGAGGTCCCGGTGCCGCACGGCGGGCGCGACGAGGTACGGCTGCCGGAACCGCCCCGTGCGGGCCGTCGCGACCACCGACGCCATGGTCAGCGGATTCATCCGCACCCCGGCCTGCCCGATCAGCGCCGCCGCCTTCGACGCGGCGTGCTCCACCGGCACCTCCCCGGCGAACGCGGGCACGCCCACCGACCAGTGCGCGCCGATGCCGAAGACGTCCCGGGCCTGGCGGGCGAGGTCCCCGTCCGCCAGCCGGCCCGCCTGCGTCACGAAGGCCGTGTTGCACGACGCCGCGAAACTCGCCCGGAACGTGCCGCCGCTGATGGCGAAGTCGTCGACGTTGTGGAACTGCCAGCCGCCGTACGAGGCGGTCCTCGGGCACGGGTGCGGCCGGTCCGGAGCCGCCAGCTTCTTCTCCAGGAGCAGCGACCCCGTGATCATCTTCATCGTCGAGCCGGGCGCGAGCCGGCCCTCGAGCGCCGTGCGGGAACCGTCAGGACCGGAGCCCGCGACCGCCAGGACCTCGCCGGTCGACGGCCGGAGCACGACGAGCGAGGCGTCGGTGCGCCGCGCGACCTCGCGCTCGGCCACCTCCTGCACCCGTCTGTCGAGCGTGGTCCGCAGCCGCCCGGGCGCGCCCGCCGGCAGGGACAGCAGCGCGCCGTCGCCGGACGGCCGCGCGTGCTCCCCGGCCGCCGCCGGCGGCACGAGACGCAGCTCGACGCCCGGCCGGCCGCCCGCGCTCCGCCCGTACGTGCGCCGCAGGCCGTCCAGGACGGAGGCGAGCGAGGGCAGCGCGCGGACGTCCAGCGGCTCGCCCGTCCGGTCGTCGGCGCGCACCGGCGCGGCCCCGGCCCGCCGTGCGACCAGCCGCGTCCCCGCACCGAGCCCGGGGTGCAGGACCTGGGGCCGCCACCGCACGACGGGCTGCCCGTCGCCGGCCCCGCGCACCACGGTCAGCTCGGACCTATAGGTGAGGGGTGCGCGGGCGCCCTCGTAGGCGAACTCGGCGCGGACCGAGAACGGCACCCGCGCTCCCGCCGGTGTGCCCGCGCGCAGGTCCCGCGCGGCGAGGTGCGCGCCGCGCCGGTACTCCCGCAGCGCGGCACCGGCCGCGTGGGCGTCGTCCGTGCGCCGCGCCGCCGCGTCCAGGTCCCCGGCCGACCAGGCGTGGAGGAAGCCGTCGGCCGCGGAGCGGGCCTCCGCTGCCGAGACCGGCCCGGTCCGCGGAGCCCGCTCGCCGCCGGAGCAGCCGCCAAGACCCGCCCCCGTGCCGGCCAGGGCGAGCGCGAGAGCGACCGCGCTCCACAGCCGCCGTCTCCCGCGCTCGCCGCCCACCGCGCCTCCGCCCTGCCACTCGTCGACCCCGACGCCTCACAGTAGGGCGGGCGAGAGCACTGCTCCCTGTCGGAATGCGCCGTTCAGGCGGGACGGCCGGCGGCGCGCTGGTCCGGGGCTCTCCCCGGAGCAGCGCGCCGTCGCGGTCAGCCGAGCCCGAGCGCGTCGGCCGTGAGGTCGGCCATCGCCGCCTCGCCGCGCGCGTTCGGGTGCACCGGCACGAAGTTCGTGCCGAACAGCGCCGGCTCCACCCAGCGGGCGCCGGCCGACTGGCACGCGTCGTGCCCCTCGGACGCCCGGGACAGGTCGACGTAGGTCGCCCCGGTCTCCGCGGCGGCCCGTTGCACCGCGCTGTTCAGGCGGGTCTGGATGGAGCGCACGTAGGGGACGTCACCGGAGGCGATCGGCATCTTCAGGAAGCAGCCGGCCTTGGCCGTGGGCGGCATGATCCACGGGTAGCCGAGGATCGCGACGCGGGCCCCCGGCGCCTTGTTCCGGGTCGCCTGGAGCGCGGCCTTCACCGCCGGGTACGTCTTGCTGTCGATCTCGTCGGTGAACTTGTCCCCGTACAGGGACGCGCACGGATGCCCCTGCCCGGCCGAGGCGATCCCGGCCGTCGCGCAGGCCAGGATCGTGTTGATGAACGTGCTGTTGTCGTTGCCGCCGATCGTCATCGTGACCAGGCCGGTGTCGGCGGAGAGCGCGTCCAGCTGCGGGGCGACGCCGGGGTACTGCGCCGCGGCGAAGTCCTTGGTCTGCGCGCCGCCGCACGTGACGTCCTTCAGGGTGGCGCCGAGCCGCTGCGCCAGCACGTGCGGGTAGTTGGCCGTGGAGCGGGCGCACAGCAGGCTGGCGGACGGATCGAGCGGGAGGACGCCGGACGCGGCGCTGTAGCTGTCGCCGAGCGCAACATAGGGGAGGGGCCCCGGGGCCGCCTGGGCCGGGACGGTCAGGCCGAGGCCCGCCACCGCCGTGGTCACGGCAAGGGCCGCGAGGTGCTTCCTGAACGCGCGCGTCACCATCTGTTGCTCCTTCGAAACCTGCTCGGCGCAAGGCCAAGTTCCGTGTGAGACAGGGGATTTCAGCGCTGACAGTTGAAGCTACCGACGAGTTCGAAAACGAGTCAATAGGCGTGCACGCAGTCGTGACCTGGGAAGCACGGGACCGCGGAGCCGGCGCAGGCGCTCAGTTCGTGCCGGTGGAGCCCTCGGGGAGCGCGAAGTCGAGGACGTCCTGCGCGGTGCGCTCGGTGCGCCGGGCCGCTTCGCGTACGTCGGCGAGGACGTCGCCCTGCTCGTCGACGAGACGGTCGTAGATGGGCGCCGGGGCGGTGGACGGTGCGGGCACGGTACGAGGCTCCTGCTCTTCGTGGCGCCGGTGCCGCGGGGACACCGTGCCACCTGGTGGTTCGGGACAAAGGGGGACCCTACGCGGCGGGGACGAGCCGCGCGCGGCCGGGGGGTGGGACGGGCGGCTGCGCGCGGGTGCGGAGCCCCGGTCCGCGGGCCGCGCCGCCCCGGGCCCGCGGGGCCCCGTGCCAGACTCGGCGGCATGAAGATCAGAGATGCCCGGGCCGGCGACTGGGAGCGGATCTGGCCGTTCTGGCAGCGGATCGTCCGCGCCGGGGAGACGTACACCTGGGACCCGCGCACCTCCGAGCCCGAGGCCCGTGCGCTGTGGACCGGGCCGGGCCGGCGGGTCTTCGTCGTGACGGACGACGTGCACGCCACGGACGCCACGGACGCCACAGGCGGCACAGACGGCACGGGCGGCACAGACGCCACGGACAGTGCGGAGACGGTCGTCGCCAGCGCCTACATCAAGGCCAATTACGGCGGGCCCGCGGCGGCCGTCGCCAACGCCGGGTTCATGGTGGACCCGGCGTACGGCGGCCGCGGGTACGGCCGCGCCCTGGCCGAGCACGTCCTCGCCGAGGCCCGCGCGGACGGCTACCGCGCGATGGTGTTCAACGCGGTGGTGGAGACCAACCCGGCGGTGGGCCTGTGGAGTTCGCTCGGCTTCACCGTCCTCGGCACCGTGCCGGACGCCTTCGACCACCCGCGCCACGGCCGGGTCGGACTGCACGTCATGCACCGCGCGCTGGAGGCCGGTACCACCGGGGCACCCCTATCGGGTTAGGGTTACCTAACTTACTGTGGGGTGTGCCCGACGCCACCCCGCGCCTGCCTCGAAGGAGCCCGCATGACGGCGACGCCCGCCGCCGAGCAGCCCGCCCTCGCGCCGCCCGCCGGGGCCCGGGACCCGCGCCGCTGGCTGATCCTGGGCGTGATCTGCCTTTCGCAGCTCGTCGTCATCCTCGACAACACGATCCTGAACGTCGCCGTCCCGACCCTCACCGACGACCTCGGCGCCACCACGGCCGAGATCCAGTGGATCATCAACGCCTACGTCCTCGTGCAGGCCGGGCTGCTGCTCACGGCGGGCGCCGCCGCCGACCGGTACGGCCGCAAGCGGCTGCTGCTGACCGGGCTCGCCCTGTTCGGCGCCGGGTCGCTGGCCGCCGGACTCGCGCAGAGCGCGGGCCAGTTGACCGCCGCCCGGGCCGGCATGGGCATCGGCGGCGCCCTGCTGCTCACCACCACGCTCGCCGTCGCCGTGCAGGTCTTCGACGAGGACGAGCGGGTCCGCGCCATCGGCATCTGGGCCGCGGTCAACGCCCTCGGCTTCGCCGCGGGCCCACTCGTCGGCGGCGTCCTCCTCGACCACTTCTGGTGGGGCGCCCTCTTCCTCGTCAACCTGCCCGTCGTCGTCCTCGGCCTCGTCGCCGTCGCCGCCCTCGTCCCGGAGAGCCGGGCCGAGGCCGGGCAGCGGCCCGACCTGCTGGGCGCCGTCCTCTCGACGGTCGCCATGACCGCGCTCGTCTACGCGGTCGTCTCCGGGCCCGAGCACGGGTGGACCTCCGCCCACGTCCTGCTGGGCGCGGTCGTCGGCGCCTGCGCCCTGAGCGGCTTCGTCGTCTGGGAGCGCCGCTTCCCGCACCCCATGCTGGACATGAGCTTCTTCCGCAACCGGACCTTCACCGGGGCCGTGTTCGGGGCGCTGCTCATCACGTTCGGCAGCGGCGGCGCCCTGTTCCTGCTGACGCAGCAACTGCAGTTCGTGCTCGGGTACGGGCCGTTGGAGGCGGGGCTGCGCACCGCGCCGTTCGCCCTGACCGTGGTCCTGCTCAACTTCACCGGCGTCTCGGCCCGGTTCAGCGCCCGGCTCGGCATCCCGGGCGCGGTGGCGCTCGGCATGACGCTGCTGGCCTGCGGTCTTGCGGCGGTCGCCGTCGCCGGACGCGTCGTGGACGGGTACGGCGGGCTGCTCGCCGGGCTCGTCCTGATGGGGGTGGGCTGCGCCTTCGCCAACCCGGCGATGGCCGTCGCCGTCCTCGGCGCGATGCCCCGGGAGAAGGCGGGCGCGGGAGCCGGTATCGAGGGCACCGTCACCGAGTTCGGCAGCGGCCTGGGGGTCGCCGTCCTCGGCGCGGTGCTCAGCGCCCGCTTCTCCGCCCTGGTCCCGGTGACCGCGGCCTCGCTCCCGGCGGCCCTGGCCGCGGCGGACTCGGCCGCCGAGCGCTCCACGGTCACGCGGGCGTTCGGCTCGGCGCTGGAGACCGGACAACTTGTCGGCGCGGCGGCGGTGCTGGCCGGGGGACTCGTCGCGGCGACGCTGCTGCGCCGGGCCGAGCGGTCGGCCGCGCGGACGCCGGTCCCCGCCGCGGACCCGGCCTGACCTCGGCCCCCGCGGCACGTTCCCTACGATGGAAGGCCCCGTACCGAGGAACGATCGTGACCACGCACCACCAGCCTGACCACCGCCCCGACATCCGTCTCGTCGTCAGCGACATGGATGGCACCCTGCTGGACGCCGACGGGCGCGTCCCCGACACGTTCTGGCCGCTGCTCGCCGAGCTGAACCGGCGCGGCATCGTCTTCTGCCCGGCCAGCGGCCGCCAGTACGCCACCCTCGCCGACCAGTTCGCCGCCGTGGACGACGGCGGCATGGTCTACATCGCCGAGAACGGCACGTACGTCGTCCGGGGCGGCGCCGAACTCAGCTCCGACCCGCTGGACCCCGCCGTCGCCGCCTGGCTCGTCAAGACGGTGCGCCGGCTGGGGGAGGAGGGGGTGGACGCGGGCGCCGTCGTCTGCGGCAAGCGGTCCGCGTACGTGGAGCGGTCCGACGAGGCCTTCATGGCGGAGGTCCGCACGTACTACCACCGGCACCGGATCGTCGAGGACGCCACGGCCGTCGACGACGAGGTGCTCAAGGTCGCCCTCTTCGACTTCGGCCGCGCCGAGGAGACCACGGCCCCGGCGCTCGCCTCCCTCGTCGACTCGCATCAGGTCGTCGTCTCCAGCGAGCACTGGGTCGACGTGATGGCGCCGACGGCCGACAAGGGCCGGGCCGTGCGCGGCCTCCAGCGCGCGCTCGGCATCACCGCGGCGCAGACCATGGTCTTCGGCGACTACCTCAACGACCTGCAGATGCTGGACGCCGCCGACTGGTCGTACGCCATGGCCGGCGCCCACCCCGAGGTACGCCGCCGCGCCCGCCACCTGGCCCCCGCGAACACCGAGGACGGCGTCGTCCGCACGATCCGCGCCGTCCTGGACCTTCCGGCGCAGACCTGATCCGACGGGGCACGCACCGGACCCCGCCTTTCGTCGGAACGGGCCCCGCGCGCGGCCCGTTCCGGCGGATCGTGGGGGGCATGACCTCCGACAGCACCCCGCCCCGCGCCGACCGCCCCGCCCCCGACTGCTACGCCTGCGCCAACGAAGCCCGGTTCACCGAGCTGCCACCCCGCGAACACATCGCCTCCGACCAACACTGGCGGCTCGCCCACGCCATCGGCACCTCGCTCCCGGGCTGGCTCGTCCTGCTGCCCCGGCGCCACGTCACAGCGGTCCACGAGCTCACCGACGCGGAGGCCGCCGCCCTCGGGCCCTGGCAGGTCCGGGTCGCGCGGGCGCTGCGTGCGGTGACCGGGTGCGCCAAGACGTACGTGGTGCAGTTCGCCGAGGCCGAGGGGTTCGCGCACGTCCACTTCCACCTGGTGCCGTGCCCGGCGGACCTGCCCGCCGACCGGCGCGGGCCCGGCGTCTTCGCGTTCCTGCGCGATCCGGAGCCGGAGCGGCTGAGCGCGGACGAGGCCGACGCGGTGGCCCGGGCCGTGGCCGCCCGACTGTGAACGGCCGAAACCGTGACCCGCCGCGGAGCCCGTCCCTCCATTGGCATGGACCTGTTCATGATCCCTCGCTAGGCTCCCCAGCGACACACCGGGGGAGCGCTCCCAGGTCCGTGTCCGATCCCTGGTTCCACCCTGTTCCACCCCCACACACGGGAACGACGAAGGGCAGAATCCATGCGACGTAACAGACCCGTCCGTGCCGCGCTGACCGCGCTGCTGGTCTCCGGCGCCTGCGCCACCGCCGGCTTCCTTCCGGCCCAGGCGGCCGGCGCGGACACCCCGCACACCGGGCGTGCCGCCGCCTCCAACGGCGTCCTCGCCGCCATGCAGCGCGACTTCGGCCTCACCGCCGCCCAGGCCGAGGCGCGCCTGGCCGCGGAGAAGCAGGCGGCGGCCACCGAGAAGCAGGCGCGCCGGGCCGCCGGGCCGGCCTACGCCGGGTCCTGGCTCACCGGCGACCAGGAGCTGACCGTCGCCGTCGCCGACCGCGCCAAGGCCGCGAAGGTCCGGGCGACCGGCGCGCGGGTCGAGGTCGTCGGCCGCAGCGCCGCCCAGCTCGACGCGGCCAAGAAGCGCATCGACGCGCTCGACGCCCCGCGCGGGGTGAGCAGTTGGCGCGTCGACTGGAAGAGCAACCGGGTCGTGGTCGAGGTGCTCGCCGACCAGGAGTCCGACAACGATGTCAAGGCCTTCCTGGCCCGCGCGGCCAAGGCGGGCCCGCTCGCCGTGCACGCCACGCGGCACGCGCCGACCACCTTCGCCGCGGGCACGGTCGGCGGCGACCCCTACTACACCGGCAATGTCCGCTGCTCCATCGGCTTCTCCGTCCAGGGCGGCTTCGTCACCGCCGGCCACTGCGGCGGCGCGGGCCAGGGCGTCAGCGGCTGGGACGGCTCCTACGTCGGCAACTTCCAGGGCTCCTCGTTCCCGGACAACGACTACGCGTGGGTCAACGTCGGCAGCGGCTGGTGGACGGTGCCGGTCGTCCTGGGCTGGGGCACCGTCTCCGACCAGCTCGTGCGCGGCTCGGCCGAGGCTCCCGTGGGCGCGTCCATCTGCCGCTCGGGTTCCACCTCCCACTGGCACTGCGGGACCGTCCTCGCCAAGAACGAGACCGTCAACTACAGCCAGGGCGCGGTCCATCAGATGACCAAGACGAGCGTGTGCGCCGAACCCGGCGACTCCGGCGGCTCGTTCATCAGCGGCGACCAGGCCCAGGGCGTCACCTCGGGCGGCTGGGGCAACTGCTCCAGCGGCGGCGAGACCTGGTACCAGCCCATCAACGAGATCCTGGGCCGCTACGGCCTGACCCTGCACACCGCCTGATCCCGTAGGCCGGGACCTCCTGCGCACCCCGTCAATTCGCCCCCTGTTCAGGCGCGTTGCCCGGAGGGGTCGCCCAAAGCTGTCGGGGGCATGACATCACTGTCATGCCCCCACAGTGACGCAGGAGACCGAAGTGAATCCCACCCGGACCATCCGCAGAGCCGCCCTGGCCACCGGCGGCGCCCTCGCCCTCGTGATCGGCTTCGCCGGCGCCGCGCTCGCCGCCCCGCCCGGCGCCCTGCCCGCGAGCGCCGACGCGACGGAGCAGACGTACCAGCCCGCCTACGACTACGACACCGACGGCTGCTACCCGACGCCCGCCATCGGCGCGGACGGCACCGTCAACGGCGGGCTCAAGCCGAGCGGCGCGCTCAACGGCCAGTGCCGCGACGCCTCGGACCTCGCCAACACCAACGGCTACTCCCGCGCCAAGTGCAACAACGGCTGGTGCGCCGTCCTGTACGGCCTGTACTTCGAGAAGGACCAGGCGGTGGCCGGCAGCGGGCTCGGCGGCCACCGCAACGACTGGGAGCACGTGGTCGTCTGGATCCACGACGGCCAGGCCCGGTACGTCGCCACCTCGGCGCACGGCGGCTTCTCCGTGTACCCGCGGGACCAGATCCGCTGGGACGGCACCCACCCCAAGGTCGTCTACCACAAGGACGGCATCGGGACCCACTGCTTCCGCCCGGCGACCGCCGGGGACGAGCCGCCGGAGAACCACCGCGGCACCTGGCAGTTCCCGGCCCTGGTCGGCTGGGACGGCTATCCGGCCGGGCTGCGGTCCAAGCTCAGCTCCTACGACTTCGGCAGCGCCAACTTCGGCCTGAAGGACGCGAGTTTCGCCTCCCACCTCGCCGCCGCACTGCCCTCGGGCATCCCCTTCGACGTCAACGCGTGACGGCCAGGCAGCTTTACCCGGAAGTAAGTTACTGAACCGTAACCTCCTGGGTGCTACCCGCGGTAACGGCTGGGTCGATAGCGTCCCCGCGACGCGTGTGGTCGGTGTGACGGCCGCTCACGCGCGTCGCCCGGCCTGCTCGTTCCCGGCCGTCCGCCGCCAGGTACGGAGTCCCGCTCCGCCTGCACCCAGGAGGTCCGCCATGCCCGCAACCCCCCGCCTGCTGGCCGCCGCCGTCGTCACCGCCGCCTGCCTCGGCGCCCAGGCCCTGCCCGCCGCCGCGACCGCGTCGGCGAACGAGGTCTCGCGCGGCGTCACCATCCCCGCCTTCTACAACCCGCCCGCCCAACTGCCCGACGCCAACGGTGCGCTGGTCCGCAGCGAGCCGCTGCGGCTCGCGCTGAGCCTGCCCACGCTGCACGGCCCGCTGCCCGGCAGGGCGACCCGCATCATGTACCGCACGACCGACTCGACCGGCGCCCCCGCCGCGGTCACCGGTGCCTACATCGAGCCCTGGGCCGCCTGGCGCGGCGACGGCGCCCGGCCGCTGGTCGCCGTCGCCCCCGGCACCATGGGCCAGGGCGACCAGTGCGCGGCCTCCCTCGGCCTGGAGCACCCGCTGAGCCTCAACGGACAGACGGTGTCGGTCGGGTACGAGGACCTGTCGATCTACCGGCTGCTCGCCCGGGGCGTCGCGGTCGTCGTCACCGACTACGTCGGCCTGGGCACCACCGACCGCCTGCACACCTATGTCAACCGGCTCGACGGCGCGCACGCCGTGCTCGACGCCGTCCGCGCCGCCCGGTCCCTGCCCGCCGCGACCGTGACCGCCGCCTCGCGCGTCGGCCTCTTCGGCTACAGCCAGGGCGGCGGCGCCACCGCCGCCGCCGCCGAACTCCAGCCGGCCTACGCCCCCGACGTCACTCTCGCCGGTACCTACGCGGGAGCGCCGCCGGCCGACCTGACCGCGACGGTGCAGGGCATCGACGGCACGGACCTCGCGGGCGCGCTCGGCTGGTCCCTCAACGGGTTCCTCCAGTCCGACCCCGAGCTGCGGCCGATCGCCGACGCCCATCTGAACGCCAAGGGGCAGGCCGCGCTGAAGGACCTGTCGACGATGTGCGTGGGCGACAGCATCCTCGCGTACAACTCGGTGCGCAGCTCCGCCTGGACCAGCGACGGCGCGACCCTCTCCGAGATCATCCGGGCCGAGCCGCGCCTCCAGGACTTCCTCGCCGAACAGCGGATCGGCAGGGCCACGCCGGCCGGCCCGGTGCGGGTGGCGACCGGTGTCAGCGACAACCTCGTCCCGCACGGCCAGGCACGCCAGTTGGCCGTCGACTGGTGCGGACGCGGCGCGCAGGTCACGTACAAGCCGGTGCGCCTGCCCGGCGTGGGGCGCGCGCTGCTCAACCACTTCGCGCCGCTGCTGACCGATCAGGGCAGCGCCATCGGCTGGCTCACCGACCGGCTGGACGGGAAGCCCGCCGCGTCGAACTGCGCCTCCCTGCCCGGCCAGCCGTGACGCTCGGGCCCGAACTGCCCATGTGGTGAGCGCAGTTCGGGCCCGGCCGGGTCAGTGCGTGGTGACCTTCACCGGCTCCGTCTCGGCGGAGCTGTGCCGCTCCGCCCAGCTCTCCAGCGCCGTCCTGCACGCGTGGTCGAGATGGTGCAGGCCCGACAGGTGCAGTTCGACGGGGCGGTCCTGCGGCAGGGCCTCCAGGCTGTCGAGCATCTTCGGCAGCCGCAGGAACGTGGCGTTGCCCGACAGGTACGCCTGCACCGGCCCGGCCCCCTTGTCTATGACCTCCAGCTTCACCTGCGAGGCGTCCCACGCCGTCTTCACGACGGACAGCGCGACGCCGATCAGCACGCCCTCGAACATGCTGACCGCGACGATCGACACCGCCGTGACGATCAGGATCAACGCCTCACCGCGGTGCTCGCGCCACAGGCTCACGAGGGAACGCACCGGGATGAGCTTGGCCCCGGCGTGCACCAGGACACCCGCGAGCGCCGGAATCGGGATGTGGGCGAGGACGCCCGGGAGCAGCGCGGCGAACAGCAGGAGCCAGACCCCGTGCAGGACGCGCGAGGCCTTCGTGCGCGCCCCGGCCTGCACATTGGCCGAGCTGCGCACGATCACGGCCGTCATCGGCAGCGCGCCGAGCAGACCGCACACCGCGTTGCCCGTGCCCTGGGCCACCAACTCCTTGTCGTACGCGGTGCGGGGCCCGTCGTGCATCCGGTCCACGGCGGCCGCGCTGAACAGGGACTCGGCGGACGCGATGAGCGTGAACGCGACGACGGTGCCCAGCAGGCCGAGGCCCGCCAGCTCGCCGAACGCGTCGAGGGACGGAGGCTGGACCGAGCCGAGCAGTCCGTTGACCTCGACGGTCGCCACCGGGGCGTCGACCAGGACCGCGACGGCGGTCGCGAGGCCGACCGCGGCCAGCGGCCCGGGTACGGTCCGCACGCGGGCCGGCAGCCGCTTCCACAGCACGAGGACGGCGACGGTTCCCGCGCCCAGCGCCAGCGAGGCGAGCGCGGTGGCACTGCCCACCGCGTCGGCCAGCGCCCAGGGCAGTCCGGCTATCTTGCCGAGCCCCGACTCCGGCGCCTCGGCGGCGAGGGCGGCGTACAACTGGCCGGCGATGAGGACGAGCCCGATGCCCGCCAGCATCCCTTCGACGACCGAGACGGAGATGGCCCGGAAGTAGCGGCCCACTTTCAGGGCGCCCATGCCGATCTGCAACAGCCCCGTCGCCAGGACGACGACGCCGAGCACCGGCAGGCCGAACTCGTCCACGGCCTCGTACACCAGCACGGTCAGGCCGGCGGCGGGGCCGGAGACCTGGAGGCTGCTGCCGCGCATGAGTCCGGTGACGATGCCGCCGACGATGCCGGTGACCAGGCCGAGTTCGGCGGGCACTCCGGAGGCGACGGCCACGCCCACGCAGAGCGGGAGCGCGACGAGGAAGACGACGAGGGAGGCGGTGAAGTCCGCTTTGAGGTGGGGGGAGAGGGTCATGGTGGCGCTCACAGGGTCTCGAACGCGTCGGTACCGGGGCGGTGCGCGCACACGCGCCCGGTGTGGACCTCGTAGTACCAGCCGTGCAGGCGCACCCGTCCGTCGGCGAGGCGCCGCTGCACGCACGGGTACGAGCGCAGCCGCTCCAGTTGGGTGAGGACGTGAAGCCGGACGGCGTCCGCGACGGCCGGGTCCGCGGGGTCGCCGCCGACGGGGTGGCCGGCGGCGTGCGCCAGCCAGTCGCGGACGGCGGGGACGGCCGTGAGATCGTCGCCGCGCACCAGCGCGCCGACCGCGCCGCAGTGCGAGTGCCCGCACACGACGACGTCCTGGACGCCGAGCACCTCGACGGCGTACTCGATGGTGGCGCTCTCCCCGCAGGGGCCGCCGGCGGGGTCGGGCACGAAGTTGCCCGCGGTGCGCAGCTCGAAGAGCTCCCCGGGGCGGGCGCCGGTGATCAGGGCCGGCACCACCCGTGAGTCGGAGCAGGTGATGAACAGGACCTGGGGGGACTGGCCCTCGGCGAGCCGGGCGAACTCCTCAGGGCGTTGGCCGAACCTGCGGGCGTTGTCGATGAGGGGCTGCATGATGTGGTGTTTCCTCCTGGCGCGCCGTGGGGGCGCGTCGGGCTGACAGGACAGAGCGGGACCTGGGACGGCCGGTCGTGCCTGTCAGCAGCGGAAGACCTGAAGAGTGGCCGCGGTGAGATCCGGTACGGCTCTGCCCTGGTGGGGGCGCGCCGGTCCGGCCGGGCCGGGCGGTACGAGCGCCGGGGCCCGCCGGACCGGGGCCGGGGGAGCGGGGCAGGGATGCTGCGTACCGCCCGCGGCGGCGCGGTGCCGGTCCCGGGTGCGGAACACCTCGACAGCGTCTCGGGGGTGGGTGCGATCGCCGGGCCCGGCCACCGGACCCTGCTCGCCGGCCGCCGGCAGTGCGTACGGCGACGGTGCGGACAGCTGCACCGGCGTCGGGGACGTGTGTGCGGGAGTGAAGGCGCGTGCGGAGACGGCCAGTGCCAGGGTCAGCACGGCGGTGAGGAGCAGGGTCAGCCCGGTGCGGGCGGCACGACCTCGGAACACGCGCGCCTCCTCCCGGACCGTCCTACGTCAAAGAAAGATCAACGGTTGGTCAACCGAAGGTCAAGAGGAAGATTAGCTGTGCAAAGGTGATCGGTGGGTTAACGCGGCGTTTCCACCGCGAGGAAGCGTGAAAAGTGCGGTCGATTGGCGCGAACGACGCGGTGGATCACGGTGCAGGTGCGCGGCGCACATGCACCGTGCACGTGCGCCGCGACCAGCCCGGCCCGGACCCCCGGTTCAGCCCGTCGCCGCGGTCAGCCGCAGTTCGCGGCCCGGCCAGCGCCCGCGCAGCCACCGGTCGTGACTGGCCACGACGACCGCGCCGGGCCCGCCGCCCAGCGCCTCCTCCAACTCGTCGCACAGCAGCGGGGACAGATGGTTCGTCGGCTCGTCCAGGAGCAGCAGCTCGGGCGGGTCCGCCACGAGCAGGGCCAGCGCGAGCCGCCGCCGCTGCCCCACCGAGAGCCGGCCCACCGGCCGGTCCAGGTCGTCCGCGCCCAGCAGCCCGAGCGAGAGCAGCGGCACCGCCTCGGCGCGGGCGGGGCCGAGCGCCCGCCCGTACGTCTGGCGCACCGAGCGCTCCGGCCGGGAGAAGACGGAGTCCTGGGCGAGCAACCCCACCCGTACGCCCGGCCGGTGGCGCACCTCGCCCTCGGCGGGCAGCCGGCCGGCGAGCACGGCCAGCAGGGTCGACTTGCCGCTGCCGTTGGGCCCGGTGACCAGGAGCCGGTCGGTGGGCGGCACCGCCAGGCCGGGCAGCCGCAGGCGCCCCGGCACGCGCAGGTCGCGCACCGCGACGAGGGCCTCGTCCGGGTCCTGGCCGCCGGACCCTGCGGGCCGCGTGCCGAGCGCGTCCGGGCGGAACCGGAGCGGCCGCGGCGGTGCGCCGACCTGGCGGCGCTCCAGCACCTCAAGTCGCCGCGTCGCGTTGCGCACCCGGCGGGAGATCTGGCTCTGCACCCGGTTCGCCCGGACGCCGTACCCCATCTTCTCGCTGTCGCGCGGGCCCCGGTCGGGGGCGACGCGGTGCGCGCTCACCCCGGCGGCCGTCCGCAGCTCGGCGATCTCCTGCTGCTCCTCGGCGTACCGCCGCTCCCACCGCTCGCGCGCGGCCCGGCGCCGCGCCAGGTAGGAGCTGTAGTCGCCGCCGTGGCGCACCGGTCCCCCGACGGCCGGGTCGAGGTCGATCAGGTCCGTGCAGACGGCGTCGAGGAAGGCCCGGTCGTGGCTGGCCAGCACCACGGCGCCGGGCAGCGCGCGCAGTTGCCCCTCCAGGAAGACCGCGGCGTCGTCGTCGAGGTGGTTGGTGGGCTCGTCCAGGAGCAGCGCCGAGGGGCGGCGGACGAGGAGCGCCGCCAGTGCGAGCCGGCCGCGCTGTCCGCCGGACAGGGAGCGCAGGGTGCGGGTGTGCGCGAGGGCGTCGAGACCGAGCCCGGCCAGCACGAGCGAGGCCCGCCGGTCCGCGTCCCACACCTCGCGCGCCTGGGCGCTCTCCAGCCGCCGGCCGTACGCGTCGAGCAACTCCCCGTACATGGCGTCGTCTTCGGGGGTGGTGGCCAGCACCTCGCCCAGGCGCTCCAGTTCGGTGAGGTCCTCCCGGGCCTCGCGCAGCGCGTCGTCCAGGACGTCGGTGAGGGTCCGGTCGGCGTCGTAGGGCATCTCCTGGTGCAGGAAGCCGAGGTCGCGGGGGCGCTCGACGCTGCCCGCGTCAGGGGTGTCCACCCCGGCGAGGACGCGCAGCAGAGTCGATTTGCCGACACCGTTCTCGCCGATGAGCCCGATGCGGTGGCCGGGGGAGGCGGTGAGGGAGACGCCGTCCAGAACGCGCCGGGCGCCCAGGGTCCGGACGAGGTCGCGGGCGAGGAGGGCCGGCTCAGACATCGGCGCCCGTCCCTTCGGCGAGGCGCGGTGCGGCGGCGCCGTCCTGCCGGGGGAGGGGCGGGGTCGCGGGAACGACAGGTGTGTGGGGCACGGGTGAGTCCTCAGGTGAGAGGCGGGCGGACAGCGGCCGGCCGCGGGAGGGGGACGACAGGGGCGACAGGGACGACAGAAAGGCCATGGGCGTTCGATGCTCCGTGGCATCGGCCAATGGCCTGTCAGGTCCGGGTCTCACCCGGAGATGTCGTCGTCACCCGCCATGTTCGGCTCCTCGGCTCACCTGGAAAGTCCGAAAACGCTACCACCCGGCCGGGGTGGGTTGCCTGAGGAGGACCCCGGGGCGCGTCACCGGTCGGGGCTCGGGTCCCGACGCTCGGGAGCACGGTCAGGGACATCGCTGGTGGGGGGTGGTTTCGCGCCAGATTAGGTTAGGCTAACCTTCGGGCCGTGAGAACTGGTGAACGCGCAGGCAGCGCCCCAAGTCCGCGCGGTCATGAGCTGTCGGCCGCGCAGGTGACCGTCGAGTACGACGGCGTCGACGTCGTGCACGACGCCGCCCTCGTCCTGCGGCCCGGCGAAGTGACCGCCCTGGTCGGCCCCAACGGCAGCGGCAAGTCGACCTTGCTGCGTACCATCGCCCGGCTCCAGGGCGCGCGGACGGGCACCCTGACGCTCGACCCCGGGACGGCCGACGCCGCCGACGGGTTCGGCCTCACGGCCCGCCAGTTCGCGCGCCGCGTCGCCCTGTTGACACAGGGGAGGCCCACGCCCGCCGGGCTGACCGTGCGGGACGTGGTGGAGTTCGGCCGCTATCCCCACCGCGGCCGCTTCGGCCGCCCCGACCCCGACGGCGCCGCCGTCGTCGACCACGTGCTCGCGCTGACCGGCGTCGCGGAGCTGGCCGGGCGCGGGGTCGACCAGCTCTCCGGCGGACAGCTGCAGCGCGTCTGGCTGGCGGGCTGCCTCGCCCAGCAGACCGGCGTGCTCCTGCTGGACGAGCCCACGACCTACCTCGACCTGCGCTACCAGGTCGAACTCCTCGACCTCATGCGGGACCTCGCCGACGACGGCATCGCGGTCGGCGTCGTCCTGCACGACCTCGACCAGGCGGCCGCCGTCGCCGACCGCATCGCGCTGCTCAGCGCGGGGCGCATCGTCGCCGACGGCTCCCCCGAGGACGTCCTGCGGCCGGAGCGTCTGTCCGAGACGTACGGCATCCGCATCGACGTCGACACCGACCCCCTCACCGGCCGGCTGCGCACACGCGCGATAGGCCGTCACCACAGCAGAAGCGAAAGGCTCCACAGCACGCCATGAGAAGCCTCCTCATCACCGCGGCCGCCGGCACCGCCGCGGCCCTCGTCCTGACCGGCTGCGGCACCTCCGAGCCGGCCAAGGACTCCGCCGACGGGAAGTCCGGGAAGATCACCGTCACCGACGCCAAGGGCGCCCGCGTCACCCTCGACCACCCGGCCACCAAGGTCGTCGGCACCGAGTGGAACGTCGTGGAGTCCCTCGTCACCCTCGGCGTCGACCCCGTCGGCGTCGCCGACGTCAAGGGCTACACGGCCTGGGACACCGCGGCCCCGCTGACGAACGCGCCCAAGGACATCGGCACCCGCGGCGAGCCCAGCATGGACACGATCGCCGGGCTCACCCCCGACCTCATCGTCGCCACGACCGACCTGTCGGCCTCCGCGATCAAGCAGATGAAGAAGATCGCCCCGGTCCTCCAGGTCAAGGCCGCCGACGGCACGGACCAGATCGGCCAGATGAACGACACGCTCGACGTCATCGCCGAGGCCACCGGCACCGAGGACGAGGCGAAGACCGCCAAGGCCTCCTTCGAGGCCAAGGTCGCCGCGGGCCGCAAGGAGCTGGAGCAGGCCGGGCTCGACGGCGCGAGGATCGCCTTCGCCGACGGCTACTCCGCCTCCAACCAGGTGTCCGTGCGCGGCTACACCAGCGGGTCCCAGGTCGGCACCGTCAACGAGGCCCTCGGCCTGAAGAACGCCTGGAAGCTCAAGGGCGACAAGGACTACGGCCTCGCCACCACCGACGTGGAAGGGCTCACCGGACTCGGTGACGACGTGCAGTTCGTCTACATCGGCAACAAGTCCGAGACCGACGTCTTCACCAAGGACCTCGCGGACAACTCCGTCTGGAAGTCGCTGCCGTTCGTCAAGGCCGGCGACGTGCACCGCCTCGACGACGGCATCTGGATGTTCGGCGGACCGAAGTCGATGGAGAAGTACATCGACGCCGTCCTCGCCACGCTCACGAAGTAGCCCGCCATGACCGTCACCGCTCCCCCCGTCGCCACGCCCGAGCGCACGGCCCCGTCCCCGTCGGGCGCGGTCGCGGTGACGGTCGGGCTCGTCCTCCTCGTCGTCGCGCTCGCCGTCGTCGACATCACCCAGGGCACCGCGTCCGTCGGCGCGAGCCAGGTCTACAAGGCCCTCACCGGCCGGGCGGAACCGGGCGACGCCTCCGTGGTCGTCGCCTCCCGGCTGCCGCGCATGTGCGCCGGCATCCTGGTCGGCGTCGCCCTCGGCGCGGCCGGCGCCGTCCTCCAGGCGGTCAGCCGCAATGTGCTGGCCGCCCCCGACACCCTTGCCGTCAACGCCGGTTCGTACCTCGCCCTCGGGGTGCTCACCGTCAGCGGCGTGAGCCTGCCGCTGCTGGCCTCGTCGACGGTGGCGTTCCTCGGCGCCCTCGCCGCCGCCGCCGTCGTCCTCACCCTCGCGGGGCGCGGCGCCGGCACCGTGCGCCTCGTCCTCGCGGGAAGCGCGCTGACCCTGGGGCTCAACGCCGTCGCCGAGGCGCTGCTGCTCCTGTTCCCGGAGTCCACCGACGGCCTCTACCAGTGGGCGCAGGGCAGCATCAGCCAGAACGGCTTCGACGGCGTCGTCCGCATGGGCCCCGTCGTCCTCACCGCCCTCGTCGGCGTCGTGCTCCTCGCCCGCCGGATCGACGCCCTGACCCTCGGCGACGAGGCGGCGCGCGGCCTGGGCGTCCCGGTCCGCGGCACCCGGGTCACCACGGTCGTCCTCGCCGCGCTGCTCTCCGCGGCGGCGGTGACCCTCGCGGGCCCCATCGGGTTCGTCGGTCTCTGCGCCCCCGCCCTGGTCCGGCTGCTCGCCCGCCGGGTGCGGCCCCTCGTCCGGCACCGCCTGCGCGTCCCCGCCGCCGGACTGCTCGGCGCCGCCCTCGTGCTCGGCGCCGACGTCCTGCTGCGGTCGCTGACCTCCGCCGAGACGGCGGTGACCGTCCCCACGGGCGTGGTCACCAGCGTCATCGGCGCGGTCTTCCTCGTCGTCATGGCGGTGCGGATGCGTGACGGCGACGCCGCCGCCGCGCCGGAGCGGCTGCGCATCCCGAGTCGCGCCGCGTTCACCGTCACCCTCGTCGCCCTCGCCGTCGTGCTGGCCGGCGCGGTGATCGCCGCCGTGCTGGTGGGCGACAGCACGCTGCTCCTGGGCGACGTGGCCAACTGGGCGAGCGGGCGCGCCGGACAGGCCGTCAGCTTCGTGCTCGACACCCGGGTGCCGCGGGTGTGCGCCGCCCTGGCCGCGGGCGCCGCCCTCGCCCTCTCCGGCACGCTCGTGCAGTCCGTGACCCGCAATCCGCTGGCCGAACCGGGTGTCCTCGGCGTCTCGGGCGGCGCCGCGCTCGGCGCCGTCGCGCTCGTCACCAGCGCCCCCGGCGCCGGCAGCTGGGGCATCGCGGGCGCGGCGCTGGTGGGTGCCGCGCTCAGCTCCGCCCTCGTCTTCGGGCTCGCGGCCAAGGGCGGTTTCCAGCAGAGCAGGCTCGTCCTGATCGGCATCGGCGTCGCCACCGGGACGACGGCGCTGATCAGCCTGCTGATCGTGCTCACCGACCGGTTCAGCGCCACCAAGGCCCTGACCTGGCTGTCGGGCTCGACGTACGGGCGCGACTTCCCCGATGTCCTGCCCGTCGCCGGCGTCCTGGCGATCGCCACCGTCGTGACCGTCGCCCGGCGCCGGGAACTCGATCTGGTCTCCCTCGACGAGGACACCCCGCGGCTGCTCGGCCTCGACCTCGGGCGCGCCCGGTTCGGGTTCCTCGTACTGAGCGTCGCGCTGAGCGCCACGGCCGTGGCCGCCGCCGGCACGATCGGCTTCGTGGGGCTCGTCGCGCCGCACGCGGCCCGCGCCCTCGTGGGCCGCCGGCACGTGCGGGTCGTCCCGGCCGCGATGCTGCTCGGGGCGATCCTGGTCTGCGGCTCGGATCTGCTCGGCCGTACCGTCATCGCGCCGGCGCAGCTCGGCGCGGGGCTGATGACGGCCGTCGTCGGCACGCCCTACTTCGTGTATCTGATGGTCCGCAGCCGGCGCTGAGGCCGGCGTCCCAGGAGGGGCCTCACCGGGCGCCGGTCGCGCGCAGCGCCGCCAGCGCCCGGTCCGCGTGCGTGTTCATCCGGAACTCGCTGCGCACGACCGTGCGGACGCGGCGGTCGGTGCCGATGACGAAGGTGGCCCGCTTGGTGGGCAGCGGCCCGAATCCGCGGGCCACGCCGAACCGGCCGCGCACCTCGCCCTCCGGGTCCGACAGCAGCGGGAAACCGAGGCTGTGCCGCCCGGCGAACTCCTGCTGCCGCTCCACGCCGTCCGCGCTGATCCCCACCGGCCGGGCGCCGACGGCCGCGAACTCCGCCGCCAGGTCCCGGAAGTGGCAGGCCTGCGCGGTGCAGCCGGGCGTCAGCGCGGCCGGGTAGAAGAACAGCACCACCGGCCCCTCGGCGAGCAGGACGGAGAGCGTCGTCGGCGTACCCGTCTCGTCGGGCAGGGTGAAGTCCGCCACGAGGGAGCCGACTTGGACACGGGGGGACGCGGACACGGTGGGCTCCCGGCGACGCTGGGCGGAGCGGAACAGGACACGCGTGATCCTACTCGGCGGTAGAGCCTTGTTGGCGGAGCGTTCCCCTGGGTAGGGGCGGGCCATGAACTCGCATGATCAGAACGTTCAGACGGCGGCGGCAGCCGCGCAGTTCCTGGCCGGGCAGCAGGTCACCGAGAAGCAGTGCGGGGGCTGCGGCACGGTCGTCGCGGGCATCAACGGCCGCTACGCCTGCGGTTCCTGCGGCTGGATCAACCACTGGTCCGACGGGGACACCCGGCTGCCCGGCACGGACGACGGATGACCGTGCGCCGCCACCTCCCGCGGCGCCTTCCGGGCAGGCCGTGCCCCCTTCGCGCGGGCGGTCCGGCGCGGGTCACAGCCGGCGTGAGACGTCCTGGGCCGCCTGCATCACCGCGGGCGCGAACGCCGCCAGCTGCACCTCCGTGACGAGGAAGGTGAGGGAGGAGACCGAGACGGCGCCGACCGCGGTGCCGTCGGCGTCCAGCACCGGCGCCGCCAGCGAGCAGATGGACGCGTCCGCCTCCTCGTAGTCGGTGGCGTACCCCGCCTCGCGGATCGCGGCGAGTTCCGTCATGAGGGCGGACCGGTCGGTGTGCGTACGGGGTGTCCGCGCCGGCAGCCCGGTGCGGCTCAGGATGTCCGCCGCCTCCCCGGCCGGGAGATGGGCCAGCAGGGCCTTGCCCGCCGCGGTGGCGTGCAGCGGGAGCGGGGCGCCGACATCGGTGGCGATGCGGTACGCGTGCCCCGGGTCGACCTTGTGCGTGTACGTCGCGTGGTCCCCGCTGAGCACGGCCAGGTGGACGGCCTGCCCGAGCCGCTGCTGCAGGGCGCGCAGGACGGCGTCGATGCCGACCGCGTCGTCGGCCAGGACCTGGGCGGCCAGCGCGCGCAGTTGTACGCCGCATCCGTAACGTCCCTCGCCGTCCGGAGCGGCGTAGCCCTCCTCGACCAGGGTGGCCAACACCCGGTGGGTGGAGGCCTTGGAGACGCCGGAGCGTTCCGCGATGTCGCCCAGCCGGTGCGGCCCGTCGGCGCGGGCCACCGCGTGGAGCACCCGTAGCGCCTTGGCGACGGAATTCGCGGGCTTGCTCGGTTCCATTGACCCTCCGAGGAGAAGCGGGCTATGTTGCCAATCGGTCCGTACGGCGGAACGCCATTCTACTCTACGGAACGCGGTCGGGGGCGCCTCCTGGTGCGGATCCGGCCGCCCAGGACACGGGCCGCTTCATCCGCACCACTCTCACGCTCGGGAAAGGCGGCCGTCCATGGCTGTACACGGATCTTCCTCCGTGAGCCCGCAACGATTCGATCTCGTGGTCACCGGCGGGCTGCTGGCCGACCCGCTGCGGCCGGAGCCCGTCCCGGGCGACCTCGCCGTGCGCGACGGCCGGATCGCCGCGGTCGGCGCCCCCGGGGCCCTCGCCGGCGCGGACCGCCTGGACGCGACCGGACTGCTCGTCGCGCCCGGCCTCATCGACCTGCACACCCACGTCTACGACCCGGGCACCGACCTCGGCGTCGGCGCGGACGCGGTCGGCGTCCACCAGGGCGTCACCACCGTGGTCGACGCGGGCAGCTGCGGCAGCGACGCCTTCGACGACTTCACGGAAAACGTTGTCGGCCCGGCCGCCACCCGCGTCCTGAACTGGCTCAACATCTCCCGCCACGGCCTCGTCCACGGCCGCCGGGAGCTCTCCCGCGGCCCCGACGACATCGACGAGGCGGCCACCGAGAAGGTGCTGCGGGAGCACCCGGGGCAGGCCCGCGGCATCAAGGTGCGGATGAGCGCCTCGGTCCTCGGCGACAGCGGCCTCGCCCCGCTTCGGGCCGCCAAGCGCGTGGCCGGCCGGGCCGGCGTACCGGTCATGGTGCACGTCGGCAACGAACCCCCGCGCCTGGGCGACGTGCTCGACCTGTTGGGCGAGGGCGACGTCGTCACCCACGCCTTCCACGGCAAACCCGGCGGACTGTTCGGCAGCGAGCGCCAGGCACGCTCCGCCGTGGAGCGCGGCGTGCGCCTCGACGTGGGCCACGGCAGCGCCAGCCTCAGCTTCGCCACCGCCGAGCGGGCCCTCGCCGCCGGCTTCACCCCGCACACCATCAGCACCGACCTGCACAACCGCAACGTCGAGGGGCCCGTGCACTCCCTCGTCACGACCCTCACCAAACTGCTCGCGCTCGGCCTCACCCCGCAGCAGGTGATCCGCTGCTCGACCCTGCACGCCGCCCAGGTCCTGCGCATGGAGGACGAACTGGGCACGCTGCGACCGGGATCGGCGGCCGACCTCACCCTGCTGCGCCACACGCAGGAGGCCACGACGCTGACCGACGCCGACGGCGCCACCCGCACCGCCGCCGGCCGGCTGACGGCCGTCGCCGTCGTCCGCGCCGGAACCCCGCGGAGCCTGCCGGTCCCGTGACCTCCCGCGTGCGCCCCACCGAACCGAACCCCCGAAAGGCCCGCGCATGACCACCCCCCTGATCGAGCGCCTGGCACGGACCGTCCAGGACACCGCCCGCCCCGTCACCGACGAGGACCGGGCGGACCTGACGGCGTTCCTCCCGCTCGCCCAGGCCTACGCGGGGACCAGCGGCATCGTCTTCGACGAGACGCGGTCCCTCGCCCTCGCCGTGCACGCGCTCGCCTTCGTCCGCCGGGTCCGCGACGCCGAACACCTCGACGCGCTCGACGACCAGCTGGCCGCCGAAGTGGCCCCCGGCCGGATGGCCGCGGTCCGCGCCCTCCTCGACACCTACTGCGCCCCGCGCGACTTCCCCGCCCGGGACACCGAAGTCCTGCTGCTCGCCCTGCACTTCGAGGCGGCGGCACAGCTCCAGCACCAGCACCAGCCCACCGCGCAGGCATGACCGACCCCTCAGGGAGCACCGCCATGACAGTCAAGATCGTGATCGGACACCGGCTCGGCAAGGGCCAGGCGGTCGCCGACGGCATCCGCGCCGCGGGCGGTGAGCCGGTCCTCATCCCCGGACCCGGCGCCGACATGAAGGTGGGCGACGTGATGGCCGCCGAAGGAGCCGACCTCGGCATCTCCTTCTGCGGCAGCGGCGGCGCGGGCGCCGTCACCGCCAAGGCCAAGTACGGCCACGAGATCGAGTTCGGGATGCGCTCGGCCCAGGCCGGGGTGACCGCCGTCGAACAGGGCCGCACCGTCCTCGGCTTCGGCTTCCTCGACAGCGAGGAGCTCGGCTTCAAGGTCACCGAGGCGCTGCTGAAGAAGCTGGGCAAGGAGGCCTCGTGAAGCAGGAGCGGCACACCCTGCGGCTCAGCGGCTCGGGCCCCACCCGGGAGAAGGCGTTCGCCACCGCCATCGGCCAGGTGCAGGCGGCCGTCGGCAAGCGCACCGACGGCGTCTCCTTCCGCGTCGAACCCCTCGAACTCGACGTCGTCTCCGCGGTCGAACACCGCTGGACCGAACGGTTCCTCGGCCTGTTCTTCCCCCGCACCCGCCAGCGCTACGAGATCACGCTGCGCATCGAGGTCCAGGTGGCCTCGCTCGACCTGGACGCCCTCGACTTCACGGTGCGCGAGGAACGGCTCTCGCCGCTCCAGCACGCACTGCGCATGAGGTGACCCGATGAACCACACCCTCACCGTCCTCCTGGAATCCCTCGTCATCGGCGGCCTGATCGGCTTCGGCGCGAGCGCGGGCGTGGCCCGGATGTTCCACGCCCCCAAGGTCCAGGGCATGGGCGCCTTCCGCACCCTCGGCGAACTCAACGCCTGCCAGAACGACCCCGTCGCCCACTTCTCCTTCGGCCTCGGCTTCCTCTTCAACGCCTGGTCGACCGCGGTCGGCACCGGCGCCCTCACCGGCGACGTGGACCACCGCATCGTGCCGCACTGGACCGCGTCCGCCGCTATGGTCAAGAACCGCGACCTCGCGCAGACCCTGCACAACCCGCGCCGGATGGCGCTCACCGGCACCGTCGTCGGCATGCTCCTGATCACGCTGCTCAACACGACGGCCGCCTCCATCCCGCACTCCCTCCAGGACGTCGCCGCCAAGGTGCTCGGGCCCGCCTCCGAGTGGCTGATCAACCCCGTCATGCCGATCATCTTCTGGATGGCCGCCGTCGACGCGGGCCGGCGCACCGGAGCCTGGGGCACCGTCCTCGGCGGCCTCGGCCACCTCGTCATGGGCAACGCCGTACCCGGCATCGTGCTTGGCATCGTCATCGGCAAGGGCGTCGACGACCTCGGCTGGACCAAGGTCACCAAGTCCCTGGCCGGCGCGGTGGTCGTGCTCTTCGCGGCCAGCACCTTCCTGCGCGGCACCGACCTCACCCTGCTGGAGCAGATGAAGGTCGACGTCCCGCACTGGCTCCTGCAGTTCCACGACGCCACCGGCACCAAGCCCCAGTGAGGCAGGCAGCGACATGACCGACTCATCGACGACCGTGCCCGCCGCGGGCGGCATACCCGAACAGGGCGCGGGCGCCGCCCCCGCCACGGGCGGCTTCCTCACCAAGGTGCCCGGCGAGGGCAGCTTCTGGCTCTCCGAATGGGCCTTCCCCGTCTTCGTGGCGTGCCTGGCCGCCGGCATCTTCACCGGCACCCACCTCTACTTCGTCTACGACACCGGCGTGTTCAACGAGGTCGCCGTCGCCTCCATGCTCAAGGCCGGTATGGAGGGCGGCAGTTACGGGGCCGCCGCCGCCTTCGGCGCGGGCTTCCTGTTCGCCCGCATCATCGAGGGCCCCATGGTCGGCATCCTCGACATCGGCGGCTCCCTGCAGACCGGCGTCGGCATCGGCATCCCCGCCATGCTGCTCGCCGCCGGATTCACCGCGCCGCTCCAGCACTTCTGGCTCGCCATCCCCGTGGGCGCCCTGCTCGGCGCGCTCATCGGCATCGCCATCCTCGTCATCCGGCGCGCCACGGTGAACTCCACGGGCGGCACCTCCACGTTCGGCGCCGACGTGATGATGGGCGCCGGGAACTCCGCCGGACGCTACCTCGGCCCGCTCGTCATCATCTCCGCCGCCACCGCGTCACTCCCGGTCGGTCTCGGCTCCACCATCGGCGCCGCCCTGTTCTACGCGTGGAAGAAGCCGCTGACCGGCGGCGCCATCATCGGCGCCATGGTCGCCGGGTTCTTCTTCCCCATCCCCGGCAAGTGAGCGCCCCCGCACCCCACTTCAAGGACCCCACGTGCACTCTCTCCACCAGGACCTCGGCGTCCCGCCCGCGGTCAACGCCAGCGGCAAGATGACCGCCCTCGGCGGCAGCGTCCTCGGCGAGGACGTCATCGCCGCCATGGGCGAGGCGGCCCGCCACCACGTCGTCATGGACGACCTGATGCGCGCCGTCGGCCGCGAGATCGCCCGTGCCACCGGCACCGAGGACGGCTGCCCCACCACCGGCGCCGCCGCCGGCGTCGCCATCGCGGTCGCCGCCGTCGTCGCGGGCACCGACCTGTCCCGCATCGAAGCCCTGCCCGACGCCGGCGACGCGCCGTGCGAGGTGATCCTGCCGCGCGGGCACTCCGTCCACTTCGGCGCCCCCATCCGGCAGATGATCGCTCTCGGCGGCGGCCGGCCCGTCGAGGTCGGCTCGGCGAACAAGGTCACCGCCGCCCACCTCTCCGGCGCGATCGGCCCCCGCACGGCGGCACTCCTCTACGTCCAGTCGCACCACGCCGTGCAGAAGGGCATGGTCACCCTCGCGGAGACCGTCGAGACCGGCCGCCGCCACGGCATCCCGGTGATCGTCGACGCCGCCGCCGAGGAGGACCTGCGCCGCTGGCCCGCCACCGGCGCCGACCTCGTCGTCTACAGCGGCGGCAAGGCCGTCGGCGGCCCCACCTCCGGCATCGTCTGCGGCGGCGCCGAGCACATGGCCGCCTGCCGGGCCCAGTACAACGGGATCGCCCGGCCCATGAAGGTCGGCAAGGAGACCCTCTTCGGCCTGGTCCAGGCCCTGCGCGCGTACGGCACGGCCCCCGCGGACGACCACCGCGTACGGATGGAGAAGCTCGCCGGGCGCCTCGCCGCCCTGCCCGGCCTCACCACCCGCGTCGTCACCGACGAGGCCGGGCGCGCCATCCACCGCACCGAACTGACGGTGGACCCCGCGGCGGCCGGCCGCGACGCGGCCCGCCTCGCCGCCGAACTCGCCGCGCACGGCGTCCACCTGCGGGACCACCACGCCGCCACCGGCCGCCTCTACGTCGACCCGCGGCCGCTGCGCCCCGGCGAGGAGGAGCGCCTCGTGGCCCAGCTGACCGCACTGCTCGAAGGAGAAGGCCGATGACCGTCGTCGAGCGCCGCCTGATCGTCACCGAGGAGGCCGGCCTGCACGCCCGCCCGGCCGCCGCCTTCGCGCAGACCGCTGCCCGCAGCGAGGCCGAGGTCACCGTCGCCCGGGAGGACGGCCGGGAGGTTCCCGCCCGCAGCGTGCTGTCCCTGATGACCCTCAACATCCGCTGCGGCGACGCCATCGTGCTGCGCGCCAGCGGCACCGACGCCGAGTCCACCCTGGACGCGCTCGCCCGCATCGCGGACCCGGCATGAGTGACGCGGCCCCCACCCTTCCGGAGAGTCCATTGAGTTCCACCGCCGCCGACGTCATCGAACGGCTGCGCCTGGCCCGGGCCACCCCGACCGTGCGCGAGGCCGACGCCGACACCGCCGACCGCGTCGCCCGCACCCTGGTCGACTGCGGCATCACCGCCTTCGAGTTCACCGCCACCACCCCCGGCTGGGAGCAGCTCGTGGCGGCCTGGTCGCGCGAGGCGCCCGGGGTGACCCTCGGGCTCGGCACCGTCACCTCGCCCGAGATCGCCGAACGGGCGCTGGCGGCGGGGGCCCAGTTCCTGGTCAGCCCGTTCCAGGTGCCCGAGGTCCGCCCGGTCGCCGACGCCGCGGGACGGCTCCTGATCGAGGGCGGCCTCACCCCGAGCGAACTGCGGACCGCGGCAGGCCGGGGCGTGGCGAAGCTCTTCCCCGCCCAGGTCGGGGGCGTCCCGTACCTGAAGTCGGTGCTCTCGGTGCTGCCCGGCGCCCGTATCGCGGCCACCGGCGGGGTCACCGTCGACAACGCGCCGCAGTGGCTGGCCGCGGGCGCCTTCCTCGTCAGCATCGGCAGTGATCTGACCAAGGGCGACGTGGCGGCCAACGTGGCGCGGCTGCGGGAGGGAATCGGCTGACCTCGTCGCGCGTTACAACTGCTGCGGTCCCGACAGCGAGAAGGGACCGTCCGTACCGACGTGGGCAGGAGTTTCGCATGACCGTGGGAACCGAGAGGGCCGTGCTGGCCGGAGGCTGCTTCTGGGGCATGGAGGACCTGATCCGCAAGCAGCCGGGCGTCGTCTCCACGCGCGTGGGCTACAGCGGCGGCGACACCCCGAACGCCACCTACCGCAACCACGGGGACCACGCCGAGGCGATCGAGATCGTCTACGACCCGGCGGTCACCAGTTACCGGGAGCAGCTGGAGTTCTTCTTCCAGATCCACGACCCGACGACCCGGGACCGCCAGGGCAACGACATCGGCCGCAGTTACCGCTCGGCCATCTTCTACGCCGACGAGGCACAGCGTGCGGTGGCCGAGGACACCATCGCCGACGTCGACGCCAGTGGCCTGTGGCCGGGCAAGGTGGTCACCGAGGTGGCGCCGCTCGGCGACTTCTGGGAGGCCGAGCCGGAGCACCAGGACTACCTGGAGCGCTATCCGAACGGCTACACCTGCCACTTCCCGCGCCCCGGCTGGAAGCTGCCGAAGCGCACGGAGCCGGCCACCGGCTGACGTGGCGGCCCCGCAGGACGGTAGCGTTCTGCGGGGCGCCGTTCGAGGGGGCCGGCCGCCGCGCCCCGGTCGGAAGAGGTGCGCGGGAGGGAGTCGGCGATGGCCGGATCGGTGGAGTGGAGACGCATCGGCCGCGGGGTGCGGCAGGTCCCGGAGCCGTGGGCGACACCCCTCATCTGGACCGCCGCCTACCTGGGCGCCTTCGCGCTCGTGGGCCTGCTCAGCCTGCTCGGCTTCCTCGACCGTACGGGGCTGGCGCTGCTCGTGCTCTCGCTGCTGGCGGCGCTCCTCGGGATGCGGGGCCGCTTCGTCGCCGCACCCGGCACGGCGCTGCTCTGCTGGACCTGCCTGAACGTGGTCGGCACCGAGCCGACCGGTGAGCTCTCCTGGGCCGGGCACCGCGACCCCGGATGGATGGCGTGCCTGCTGGCCGCCGCGGTCGTCGGCACGGTCGCGGGCCGGGTGCTGCACGCGCGGGCCGCGTACCGCCGGGTGACGCCCGCCGACGAACCGGCCTGAGGCGCGCCGACCAAGCTCGGAAAGAACGGGAGGTCCCCGCCGCACGGCGGGGACCTCCCGTTCCTCCAGGGCCTCGCTCAGGCGCCGCTGGCGTCGAGCATCGCGTCACGCTCGACGATCTTGACGCGCTCGCGCGCCTGCGGCTCCCCGAGCGCCTTCTCGGCCGCGTCGAGCCGGTACCAGCCGTCCCACGTGGTGTAGCGGACCCCGCGCTCGCCCAGGAAGGCGTCGACGGCCTCCGGGTCCGGGGACGCGGGGGTGTGCAGCCGGCCGTTGCCGTGGTCGTCCAGCAGATTGGCGACGGTCTCGTTGGCGTCACCCTTGGTGTGCCCGATGAGCCCGATCGGACCGCGCCGGATCCACCCGGTGACGTACGTCGAGCGCAGGTGCTCGCCGCTCTCCTGGATGACCCGGCCGCCCTCGTCCGGGACCGTGCCGGAGGCGACGTCCCAGGGGAGCTTGGGCAGCTCGTCGGAGAGGTAGCCGACGGCGCGGTAGACGGCGCTGACGTCCCAGTCCGTGAAGGCGCCGGTGCCCTTGACGTTGCCGGTGCCGTCCAGCTCGGTGCGCTCCGTGCGCAGCGCGGTGACCTTGCCGTCCTCGCCGAGGATCTCGGTGGGCGACTCGAAGAAGTGCAGGAACAGCTTGTGCGGGCGCTCGCCGATGTCGCGGATCGCCCAATTCTCCAGGGTCTTGGCGACCATGTCGGCCTGCTTGTTGGCGCGGCGCGTGGCGATCGAGCCGTCGTCGTAGTCGATGTCCTCGGGGTTGACGATGACCTCGATGGTGGGGGAGTGGTCGAGCTCGCGCAGCTCCATCGGGCTGAACTTGGCCTGCGCCGGTCCGCGGCGGCCGAAGACGTGGATCTCGCGCGCCTTGTTGGCCTTGAGGCCCTCGTGCACGTTCGGCGGGATCTCGGTCGGCAGCAGCTCCTCGGCGGTCTTGGCGAGGATGCGGGCGACGTCGAGGGCGACGTTGCCGACGCCGATGACGGCGACCTTCTCCGCGTCGAGCGGCCAGGTCCTGGGGACGTCGGGGTGCCCGTCGTACCAGGAGACGAAGTCCGCGGCGCCGTACGAACCGTCGAGTTCGAGGCCCGGGATGTCGAGGTGCCGGTCGGCGGTGGCGCCGGTCGAGAAGACCACCGCGTCGTAGAAGCTGTGCAGGTCGTCGAGGTCGATGTCGCGCGGGTAGTCGACGTTGCCGAAGAGCCGGATCTGCGGCTTGTCGAGCACCTGGTGCAGGGCGGTGACGATGCCCTTGATCCGCGGGTGGTCGGGCGCGACGCCGTACCGGATGAGGCCGAAGGGGGCGGGCATGCGCTCGAAGAGGTCGATGGACACGCCGGGTTCGGCGGCCGCCGCGGACTTCAGCAGAGCGTCAGCGGCGTAGATGCCGGCGGGGCCCGCTCCGACAATGGCGACCCGCAGAGGGCGAGGCATGTTCAGGTTCCCTTCGAAGGAAAAAGCGGAGTACTCCGGAGAATCTTAAAGTAAGGCTGCCCTTAGTTGGCAGGCGGGTCCGCTCTATGAGCCCATAAGCCCGAGTTATGGGATGGCATAGATCGACTTTGAGTGCTTCCGGAGCGGTCCTCAAGGGCCCCACAAACGGCTGGCGCGGCCGGATCGCGGGGCCTACCGTGCCCGGGTGGACACCTTCTCCCGCTCCTGGGCGGACCTGCGCGCCGCGGTCGCCGGGCTCGCCGTCGCGGACTTCGCCCGGCCTTCCGGCTGCGCCGGGTGGCTCGTCCGGGACCTCGTCTGCCACCTGGTCATCGACGCCCAGGACGTCCTCATCACCCTGGTCACGCCCGCCGCAGCCGAACGCGCCGTGGACGCCGCCGGGTACTGGGACCTCAGCGACGCGCTCCCGGCCGGCGACGACCCCCTCGACGCGCTGATCCCCCGGCTCGCCGCGGCCTACGGCGAGCCGCACCTGCTCACGTTCCACCTCGACGACGTCGGGTCCGCCGCGGGCCGCGCCGCCGCACTCGCGGACCCCGCCGCCCGAGTCGCCACCCAGGACAAGGCGCTGACCGTCGCCGACTACCTCGCGGCCTACGTCCTCGAATGGACCCTGCACCACCTGGACCTGGTCGCCCACCTGCCGGCCGTCCCCGGGCCCGCCCCCGAGAGCCTCGCGGCGGCGCGCGCCCTGCTGGAGAGGGTCGCGGGCGCCGCGTTCCCGGCCTCGTACACGGATACGGACGCCCTGCTGATCGGCACGGGCCGCGGGACACCGACCGCGGAGCAGGCGGCCGCGCTGGACGCGGTCGCGCTCAAGCTCCCTCTCGTTCTCGGCTGAGAGCTGAGAGCTGAGGGCTGGGGGCTGGGGGCTGAAGGCTGAGAGGCCCGGCTGACGTGCGGCGCGGCCCGGGTGGCGCGCACGGTCCCGTCCCGTCCCGTCGCAGCGCCACCGACCCTGGTGCCGCCCCCGCCCGCCCGCATACCTTGTCGCCATGACACATACTGATGCGCCCGCTCCTGCCGTGGCCCTGGTCACCGGCGCCTCCCGCGGGCTCGGGGCCGTCATCGCCCGGCGGCTCGCGGCCGAGGGGCACCCGGTCGCGGTCGTCTACCGCTCGGGGGCCGAGGCGGCCCGCGCGGTGGTCGGGGAGATCCGCGCGGCGGGCGGGACCGCCGAGGCGTTCGCCGCCGACGTGACGGACGAGGCCGCGGTGACCGCCCTCGTCGCGGACGTCGCCGCCCGGCTCGGCCCGGTCACCACGCTCGTCGTCAACGCCACCGGGCCCCAGCCCGAGCGCGACCCCGCCGCGGTGACCTGGCAGGACCACCTCGACCAGCTCACCTTCTTCGTCAAGAGCCCCACGCTGCTGATGCAGGCGGTCCTTCCCGCCATGCGCGAGCGCGGCGGCGGCCGCATCGTGCAGATCGGCTCGGACGTGCTGGAGCGCGTCCTGCCCGAGATGTCCGCGTACACGGCCGCCAAAGCGGCCCAGCACAGTCTGACCGAGTGCTGGGCCCGCGCCCTCGGCCCGGACGGGATCACGGTCAACACCGTGGCCCCGGGGTGGATCCCGGTCGAGCGGCACGCCGGCGCCTCGTCCGCCGCGCTCGCCGACTACGCCGCCGCGGTGCCGCTGCGGCGGATGGGGGAGCCGGGGGACGTCGCCGCCGCCGTGGCCTACCTCGTCTCGCCCGCGGCGGCCTTCGTCACGGGCGAGCGGATACGGGTCAACGGCGGCCACGCCCTCGGCTGACCCCGCGCCCGGCCCGCTGCTCAGCCGGTGAGCGCCCGGCCCGCAACTCGGCCGGCGCACGCCCGGCGCGGCGCGGGCCGGGTCAGGACGCGTCCCGCACGGGCACCGGCGCCTGGTGGGCGATGACGCCGCGCTCGCGCAGCGACTTCCAGAAGGCGTACGGGACCTCTTCGGCGAGGGCGCCCAGGTCCTCGGCGATGCGGGCGGGCCGCGTCGCGCCGGGGATGGCGGCGGCGACGGCCGGGTGCGCGAGCACGAACTGCAGGGCGGCGGACTTGATGCCGATGCCGTGCTCCTGGGCGAGGGACTTGATCAGGGCGACCTTCTCGACGATGTGGGCGGGCGCCTCGGCGTACTCGAAGTGGCTGCCGCCCGCGAGGATGCCGGAGCTGTAGGGGCCGCCGACGACGATGTCCACGTCCTGCTCGGCGGCGGCCGGCAGCAGCCGCTGCAGGGCGCGCTCGTGGTCGAGCAGGGTGTAGCGGCCGGCGAGCAGGAACGCGTCGGGGCGCGGCTCCTCCAGGTCCAGGGTCATCTCCAGCGGCTCGACCTTGTTGACGCCGAGGCCCCAGGCCTTGATGACGCCCTCCTCGCGCAGCCGGGTCAGGGCACGGAAGGCGCCGGTGCGGGCGCTCTCGTAGACGCCGACCCACTCGTCGCCGTAGAAGTCCTGGGCGACGTCGTGCACCCAGACGATGTCGAGGCGGTCCGTCTTCAGGCGGGTGAGGCTGTCCTCGACCGAGCGCAGCGTCGCGTCGGCGCTGTAGTCGTTGACGATCTTGTTGGGGCGGCCGTGCTCGAACAGTGCGCCCTTCTCGCCGAGCGCGCGGCTCGCGGGGTCCTCGACCTCGTCGAGGATGACCCGGCCGACCTTGGTGGAGAGCACGTACGCGTCGCGCGGCTGCTGGGACAGGACCTCGCCGAGGCGGAGCTCCGCGAGGCCCGCGCCGTACAGGGGCGCGGTGTCGAAGTAGCGGATGCCCTGGTCCCAGGCGGCCTGGACGGTCGCCGCGGCCTCCTCGTCGGGGATGGCGCGGAACATGTTGCCGAGCGGTGCGGTGCCGAAGCCGATGCGGCCCGGCAGCAGGGAGCGGATGCTCATGGTGGTGCCTCGATCCGTACTGCGTGGGGGAGATGGGGAGGGGTGGGAGCCGGGGGTCCCGGTGCGGTCAGTTGAGGGTGTCGGGGTCCGGGCCCGTGCGCAGGCCGCGGTCGGCCGCGGCGAGCGCGTCGAGCTCCTGCGCGCTCAGCTCGAAGTCGAGGACGTCGAGGTTCTCGCGGATGCGGGCCTCGGTGACCGACTTGGGGATCACCACGTTGCCGAGCTGCAGGTGCCAGCGCAGGACGACCTGGGCCGGGCTCTTGCCGTGCCGCGCGGCGATCGTGGTGACGGCCTCGTCGCCCAGTACGGCGCCCTGCGCGAGCGGGCTCCAGGCCTCGGTGGCGATGCCGTGCCGGGCGTGGAAGTCGCGCAGCTCGCGCTGCTGGAGGCCCGGGTGGAGCTCGATCTGGTTGACGGCCGGGACGACGGAGGCGCCGCTCAGCAGCCGCTCCAGATGGGCCGGCTGGAAGTTCGAGACGCCGATGGCGCGGGTGCGGCCGTCGGCGAGGAGCTTCTCCAGGGCGCGCCAGGTCTCGGGGTAGAGGTCGCGGGCCGGCGTCGGCCAGTGGATCAGGTACAGGTCGACGTGGTCCAGGCCCAGCTTCTCCAGCGAGCTGTCGAACGCGGTGAGCGCCGCGTCGTACCCCTGGTCGGCGTTCCAGAGCTTGGTGGTGACGAACAGCTCGTCGCGGGGGATACTGGAGTCGGCCAGCGCGCGGCCCACACCGCGCTCGTTGCCGTAGATCGCGGCGGTGTCGATGCTGCGGTAACCGGCGCGGAGAGCGGTGCTCACAGCGGCCGTGGTCTCCTCGTCGGGAACCTGGAAGACGCCGAAGCCGAGCTGCGGCATGGTGATGCCGTTGTTGAGGGTGACGGTGGGAATGCTGGGCATGGGGGAGTCCCTTGTGTGGTGCGAAGGTGGCGCGCGCCGCTTCCCGCGGCAGCGCCTGACGAGCGACCACAATAATTGCGTGCGCGGGTTAATTGCAAACGCGGGATAGTGGCGCGTGCCGGGCTCCGTCTCCCGCCACGGTACGCCCCCCGCAACTGCGCGGACTGACCGCGTGAAGTCGGGGAACGCGACCGGGCATGACCGTACTGAGGAAAGCCGCACGTCCCCTGCTCGCTTCGGTCTTCGTCACCGGCGGGCTCTCCACACTCCGCGATCCGAAGCGCGTCGCGCCCGCCGCCGAACCGGTGGCGGCACCGGTGGCGGCCCGCATCCCGCGGCTCCCCGAGGACCCCGAGCAACTCGTCAGGATCAACGCCGCCGTGCAGGTCGGCGCGGGAGCGCTGCTGGCCGCCGGCAAGTGGCCCCGCGTGGCCTCCCTGGCGCTCGCGGGCTCCCTCGTGCCGACCACGCTGGCCGGCCACGCCTGGTGGAAAGAGGAGGACCCCGAGCGGCGCGCACAGCAGCGCACGCAGTTCATGAAGAACCTCTCCCTCTTCGGCGGCCTGCTCATCGCGGCGGCCGACACCCACGGCAAGCCGTCTCTGGCCTACCGCACCCGGGGCGCCGCGGCGGCCGGACGCAAGAGCGCGCGACGGGCCCAGCGGGACGCCGCGCACACCCTGCGCGGGGCCTCCGGAACCGTGCGCGCCCTGCCGGCCACCGCACGCCGGGCCGTCTCCGACCACCTCTGAGCCGGCCCCGAACGAGGAAAGGACTCTCCCGTGACCACCTTTGTCATCACCATCCCGGGGACGTTCCTGCGCGACGCGGACGAGCAGACGCGGGCCGACATCGCCCGGCGCCTGCGGTCCGCGGACCCCCACCAGACGGAGCTGGGCCGCGAGGAGGACCTCGACCTGCTCACCGTCAACGAGGACAACACCTTCAGCATGCGCCTCGAAGTCTCCGCCGGAGCGGGCGAGGAAGCCCAGCACAAGGCGGAGCGGACGGCCGCGGAGGCGCTGCGCGCCGCGGGCTTCGGCGCCGACGACGCCCCGCTCGGGCCCCCGGCCGTGACCGGGATCGACAACCCCGCCTGACCCGGTCCCGTTCGGCGGGCCGCAAGGCTCGCCGAACGGGTGATGTGCGGGCGGCGGGGCGGTGGCGGACGCCGCCGCGCGGTACACGCAGCGTATGAGTCCTTCATACGTCCTGGCCGTCGGCGGCGGAAACTCCTGGTGGTTCATCGTCGTCGGCATCCTCATCGTGCTGGCGCTGCTCGCCCTGCTGTGGAACGGCAGGCGCCGCCTCAGCCGGCGCCCCGACCCGCCCCAGGCCCCGCAGCCCCGCGCCGACTCCTGGGAGCATCCCCACGATGAGAACGCAGCGGACGCAGCGGACGCAGCGGACGCAGCAGACGCCACGGACGCGGCCGACCAGCCCGACCGGCTCGACAGGCCGGACCGGCCCGACAGGCCCGAAGGACGCTGACACGACGCGGCGCCCGTCCCGGCCGGGACGGGCGCCGCGTCGCTCGGCTCAGGCCTGCGGCGACCGCTCGCGGGCCACCGTCTCGGCGAGCTTCTGGAACTCGCCGAGGTCGTAGTTGGCCAGCGTGGAGTCGAGATTCGTGACGGCGCCGAGCCGCTCCACGAACCCCTTGGGGTCGTACTCGATCTGCAGTGTCACCCGGCTCGTGGTGTCGCTGAGCCGGTGGAAGGTCACCACTCCGGCGTGGTGCACGCCCTCGACGGTGCGCCAGGCGATCCGGTCCTGCGGCACCACTTCCGTGAGTTCGGCGACGAAGTTCTTCTCCGCGCCCGGCAGCTCCAGCTGCCAGGCGAAGCGTCGCTCGTCCATCGGCTCGACCAGGCGTACGTGGCTGAGGAACGACGGCCACCGGGACACATCGCTCCACAGCTCCCACGCGACGGAGACGGGGGCCTGGAGGTCGACGGACTCTAGCAGGGACGCGGACATGCGCACCTCTTTCCTGTGGTCTTTCCCGTGAAGCGGGCGGTCACGGGCGGTTCGGGCCCGCGCGGCACGGGGCTCCGGTACCCGTTGGCGGCGGCACCACGCAGGGCGGCGTCACGCCTTCTGCGCGTCCGCGGCGAGTTCCTCGAGGTCGACGGTCTCCCCGGCCTCCGGCGCCTGGGGGCGGACCGGCTTCCCGTAGTCGCTGAAGGTGGCCGTGTTGGGGTCCTCGCCGCCGCTCGACGTCGTCCGCAGGATGTACGGCTTGCCCTCCGTGGCCACGTACAGCGTGAGCGTCTCGCCCCCCGCGGTCTTCTTCGTCAGCCGGATCGCCTCGGCGCCGTCGACTGTGGTCGTCGAGCCCTTCTTCATGCCGGTGCGCTCCGACTTGTTCTCGTCCATGGACGCCACGAGCCCCTGCTTGTCGCAGAGTCCCTGCGTCATCGCGTCGTCGGCGGGCGCCTTCACCCACTTGTCGGCCACCTTCGGCACGATCTTCTCGCCGCCGGGCTGCTTCTTGAGGGCGTTCTGCCAGTACTTCTCGTCGCCCCGCAGGTACATCGTGGCGTCCGTGTGCCGGATGTCGGCGCTGGTGTCCCCGTTGCGGATGGTGCCGGTGCAGTTCTTGCGCTGGTCCACGGACAGGTCGACCGTGACGGGGGACCCCGACGCGCCCGCGGACCCGGACGGGCGGACGGTGCCCTTCATGTGCATCGAGTCGGCCTGCTCGGTGGCCTTGACCGCGTCGGCGGCGATCTCGTCGGCGCTCTTGCCGGCGAAGGGCTTGGCGTCCCCGCCCCCGTCGCCGTCCCCGCACCCCGCGACCGTCAGTAACGCCGCTGCGGCGACCGTGACCGATATGGCGCTGCGCATCCTCATGGACCCCACTCCCTCCCGCGGGCCCGGACGGGCCCCTCTGCTCGTGCCGCGGCCGTCGGGGCCGCGGAACGCCCCGCATACCCGACGTGCCCGACACCTCACCGGAAGGGCGTTTCTCACTTCTGTGTGCCGTGCGGGGCGGGTGAGCGGTGGTGTGGCCGCGCGCCGGGCGCCCGGGGCGCTTATGGTGGCCGAGCGGGCAGACCGGAGAGAGCGATGACGTCAGCCAGGAAGTCACGAAAGCCCCCCATCGGTCTGGAACAGCGCATGTCCCTGACCGGCACCGGCAGTTTCGACTGGGACCTGGAGAGCGGCGAGGTCAGCCTCGACGCCGCCGCCCTCGCGCTGCTCGACTTCGATCCGGCCGAGTTCGGCGGCACGGTGTCGGGGCTCCAGCCACGCGTGTCCTCCGAAGAGATCGTCCGGATCACCTTCGCGGTCACGGAGGCCATCACCTCGGGCGCCGACTGCTACGGCGTCTACTTCCGGGTCCGCCGCCGCGACGGCGCGCTCCACCTCGACCACGCCCGCGGGCGCATCCTGCGGGACAAGGACGGCCGGCCCGTGCGCGCGGTGGGAGTGATCCGGCCGGCCTCGGGCGACGGCGAGGAACTCGCTGCCGTCGACCCCCGCGAGGAGCGCCGCCAGGGCATCGCCCTGATGGTGCAGGGGACCACGGACGCCCTGTCGCGCGCGGTCACCGTCGACGACGTGGTGGCCGTGCTCTCGGGCGCGAGCGGCCTCGACCGGTTCGCCGCGGACGGCCTCGTCCTCGGCCTCGTCGAGGGCGACCAACTCAAACTGATCGCCCTCGTCGGCCAGACCATGCAGGCGCTCGACGAACTGAAGCTGCACAAGGTCGACGCCTCGCTGCCACTGGCCCAGGCGGTCACGGATCGGCAGCCGCGCTTCATGACCACGCTGCCCGCCGTGGCCAGGACCTTCACCCGCCTCGGCCCCTACATCGAGGAGATGAAGCTGGACTCGGCGGCCTTCATGCCGCTGGTCGCGCAGGACCGCGCCATCGGCGGGCTCGCGCTCTTCTACCGGGGCCGCAAGGAGTTCACCGACGCGGACCGCAACCTCTGCATCGGTCTGTCCGGCATCGTCGCCCAGTCGCTCCAGCGCGCCATGCTCTTCGACGAGGAGCGGGACCTGGCCAAGAGCCTTCAGGCCACCATGCTCCCGCGCGACCTGCCCGAGGTCACGGACGCCGAGGTCGCCGTCCGCTACCACGCCGCCTGGGGCGGCCGCGACGTCGGCGGGGACTTCTACGACGTCATCGCCCTGCCCCGCGGCCGCATCGGCGTGGTCGTCGGCGACGTGCAGGGGCACGACACGCACGCCGCGGCCATCATGGGGCAGCTGCGCATCGCGCTGCGCGCCTTCGCCGGAGAGGGGCACTCGCCCGCGACGGTGCTCTCCCGCGCCTCGCGCTTCCTCGCCGAGCTGGACACCGACCGGTTCGCGACCTGCACCTACGGCCAGTTCGACCCGGCCACCGGCATCGTGCGGGCGGTACGGGCCGGGCACCTGCCGCCCCTGGTGCGGCACGTCGACGGCCAGGTCGGGGTGCCACGGGTACGCGGCGGACTCCCGCTCGGCCTCGCCACCGAGTTCGGCATGGAGGACTATCCCGAGGTGCGGCTCGACCTCGTGCCCGGCGAGACGCTGGTGCTGTGCACGGACGGGCTGGTGGAGGACTCGGCGCTCGACCTCGACACCGGCATCGAGAACCTCGCCGAGGTGCTGCGCGCGGGCCCCGAACCGGCCGAGGAACTCGCGGACCACCTCTCGCGCGCGCTCTGGAAGAGGTGGGGCGGCAGCGACGACGTGGCGCTCCTGGTGCTGCGCCGGCGGCCCGACCCGGGCACCCCGCAGGAGCCGCGCATCCACCGCTACGTCCACCAGGCGGACCCCGAGGGGCTCGCCGACACCCGGGCGGCGCTGCGCGAACACCTCGCGTCGTGGGGGCTCGGTGCGGTGGCCGACGACGTCGAGATGGCGGCGGGTGAACTCCTCGTCAACGCCCTGGTCCACACCGAGGGCGGCGCCATCCTCACCCTCGAAGTGCTCTCCGGCCCGCCCTGCCGGGTCCGCCTGTGGGTGAAGGACCGCTCCAGCACCCGCCCGCGCCGCAGGTCGCCCGGCGAGACCGCCACCTCCGGGCGGGGACTGCTCATGGTGGAGGCGATCGCGTCGGGCTGGGGCATCGAACCGCGCGGCGAGGGCAAGGCGGTCTGGTGCGACTTCGTCGTCCCGGACGGCTGAGTCCCCGCCGGGCGGTTGCGAGCCCTACTCGGCCGGTGCCAGGTCGATGATCTTCCGCGTGGCGAGATCGGACTCGACCTTGATCGTGCTGGTGTCGGCGCCCTTTCCGTCGTTCCACGTGAGCGTCACCAGCGCGGTGGAATGCCCGGCCCCCGAGCCGGTGTACGCCACCGACCACTTCACCGGCACATTCTGCGCGAAGAGAATTCCGTCCGCGTGTTCCCGGGCCTCGTACGCCGCCACCTTCTTCTGGGCCGCGACGGAGAGATAGAAGCCGCGCAGTGCCTTCTTCTGGGCGCCCGCACCCGCGGCCTCGGTGTCCCAGACGGCGTCGATGTACGCGCCGTAGAAGTCCCCGACGCGGTCGGTGGTGTTGCGCGGGTCGCCCGCCGCGGCGCTGCTCACCGCCGCGACGGGGCGCGCGCCGGTCTGCGTGGTCCCGCTCGGCGCTGTCCCGGCGAGGGCCGGCGAGACGGCTCCCAGGGCCAGCAGTGCGGCGACGCCGCCGGCGGCGATGAAACGGTTGCGAATGTTCTTGCGCATGATGGTGCCTTCCCCGTTCGACGTGCTCGGTGGCCTTTTGCTTGACGCCCCGAGCGGCTCGGTCACTGGGAAAGATGGCCGGTGCGCCGGGTCAGTTCCAGGAATTCCGAGGAATTTCCTCCTGCGCTGGTCCCGGGCGGCGGAGAAAAAGGGTTGTGCGAAGAAATGAAAAGAACCGGCAAAAGGGCGGTGCCGGACGGGTCGGTGGACAGACAGAAGCGGGACGGCACCTGAGTACCGTCCCGCTTCTCTTGCTCTGCGCCCCCTAGGACTGGGGACGGCTGCCGTGGTTGGCGCCGTTCTTGCGGCGGGCCTTCTTCTTGCGGCGTCGCTTCGAGGACATCGCTACCTCCAGGGTCGGTGATTCTTGTGGTTCTCCCTGGAACAGTCCAGGCGAGCACGACCCCTCCTACCCGTTCCGATCCGCCTCATGCGTGACCTACGGCACTTCACCCGCCCGGGTGACCCGGCCCGCGAGTAATCAGGTGCCTGCCCAAGAGGCCCGCGTTACCCTGGTCCGCATGAACGTCACGGCCATGCGCACCAGCACCGCGACCGCGCGAGCGACCAGCTCGCCGGTTGCCGCCGCCTGACCTTCACCCCACCCATCGGCGACCGGAGACGGCCCGCCGATGGTTCCGTGGCAGCTACACCGCACTCACCCCGGTTCCCGACGCTCGTGCGGACCCGTGTCCGGTGCCTCCCCGCCCAGCCGCGAAGGAGCACCCCATGCAGACCGAGACGATCATCCAGACGTTCGTCGAGTACTACGAGGAGCGCGGCCACCGCCGCGTCACCGGCTCGACCCTGCTGCCGCCGCCCGGCGACCCCGTCCTCTTCACCACCTCCGGCATGCACCCCCTCACCCCGTACCTGGAGGGGCGCCCGCACGAGCTGGGGCGGCGGCTGGTCAACGTACAGCGCTGTCTGCGCACCACCGACGTCGACGAGGTCGGCGACCCCACCCACCTGACGGTCTTCGAGATGCTCGGCACCTGGTCGCTCGGCGACTACGAGGGACCCCAGAGCCTCGAATGGGGCTACGACCTGCTCACCGAGGGGCTCGGCATCGATCCGGGGCTGCTCCACGCCACGGTCTTCGGCGGCGACGAGCAGGTGGGCCCGGACCAGGACTCGCTGCGGGTGTGGCAGGAGCGCGGGGTCCCGGTGGAGCACACCGTCGAGGACAACTGGTGGTCCAACGGGCCCGTCGGCCCGTGCGGCCCCGACTCGGAGATCTTCCTGTGGACCGGTGACACGCCGCCGCGCTCGACACCCTCCGGCGACGAACGCTGGGTCGAGGTGTGGAACCACGTGAGGATGCGGCACCGCCGGCTGCCCGACGGCTCGCTCGTCCCGCTGCCGCAGCGCAACGTGGACACCGGGCTCGGCCTGGAGCGGCTGGCCGGCCTGCTCCAGGGCAGGAGGTCGGTCTTCGAGTGCGACGTCTTCACCCCCTGGCGCGAGCAGCTGCCCGGCCTGTGGCACCTGGACGAGCCGTCCCTGCGCCTCGTCAGCGACCATCTGCGCTCCGCCATGGTGGTCGTCGGGGACGGGGTGCGGCCCGGCAACACGGGCCGTGAGTACGTCCTGCGGCGTCTGATGCGCCGCGCCCTCACCGTCCTGTGGCGCGACGACCCCACCCGTCGCCTCGGCGACCTGCCGGGCGAGTTGTACGAGCACACGCGGGAGCGCTTCGGCCAGACGCCGCGCGGTGACGACGTGCGCCGCGTCCTCCTCGACGAGGAGGACCGCTTCCGCCGGCTCCTCGACCGCGGACGGCAGGTGCTCTCCCGCCCCCGGTTCCGGGGTCCGCTCGACGAGGAGGACCTGCACTACCTCCACGACACGCACGGGCTGCCCCGGGATCTGGTGCTCGGTCTGCGGCCCCAGGGCTCGTAGGGCCGGCCGGGCCGCTCACTCCCGTGCGGCCCGGACGTCGCCGTTGACCGTGGCGAGCGTCATGGTGCGGTCGGAGCCGGCGCCGTCGGTGGGCACGGTGACGGCGGGCCGGCCGTTGTCGGTGGTGGCCGCGACGCGGTAGGCGGGGGAGTCGTGCGGGACGGTGACGTCCACGGAGCCGTTCACGGTCCGCCCGGAGGCCTGGCCGGGGGCGGTGGCGCAGTCGAGCGTGACATCGCCGTTGACCGTCCGCGCGTGCAGGGCGGCGGCCCGGACCGTGGTCGCCCGCACGGAACCGTTGCGGGTGACGAGGCGCACGGTCGCGTCCTTCGCGCCCGAACCGGCCACCGTCACATCGCCGTTGACGGTGGTCAGGTCCAGGGCGCCGGTCACCCCGGCGACGTCGATCCCGGCGTTGCGGGCGGTGACGGTGACCGAGGCGCCGGCCGGGACGTCGACCTCCGGCATGCGGGGGCACGGCCGGGCTGGTTCCTGCTGGTCCTGCTGGTCCTGCTGGTCCTGCTGGTCGCGCCCGTGGCACGACAGGTCGAGGACCTGGGTGCGGCCCTGCCGGGACCAGTGCGGGGTGGCGGCCGGGTCGACGCCCACCCGGTCGCCGTCCGTCGGCCGCAGCCGCACCCCGTTGTCCGTGGTGACCGTCAGGCGCAGGTCCGACGCGGCCGGGGCGGCGCCCTCGGCCGGGGACGCGGGGCGCCCGCCGTCTCCTCCGCAGCCGGCGAGGAGGGGGAGGACGGCCAGTGCGGCGGCCGCGGCGGCCAGGTGCCGGGCGGATGACTTCATCGCTGCCTTCATGCCGACCGATTGCCCCGTACGGCGTCCAGGTCACCCGGACGGTTGCCGCACAGGATCCCGGGGCCCCCGTTCTCCGCCCGGGAGCGGAGAACGGGGCGGCGAGCTCACTGCCGAACCCTCCCGGGAGGAACTCGGACGCGGCCGCTGTGGCACGGACTCCCCTGAAAGACGGGGCCGAAACCTGGCGGGCCCGTCGGGTGCCGGGTCGCGGCGGCGTGGCGGGCCCCTCAGGGCGTCAGGTCGCGCAGTGCCTCGCGTACCGCCGCCTGCGCGTGCAGCCGTGCCGTGGGGAAGACGGGCACCGGACTGTCCTGCGCACCGATCAGCAGCTCGATCTCGGTGCAGCCCAGGACGATGCCCTCGGCGCCCGCCGCCACCAGCGCGCCGATGACCTCCTGGTAGGCGGCGCGGGAGGCGTCACGGACCACGCCGAGGCACAACTCCTCGTAGATCACGCGGTGGACGAGCGCCCGGCCGGCGGCATCGGGGACGAGCACGTCGAGGCCGCCGGCGGCGAGGCGGCCCCGGTAGAAGTCCTGCTCCATGGTGAACGCGGTGCCCAGCAGCCCGACCCGCGTCAGGCCCGCCGCCCGCACCGCCTGCGCCGTGGCGTCGGCCAGGTGGAGCAGCGGCACGGCCGTGGCGGCCTCGATCCGGTCGGCGACCTTGTGCATGGTGTTCGTGCACAGCAGCAACAGGTCGGCGCCGGCCGCCTCCAGGCGCCGCGCGGCGTCGGCGAGGATCCGGCCGGCCGCCTCCCAGTCGCCGCGGACCTGCAACCGCTCGATCTCCGCGAAGTCGACGGAGTACAGCACGCACCGCGCCGAGTGGAGTCCGCCCAGCCGCTCCCGCGTCAGTTCGTTCAGCAGCCGGTAGTACTCCGCCGTCGACTCCCAGCTCATGCCGCCGATCAGCCCGATGGTCCGCATCCGCATCCGGCGACTCTACGCGGCGCGGGCGGGGCACGGGCAACTCCCGCGGCCGCTGTCCGGGGCCGCCGTCGGTCTCATCCTGGGCAGCGGTTAGTCTTCGCAGCGGTACTGCCCGACACGGGGTGCCCCGCACACGACGGGGCTGAGATCACACCCGTAGAACCTGAACCAGTTAGCACTGGCGGAGGGATGTCAGCGATGTCGATGCCGCACGCTTCCACGGAACCGCACGCCGCCCGGCGGCCGGGCGCGACCGCCTTCGACGGGCGGATGCCCGCCGCGCCCGGGGACTGGCGGCCCGAGGCGCGCGGCATCGCCCCGGTCCCCGAGAGCCACCGGTACGGCGGCGCGGGACGGCTGTTCACCGTGTGGTTCGCGCCGAACCTGACCATGAGCGGTGTCTTCACCGGCACCGTCGGCGTCGCCCTCGGCCTGGACTTCGCCACCGCGCTGGCGGCCGTGGTCCTCGGCACCGTGCTCGGCGCCGTGCCCACCGCGTACCTCGGCACCTGGGGCAGCCGCACCGGAGCGGGGCAACTGCCGCTGGCGCGCCTGGCGTTCGGCCGGGCCGTCGTCGTGCCGGGCGCGCTGCAATGGCTGTCGTCCATCGCCTGGGACGCGCTCATCGGCCTGTTCGGCGGCGACGCGCTCGCCCGGCTCTGCGGCTGGCCGTTCTGGCTGGGGGCCCTCGTGATGATGGCCGCCCAGGGCGCGTTCGGCGCGCTGGGCTACGAGGCGATCCACCGCCTGCAGAAGTGGATGACGGCCGTCCTGGCGGTCGCCTTCTGCGCCCTGGCGCTGCGCCTGGCCCACGCGGGCGTCACCCCCGCGGGCCAGGGCGGCGCGCACGGCGCAGACCGGGCCGGCGCGTTCGTCCTGACCGCCACCATCGCGCTGAGCCTGGCGATCTCCTGGGCGCCCTACGCCAGCGACTTCAGCCGCTACCTGCCCCGCGCCACCTCCGCCCCCCGCATGTTCTGGTGCACGCTGGCCGGTGTCGTCGTGTCGTTCACCGCCGTGCAGGCGCTCGGACTCTGGGGCGCCTCCGTCTTCACCGACCAGACCGCGCAAGGGGTCGACTCGCTGCTGGGCGGGGGTGCGGTCGGCTCGGTCGGGTTGCTGGCCGTGGCGCTCGCCGCGCTGTGCAGCAACGCGATGAACGACTACAGCGGTTCGCTCGCCCTCCAGGTGATCGGGGTCCGCGTGCCGCGCCCGCTCGCCGCCGGGCTCGCCGCGCTCCTCGGCTTCCCGCTGGTCCTGTGGATGCACGCCGCGGACACCGCCGCCCGCTTCCAGAACGTGCTGCTGTTCGTGGGCTACTGGATCCCCGGCTTCGTCGCGGTCGTCCTCGTCGACTGGCGGGCCCGGGCCCGCGCCCGCGGCGGCGCCCCCGTCGAGCTGGCCGCGGAGGAGGCCCGGACGCGGCCCTTCCTGCCCGCTCTGGCGGCCTTCCTGGCCGCGTTCGCCGCGACCGTGCCGTTCATGAACACGAGTCTCTACGTCGGTCCGGTGGCCGAGGCGCTGCACGGCGCGGACCTCGGCTACTACGTCGCCTTCGTCACCGCGCTCGTGGTCTACGCGCCGTTCCGGCTGCGGGGCGCAGGACGGGCCTGACCTGCTCTCACCTGCGTTTCCTTGCGCCTGGCGCCCATAGAAGCAGACGTCTCTTGCGTGATCCGCAAGACCTTATGCGTCAGTGGAGAACGCGCGTACGGTCGGAGGCATGACGCACCACGGACCCGCAGGTCACCACGGAGCCCCCGGCCACGCGCACGCCCACGACGCCGCCCCGCAGGACGACGAGCTCGCCCAGATCCTCGACCTCGACGCCGAGCTGTTCGCCGACCACCTCGCGGCCACGACCCGCAGGATCGCCGACCTGGCCACCGGCGGCGTCCGGCACGTCGTGGACCTCGGAGCCGGCAGCGGCACCGGTACCTTCGCCCTGCTGGAGCGGTTCCCCGAGGCCCGGGTCACCGCCGTCGACAGCTCGGCCACCATGCTGGACCGGCTGACCCGGACCGCCGTCGCCCGGGGCCTGGCCGCCCGGGTCCAGCCGCTCCGGGCCGACGCGGGACAGCCCCTGCCCGGCATCGACGCGGCGGACCTCGTCTGGGCCTCCGCGTCCCTGCACCACCTGGACGACCCCGCCGCGGCGCTGAAGGGCCTGTTCACCACGGTGCGCCCGGGCGGGCTCCTGGCCGTCGCCGAACTGGACGGGATGCCCCGGTTCCTGCCCGACGACGCCGTCCCGGACCGCCCCGGCCTGGAGGCCCGCTGCCGCGCGGCGCTCACCGCGCTCCAGACCGAGCACGTACCCCACATGGGCTCCGACTGGCGCGGCACGCTGGAGGCGGCCGGATTCGCCGTCGAGTACGCCCACACCGAGGAACTGCGCCTCGACGCGCGGACCCCGTCGCCCGCGGGCGCGGGCCAGTACGCCTACCTCGCACTGCGCCGCATCCGCGAGGCCGTCGACGGCCTGGTCGACGCCACCGACCTCGCGGCGCTCGACACCCTCCTGGACGGCGGCGCGCAGGACGTGCGCCACCGCGGCGACCTCGACGTGCGCTCCACCCGCGAGCTGTTCCTCGCCCGCCGCCCCGCGGACACCGGCCGCTGAGGACCCGCCGCCTGCCGCGGCCCGGCGCGGCTCGCCTACGATCGGCGACGTGTGCGCATATGTCATGGTCGCCGAAGACGACGCGAAACAGGCCGAGTTGGTCCGCCGCTATCTGGAGCGGGAAGGCCACGCCGTCACCGTCGTACCGGACGGGCGCCGGGCCATCGAGGAGGTCCGGCACCGCGAACCCGACCTCCTCGTCCTGGACGTGATGATGCCGCGGGCCGACGGCCTGGACGTCGTCCGGGTGCTGCGGGCCGAGGCGCGCGAGCTGCCGGTGCTGATGCTGACGGCTCGCACCACCGAGGACGACCTGCTGCTCGGCCTCGACCTCGGCGCCGACGACTACATGACCAAGCCGTACAGCCCGCGCGAGCTGATGGCGCGGGTGCGCACCCTGCTGCGCCGCACCCGCCGGGGCGGCCCCGCCGCGCCCGCCTCCCCGCTGCTGCGGGTCGGTTCGCTGGTCATCGATCCCGACCGGCACGAGGTGTCGGTCGACGGGACGCCGGTGGAGTGCACCCCGGGCGAGTTCCGGCTGCTCGCGGCGATGGCGGCGGAGCCGGGCCGGGTCTTCGGCCGGCCGCGACTCCTCGCGGAGCTGCACGGGTTCGACCGGTACATCAGCGACCGCACGGTCGACGTGCACGTCATGAACCTCCGCAAGAAGATCGAACCCCAGCCGCGCCGCCCGATACGCCTGCTCACCGTGTTCGGCGTCGGCTACAAGCTGACCGACCCGGCCGGGCCGGCCGGCCCGGCGAAGGACGCCCGCAGTGCGTCGGCGTGACCGGGACGGCGGCGCCCGCGCGACCGCACGCGGCGACCGGCCGCCGCTGCGCAAGAGCCTGCGCGGCCGGCTCCTCGGCGTCTCCGTCCTCGTCGCCACCTGCTCGGTCGCGGCCACCGCGTGGCTCGCCGTGCAGACCACGTCCGGCGCCATCAGACAGGAGCAGGGCCAGAACCTCGCCGACGACACCAGGATCTACGACACGCTCCTCGGGTACGCCGCCACGCACCCCGGCTGGGACGGCGTCGACACCACCGTGCGCGACCTCGCCCGCACCACGGGCCGGCACATCACCCTGACCACACAGGCCCGCAGGCCGCTGGCCGACTCCGCCGGGCACACCCCGGCCGCCGCCCTGCCCGCCCAGGCCTCCGCCACCGTCGACCCGCTCTCCGTGGACACCGCGCTGGCCCGCGACCGCACGACGGGCACGTCGGCCGCCGCGGCCGACCGCATCGACGCCCGCGCGGTCGGCCCGTTCCGGCTGCCGGCCACGGAGCGGACCCGGCTGCGCGGCCTCGCCGAGCGGTACCGCTCGTGCCTGCGGACCGCCGGGGTCGGCGCCGACATCGTGGTGGGCCCGAGCGGCCGCCCCCGGGTTGAGGCGGCCGGGACCGGCTCCGGCGCGCCCGGCGACCGGGCGTGCGCGCCGGACGCCCTCGACGCGCCGACGGCGACCGAGGACAAGGCGCTCGCCGCGCTGACCCGGCTCACCAACGCCTGCCTGAAGCGCCAGAGCCACCGACGCGTCGACCTCGCGCTCGACCTGTCCTGGCAGGAGGGACCGGTCCCGGTGGACAGGAGGGCGGCGGCCCAGGCCTCCCCGCGGACGGCCCCGACCCCCGCGCCCGCGCCGGTCCCCGTCCCCGCGGTGACCGGTCTCGAGGACGACCGCACGGTCGTCTCCTGCGTGAGCACGGCCCGCCGCGAACAGCTCACCTCCTTCGTCGCCGCGCCCGTGCTGCTGTTCATCGGCGGCCAGGGCGACGCCACCGTGCCGGGCTTCGACCTCTCCCCGCACAACACCGCGAAGATCGCGGGCGTGGCCGCCCTGGTCCTCGCGCTGACCGTGGGCGCGTCCGTCCTCGCCGGTACCCGCCTGGTCCGGCCGCTGTACGCCCTGACCGGCGCGGCCCAGCGGCTGCGGGAGGGCCGGGCACCGCAGCCCGTACCGGTGACGGCCGACAACGAGATCGGCAGGCTCGCCGCGGCCTTCAACGACATGTCGGCGCACCGCACACGCCTGGAAGAGCAGCGCAAGGCGCTGGTCAGCGACGTCGCCCACGAACTGCGGACACCACTGAGCACCATCCGCGGCTGGCTGGAGGCGGCGCAGGACGGTCTCGCCGAGCCAGACCCCGCCTTCATCGACTCGCTCCTCGAAGAGGCCCTACAGCTCCAGCACCTCATCGACGACCTCCAGGACCTCGCCGCCGCGGACGCGGACACGCTGCGCCTGCACCCGCGGCCGGTGCGCGTGGAGGAGGTGCTCGGCCAGGTCGCGGCCGCCCACCACGTCCGCGCGGAGACGGCCGGCGTGACCCTGTCCGTGGTGGACCCCGTGACGCCCGTCCCGGAGATCACCGCCGACCCGGTCCGGCTGCGGCAGGCGGTCGCCAACCTCGTGTCGAACGCGGTACGCCACACCGGCCCGGGCGGCACGGTCACCCTGCGGGCGTACGCGGCCGACCCCGGCGACGAGGTCGTGGTGGAGGTCGCCGACACCGGCAGCGGCATCGCCGCCGCGGACCTGCCGCACGTCTTCGACCGGTTCTGGCGCGCGGAGAAGTCCCGCAACCGGCGGACCGGCGGCAGCGGCCTCGGCCTGTCCATCGTGCGCAAACTCGCCCAGGCCCACGGGGGTTCGGCGACGGCCGCCAGCACGGAGGGCGAGGGATCGGTGTTCACGCTGCGGCTGCCGCTCGGCGGACCGGGACCGGCCCGCGCCGAGCGGCCCTGATCCGATGGCCACAGCCGTCTGACAGCTTCTTCACAACTCCGCGCGAGCCTGGGGGCGTCGATCAAGGGGCCCCGCCCGGCGGTCGGCACCTCACGGCCGGCCGGTCGTGAGCCCCTAGGCATGGGAGTCACCGTGTTCCACCGACCGCACCTCCGCCCGTCCCTGCGCACGGCAGCCGTCGGCGCCGCCGTGGCCGCCGCGGTGCTCGCCCCGGCCGGCGCCGCGCTCGCCTCCGACACCACCCCCTCACCGGTGCCGAGCGACCGCGCCGCCGCGCAGCGGGCCGACGCGTCGCCGTCGCCCGTCCCCGCGCGGGAGTCCGACGCGGCCCGCGACCGGGCGGCCGCCGCCGCAGCCGCCCCGCGCGGCGGCGTGGCCGCGGGCGAACGCCCGGCCTCCGACGACGCCGGCACCACGACGCTCGTCGGCGCGCTCGCCGCGTCGGCGCTCCTGGCGGGCGCCGGCACGGTGGTGCTGCGCTGCCGCGCGGCGCAGCACTGAGCGTTCGCCGCTCGGGACGGTCCGCGGGTGCGGCCGGCCCTTGCGGGGCGGCGCCGGGTGCCTGCCGGTCCCGGACGGTTCCCGGTGCAGCTGTTCCGGGCGGCGCCGACCACCCACCGCCCCCGGCGCCGCCCGTCCTCCCGGGCGGCGCCCCTCCCCGTTCCCCTGGAGTCAGTCGTGCACCAGCTCAGGCGGCGTCCGGCCGCCGCGGTCCTGCTCGTCCTGTTCGCCTTCCTCACCGCGTGCTCGTCCGGCGCGGGGGCCCGCGTCAGCGGTGACGCGCGCAGCGTGCCGCGCGCCGCCGCGTCCAGCGGGGCCCCGGCCTCCGACCGGGCCGTGGCCGACCCCGAGCGGGTGACCATCGCCTCCATCGGCGTCGACAGCGCCCTCCTCCCGCTCGGCCTGAACGAGGACGGCACCGTCGAGGTCCCGCCCGCCGACAAGGGCATGACCGCCGGCTGGTACACCGGGAACCCGGCCCCGGGCGAGCGCGGCGCCGCCGTGATCATCGGGCACAACGACACCCGGTACGGCCGGGCCGTCTTCCACGACCTGCGCACGCTGCGCACCGGAGCGGACATCGCCGTGCGCGACACGGCAGGCGCGACCACCCACTTCACGGTCACGGCGACCGAGACGGTCGCCAAGAAGGCCTTCCCGACGCGGAAGGTCTACGGCGCCACCACCACCCGTGCCCTGCGCCTGATCACGTGCGACGGCACCTACGACGCCCAGGGCCACCCCGTGGACAACCTCATCGTCTACGCGGAGCGCACGGGCCACTGAGCGGGTCTCAGCCCATCGCCGCCCGGAAGGAAGGGCACAAGGTCACCGCACGGTCAGCCGGACCAGCCGGGTGCCGGACCGCGCCGTCCCGCTCACCCGGAACGCGACATAGCGCGCGGTGCCGGTGAGCGTGAGGCGGCGCGTGTGGCCGCGGCCCGTGACGCGGCCCGCGCTCTCGTAGGTGAGACCGTCGCGGCTCAGTTCGACCTCCGCCGCGGGGGCGGTGCCGTGGTTCCACTCGGCCTCCACCGTCCGCAGCGCGTGCTCCGCGCCCAGGTCGACGACGAGCCTGCCTGCGGGACCGGGGGTCCACGCCGTGTGCGGGTCGCCGTCGGTCACCGCGGCCGGGTCGGACATGCCCGTGGGCAGCGGCGCGGTCGGGAAGACGGCACGGCCCAGGGCCAGATCGTCGTGCGGGAAGGCCGCGGCGCCGCGCAGGGTGACCGCCGTCCGCCGCCCGGAGCGGACCGCGGCGGTGGTGGCGTGCCCCTGGCCCTCCACGCGCAGCCGGCAGGACGGGCCCGTGAGGCGAAGGGTCGCGCCGTCGACGACCTCGACCCGCAGCCCGGCGGGCAGCGCGCCCCCGGACAGCGGCCTCAGGGTGAACCGGGGCGCCAGCAGCCGCGCCGCCGCGGGGTCGAGCGCCGCCTCGTAGGCGATCCCGTCCCGCGTCACGGTCTGGACGCCCTCGAAGACGGCCCGGGCTGTACCGGCCTGCGCCACCTGGACCCGGGTGGACACGGCCCGCTCCGAAAGGTTGAACAGGCTCAGGTGACGGTCGGTCAGCGCGGCACGCACCGCGTCGTCGTCCGCCGTCGGCGCCGCCGCGCGCGCGAGGGCGCGCAGCGCGGTGGCCGAGGCGCCGGGGTACCCCTCGACGAGGAGCGGCGCGGCGGGCCCGTCGCCCAGCACGACCGTGTCGGCGTAGACCGCGAGCGGGTGCTCGCCGCGGACGACGAGACCGGCCCGGCCGTCGACGTCGAGCCAGCCGCCGCGGCTGCTCAGCGCCGGTACCGGCCAGGAGACGAGGTCCTGCCACCGCTCGCCGTCGGCCGAGCCCTGCACGCGGTAGGCGCGCCCGGCGGCGGCCTCCCAGCGCAGGGTGACGGCCGCGACGTCCTGGGCGGAGCCGAGGTCCACGGCCCACCAGCTGTCGGCGCGCGCCCGGTCGGCCTTGGCGACGGCCCAGCGGCTCGCCGGGTCCCCGTCCACCGCGAGGGCGGGGCCCTTGCCGGTGTCGGCCGAGGACGCCGTCGCCGTCCGGCCGCGGGCGAGGTCGGGCCCGTCCGCCCCGGCACGGACCTCGACGGCGTACAGCGAGTAGCCGTACGCCGGGTCGGGCCGGACGCCCAGCACGCGGACGTGGCGCACGGAGGCGCGGTCGAAGGTCAGCTCGTCCACCCGCCCGGTGGACGCGGCGGGCGCGGTGTCCGTGGCCCGGACGGTGACGGCGCCCTCCTCGAAGCGGTAGGAACGGGCGCCGTCGAGCCCCGCCACCCCCGGCATCGTCAGGTTGTGCACGTCGAGGTGGCCCTCCCCGGCGGCGGTGCCGGACGTCGCGTAGACGACCGCGCCCGAGGGCAGCGTCGTGTACCCGGCGAACCCGGTGGCCAGGCGCAGCACGGTCGCGCTGCCGTCGAAGCCGTCGCGCAGGGACTCGTAGAGCCGCACCGTCCGGGTGGTGACCGCGGTGGCGGTCGCGGGCAGGAACATCGGGTTTCCGCCGCTGAGCCGGAACAGCCAGTCGTCGTGGGCGGGCTGCCAGGCGAACTTCACGAAGCCCGGCTTGGTGACGACACCCGCCCACGCGTCCGGCGTCTGGTGGGAGACGAGGCCGGGGCCGGTGCCGAAGTCGGTGACGCCCGCCGCCTGCGCGAACAGCTCCGCGCGCGACAGCGGCCGCACGTGCCGGCCCGCGGCGGCCGCCCACACGTGCAGCAGATAGCTGATCGCGATCTCCGCGCGCGCCTCCGGCTCGTACTTGGGCTCGCCGGAGAACTTCGCCAGCCGGTACTCGGGCGGATAGGTCTGGTACGCCTCCAGGCGCGCCGCCAGCTCCTCCTCCGCGCGGGCCGCCGCCCGGTCGCCGGTCACCTGGGCGAGGAAGGCCAGCGGGATCACGTCCCGCCCGTACAGGTGCTCGCGGTCGTTCACCATGGGCATCAGCGGTTCGCCGGCGTCGCTCATGACGCCCAGCAGGGTGCGCCACAGCGGCCCGGCGTTCGGCTGCGAGGTCAGCACCTCGGGCAGCGGCCGGCCCGCCGCGAGGAAGTGGGCCGCGTTCCGGCCCGAGGTGCGCCACAGCTCTTCTTGGTAGTGCGGCCCGAAGGAGCCGTGGTTCTCGACGATGAAGGTGTCGTAGAGGTTGCGGGCCGTGTTGTCGTGGACCGGCACGCCGTCCACGCGCGCGGGGTTGGCGAGGTCGGCGGGGGGCAGGCCCGCCTCGTTGCGCGACCAGGTGCCGTAGGCGGTCGCCCACGCGGAGCGGCGCGCGTCGTCCGGGGCCCAGGCCAGGGCCGGCGCGAGCGTCTGCGCGTACAGGCCCATCTCCTCCAGCTTGGTGTCCCCGACGTGCCCGCCCTGGAGCCCGTTCGGCGTCCAGTCGCCTGAGTCGGGGTCGTCGCCGGTGCCCAGGCCCGTGGTGTAGGCGGCCTGCTCCCGGGTGATGGTGTCGACGGCGGTCCGGGTCGCGGCGTCGAGGTCGTCCCAGAGCAGGCGGGCGGCGAGGATGAAGTACGACTGGAATGTGGTGTCGAAGAAGAGCTTGCGGCCCCACTGGGTGCCGCCCGTCAGCCGGTTCGAGGCGGCGAAGTGGCGCAGCGTGGCGAGCGTGCGGCGCTTCAGCGTGTCGCGGTCGAGCCCGGCCAGGCCGCTGTCGTAGCTGCCATGGGTCAGCAGTACGGCGTTGCCGAGGACGACGGCGAACCCGAAGTCCTTGTCCGTGTAGTGGCCCTGGGCCTCGTCCCACTGGGTCTCGGACCAGCGTGTGTGCCGCAGCAGGACGCGGTGGTACGTCGCCGCGATCGCGTCCGGGGGCGTGTCGGCACGGCCGGCGGCCCGTGCCGGGGAGGCGCCGAGGACCGCGGGGAGCGCGGTCAGGGCGCCGGTGGCGCCGAGGAGTTGCAGGAACCGTCGGCGGTCCACCGGGAGGGATATCTGCGGCACGAGCGGCGCCTCTCTCTGTCGACAACGTTGTCAAAAAGGATGCCGCTCATTCTTGGACCCTGCCTGGACCTGCGTCAACGGGTGGGACGGGCGGGATCGTCCGCCGCTCCGCCGTCCGGGAAGGTGAGGGGCCGCGCAGACACGGCCGCGCCGGGCCGCATGGTCAGCGGCCCGGCGCGCGGCGTGCGGGTGCGTGCGGATCAGCGGGAGGTGCGGCCGGTCACCAGCCGGTAGAGCAGCAGCACGATCACCGAACCGACGATCGCCGCGATCCATGTGGACAGGTGGAAGAACCCGTTGATGGAGTGGACCCCGAAGATCACCTTGCCCAGCCAGCCGCCGAGGAGGCCGCCCACGATGCCGATCAGCATCGTGACGAGGCAGCCGCCCGGGTCCTTTCCGGGAGTCAGGGCCTTGGCGATCGCTCCCGCGATGAGCCCGATCAGAATCCAGGCGATGATGCCCACGAGGTCGTCCTTTCCGTACGTCGAGTGAAGCTCTGTCCTTCTGTCCCGTTCCGTGCGCCGTACACAGGACCAAAGTCCCTCGTCGCGTCCGGGACCGCGAGCGGAGAAGTTGCCGCTCTTTTCCGCCCGGCTTAATTTTGCGCCCAGACGACTTTCAGGAGCTGAAGGCCAGGAGCGGCACCGGCACAGGGAGTGAAAAGCCTGATGGCGAAAGGCTTTCCGCACGGCACGCTCAAGCGGACGCAGAGACGGCAGCAGCAGGAGAAGGGCACCGCGGCGACCGACCGGATGGTGCGCACCCTTCTGCGCCGCCGCAAGAAGGCGCTGAGCGCCGAGGACGTGACGGTCTCCGACCGGCCGATGGTCCGGCGCGCCGTGACGGCCGCCGCGCTCGGCAACACCATGGAGTGGTTCGACTTCGGCGTCTACGCCTATTTGGCGGGCACCATCGGAAAAGTCTTCTTCCCCTCCAGCTCACCCGGCGCGCAGGTCGTCTCCACTTTCGCGACCTTCGCCGCGGCCTTTCTCGTCCGGCCCCTCGGCGGGCTCGTCTTCGGCCCCCTCGGGGACCGCATCGGCCGCCAGCGCGTGCTCGCCGCCACCATGATCATGATGGCGGCGAGCACCTTCGCCGTCGGCTTCCTGCCGACGTACGCCTCCATCGGCTTCGCGGCGCCCCTGCTGCTCCTGCTGTGCCGGCTGGTCCAGGGCTTCTCCACGGGCGGCGAGTACGCGGGCGCCACCACCTACATCGCCGAGTACGCCCCCGACCAGCGCCGCGGCTTCCTCGGCAGCTGGCTCGACTTCGGCACCTTCGTCGGCTACTCGCTCGGCTCCGGCCTGGTCACCGTGCTGACGCTGACCCTGGGCTCCGACGGGCTGGAGGACTGGGGATGGCGCATCCCCTTCTTCATCGCGGGACCGCTCGGGCTCATCGGCCTGTACATGCGGCTGAAGCTGGAGGAGACCCCGGCCTTCCAGAAGGAAGCGGCCGCCGAGGCCGCGGAGCGCGGGGCCGGGGAACCGGGGGAGCAAGCCGCCGAGACGGACCCGGTCGAGGCCGCCCGGCAGTCCGGCAAGGGCCGGCTCAAGGAGATCTTCACCCGGCATTGGCAGGCCGTGCTGATCTGCATGGGACTCGTCCTGCTCTACAACGTCACGAACTACATGGTGACGTCCTATCTGCCGACCTTCATGACCGTGACGCTGGGGGAGAGCGACACCACCGCCCAGCTCCTGGTCCTCGGCACCATGCTGCTGGTGGTGCTCACGATCACCGTCGTGGGCCGCAGCTCGGACCGGTGGGGCAGGCGGCCGATGTTCATGGGCGGCAGCATCGCGATGATCGCCCTGGCCGTGCCCGCGTTCCTGCTGATCAGGGAGGGCGGCATCCTGTGGCCCGCCTTCGGCTGCGTGATCCTCGGCCTGCTCCTGGTCGTCTTCGCCGGGACCTCGGCGGCCACCCTCCCGGCCCTCTTCCCCACCCGGCTGCGCTACGGCGCCCTGTCCATCGCCTTCAACATCTCGGTCTCCGTCTTCGGCGGCACCACCCCGCTGTTCGCCTCCTTCCTCGTCGAGCAGACGGGCGACACCCTGGTGCCGGCGTACTACCTGATGGTGGCCGGGGCGGTCGGGCTCGTGTCGACGTTCTTCCTGCACGAGACGGCGGGCCGGCCCCTGCGCGGCTCCGGGCCGATGGTCGAGACGCACGGCGAGGCCCGCGCCCTCGTGGCGCGCAGCCGCACCGAGGCAGGACGCCACGCGCGTGACGTCTGGCTGCGTCTGTGGCACCCGCTCGGTGGCAGGGGCCGGGGGCAGTCCGGGAAGTCGGACCGCCGGGACTGAGCCGGGCCCGCGCGGCGCCGCACCGGGACCGGGTCGTCTCATCCCGCGCTTCGAGGGCACACGAAGGGGGACCCTCGAGAAACTAGGAGCGACGACCATGGACGAATCCTCCCTGCGCGCCGTGGGGTGGGCCCGTTCCCTGCCGCTGAGCAGTGGTGTGAAGGCGGCCCGGGACTGGACCCGTGACCACCTGGCCGCGCTGGGGTGGGTGGACAGCGCGCCCGACACGGTGGACGCGGTGCTGTTGGCCGTCTCGGAGCTGGTCACCAATGCCCACGTGCACGCCAAGAGCACCGCCCTGCTGGTCCTGACCTGGGACGGGGACTGCCTGCACGTCACCGTGCACGACTCCTCGCCGCAGCCCCCCGAGCCCCGCGAACCCGACGAGGACGCGCTCGGCGGGCGCGGGATGCTCCTGATCGACGCGCTGGCGGAGACCTGGGAGGCCCACCCGTGCCCGCGCGGCAAAGACGTCACGGCCTGCTTCCGGCCCGACTACGTGGCCTGAGCCCCGCCTGGCCCGGCCCCGCTGCCCCTCACCCCTCGCCGGTCAGTACCCGGTCGGGCGTGAGGGGCAGCTCGCGGTATCGGACCCCGGTGGCGTGGTGCACGGCGTTGCCGATCGCGGCGGCGGTGCCCACGATGCCGATCTCGCCGATCCCCTTGCTGCCCATGGGGTTCAGATGGGGATCGTCCTCCTCGATCCAGTACGCCTCCACGGCGGGCACGTCCGCGTGCGCGGGCACGTGGTACGCGGCCAGGTCGCTCTCCGTGAAGTCACCGAAGGCCGCGTCCATCGTGCTGCCCTCGGTCAACGCCATCCCGAGGCCCATCGTCATCGCGCCGATGAACTGGGAGCGGGCGGTGCGGGGGTTGAGGATGCGCCCGGCCGCGTACACGCCGAGCAGCCTGCGCACCCGTACCTCCCCGGACACCGTGTCCACGCCGACCTCGGCGAAGTGGGCCCCGAAGGAGTGCCGGGCGTAGTCGCTGTCGGCGTCGGCGGTTCCCGCGGTGTCGACGGTGACGCCGAGCCCCTCGGGCGGCAGCGGCTGCCCCGCGCGCTCCGCGAGGCTCTCGGCGAGCCGGGTGCTCGCGGCGTGCACGGCCCAGCCCCAGGACGCCGTCCCGGAGGAGCCGCCCGCGAGCGGCGCCGACGGCAGGTCGCTGTCGCCGATCTCGATCCGCACCCGGTCCAACGCCACCCCGAGCGCGTCGGCGGCGACCTGGGCGAGGACCGTGCGGGCACCGGTGCCGATGTCGGTGGCGTTGACCCGGATCTCGAAGCCGCCGTCCGGGTGGGCGCGGGCGCTCGCCCGGCTCGGGGAGACGAGCACCGGGTACGTCGCCGCCGCCACCCCGGTGCCGGTCAGCACGGTGCCCTCGCGGCGCGCACGGGGGCGCGGGTCGCGTTCCTGCCAGCCGAAGCGCCGGGCACCCTCGCGCAGGCACTCGGCGAGGTGGCGGCTGCTGAAGGGCCGGCCGCTGTCCGGCTCGGTGTCCGTGTCGTTGCGCAGGCGCAGCTCGACGGGGTCGAGGCCGAGCGTGACGGCCAGTTCGTCCATCGCGGACTCCAGCGCGTACATGCCCGGGGCCTCGCCCGGGGCCCGCATCCACGAGGGGGTCGGCACGTCCAGCGGCACCACGCGGTGGGTGGTCCGGGCGTGCGGCGACGGGTAGACGATCCGGGTGGCGGCGGCGCCCGTCTCCATGAACTCCTTGACGCGCGAGGTGTGCGCGGTCACCTCGTGCACGACGGACAGCAGCGTGCCGTCGGGCTCGGCGCCGAGCCGCACCCGGTGCAGGGTGGGCGCGCGGTGGCCGACCACGGCGGGCAACTGGCGCCGCGGCAGTGCGAGTTTGACGGGCCGTCCGGTCACCAGGGCGGCCATCGCGGCGAGCACCACGTGCGGGCGGGGCGTCCCCTTCGAGCCGAAGCCGCCCCCGACGTGTTCGGAGACGACCGTGACCCGGTCCGCGGGCAGGTCGAACAGGCCGGCGAGGGTGTCGCGCACCGTGGTGCTGCCCTGGCTGGAGTCGTGCACCGTCAGCCGCCCGTCCTGCCAGGCGGCGGTCGCGGCGTGCGGCTCCATCGGGTGGTTGTGCAGCGGCGGCACCCGGTACGCGGCGTCGACCTGGACGGGCGCGGCGGCGAACGCGTTGTCCGCCTCGCCGCGCAGGTGTTCGCCGGAGGTGCCGTCCGTGTCCTGCGGGACGTAGCCGCCGGGGTGGTCGGCCGTCAGCTCCACCTCGAACGGCTCCTCGGCGTACGAGATCCGCACGGCGGCGGCCGCCTCGCGCGCCGTCTCCAGGGTGTCGGCGACGACGAGCGCCACGTACCAGCCGCGGTGGGGGACCCGCGCGTCCTGGAGCACGGCGAGCGTCGCGTCCTCCGGTTCGCCCAGGCGCGGCGCGTTGTGGTGGCTGAGGACGCCGACGACGCCGGGCAGCGCCAGCGCCGGTGTGTCGTCGACCGCCGTCACCGTGCCGCGGGCCACGGTCGCGGGGACCGGCCACGCGTAGGCGCAGCCCCCGGGGTGGTGTTCCGCGGCGTAGCGGGCGGCCCCCGTCACCTTGGCGGGGCCCTCCCTGCGTCCGGCGGGTGAGCCGAGGGCGCTGGCGGTGTCCGGCATGGGATTCTCCCTGGGAAGCGGGGCGGCGGGTCAGCGGGCGGCGGGGGCGCCGGACAGGCGGCGCAGCACGTCGTGGGCGAGGTTGCGGGCGAGCGGCACCTTGTAGGCGTTGTCGCGCAGCGGCGCGGCGGCGGCCAGTTCCGTGTCGAGGGCCTGCCGGAAGGCGTCGTCCGTCGCGGGTCCGCCGGTGAGCGCCGCCTCGGCGAGGTGCGCGCGCCAGGGCCGGTGCGCGAGCCCGCCGAACGCGATCCGCACGTCCCGCACGACCGCGTCCCGCACGTCGAGGACCACGGCCACGGAGGCCAGCGCGAACGCGTACGACGCCCGGTCCCGGGCCTTGCGGTACGCGGAGGGCACTCCGGCGGTCGCGGACGGCAGCAGGACCCCGGTGACCAGCTCACCGTGCTCGATCTCGGTGTCCCGCTCCGGCCGGTCGCCGGGGAGCCGGTGGAACGCCGCGGCGGACACGGAGCGGGCGCCCGCGGGCCCGCTCAGCTCCACCTGGGCGTCGAGCGCGGCGAGCGCCACGGCGAGGTCGGAGGGGTGCGTGGCGATGCACTGCGGCGAGTGGCCCAGCACGGCGTGGTCGCGGTGGACGCCGTCGCGGGCGCCGCAGCCGGAGCCGGGCGCCCGCTTGTTGCACGGCTTGGCGGTGTCCTGGAAGTAGGGGCAGCGGGTTCGCTGGAGGAGGTTGCCGCCGGTCGTCGCCATGTTCCGCAGCTGGCCCGAGGCGCCCGCGAGCAGCGCCTGGGACAGCACGGGGTAGCGGTCACGGACCAGGGGGTGGGCGGCGAGGACGCTGTTGCGGACGGTCGCGCCGGCCCGCAGGGAGCCGTCGGGGAGCTCCTCGACGGCGTCGAGCGGCAGGTCGGCGACGGAGATCAGGGCCTCCGGCTGTTCCACGCCGAGCTTCATCAGGTCGACCAGGTTGGTGCCGCCGCCCAGATAGCGGGCGCCGGGCCGGCCGGCGTGGGCGGCGGTCGCCTCCTCGACGGTGCGGGCGCGCAGATAGCTGAAGGGTTTCACCGGATCACGTCCTCGACGGCCTCGACGATGTGCGGATAGGCGCCGCAGCGGCACAGGTTGCCGCTGAGCCGTTCACGGATCTCGTCCCGGGTGAGGACGACGGGCGCGCCGGTGGCGGCGCCGGGCTCGGTGACGTGGGAGGCGTCCCCGGCCCCGGCCTCCGCGAGGGCGCCGACGGCGGAGCAGAGCTGGCCCGGCGTGCAGTAGCCGCACTGGAAGGCGTCCCGCTCCAGGAAGGCCTCCTGGAGGGGGTGCGGCGCGTCCTGGGTCGCACCGTGCAGGCCCTCGACCGTGGTGATCTCGGCGCCGTCGTGGGCGACGGCGAGCAGGAGGCAGCTGTTGGCGCGCCTGCCGTCGACCAGGACCGTGCAGGCGCCGCACTGGCCGTGGTCGCAGCCTTTCTTGGCGCCGACGAGGCCGAGGTGTTCGCGCAGCACGTCCAGGACCGTGGTGCGGTGGTCCAGGGGCAGGCGGTGCGGGCTGCCGTTGACCGTCAGGGACACGTCCGAACGGAAGGCGTCGGTGGGCATCGTGCACGGCTCCTCGGGTGGGGCGTCCGCGGGGACGGACGGGGTGCGTAACCAGCCTGGGGCAGGCGGCGCCGCGCGGCACGCCGAGCTGCGGCGCGCGGTCAGCGCGGGTGGCCCGCCGTGATGTCGAGCGCGTCGCGCAGCGACAGGGCGGGCCCCTCGGCCGTGGGGGAGGTCCAGGTGTGCGCCGGCTCCACCAGGAACGCGACGTGGTCGCCGCCGTCGAACCGGCCGCGGACCGGGCCCGCGAACCAGGCGAGCGCGCCGGCGAGGACGGGCGCCCCGCCGGGCCCCTCGGTCCAGTCGAGCCCGGCGAACTTGTCCTCGCGGGCGCCGCAGTGCCCCCCGAACCGCTCGGCGAGAGCGTGCCCGTGCCGGTCGAGCAGGTGCACGGCGAGGGTCTGCGCCGTTCGGGCGAGACGGTAGGTGTGGTTCGCCTTGGACAGCCACACGGCGAACCGGGCGGGCGCCAGCGAGCACTGCGCGGCGAACCCCACCAGACAGCCCGCGCGCTCGCCCCCGGCGGCCGTGGTGACGACGTAGACGGGGGAGTCGACGAGGGCGGTGAAGGCGTCGAAACCGGCCGCGGGAGGGTCCGGGCTCGCGCCTTCGGCCGGGTCTCCGGGGGCCGGTGCGCTGTCACCGGCGGTCCCGCTGTCACCGGCGGCCCCGCCGTCACGGGCGACCCCGCCGTCGCGCGCGGTCCCGCCGTCACCGGCGACCCCGCCATCGCGCGCGGTGCCGGTATGGGCGCCCGGGTCGGTCTCGTGCCCGGTCTCGCTGTGGTCCACGGTGTCCTCCTGGCCCGGTCCTGCCGCACGGCGCGCTGCCCGTACGCGTGTTCCCTGTCCCGCCCTGGGCGTCGTACGCCTCCCGGTGGCGGCGGTCCGCGCCGCGCCGCGCGTCCGGCGGGGGGAGGAGTCCCGGCGGAGCCCGTCCCGGACCGGCGGGGCCCCGCGCGGACGGTCGGCATCGAATGCGTAAAGCTGCTTCAAACAGCCATTGACGCGTCAACTTCGAGCAAATAGCGTCGGGGCATTCCGCTCCCCCCAGGGAAGGCCCCGCGTGCGCAGACGTTCTCTCCTCACCGCGGCTGCCGCCACGACGCTCGCGTCCGGCTGCAGTTCCTCCGCGCCCCCCGCCCGCTCCGGCGGCGACGCCCGGCGCGGCCGGCTCACCTACGGCGTCTGGGACGTCTACCAACTGCCCGCCATGAAGCGCGCGGCGCGCGAGTTCGAGCGGACCCGGCCCGGGGTCACCGTCGACGTCCAGCTCACGCCGAACGGGACGTACTGGACCAAGCTGCGCACCGCCTGCACGGGCGGCAGCGCCCCGGACGTCTTCTGGATGAACGGCCCCAACTTCGGCCTCTACGCGGCCGCCGGACAGCTGCTGCCCCTGGAGACCACCGGGGCCGACGCGGCCCTGCGCCCCGGCGACTTCCCCGCCGACCTCGTCTCCCTCTACCGCTGGAACGGCGTCCAGTACGGCGTCCCCAAGGACTTCGACACCGTCGCCCTGTGGTTCAACAAGGAGCTCTTCGACCGGGCCAAGGTCGACTACCCCGACGCCACCTGGACCTGGCAGGACCTGATCGCCAACGCCCAGCGGCTCACCGACCGCAAGCGGGGCGTCTACGGCGTCGGCGCCCCCGTCCGCGCCCAGGAGAACTACTACAACTCCGTCCCGCAGGCCGGGGGGTACGTCATCTCCCCGGACAAGCGGCACTCCGGCTACGCCGACGAGCGCACCCGCGAGGGACTGCGGCTGTGGATCGACCTGATCCACCGCTACCGCGCCTCGCCGTCGCTGCAGCAGATGACCGACACGGACCCCACCCAGATGTTCCAGTCCGGGACGCTGGCCATGACCTACGAGGCCTCGTACAACGCGGCGACGTTCTACGCCGACCCCGAACTGCGGGCCAAGGTCGACGTCGCCCCGATGCCCCGCGGCCGCCGCCGCGCCACCGTCCTGCACGGCCTCGCCAACGTCGTCTACGCCCGCACGCCCCACCCCGAACTGGCCCGCGAGTTCGTCCGGTTCCTCGGCGGGGAGCGGGCCTCCCTGCTCCAGGGCAAGTACGGCACCGCCATCCCGGCCCGCAACGGCACCGCGCGGCCCTGGGCCGCGGGCATGCCCCGCTTCGACCTCCAGGTGCACCTGGACGCGCTCGACTACGCCGTGCCCTTCCCCAGCTCCGCCAACAGCGCGGCCTGGCAGCACAAGGAACAGATGTGGCTGGCCAAGGCGTGGAGCGGCGACGAGACCCTCACGGGCGCCACCGGCTCCCTGACCGACGCGATGAACCAGCTGCTCGCGCAGGAGAGGAAGGGCCGGTCCTGATGAGCCTCGACGTGCGGACGCGACGCGCCGCGGTCCCCGCCCAGCGCGGCGGGCCCGCCGGCCTCGACCAGCGGGAGCTGCGCCGGCGTGAACGCCGCTTCCGCCACCGCGACAAGTGGTGGGGCTACGCCCTGATCGCCCCGGCCGGGCTCGGCCTCGCCGTGTTCTACCTCTGGCCGGTCGTGCAGACCGTCTACTACAGCCTCACCGAGTGGGGCGCCTTCGGCGGAACCACCTGGATCGGCCTGGACAACTACCGCACGCTCGTCGGCGACCCCGAGTTCTGGACGTCCCTGGGCAACACGGGCATCTACACCGGTCTCGTCCTGCTCGGCATCCCGCTGTCGATGGCCCTCGCCGTCCTGCTCAACATCAAGGGGCTGCGCGGCACCGGGGTGTACCGCACGCTCTACTTCCTGCCCGTGGTCACCATGCCCGCCGCCGTCGCGGTGGTCTGGCGCTGGCTCTACAACGGCGACGCCGGCATCCTCAACCACGCCCTGTCGCTGATCGGCGTCGACGGCACCTACTGGGTCTCCGACCCGCACACCATCCGCTTCGCGGTCGCGGTCGTCGGCGTGTGGATGACCGTCGGCTACAACATGATCCTGCTGCTCGCCGGGGTCCAGAGCATCCCGGGCGACTACTACGAGGCGGCCGCGCTCGACGGCGCCGGCCGGGTCCGGCAGTTCTTCTCGGTCACCCTGCCGCTGCTGAGCCCCACCCTGTTCTTCACCACCGTGCTCTCGGTGATCCAGTCCCTCCAGGTCTTCGACCTGGTGTACCTGATCATCGGCGCCAACACGACCAACTCGCTCCAGAACCCGGCCTTCGGCGAGGGCCAGACCGTCGTGATGCTCTTCTTCCAGAAGGCGTTCTTCGACAACCAGCGCGGCTACGGCGCGGCCATCGTCTGTGTGCTGTTCGTCCTGATCATGGCGCTGACGGCCCTCCAGTTCCGGTTGCAGAAGAAGTGGGTGCACTATGCCTGAACCGACACGGCGCGCGGCGGCACGCCGCGAGGGCCGGATGTGGCCCGCCCACGTCCTGCTCACCCTGGGCGCGGTCGTCACCGTCTTCCCCCTCGTCTGGGAGCTGCTCACCTCCTTCAAGAGCTTCGGCGAGTCCGTACAGGTACCGCCGACGATCCTGCCCGCCCACTGGGACTTCTCGAACTACGCGAAGGTCTTCGACGGCGTCCCGTTCGGACAGCAGTTCCTCAACACCCTGGTCATGGCGGTGCTGCGGACCGCGGCCCAGCTGCTGCTCTGCTCGATGGCGGCCTACGCCTTCGCCCGCATCCGCTTCCCCGGACGCGGCGCGATCTTCCTCGGCTTCCTCGCCGTCCTGATGGTGCCCGGACAGCTCTTCCTGCTGCCCCAGTACCAGATCATGCAGAGCCTCGGCTGGCTCGACTCCATGCAGGCGCTGGTCGTCCCCGGCATGTTCTCCGCCTTCGGCACCTTCCTGCTGCGCCAGTTCTTCATGGGGCTGCCCGGGGAGCTGGAGGAGGCGGCGCGGCTCGACGGCGCCAACCCCTTCACCGTCTTCTGGCGCATCGCCCTGCCGCTGGCCCGCCCGGGGCTCCTCGCCCTCGGCATCCTCACGTTCCTGTGGTCCTGGAACGACCTGATGTGGCCGCTCATCGTCAACACCGACCCGGCGAAGATGCCGCTGTCGGCCGGGCTCGCCTCCCTCCAGGGCGCCCACCTGACCGAGTACCCGGTCCTGATGGCCGGGTCCCTCCTCGCGACGCTCCCGGTGATCGTGGTGTTCGTCGCCATGCAGCGCCAGTTCATCCAGGGCATCGCTTTCTCCGGCATGAAGGGCTGAGTACGCGTGAGCGACACCTCCTCCGTCTCCACCGCACCCTCCGGCGGCCGCACGCCCACCCGCGACCTGCGCCTCGGCGTCATCGGTCTCGGTCTGCGCGCCACGCTCGCCCAGGAGGCCCACCACCCCGGCGAGGGCTCGGCGGTGGTGGCCGTCGCCGACACCGCGCCCGCCATGTTCGACCGGGCCCGCACCTGGTTCGGCGACGCCGTCCGCACCTACCCGGGGCACCGGGAGATGCTGGCCGCCGAGGAGCTGGACGCCGTCTTCGTCATCACCCCCGACCACACCCACGAGGCCCTCGCCGTCGACCTGCTGGCGGCCGGGGTCGCGGTCTTCGTGGAGAAGCCGCTGGCCATCACCACCGAGGGCTGCGACCGCGTCCTCGCCGCGGCCCGCGCGGGCGGCGCCCGCCTGTACGTGGGCCACAACATGCGCCACATGCCCGTCGTCCGCGTCATGCGCGACCTCATCAAGCGCGGCGAGATCGGCGAGGTCAAGGCCGTCTGGTGCCGCCACTTCGTCGGCCACGGCGGCGACTTCTACTTCAAGGACTGGCACGCCGACCGCCGCAACACCACCGGCCTGCTCCTGCAGAAGGGCGCCCACGACCTGGACGTCATCCACTGGCTGGCCGGCGCCTACACCGAGCGGGTCAGCGCCCTGGGCGGCCTCACCGTCTACGGCTCCATCGCCGACCGCTCGGGCCAGGCGCCCGGGGCGGTCATGCCCGACTGGTACGACCCCGAGCACAACTGGCCGCCGCTGAGCCTGACCGGGCTCAACCCGGTCGTCGACGTCGAGGACCTGTCGATGATGGTCATGCGGCTCGAAGGCGGCGTGCACGCCAGCTACCAGCAGTGCCACTACACCCCCGACTACTGGCGCAACTACACCGTCATCGGCACCGAGGGCCGCCTGGAGAACTTCGGCGACCACGGGGAGAGCGCCGAGGTCCGGGTCTGGAAGCGGCGCAGCGGATACCGGGCCGACGCCGACCTCGTCGTGCCCATGCCGCCGCCGGGGGACGGCGGCCACGGCGGCTCCGACCCGATGCTGGTGGCCGAGTTCCTGCGCTTCGTGCGCTCCGGCGGGGCCACCGACACCAGCCCGGTCGCGGCCCGCGAGGCCGTCGCCGCCGGCGTCGCGGCGACGGAGTCGCTGCGCGGCGACGGGCGTCCCGTCACCGTCCAGCGGGTCGCCCCCGACCTGGCCCAATGGTTCGCCGACGGCCAGGAGTGACCCGGGGCGGACGCCGGCGGTGATCCGGCGGCGGGCCGCCGCGCCCGCGACCGGAAAGCCCCGTCCCTTCCGGCCATGTGGGAGGCGGCCCGTTTGAAGGCGGGCCGCCCGGATAGTCGGGTGGAGTCGCCGGAGCAGGACGCACGGTGCAGCCCTGCACCGCCTGCCTGACGCGACTGATGTACGGAGGTAGCACTATGACCGAGAACATCTGGAACTACCCGGCCAGTGCTGGTCACACTCCGAATGCCGATCTGACCGGGTACAAGGTCGAAGCGACCGACGGGCACATCGGCAAGGTGGACAAACACTCCAACGACGTCGGCTCGCAGTACATCGTGGTGGACACCGGCGTATGGATCTTCGGCAAGGAGGTCCTGCTGCCCGCCGGCACCATCACGGGCATCGACGCCGAGGCCAAGACGATCCAGGTGGCGCGCACCAAGGACGAGATCAAGGACGCGCCGGAGTTCGACAAGGACAAGCACCTGGGCGACACCGGCTACCACGAGCAGCTCGGCACGTACTACGGCGGCCACGGCACCCCCGGCACACCGCCGGGCACGCCTGGTACCCCCGGTGCGGGGACGACGGCGTCCGGTCGTCCGACGATCTGACGGCCGCTCGGTGAGAGGCAGGACAGCGGGCCGGGCCGCCCCGCGCGGCCCGGCCCGCGCCCGCGTACGTCCTGCCGGACGCAGGTGAGACGAGGACCATGACGCGTTTCGCGACAGTAGGCGTACTGCTGGCCGCCGGAGTGGGCAGCACGCTGCTCGCCCTGCTGGTCGACCCGTGGTGGTGGGCGGCCGCGGGGCCCCTGCTGGCCCTGGCGGCGACCGCCCTGCACGACCTCGTGCAGCGGCGCCATTCGGTCCTGCGCAACTACCCGGTCCTGGGCCGGCTGCGCTTCCTGATGGAGAAGGTCCGCCCGGAGCTCCAGCAGTACTTCGTCGAGCGCAACTACGACGGCAGGCCCTACGACCGCGACACCCGCAGCATCGTCTACGAACGGGCCAAGGGCGTCGACGCCGAGGAGCCGTTCGGCAGCGAGCGCGACATGCAGGAGCACGGCTACGAGTTCCTCGTACCGTCCATGGCGCCCGTGGACGTGGCCAAGGAGCCGCCCCGCGTCCGGATCGGCGGCCCCGACTGCGCCGCGCCGTACGACATGGCGCTGCTCAACGTCTCCGCGATGAGTTTCGGCTCGCTCTCGGCCAACGCCGTCCTCGCCCTGAACACGGGCGCGGCCCGCGGCGGCTTCGCCCACGACACCGGTGAGGGCGGCCTCTCGGGCTACCACCTGGAGCCCGGCGGCGACCTCGTCTGGGAGATCGGCACCGGCTACTTCGGCTGCCGCACCCCGGACGGCGGCTTCGACGAGAAGCAGTTCGCCGAGAAGGCGGCGCACCCGTCCGTGCGCTGCGTCTCGCTGAAGCTGTCCCAGGGCGCCAAGCCCGGCATCGGGGGCGTCCTGCCCGGTGCCAAGGTCAACGCCGAGATCGCCTCGGTACGCGGCGTCCCCGCGGGCGAGACCGTCATCTCACCGCCCTACCACCGCGTCTTCTCCACCCCGCGCGAACTGGTCCGCTTCCTCGCCCGGCTGCGGGAGCTCACGCACGGCAAACCGGTCGGCTTCAAGCTGTGCCCGGGGTCGCGGACCCAGTTCCTCGCCGTGTGCAAGGCGATGACGGCCGAGGGGATCACCCCGGACTTCATCGTGGTGGACGGCGCGGAGGGCGGCACCGGCGCGGCCCCGCTGGAGTTCGCCGACCACCTCGGGATGCCGCTCACCGACGGCCTCTTCACCGTGCACGGCGCCCTCACCGGCGCGGGACTGCGCGACCGGATACGGATCGGCGCCAGCGGCAAGGTGGCCACCGGCTCCGACATCGTCAAACGGCTCGCCATGGGCGCCGACTACACGAACGCGGCCCGCGCGATGATGTTCGCCGTCGGCTGCATCCAGGCGCAGCGCTGCCACACCAACCACTGCCCGACCGGCGTGACCACCCAGGACCCGCGCCGCGCCCGCGCCCTGGACGTCGGGGACAAGGCCGCGCGCGTCACCCGCTACCAGCGGGCCACCGTCGACAGCGCGCTGCAGATCATGGCGGCGATGGGCGTCAGCACCCCCGCCGAACTCGGCCCCCGGCTGCTGCGGCGCCGGGAGACCGACGGCAGGTTCCGCTCCTACGCCGAACTGTACGAGTGGCTCTCACCGGGCGAACTGCTCGCCGCCCCGCCCGAGAGCTGGGCCGCCGACTGGAAGGCGGCCGACCCGGACACGTTCGCCGTGGGATGACCCGCACCGGACAAATGGCCGTGCGGGCACAGAGGCCGCAGGATGGACAGAGTCCCCCTCGGCGGCCTACAGAACGACAACTCCGAAAGGCACGCGTAACCCATGAGTGACGTCACAGGCAAAGCGACCACATCGGATTCCGGTGCTCCGGTCGAGAGCGACGAACATTCGCTCACGGTGGGACCCGGCGGACCGATCCTCCTCCAGGACTCCTATCTGATCGAACAGATGGCGCAGTTCAACCGGGAGCGGATCCCCGAGCGCCAGCCCCACGCCAAGGGCAGCGGCGCCTTCGGCCACTTCGAGGTCACCGCGGACGTCAGCCGGTACACGAAGGCGGCGCTCTTCCAGCCGGGGACCCGGACGGAGCTGGTGGCCCGGTTCTCCACCGTCGCCGGCGAGCGCGGGAGCCCGGACACCTGGCGCGACCCGCGCGGCTTCGCGGTGAAGTTCTACACCTCCGAGGGCAACTACGACATGGTCGGGAACAACACCCCGGTCTTCTTCGTCAAGGACCCGATGAAGTTCCAGCACTTCATCCGGTCCCAGAAGCGGCGCGCGGACAACAACCTGCGCGACCACGACATGCAGTGGGACTTCTGGACCCTCTCGCCCGAGTCCGCCCACCAGGTGACCTGGCTGATGGGGGACCGCGGCATTCCGCGCACCTGGCGCCACATGAACGGCTACACCTCGCACACGTACATGTGGATCAACGCGCAGGGCGAGCGGTTCTGGGTGAAGTACCACTTCAAGACCGACCAGGGCATCGAGTGCTTCACCCAGCACGAGGCCGACCAGATGGCCGCGGCGGACACGGACTACCACACCCGTGACCTCTTCGAGCACATCCGCGACGGCGAGTACCCGAGCTGGACGCTGTACGTGCAGGTCATGCCGTACGAGGACGCGGCCGACTACCGCTTCAACCCGTTCGACCTGACCAAGGTGTGGCCGCACGGCGACTACCCGCTGACCGAGGTCGGCAAGATGACGCTGGACCGCAACCCCACGGACAACCACGCCGAGATCGAGCAGGCGGCCTTCCAGCCCAACAACCTCGTCCCCGGCATCGGCCCGAGCCCCGACCGGATGCTGCTCGCCCGGCTGTTCTCCTACGCCGACGCGCACCGCTACCGCATCGGCGCCAACTACCAGCAGCTCCCGGTCAACGCGCCGGTCGTGCCCGTGCACACGTACTCCAAGGACGGGGCCATGGCGTACCACAAGCGCCAGGACCCGGTCTACGCGCCGAACTCCAAGGGCGGCCCGGCCGCGGACACCAACAACACCTCGCCGAGCTGGTACGCGGACGGCGACATCACCCGCGCCGCCTACGTCGACCACGCCGAGGACGACGACTGGGGCCAGGCGGGCACGATGGTCCGCGAGGTCCTGGACGACGCCGCGCGCGACCGGCTCGTGGACAACGTCGTGGGCCACCTGCTCAACGGGGTGACCGAGCCGGTGCTCCAGCGAGCCTTCGAGTACTGGTCCAACATCGACAAGTCCATCGGCGAGCGCATCAAGGAAGGTGTGCGCGCCAAGGCGGACGAGAAGGACCCCAAGGCCGCTGAGCAGGCCAACCCGGCCCGCAGCAGCATGCAGCACAAGGCCTGAGCCGGAGCGCTCCCGTCGCTGCCGCCGCCCCGGTCCGGGGCGGCGGCAGACGCGTGTCCCGGGGGAGTAAGGGGCACGCCGGGGGCGCGGGACGGTGGCTTGCCCCGGCCCGGACGGGTCCGGGCCGGGGCACCGACCTACAGCGCGTCGCGCGGGAGCGACTCGTTCCACGTGCGCGAGAAGACCCGGCGGTCGCCCTCGTAGGCGTCCAGCTCGGCGTTGACGTGGAAGGAGTCGGCGTCGCAGCGCAGCGTCGTGCTGGTGTGGATCCGCACGTCCCAGTCCTGCCGCCGGAACCGCATCGTCCACGTGGACTCGCCCGCCGGCGAGGTGAAGTCGTCGGCCGTGGACGTGTACCGCTCCACGGCCCGCAGCCCCACGTCGAGGTCGATCGCGTCGAAGTGCTGGATGCCCCGGTCCTTCACGACCTCCAGCCGGGAGCCGTAGTCGATCAGGTCGCGGGTGACGTCCCAGCGCTCCTCCGGCGGCGTGACGGAGCGCGTGGCCAGCGGCCGGGTGCCCTCCGGCGCCTCGAAGGGCGCCACCGCCGTCGCCGGGTCGTCGTCGCTCTCGGTGGGCCGCACCGGCAGCACCAGGCGGCAGGCGCCCTCGTGCACCGTCAGCCGCGCCGGGGACGGCGCCGGCGCCGGCCAGGCCAGCGGCCAGTACGACGTCGACAGCGACAGCCGCACGCGGTGGCCGGGCGGGAAGGCCTGGGCCACCCCGTTCAGGCTGACCACGGCCCGGTAGCGCTCGCCGGGCTCCAGCGGCTCCGGCTCGTCGGCCGAGTCCCGGCGCGTCAGGTTGAGGATGCCGTACGTCACCCGGGTCGCCCTGCCGTCGGGCGCCACGTCGGAGATGCGGGCCGCGACCATCGCGACGGGCTGGTCGGCGCTCACCTCCACCTCGACGCGCGGCACCCCGAGGATCTCCAGCCGCTCGGCGAGCGGCTCCGTCTCGTAGACGAGGGAACCGCCGTCCTCCTCGCGCTGGTCGTAGGGGAGGTCCGGCGGGGCGTTGTAGGAGGCCCACTTCCCGGCGAACTGCCCGACGGACAGCGGGGACTGGATGCCGGAGTCGACCGGCGGCCCGGCCTTCTGCGCCGGCGACGACAGCCGGCCCGAGCCCAGCTGGTAGGCCGTCTCCTCGACGTGGCCCGACGGCAGGTTCTCACCCACCCAGCGCCCCGGTCGCTCCTCGTACGCCGTGGACGGCGGCACGCTCTCCTGCATCCACGCGCGCAGCATCGGGCCGTCCATCACGCCGTTGTCCACGCCCTTGAGCCAGTGGTCCCACCAGCGCACGACCTCCTGGAGGTAGCCGATCGCCGGGCCCGGCTCGCCGAGGTGCGGGTACTTGTGCGACCACGGGCCGATGAGCCCCTTGCGAGGCACGTCCAGGTGGGACAGGAGCCGGGTCACCGCGTTCGAGTAGCCGTCCGCCCAGCCGCTGGAGGCCAGCACGGGCGTGCGGACCGCCGCGTAGTCCTCGCAGACCGAGGCGTGCCGCCAGTAGGCGTCGCGCCGCTGGTGCCGCAGCCAGTTCAGCACCCACGGCTCGACGGCCTCCAGGCGCTCGTGCCACATCGCCCGCCACGCGTCGCCGACCGTCGCCGGGTCGGGCGGACAGGTGGAGTAGGCGAACATGGTGCCCGCCTCGCCGAGGTTGTCGGAGAGCAGCGCCCCGCCCATGTAGTGCATGTCGTCGGCGTACCGGTCGTCGGTGAACGAGGACAGCACGACGGCCCGCAGGCTCGGCGGCCGGCGCGCCGCGACCTGGAGCGCGGCGAACGCGCCCCACGAGATGCCCATCATCCCGGTGCTGCCGTCGCACCAGGGCTGAGCCGCCAGCCACGCGAGGACGTCCTCGGCGTCGGCCTGTTCGCGCTCCAGGTACTCGTCGGTCAGCACGCCCTCCGAGTCACCGGTGCCCCGCAGGTCGACGCGGACGCAGGCGTAACCGTGCCCCGCGATATAGGGGTGGTGCAGGGAGTCGCGGACCGAACTCAGGTCCCGCTTGCGGTAGGGGATGTACTCCAGGACGGCGGGGACCGGGGTGCCGTCGGAGGAGAGGGGACGCCAGATCTTGGCCGACAGGTGGATGCCGTCCGACATCGGGATCCTGACGTTGTCCTCTTCCTTGGTGGCGTGCGGGAGGTTGTCGACGTATCGCATGGCTCTCTCAGGAGGAGTGGGCGGTCGGGCTGTCGAAGTTCAGGCGGAGGGCCGCCACACAGCGGTCGTACTTCTCACGCAGCTCCTCCTCACTGTCACCGCCGGTGAAGATGTGCGCCACTTCGTAGCTGTAGCTGTCCTGCTGGCCGATCTCCGACAGGCGCTGCGCCTCGTCGGGGACGACGTCGATGCGGACACCGGGGATCGAGTCGGCGATCTTCTCGACCTCGTCCGGCGACGGGATGCGGCGCACCACCCCGTCGGTGAACCAGCGGTAGTACCACTTGGCGGCCAGTTCGTAGGGGCCCTGCCGGTTCGGCAGCGCGGGGTCCTCGCCCAGGGAGAGCGCCAGCATGCAGTGGTGGTTGGGTACCCCGTCGACGAACTGGAACAGTTCGGCGTGCGACTGCGAGTGGCGCGGGTTGATCTCCAGGATCGCGATCGAGTCGGCGTGCGGGTCGTAGAAGAACTCGATGCTGAACGTCGCCCCGTCCATGCCGATGTGCTCCATGACCCGCATGGAGGTCTCCCGCAGCCGCCGCTGCACCGGCGCGGGCAGCGCAGAGGGGTACTGGTGGCGCAGGAAGCTGGTGGAGTCCGGGTAGTTGATGGAGTCCAGCACGCCGTAGACGGTGACCTCACCGTCGTGGACGTAACCCTCGACCGCCACCTGCAGGCCTTCGAGGGCCTCCTCGGCAAGGCAGGCCTGGGCGCCCACCCCGGCCATCTCCGGCGGCAGTTCGAGCTGGTCCAGGATGTACTCGAAGGGCCGGCCGACCCGCGCGATGCCGTCGCGGATGTGCCCGACGGCCTCCTCGAACCCGGCCATGTCCTTGACGCCGTAGGCCAGTTCGGAGGAGTACGACAGGGCCGGCTTGAGCCACATCGGGAACGAGACGCCGTCCGGCGGGCGTGGTTCGGAGGCGTCGAGATCGACCCGGCCGAAGTTCGGGTGGTCCGGGACGACCTCCGCCTGCACGAGCCGGCTCCAGTACTTGTGCTCGCACTTGACCACCGACTCCAGGCTGGGGGCGCGGGTGCCGTAGCGCTCGCCGAGCACGGCCACCAGCGTGCTGACCGGGAAGTCCCAGTAGCCGACGATCGCGTCGATCCGGCCGTCGAACGCGTCGAGCACCCGGCAGGCCCGGTCGATCAGGTCCGGGACGCTGACCTCGCCCTCCTGCAACTCCGCGATGGAGAGCAGCGGGTGGAGGTTCAGGTCGCCGGCGCCGGGGACGGCCTGCAGGGCAGGCAGGTTCGCCTCGTCGAGTCCGAGGACGAAGACATTGCGGCGAGGGTGGGACACGGAGTGCTCCTTGGATCGGCGATGCGGGCCTGGGTACCCGTCGTCGTACGGAGCACACGTCCCGGCCACCGGTCACCACCTGCGAGAAGGCACCCGGTGGCGCGCGAAGGCCCGGCGCCGCGTCCCCCTCGGGCGCGGCCCGGGCCCCGGTCCGGTGCGCGCCGCCCGGTCCTGCCGCCGGGCGGCGCGCACCGGCGTCAGCCGTCCCGGCGACCGCCGGGCAGCATCTCCTGCACCTTCGCCTTGAAGCCCTGCTTCATGACGTCCGCCGCGTCGCTGTCGCCCTTGAGGATCGCCGTGGCCGCCGCCTCGATCTGGTCCAGCGTGGCGTGCGGCGGGATCGGCGGCACCGCCGGATCCGTACGGAAGTCCAGGACGAAGGGCCGGTCGGCGGCGAGCGCCTGCCGCCAGGCGCCCTCCACGTCACCGGGCTTCTCGACCCGCACGCCGTCGAGGCCGATGGAGCGGGCGAAGTCGGCGTAGGGGACGTCGGGCAGCGCCTGCGAGGGCAGGAACTGCGGTGCCCCGGACATGGCCCGCATCTCCCAGGTGACCTGGTTGAGGTCCTTGTTGTTGAGGACGGCCACGATCAGCTGCGGGTTCTCCCACTCCTGCCAGTACTTGGCGGCGGTGATCAGCTCGGCCAGACCGTTCATCTGCATCGCCCCGTCCCCGACGAGCGCGATCGCGGGCCGCCCCGGGTGCGCGAACTTCGCCCCGATCACGTACGGGACGCCCGGGCCCATCGTGGCCAGCGTGCCCGACAGGGAGCCGCGCATCGAGCCGCGCAGCCGCAGGTGCCGGGCGTACCAGTTGGCGGCCGAGCCGGAGTCCGCGGCGAGGATCACGTCCTCGGGCAGGAGGGCGTCGAGCGCGTGCACGACGTACTCGGGGTTGATCGGGTCGGCCTCGACGGCGGCCCGCCGCTCCATCACCTCCCACCAGCGCGCGGTGTCCTTCTCGATCTTCTTGCGCCACTTGCCGTGCTTCTTCTTCTCCAGGTGCGGCAGCAGCCGGGCCAGGGTGGCCCGGGCGTCGCCGACGAGGTTGAGCTCGAAGGGGTAGCGCAGCCCGATCATGTGCGGGTCGATGTCGATCTGGACCGCCCGCGCCTGTCCGAACTCCGGCAGGAACTGGCTGTAGGGGAAGCTGGAGCCGATGACGAGCAGGGTGTCGCACTCCTGCATCAGCTCGTACGAGGGACGGGTGCCGAGCAGCCCGATCGACCCGGTGACATAGGGCAGGTCGTCGGGGAGCGCGTCCTTGCCGAGCAGCGCCTTGGCCACGCCCGCGCCCAGCGTCTCGGCGAGCTGTTCGACCTCGGCACGGGCGCCGCGCGCGCCCTGGCCGACGAGGACGGCGACCTTCTCGCCCGCGTTCAGGATCTCCGCCGCCTTGAGCAGGTCCTCGTCGGCGGGGACGGGCGCGTAGGACGCCATGCCGAGGCTGGAGGGGACCATCTTGAAGGCGTGCGTGGGCGGCGAGTAGTCCAGCTCCTGCACGTCGGCCGGGACGATGATCGCGGTGACGGTGCGGCGGGCGTAGGCGGTGCGGAACGCCCGGTCGATGACGGCGGGGAGCTGCTCGGGGACGGTGACCATCTCGCAGAAGTCCGAGGCCACGTCCTTGAAGAGGCTCAGCAGGTCGACCTCCTGCTGGTAGGAGCCGCCCATGGCGCTGCGGTTGGTCTGCCCGACGATCGCGACGACGGGCACGTGGTCGAGCTTGGCGTCGTACAGACCGTTCAGGAGGTGGATCGCGCCGGGCCCGGAGGTGGCCGCGCAGACACCGGCCTTGCCGGAGAACTTCGCGTAGCCGACGGCCTCGAACGCGGCCATCTCCTCGTGGCGGGCCTGGATGAACTCGGGCTTGTTGTCGGCGCGGCCCCAGGCGGCGAGAAGGCCGTTGATGCCGTCGCCCGCGTAGGCGAAGACGTGCTCGACCTCCCATTCGCGCAGGCGCTCGAGGATGTGGTCGGAGACCTTCTGCGTCACGGGTACGTCCTTTCTGGCTCGGTGCGGTACATCGGGTTCCGGGTGTCCGCCTTCGGGGCGCCCATGCCCGGACGGGGCGCGGACCGGCTCAGGAGGTGCCGGCCTCCCGCAGCCGGGGCAGCACCTCGGCGCGGTAGAAGTCGAAGAACCCCTGCTGGTCGGGGCCGATCTGGTTGACGTAGACCTCGTCGAAGCCCGCGTCGGCGAACTCCCGCACCGCGCCGACGTGTGCGTCCCGGTCGTCGCCGCAGACCACGGCGTCGGCCACCATCTCCTCGGTGACCAGGGTGGACGCCTGCTCGAAGTGGGCGGGCGTGGGCAGCACCTGGGCGAGCTCGCCGGGCAGCTGCTCGTTGGGCCACAGCCGGTGCACGGTCTTCACGGCCTGCGCCCGGTCGTGGCTCCAGCAGACCTTCAGCCCGCCGATCACCGGGTTCTGCCCGCCGCCCGCCCGGCGGAACTGCCCCACCAGGTCGGCGTCCGGGCTCATCGTCACGAACCCGTCGCCGATCCGGCCCGCCAGTGCGGCGGCCTGCGGTCCGAAGCCGGACACGTAGAGCGGGGGCGGGCTGTCGGGGCGGGTGTAGAGCCGCGCGTTCTGCACGGTGTAGTGCGCGCCGCGGTGGGTGACCTGTTCGCCGGTGAAGAGCCGCCGCATCACGTGCACGGCCTCCTCCAGCATCTCCATGCGCCGGGGCGCCTCGGGCCAGGCGTCCCCGAGGACGTGCTCGTTCAGGGCCTCGCCGGTGCCGATGCCGAACCGGAACCGGCCCTCGGTCAGGACGGCCGAGGTGGCGGCGGCCTGCGCGTTGAGGGCCGGGTGCATCCGCACCGTGGGGCAGGTGACCAGGGTCGTCACCGGCAGTGAGGTCACCTGGGACAGGGCCCCGATCATCGACCAGACGAAGGCGCTCTGGCCCTGCTCGTCGTTCCACGGGTGGAAGTGGTCGGAGATGGCCAGCGCCTGGAATCCGGCCTGCTCGGCGGCCCGGGCCTGGGAGAGCAGCTCGGCCGGGGTGAACTCCTCCGAGGAGAGGAAGTAGCCGTACGTCGTCATGGGTCGCCTTCCGGAACGGATCGCGGGGTCGTGGGCCGGGCGTGCACCGGAGGCGGGCCCGGGCCCGACGCAGGTCATGCGGTGACCTGGCCCGGCGGCGAGTACCCCCCGTACGCCGGACGGAACGGACGAAGTGACCCGACCGCGTTCCTGGGTACCGGCTCCCCGAGCCCGCATGCCGCGCTGTGCGAGAAGCTGCTCACGGGGCCCGGCGACAGGAGGACGACCCATGCCGCGTACGCGGGCGGAGGCCCGGACCAGGCACCCCCGGCACCAGCGGCGGGGTGAGGCCCGGCTGCCCGCCGCGGTGGCCACCGTCACCGCGATCGCGCTCTACCTCTTCCTGCCGCAGCGGCTGCTGATCGCTCCGCGTTACGTGGTGCCCGCCCTCGAACTCGTCCTCCTGATCCCGCTCGTGGCGATCAACCCGCGCCGCCTCACCCGGCAGACCAGGACCTTCCGCGCCCTGTCGCTCACTCTGGTGGCGGTCATCGCGGCGAGCAATCTCTTCGCCCTCGGGCTGCTCATCCACGCGCTGGTCTTCGCCGGCGTCCAGGACGGGCGGTCCCTGCTCGCCGCCGCGTTCCAGGTGTGGCTGACGAACATCATCGTCTTCGGCCTGGCCTACTGGGAGCTGGACCGCGGTGGCCCGGTCAGCCGGACGCAGCTACCGCGCGCGCAACTGCCACTGGCCGACTTCCGCTTCTCGCAGGACGAGAACGACGACGCCGTGCAGGAAGTGAGCGAGGGCGCCAGCGGTGCGTCCGACTGGGTGCCCACCCTGGTCGACTACCTGTACGTCTCCGTCACCAACTCCACGGCGTTCAGCCCGACGGACACCATGCCGCTGTCGCCGCGCGCCAAGCTGCTGATGAGCGTGCAGAGCGTGTCGGCGCTGCTGACCTCGCTCCTGGTGATCGCCCGCGCGGTGAGCGTCCTGCACTGACCCGCACGTCACGCCGACCGCGGAGTCCGCCCGGCGCTCTTCTTCGCCGGCTGCTTCGCGGCCTTCTTGGCGGCGGACCGCGTCGTGGACTGCGCCGTCGTGGACCGGGACGCCGAGGACCGGGACGCCGCCGTCTTCTTGGCGGGGGCCTTGCGCACCGTCTTCTTCGCGGTCTTCTTCTGCGGCATCTCGTGCACGGTCGCGTTCCCGGCCGAGTCGGAGCCCGAGTCGGGATCGCGGGACTTCTTCGCCTGCTGCACGGACTGCTCCAGCGCCGCCATCAGGTCCAGGACCCGGCCGGACGGCGCCTCCCGCGGCTCGGCGGCGGGCGGCTGCTTGCCGCCGGCCTTGGCGTGGATGACCTCTTCGAGGGCGGCCGTGTACCGGTCGGCGGCCCACTCGGCCTCCTCCAGCGGCTCCTCGCGCGTCATCGAGTCGACGAGCAGCAGGGCCTCGTCGATCTCCGCGTCGGTGATGTCGACCTCGGCGGGGACCAGTTCCTCGGGGGAGCGGATCTCGTCGGGCCACTTCAGGGCGTGCAGCGCGATGACGTCCTCCTTGACGCGCAGCAGCCCGAGCCGCTCCCGGCCGTGCCAGGCGAACTTGGCGACGGCCGCCTTCGCGTTGCGCTCCAGCGCCTTGCAGAGCAGGACGTACGGTTTCGCGGCGGCCTGTCCGCCGGCCTCCAGGTAGTAGCCCTCGCCGATCTGGATCGGGTCGATCGACTCGTACGGCACGAAGGCGACGATCTCGATGGCCTTCGCGGTTGGCAGCGGGATCTCGCGCAGTTCCTCGTCGGAGACCGCGACGACCTGGCCGGGGGCGATCTCGTACCCCTTGCCGATCTCGTCCTGGCTGACCTCGCGGTCCTCCAGCTCGCACACCTTGCGGCTGCGCACCCGGCCCATGTCGTCGAGGTGGTACTGGTGGAACCGGATGCTGTGGTCCTCGGTGGCGGTCATGACCCGGATCGGAATGGTGACAAGCCCGAACGAGACGGCGCCGGTCCACACGGGTCGGGGCATGACGAACCTCCCTGGTCGGACCCCGAGGACGCCAGCCTAGGCAGCGCGACGCCCGGCGGCACGTCGAGCCGCTCCTCGCCGGGCTTGGGCTCGGCGTGCGAAGCTCCCGGCCCGCGCTTAGCGTGAGCGAAGCACCACTGTTTGTCCCCGGGGACGACGGGCAGCCGGATGCGAGTGCTTGAGACCACAGGCGCGTCCGCGGGGAGCCGTACACCCGAGGGCGGGTGCGTCCGCTCCTCGCGTTCCGACGTTCGTTGCGCGTTGAGGAGCGAGATCGCCATGGCCACGCACCAGCCGCACCATGACGCCCCGGACACCGACCAGGCCTTCTCCCGCATGGCCCGCTGCCCGGCCGGACGCGAACGCGACCTGCTCTTCGAGGAGCTGGTGGAGGCCTGGCTGCCGATGGCGAAGCGGCTCGCCCGGCGGTTCCGCAACAAGGGCGAGAACATCCAGGACCTCGAACAGGTCGCCGCGATAGGCCTGGTGAAAGCCATCGAACGCTACGAGGTCGGGCGCGGCGCCTTCGAGCCGTACGCGGTCCCCACCATCACCGGCGAACTGCGCCGCCACTTCCGGGACCACACCTGGGACGTGCGGGTGCCCCGGCGCGTCCAGGACCTGCGCAACAAGGTCCGCGCCGCGCGCCGCGACCTCCTGGACCGCTCGGGCGGCGTGGGCGAGCCCAGCGCCGCCGAACTCGCCGCGCACACGGGCCTCACCTGCGACGAGGTACGCGACGGCCTGGAGGCCCTGGAGAGTTACAGCGCGCTGTCCCTGGACGCCGGCACGGGCGCGACGGACGACGGGTACAGCCTGGCCGACACCCTCGGAGCGGCCGAGGCGGGCTACGAGCTCGTCGCCGACCGCGAGGCCGCCAAGGCCGGCCTGCGGCACCTGCCGGAACGCGAACGCACCATTCTCTACCTGCGGTTCTTCGAGGACATGACGCAGGCCCGCATCGCTGAGGTCATCGGCATCTCCCAGATGCACGTCTCCCGGCTCATCACCCGCAGCTGCGCCTCGGTCCGCGAGCACGCCGCCCGGACCGCCCGGCACGAGCAGCCCGCCTGAACCAGCGAAGGGAGCCCGTCGTGGGCGACGAGGACGGACTGCGGACCTACCGCGGCAAGCGGCACTTCGACCGGACCGACGAGCCGAGCGGCGGGCCCGGCCGCCACGACGAGGGCGGCACCGCGGACGAGCCCGTCTTCGTGGTGCAGATCCACGACGCCAGCACGATGCACTTCGACTTCCGTCTTGAGGTCGACGGCGTCCTCAAGTCGTGGTCGGTCCCGAAGGGCCCCTCCACCGACCCGCACGACAAGCGCCTCGCCATCCCCACCGAGGACCACCCCATGGCGTACCGGGACTTCGAGGGAACGATCCCGCAGGGCGAGTACGGCGGTGGCACGGTGATCGTCTGGGACCAGGGCACCTACACCCCGACCAGCCACGACAAGCGGCACCGCCCCGTGCCGTTCGCCGAGGCGCTGGAGAAGGGCCACGTCACCTTCGAGCTGCACGGCCGCAAGCTGCGCGGGCAGTACGCCCTCACCCGGTTCCACGGCCGCGAGGAGCAGGACGGCGGCGCGGCCCGGAAGCCGACCTGGCTGCTGGTGCGCACCGCGGGGTCCGGGGGAGCGGCGGGCGGCGGCACCACCGACCCCCGGCGCGCGCGCTCGGCCCGCAGCGGCCGCACCCTGCGCCAGGTCGCCGCCGCCCCGGACACCCCCACCTGGGAGTCGGACCGCAAGGAGAAGAAGTGAGCGGCCTGCTGGACGGCCTGCCGCCCGGACTGGAGAGCCGGACGCGCCCCGCGGCGCCCGGCGTCGAACTCGCCGCCTCGCCGATGCTGGCGACGCTCACCGACCGCCGCGAGTTCCCCGAGGGCTGGGTCTTCGAGCGGAAGCTGGACGGCATCCGGGTGCTCGCGGTGCGCGAGAACGGCGAGGTGACCCTCCGCTCCCGCTCGGGCCGCCGCCTCGACGCCACGTACCCCGAGATCATCGAGGCGCTCGCCGCCCAGGACCGCGCGGACTTCACCCTCGACGGCGAGATCGTCGCCTACCGGCACGGCCGCACCGACTTCGGCCTCCTCCAGCAGCGCATGGGACTCACCCGGCGCGCCGATGTCGCGGCGAGCAAGGTCGCCGTCACCTACTACGTCTTCGACCTGCTGCGTCTCGACGGCGTCGACGTGCGCCGGCTGCCGCTGCGCCACCGCAAGTCCCTGCTGCGCCGCGCGCTGACCTTCCGGGCGCCGGTGCGCCTGAGCACCCACCGCAACGCGGGCGGCCCCGACCTGCTCGCCGACGCCTGCCGCCGGGGCTGGGAGGGGCTGATCGCCAAACGGGCCGAGAGCACCTACCAGCCGCGCCGCTCGGACGACTGGCTCAAGCTGAAGTGCAGCCAGGGCCAGGAGTTCGTGGTGGGCGGCTTCACCGAACCCGCGGGCAGCCGCACCGGCCTCGGCGCCCTGCTCGTCGGCTACTACGACGACACCGCCGCCGGGGAGCTGCGCTACGCGGGCAAGGTCGGCACCGGATTCGACCGGCGCACCCTGCTGGACCTGCGGCAGCGGCTCGACGCGCTGGAGGTCGACCGCTCACCGTTCGCGGGCCGCCTCGCTCAGCGCACCGCCCACTGGGTGCGCCCCGCCCTCGTGGTGCAGATCGACTTCGCGGAGTGGACACGCGACGGCATGCTGCGCCACCCCCGCTACCAGGGAGTGCGGGACGACAAGCAGCCCGCCGACGTCGTCAGGGAGCAGCCGGAGTCATGACCGACCAGAAGACCGTGATGCGCGCCCTGCTCGACGGCCACGGGCAGACCTACGCGGCGGAGGCGGGCATCGGCCTGAAGGACACCCCGCAGCCGCTCTACCGGACGCTGGTCCTCGCCAGCCTGCTCAGCGCCCGTATCCGCGCCTCCGTCGCGGTGGCGAGCGCGCGGGCCCTGTACGACGCCGGGCTGCGCGACCCCCGCCGCATGGCCGACGCCACCTGGCAGCAGCGCGTCGACGCGCTCGGCGAGGGCGGCTACCGGCGCTACGACGAGCGCACCGCGACCCAGCTCGGCGACGGCGCCCGCCTCGTCCTGGACGCGTGGGGCGGCGACCTGCGGACCGTGCGCGAGCGGGCCGGCGGCGACGCGGACGCCCTCCGCGCCGAGCTGCGCCGGATGCCCGGGCTCGGCCCGACCGGCGCCGACATCTTCCTGCGCGAGGTGCAGGACGTCTGGCCCGAGTACGCGCCGTTCCTGGACGCCAAGACCTTGCAGGGCGCCGAGCGCCTCGGGCTGCCGAAGGACCCGGCCGCGCTGGTCCGCCTGGCGGGCGACGCCCCGCGGGCCGGGGTCGCGGCGGCCCTGGTCCGGGCGGCGCTGGACAAGAGCGTGGTCGAGGAGTGCCGGGAGCGGGCGCGGACCGCCTGAGAACCCGTCGGTGACAGGGGCGTACGGCGAGGGGTGACGGAGGTCACGACGGCGCAGGCGCCGATCTTGGAATGCGGGTCCGCTCCCCGGATGCTGCATGCTGGTGGGCTCGCCTCCGCACCTGGTGGCGCCGGGCAACGGGGCTCGGGTTCTCCCCTCTCCACGGACCGCTGTCTTCGAAAGGTCTCCTGCACCATGCCGCTGGCCCTGCTGGCCCTGGCTGTTGTCGCGTTCGGCATCGGCACGACCGAGTTCGCCACGATGGGGCTGCTGCCCCAGATCGCCGACGGGGTCGACGTCTCCGTGCCGCACGCCGGGAACCTCGTGTCGGCCTACGCCCTCGGCGTCGTCGTCGGCGCCCCCGTGCTCACCGGCATCGGGGCGCGCGTCCCGCACAAGCGGCTGCTGCTGCTCCTGTCCGGCCTCTTCGTCGTCGGCAACGTCGCGTCCGCTCTCGCCCCGGGCTTCGGTCTCCTCTTCGCCGCCCGCTTCCTGGCGGGCCTGCCGCACGGAGCCCTGTTCGGGGTCGGCGCGGTCGTCGCCTCCCGCCTGGTCGCGCCCGAGCGCGCCGCCCGCGCGGTGTCGAAGATGTTCCTCGGCCTCACCGTCGCGAACATCGTCGGCGTCCCCGCGGGCACCGCCCTCGGCCAGCACCTCGGCTGGCGCGCCGCCTACTGGGCGGTCGCCGTCATCGGCGTCCTCGCGCTCGTCGCGCTGGCCCTGTTCGTCCCGCACCAGCCGCGCGGCAAGCAGTCCGGCATCCGGCACGAGCTGCGGGCCATGGGCAACAAGCAGGTCATGATCGGCCTGGCCACCGCCGTCGTCGGCTTCGGCGGCTTCTTCGCCGTCTACAGCTACCTCGTGCCGATGCTCACGCACGTCACCGGCGTCTCCGACACCTCGACCACCCTGGTCCTCGCGCTCTACGGTGTCGGCATGACCCTCGGCACGCTCGTCGCGGGCCCGCTCACCGACCGCGCGCTGCGCCCGACGCTCTACGCGGGGATGGCCCTGCTCGCCGTGGCCCTGGTGACGTTCTACTTCGCGGTGCACAGCACGGTGCCCGCGCTGGTGACCATCACCTTCATCGGCGCGATGGGTTCCCTCATCACCACGCCCGTGCAGATGCTGCTCATGGCCAAGGCGGAGAACGCCCCCACCATGGCGGCCGCCTCCAACCACTCCGCGTTCAACCTCGCCAACGCGGGCGGCGCCTGGCTCGGCGGCCTGGCGATCTCGGCGGGCTGGGGCTGGACCTCGCCCAACCTGGTCGGCGCGGCGCTCGCCGTGGCCGGTCTCGCCCTCGCCGTCACCGGCGGGGTGATGGACCGCGGCACCCGCCGTTCCGAGGTGGTCACCTCGTCCCGGCCGGAGCCCGCGAAAATCTCCGACCAGGTCGGCTCGGCGCGCTAGCTGTTCTGTCCTGGGAGGTTGTGGACGGTGAGGCAGGTCTCGGCTGAGGGATCTTGAAACAGGTGAGGGCCTTCCGGTTCGGTGTGGATTGCGACG
>NZ_JBITLI010000016.1:183678-187206 GCF_044465085.1 Streptomyces sp. NPDC049813 | reverse complement strand
AGCGTCCTAATAGCGGAGCTATTCGGGCGCTTCGGCAACGCCGCGAGCGTGCGTGCCGGACGCCGCGGGGCAGGCGGGACTTTCAAAACACGCCCCTAGGTCGTGGGCTGCTGTCCGTATCCGCGCAGCCGCTCCGCCACGGTGTCCAGCTGCTCCTCGGTGAGGAGGGAGGGGGTGCGGCCGGGCACGGAGTGGGCGGTGAGCCACAGGCGGCACATCCACTCCAGCTGCGCGGTCCGGTCGTAGGCGGCGTCCAGGGTGGGTCCGTGGGTGACGGTCCCGTGGTTGCGCAGCAGGCAGCCGGAGCGGCCGGCCAGCGCGGCGAGCATGTTCCGGGCCAACTCCTCCGTGCCGTAGGTCGCATAAGGGGCGACCCGCACGAGGCCGCCCAGGGCGGCCGTCATGTAGTGGACGGCCGGGAGCTCGGTCACCAGGGTGGAGACGGCCGTGGCGTGCACCGCGTGGGTGTGCACGACGGCGCGGGCGTCGGTGTGCCGGTAGAGCGCGAGGTGCATGGGGAGTTCGCTGGTCGGCGCGAGGGTGCCGGCCCGCCGCTCGCCGTCGAGGCCGACGGCGAGGAGGTCGCCGGGGCCGAGCCGGTCGTAGGGGACGCCGCTCGGGGTGACGAGGACCGTGTCCCCGACGCGCACGGAGACGTTGCCCGAGGTGCCGACGACGAGTCCGTCGCTCACGGTTCTGCGGGCTGTCGTCACCAATTCTTGCCACGCCTGCTCGAGTTCCGTCATGCCGGGCATCTTGTCAGGCAAAGTAAGGCGGGCAAAGGGGCTCATATCGCCCATTCCAGACCGTTGGTGTGGCGTGAACGGGCAGGACGGATCCCCCGGAGGCTTCCGGGAGAGCGTCGTGCGCGGCGCCATCCGGGGGGAAACATGGCTCGTGACCGCAAACCGTCCCACCACCGCACCCGCATCGCCGCGGTGACCTCGCTGGCCGTCCTGACACTGGGCGGGAGCGTGCTCGCGGAGCTGCCCGCGCAGGCCGCGGCCAAGCCCCGAGGGCATGACGTCTCGTCACACCAGAAGAACGTCGACTGGCGGAAGGCGAAGAGCAAGGGGGCCCGGTTCGTCTATGTGAAGGCGACCGAGTCGACGAACTACAAGAACCCCTACTTCACCCAGCAGTACAACGGCGCCCGCCGCGTCGGCATCATCCGGGGCGCTTACCACTTCGCCCTGCCGAACAAGTCCTCCGGCAAGGCGCAGGCCTCGTACTTCGTGCGCAACGGCGGAGGCTGGACGCGGGACGGATGGACCCTGCCGCCCGCGCTCGACATCGAGTACAACCCGTACAGCAAGAAGAAGTGCTACGGGCTGAGCAAGGCCAGGACGGTGGCGTGGATCAAGTCCTTCAGCGACGAGGTCCGGCGCAGGACCGGGCGGCGTCCGGTGATCTACACGAACAGTCTCTGGTGGAAGACGTGCACCGGGAACAGCCGCGCCTTCGCCGCCACGCACCCGCTGTGGCTCGCCCACTACAGCTCGGGCCCGGGCGCGCTGCCCGCGGGCTGGGCGTACTGGACCTTCTGGCAGTACGCCAACGGCGGCAGCCTGCCGGGCGACCAGAACCGCTTCAACGGCACCCTGGCCCAGCTGAAGAAATTCGCCCGGGGCTAGAAAGGCCGCGAAAGGCCAGGACACAGCGGTGACAAGAACCACAGCCGTTCTCCACGGAACCCAGGATTCCAGGGGTCGGCACGGTCACTCTCCCACAGGGTCGCCTCAGGTCCGCCGTCAGTTCACCTTCCGTTCATACAGTCGACCTACGTTCACCGAGGCTTCGGCAATCAGCCGTGGTCAGCGACGCCGTCCGCAACCTGAAACGGATATACGGATATGGCACTTGATGCCACACTCCTGCTCGCGATCGTGATCGTCACCGCACTGGTCTTCGACTTCACCAACGGTTTTCACGACACCGCCAACGCGATGGCCACCACCATCTCGACGGGCGCCCTCAAGCCGAAGACGGCGGTGGCGATGTCCGCCGTCCTGAACCTCGTCGGTGCCTTCCTCTCCGTGGAGGTCGCCAAGACCATCTCCGGCGGCATCATCAACGAGGACGGCCTGCGGACCGAGGTCATCTTCGCCGCGCTCGTCGGCGCCATCCTCTGGAACCTGCTGACCTGGCTGGTCGGGCTGCCGTCCAGTTCCTCGCACGCGCTGTTCGGCGGGCTCATCGGCGCCGCCGTCATGTCGATGGGCTGGTCCTCGGTGAACGGCGGCACCGTCGTCACCAAGGTGCTGCTGCCCGCGGTCGCCGCGCCGCTCGTGGCCGGTGTCGCCGCGATGCTGGCCACCCGGCTCACCTACCGCATCAGCAAGAAGACCGACCAGAAGGCCACCGCCAAGGGGTACCGCGCCGGGCAGATCGCCTCCGCCGGTCTCGTCTCCCTCGCGCACGGCACGAACGACGCGCAGAAGACGATGGGCATCATCACCCTCGCCCTGATCACCGGCGGCGTCCTGTCCCCCGGGGCCAACCCGCCGCTGTGGGTCATCGTCTCGGCCGGTCTCGCCATCGCGCTCGGCACGTACCTGGGCGGCTGGCGGATCATCCGCACCATGGGCAAGGGGCTCACCGACCTCGCCCCGCAGCAGGGGTTCACCGCGCAGACGAGCGCCGCGACCGCGATCCTCGCCTCGTCGCACATCGGCTTCTCCCTCTCCACCACCCAGGTCTGCTCGGGCGCCGTGATGGGCGCGGGCCTCGGCCGCAAGGGCGGCGTCGTCCGCTGGTCGACCGCCACCCGGATGTTCGTCGCGTGGGGCCTGACCCTGCCGGCCGCGGGACTGGTCGGCGCGGGCGCCGAGTTCCTCACCAAGCAGGGCTCGTGGGGCATCGGTCTGACGGCCCTCCTGCTGATCGGGGGCTCCGCGGTCATCTGGCGGCTCTCCCGGCGCGACTCCGTGGACCACACGAACGTCACCGCCGACGCGGCCGGTGCCGCGGCGGAGCCGGCCGGCGTGGTGACCACCGCCATCGCCGCGGTCAGCCCGCCGCCCGTCGCCGCCGCCGCGGGGCCCGCGCCCTCGGTCGAGGTGAAGACCACCATCCCCGCTCCGCCGCAGACCGTGGCCGACCCCGCGCGCCCCGCCGGCGCCACGCTGTAAGGAAGCAGGACAGCTATGAAGATCGACTGGGCGGCTCTCGGCTCCGTCTTCGGGGTCAGCCTCGTGGCCACCGTGGCCCTGGTGGGCCTGTTCACCCTCGGCGTCGTCGGCCTCTCCAAGCGGGAGTCCGCTGCGGAGCGCGGCGACTCGGCGGCGGCCGTCACCTCCGGCGCGTACCTCTGCTTCGCGCTGTGCGCGGCGGCCGTGGCGTACGGGATCTTTCTCATCGTCGCCTGACGGCGACCGCTCGCCGGTACCTGAGGCGGGGGGGGGGGGGGGCCGCCCGCCGCCGCCCCCCCCCCCCCCCGGGGGGGGGGGGCCCCCCCCCCCCCCCCCCCCCCCCACGCCGCTCTCCCAGGGCAGGACCGCCACCGCCTCCTCCACCGAGAACGGCGGC
>NZ_JBITLI010000016.1:159490-183668 GCF_044465085.1 Streptomyces sp. NPDC049813 | reverse complement strand
GGGGGGCGGGGGGGGGGGGCGGGGGGGGGGGCCGGCCCCCCCCCCCCCCCCGGCGCGCGGGGGGGGGGCGGGGGGGGGGCGGGGGCCCCCCCCCCCCCCCCCCCCCCCCCCCCCGCCTCTCTGTGTGGACCTGCCCACACTCCGCTCCCCCAGGTCAACGGCGAGTTGACGCACCTTCGCGCACCGTGGTGGACTTCCCGGGCCATATACGGCAGCAGTCCGAGGAAGCCGGTGCGAATCCGGCGCGGTCCCGCCACTGTGAGCCCCCCTCCGGGAGGGCGAGCCAGGAACTCTCGCTGCCGGTCTCGTCGAACCAGGGCGCGGACACCCTGAGTGAGGACAACTACGCCATGGTCGCCCTGCGCGGCGCGGCGCGGGCCGAGCGCGTGTTCGCGTACGGCACCGCCACCGGACTCCTTGCCGACCTGCTGCTCGGCGATCCGCGCCGCGGGCACCCCGTCGCCGCCTTCGGCCGGGCCGCGGGACACGTCGAGCGCCTGCTGTGGCGCGACCACCGGGGCCGGGGCACCGTGCACACCGTGGTCTGCGCGGGCGGCGCCGCCGCGGTGGGCGCCCTCGCCGCCCGCGCCGTCCGCCGCTCCCCCGCCGCCGCCGTCGCCCTGACCGCCGCCGCCACCTGGGCCGTGGTCGGCGGGACCTCGCTCGGCCGGGAGGCGCGGGGCATCGGCTCCGCCCTGGAGGCCGGGGACGTCGAGCTGGCCCGGGAGCTGCTGCCCCGGCTGTGCGGACGCGATCCACAGGGGCTCGACGCCGACGGGATCGCCCGCGGGGTCGTCGAGTCCGTCGCCGAGAACACCTCGGACGCGGTGGTGGGCGCGCTGGTGTGGGGCGCGGTCGGCGGGGTGCCCGGCCTTTTCGCCTTCCGGGCCGTGAACACGCTGGACGCGATGGTCGGGCACAAGTCGCCCCGCTACCGCCGGTTCGGCTGGGCGTCGGCCCGGCTCGACGACGTGGCGGGGTGGCCCGGGGCGCGGCTGACGGGCGCGCTGGCCGTGCTGGCGGGCGGGCGCCCGCGCGCGGCCGTGCGGGCCTGGCGCGCGGACGCCGGGCGCCACCCCAGCCCGAACGCGGGGGTCGTCGAGGCCTCGTTCGCCGGGGCGCTCGGGGTGCGGCTAGGCGGGACGCTGGCGTACGCGGGCCGGGTGGAGCACCGGCCGGTGCTGAACGCCGCCGGGCGGGCCGTACGGGTCGGGGATGTCGAACGGGCCGCGCGGCTGTCGCGGCGGATCACTGCGTTGGCGTGGGGAGTCTGTGTGGGCGGGCGGTTGCTGTGGGCGCGTCGGTGAACGGCGGCGGCAGGTCGATGAGCGGCGGGGGGCTCCTCGTCGCGGGCACGACCTCCGACGCGGGCAAGAGCGTGGTCACGGCGGGCATCTGCCGGTGGCTCGTACGCCAGGGCGTGAAGGTCGCCCCGTTCAAGGGGCAGAACATGTCCCTGAACTCGTTCGTGACGCGGGAGGGCGCCGAGATCGGGCGGGCGCAGGCCATGCAGGCGCAGGCCGCCCGGGTCGAGCCGACGGCGCTGATGAACCCAGTGCTGCTCAAGCCGGGCAGCGACCGCAGCAGCCAGGTCGTCCTCATGGGCAAGCCCGTCGGCGAGATGAGCGCGCGGGGCTACCACGGGCAGCGGCAGGGCGCGCTGCTCGACACCGTCGTGGGATGCCTGGAGGAGTTGCGGGGCAGTCATGACGCCGTGATCTGCGAAGGGGCGGGCTCCCCCGCCGAGATCAACCTGCGCCGCACCGACATCGTGAACATGGGCATCGCGCGGGCCGCGCGGCTGCCGGTGCTGGTGGTCGGGGACATCGACCGTGGCGGCGTCTTCGCGTCGTTCTTCGGCACGACGGCGCTGCTCGCACCGGAGGACCAGGAACTGCTCGCCGGGTACCTGGTGAACAAGTTCCGGGGCGATGTGACGCTGCTCGAACCCGGGCTCGACATGCTCAGCTCCCTGACCGGCAGGCACACGTACGGGGTGCTGCCGTTTCAGCACGGGCTCGGCATCGACGAGGAGGACGGGCTGCGGGTGTCGCTGCGGGGCGCCGTGCGCGAGTCCGCGGTGGCGCCCCCGGTCGGCGAGGACGTGCTGCGGGTCGCCGTCTGCGCGGTGCCGCTGATGTCGAACTTCACGGACGTCGACGCGCTGGCCGCCGAGCCGGGCGTCGTGGTCCGGTTCGTGGACCGCGCCGAGGAGCTGGCCGACGCCGACCTGGTGGTCGTGCCGGGGACGCGCGGGACGGTGCGGGCGCTGGAGTGGCTGCGGGCCCGCGGGATCGCGGACGCGCTGGTGCGGCGGGCCGCCGAGGGGCGGCCGGTGCTCGGCATCTGCGGCGGCTTCCAGCTGCTCGGGGAGCGCATCGAGGACGAGGTGGAGTCGCGTGCCGGGGTCGTGGCGGGGCTGGGGCTGCTCCCCGTGCGCGTACGGTTCGCCGCCGCCAAGACGCTGGAGCGGCCGGCCGGGGTGGCGCTCGGGGAACCGGTGGCGGGGTACGAGATCCATCACGGGGTCGCCGAGGTCCTCGGCGGGGAGGCGTTCCTCGACGGGTGCCGGGTGGGGTCCGTGTGGGGGACGCACTGGCACGGGTCGCTGGAGTCCGACGGGTTCCGCCGGGCGTTCTTGCGGCTGGTCGCCCGGGCCGCGGGGCGCCGGTTCGTACCGGCGCCCGACACGTCGTTCGAGGCGCTGCGCGAGGAGCAGCTCGACCGGCTCGGGGATCTGATCGAGCGGCATGCCGATACGGATGCGTTGTGGCGGCTGATCGAGGGCGGGGCTCCGGCGGGGCTGCCGTTCGTTCCGCCGGGGGCGCCGTCGTGAGCGGCATGGCGACCGGCATCCCGGCCGGCACCGCGGCCGGCACCGTGGTTGCCGGGCCCGGAGGCCGCCCCCGCCGCCCCGTCCCGTCCCGGCCCCGGGGACCGCGACCCCGGACCCCCGCGGGTCCGTTCGTACGTGCGGGTTCGCCGTGGTTGCTCGCGCCGTTCCCCGCGCCCCTCACGGGGCGCCTCAACTCACCGGAGGTTCACGGCTGATGCCCACCCCGTATCCGTTCACCGCCCTCGTCGGCCAGGACGACCTGCGGCTCGCGCTCCTGCTGAACGCCGTGTCGCCCGCCGTCGGCGGCGTGCTCGTGCGCGGCGAGAAGGGGACCGCCAAGTCCACCGCGGTACGAGCCCTCTCGGCGCTGCTGCCCGAGGTGGACGTGGTCCCCGGGTGCCGGTTCTCGTGCGCCCCCGGCGCCCCCGACCCGGGGTGCCCGGACGGGCCGCACGAGGTGGGCCGGGGCACGCACCGGGCCGCCCGCATGGTCGAGTTGCCGGTCGGCGCGTCCGAGGACCGGCTCGTCGGGGCGCTCGACATCGAGCGTGCCCTCGCCGAGGGCGTGAAGGCCTTCGAGCCGGGGCTGCTGGCCGACGCGCACCGCGGCATCCTCTACGTGGACGAGGTCAACCTGCTCCACGACCACCTGGTCGACCTGCTGCTCGACGCCGCCGCGATGGGCGCCTCGTACGTGGAGCGCGAGGGCGTCTCCGTCCGGCACGCCGCGCGCTTCCTCCTCGTCGGGACGATGAACCCCGAAGAGGGCGAGCTGCGGCCGCAGTTGCTCGACCGGTTCGGGCTGACCGTGGAGGTCGCCGCGGACCGGGACCCGCAGCAGCGGGTCGAGGTGGTCAGGCGGCGGCTCGCCTACGACGACGACCCGGAGGGGTTCGCCGCGCGCTGGGCCGGCGAGGAGGCGCAGGTGCGCGCGCGGATCGTCGCCGCCCGGGCCCTGCTCCCCCAGGTCCGCCTCGGCGACGGGGCGTTGCTGCGGATCGCCGCGACCTGCGCCGCGTTCGAGGTGGACGGGATGCGGGCCGACATCGTGATGGCCAGGACCGCGACCGCGCTCGCCGCGTGGGCGGGGCGCACGGACGTGCTCGCCGAGGACGTGCGCCGGGCCGCGCTGCTCGCGCTGCCGCACCGGCGGCGCCGCAACCCCTTCGACGCGCCGGGCCTCGACGAGGACAAGCTCGACGAGACCCTGGACGAGTTCGGCCCCGACGCGCCGGACGACGACCCGGAGCCGGACGACGACCCGGAGCCGGACGGCCCGGACGACGGCCCCGAGGGCGGTCCCGACGGCGGGGGCGGCGGGGTGCCGCCGCAGAGCGGGCCGGAGCGGGAGACCCCCGGGCAGCAGGGCCCGGAGCGGGAGGAGCCCGAGCCGGGCAGCGCGGAGCCGGAGGCTCCCGAGGAGCCGGCGGGGGCGCCCGCGGGCGGCGGCCGGGAGCAGCGGGCCGTCTCGGCCGGCGAACCGTTCCGTACGAAGATGCTGAGCGTCCCGGGTCTCGGCGAGGGGGCCGCCGGACGGCGCTCCCGGGCCCGCACCGAACACGGCAGGACGACGGGGGCCGTCCGCCCCCGCGGCGCCCTGACCAAGCTGCACCTGGCCGCGACCGTGCAGGCGGCGGCGCCGCACCAGCGGGCGCGCGGCCGCTCGGGTGCGGGGCTCGTCGTGCGCCGGGACGATCTGCGCCAGGCGACCCGGGAGGGCCGCGAGGGCAACCTCGTCCTCTTCGTCGTGGACGCCTCCGGGTCGATGGCGGCCCGGCAGCGGATGGGAGCCGTGAAGGGCGCCGTGCTCTCACTGCTGCTCGACGCCTACCAGCGGCGCGACAAGGTGGGGCTCGTGACGTTCCGCGGGACGGGCGCCGAGGTGGCGCTGCCGCCGACGTCGAGCGTGGACACGGCCGCGGCCCGCCTGGAGACGCTGCCGACCGGTGGCCGTACGCCGCTGGCCGCGGGGCTGCTCACGGCGCACGAGGTGCTGCGCGTGGAGCGGCTGCGGGACCCGGCGCGGCGGCCGCTGATGGTCGTGGTGACCGACGGGCGGGCCACCGGCGGCCCGGAGCCGGTGAAGCTGGCGGAGCGGGCGGCCGGGCTGCACGCCGCCGCGGGCACGGCCAGCGTGGTCGTCGACTGCGAGACGGGCCTGGTGCGGCTCGGCCTCGCCGGGCAGCTGGCCGGCCGGCTCGGCGGCTCCGCCGTCACGCTGGAGGAGCTGCGGGCCGACGCCATCGCCGGACTCGTCAAGGACGTACAGGGAACGAACCAGACCCGCAGGAGGGCCGCCTGATGCCGCAGGGACAGCCGAGTGTCGTACCGGACGACGGGCTGACGACACGTCAGCGCCGCAACCGTCCCCTGGTCTTCGTGCACACGGGCGTCGGCAAGGGCAAGTCGACGGCCGCGTTCGGGCTCGCGCTGCGCGCCTGGAACCAGGGCTGGCCGATCGGGGTGTTCCAGTTCGTCAAGTCGGCGAAGTGGAAGGTCGGCGAGGAGAACGCGCTCAAGGTGCTCGGCGCCTCCGGCGAGGGCGGCACCGTCGCCTGGCACAAGATGGGCGAGGGCTGGTCGTGGGTGCAGCGCGGCCTGCACGGGGACAACACCGACAACGAGGAGAAGGCCCGCGAGGGCTGGGAGCAGGTGAAGCGGGACCTGGCCGCCGAGACGTACAAGCTGTACGTGCTCGACGAGTTCGCGTATCCGATGCACTGGGGCTGGATCGACGTGGACGAGGTGGTGGCGGTGCTGCGCGACCGGCCCGGCACCCAGCATGTCGTCATCACCGGGCGCAACGCCCCGGAGAGACTCGTCGAGTTCGCGGATCTCGTGACCGACATGTCGAAGGTCAAGCATCCGATGGACACGGGCCAGAAGGGCCAGCGGGGCATTGAATGGTGAGGATCGCGTGCTGAGGACGGACGTGCCCCGGCTCGTCGTCGCCGCGCCCGCCTCCGGGTCCGGCAAGACGACGGTGGCGACGGGCCTGATGGCCGCGTTCGCCGAGCGCGGCCTCGCCGTCTCCCCGCACAAGGTGGGCCCCGACTACATCGACCCGGGTTACCACGCGTTGGCGACCGGCCGCCCCGGCCGGAACCTGGACGCCTACATGTGCGGGCCCGAACTCGTCGGACCGCTCTTCGCGCACGGCGCGCAGGGCTGCGAACTCGCCGTCGTCGAGGGCGTGATGGGCCTGTTCGACGGGGTCTCGGGCCAGGGCGAGCTGGCCTCGACGGCCCATGTCGCCAAGCTGCTCAAGGCGCCCGTGGTGCTGGTCGTCGACGCGTCGTCGCAGTCCCGGTCGGTGGCGGCCCTGGTGCACGGCTTCGCCTCCTTCGACCCCGGGGTGCGGCTCGCGGGCGTCATCCTCAACAAGGTCGGCTCCGAGCGGCACGAGATGCTGCTGCGGGAGGCCCTGGAGGAGGTCGGCGTGCCGGTGTACGGGGCGCTGCGCCGGACGCCGGACGTGGCCACGCCCGCACGGCACCTGGGGCTCGTCCCGGTGGCCGAGCGCAGCTCCGCGGCCGTGGACTCGGTACGGGCGGCGGCCCACATGGTCCGCGAGGGCTGCGATCTGGAGGGTCTGCTGGCCCTGGCGCGAACGGCCCCGCCACTGGCGACGCAGGCGTGGAGTCCGGGCGTCCCGGGGGCGCGGGGAACCGCGCGAGCCACCACGACGGCGCCGCACCCGCCGAAGAACCCGGTCGTGGCAGTGGCAGGAGGCGCGGCCTTCACCTTCTCCTACGCGGAGCACACCGAACTGCTCACGGCGGCCGGCGCCCAGGTGGCGACCTTCGACCCCCTCCACGACGAACACCTCCCGGAGGGCACCGCCGCGATCGTCATCGGCGGCGGCTTCCCCGAGGTCTACGCCCCCGAGCTGTCCGCCAACGAACGGCTCCGCAAGGCCGTCGCGGAGCTGGCCCGCGCGGGCGCCCCGGTGGTCGCCGAGTGCGCGGGCCTGCTGTACCTCTCCCGCTCCCTCGACGGGCAGGAGATGTGCGGGGTGCTCGACGCGGACGCGCGGATGTCCCCGCGGCTGACCCTCGGCTACCGGGACGCCGTCGCCGTCTCCGACAGCGTGCTCGCCCCGGCCGGGGCGCGGCTGCGCGGCCACGAGTTCCACCGCACGACGATGGAGCCGGGCGCGGGGCCCGCCCCCGCGTGGGGCATGCGGCTGCCCGCTCCACGCGTCGAGGGCTTCGTGCAGCACGGCGTGCACGCCAGCTATCTGCACACGCACTGGGCGGCCCGGCCGGAGATCGCCCGGCGCCTCGTGGAGCGGTGCGGGGCGCCGTGACCTCAGCCGGCGAGGCCCACGACGAGCCAGATGAAGGCCGCGCCCGCGACCGTGCACAGCAGGGTCGAGCGGGCGGGGTGGTCGTGGTGGGCCTCGGGCAGGATCTCGGCGGCGGCCAGGTAGAGCAGCACGCCGCCGAAGAAGCCGAGATAGCCGCCGAGCAGTTGCTCCGGAATGGTGAACAGGAGCGTCGAGGCGGCGCCCACCACGGGGGCCGCGGCGTCGGCCAGCAGCATCAGCGTCGCCTTGCGGCGGGCGTTGCCGTACAGGCGCGTGATCGTGTACGTGTTGAAGCCGTCGGCGAAGTCGTGCGCGATCACCGCGAGCGCCACGGCGACGCCCATCCCGCCGCCCACCTGGAACGCGGCGCCGATCGCGATGCCGTCCATCATGCTGTGCCCGACCATCGCCCCGGCGGCGGTGAGCCCGACCTCGGGGACCCGGCCGTGCTCGTTCTCCGCGGCGCCGTGGGCGGCCTGGCGCTGGGCGAGGAGGTGCTCCAGGACGTGCGCGGCGAGGAACCCCGCGACGAAGAGCAGCAGCGCCGCTGGGACCCCGAAGACCGGGCCGCCCGCCGCGTCCAGGGCCTCGGGGAGCAGGTCGAGCCCGACGACGCCGAGCATCAGGCCGCCCGCGAGACCGAGCACCAGATGGCGCCGGTCGGTGACCCTCCTCGCGGTCCAGCCGCCGACCAGGGTCATCACAAAGGCGCCGAGCGCCACGAACACCGCCATGGGCCCTCCCTAACCCATCAGACCCCCGCGGCGCACATCCGACACCGCACGGACGCGGTGACCGTCGGGGTCGGGGCGCGGGCCGGGGTGGGTGCCGGGGAGGTGCTCGGGCTCGTCCGGGCCGTCCTGGCCGAGGCGGGGGCCGGGGCCGCGGACGTGGTGGCGCTGGCGACGGTCGACACGAAGGGGCGGGAGCCCGGCCTTGTGGCCGCGGCGCGCGCGCTCGGGGTGCCGCTGGTGACGTACGCGGCCGGGGTGCTGGCCGCCGTGCCGGTGCCGCATCCGTCGGAGCGGGTGCGCGGCGCGACGGGGACGCCGTCGGTGGCGGAGGCGGCTGCGCTGGCGGGCGGGGGTGTGCTGCTGGTCCCCAAGCGGGCGGGGAGGGGGCGTGGAGTGACCTGTGCGGTGGCTCGGGGCGGGTAGTGCGCCGCCGGGCGGTGGTTGGTGGTGAGGCTGCTCGTGGCCCGCTTGTTCTGTTGTCGTTCTGTTGTTGTTCTCATCGCGTCCTTCTGTCTCTGCTCTGTGAGGAGTCCGTTCCGTGCACACCCCTCCCCCGGCTCTGCTCGCCGCACTGGAGCAGCGGATCGGCTGCGCTCCGGACGAGCGGGCGCGCACGCTGGTACTGCTCGTGGGCCGGGGGTCGGCGGACCCGTCGGTCAACGCCGAACTGGTCGCGGCGGCACGGTTGTTGTGGGAGGGCAGCGGGCTCGCCGGGGTGGAACCGGCCTTCGTGGCGGACGCGGCCCCTGACGTGCGGGCGGGGCTCGACCGGTGCGCGGCCCTCGGGGCCCGGCGGGTCGTCGTCCTGCCCTACGAGGAACTCGGGCCGGACCTGGTCCGGGAGCAGGCCGAGGCCTGGGCCGGCGCGCACCGGGACGTGGAGGTGCGGTGCGCGGCCGCTCCCGGCGGGCCCGTCGCGGGGACGGGCGGGCTCGACGCGGGGACGGGCGGGCCCGATCTGCGGCACCACGGGGACGCCGAAGTACGCGACGACGGCCAGGAGTTGACGGACCTCGCCGTGAACGTCCGCACCGGGACGCCACCTGCGTGGCTACGGGAGCACATCGGCGGCTCTCTGGCGGGGCTCGCGGCGTATCCGGACGGGCGGGCCGCGCGGGCGGCCGTGGCGGCGCGGCACGGGGTGCCCGTCGAGCGGGTGCTGCTCACCGCCGGGGCGGCCGAGGCGTTCGTGCTGCTGGCGCGGGCGCTGCGGGTGCGGCGGCCGGTGGTGGTGCATCCGCAGTTCACCGAGCCGGAGGCCGCGCTGGCGGACGCCGGGCACGCGGTGGGGCGGGTGCTGCTGCGCGAGGCGGACGGGTTCCAGCTCGACCCCGCGCTCGTGCCCGCGGACGCGGACCTCGTGGTGCTCGGCAATCCGACCAACCCGACGTCCGTCCTGCATCCCGCGGCGGAGGTCGTCCGGCTCGCCCGGCCCGGGCGGGTGCTCGTCGTCGACGAGGCGTTCATGGACGCCGTGCCGGGTGAGCGGGAGTCGCTGGCCGGGCGGACCGACGTGCCCGGGCTCGTGGTGCTGCGCAGCCTGACGAAGACGTGGGGGCTGGCCGGGCTGCGGATCGGGTACGTGCTGGCCGGGCCCGGGGTGATCGCCGCGCTGGAGCGCGCGCAGCCGCTGTGGCCGGTGTCGTCCCCCGCGCTCGTCGCCGCGCAGGCGTGTGTGTCGGCGCGGGGGGTCGCGGAGGCGGCGGAGGCGGCCGTCGCGGTGGCCGCGGACCGGGAGTATCTCGTGGGGCTGCTGCGGGAGCTGGCCGGGCTCGGGGTGGTGGTCGCGGAGCCGGCGGCGGGGCCGTTCGTGTTGGTGCGGGTGCCGGGGGCGGGGGTTGTGCGGGAGCGGTTGCGGGGGGCGGGGTTCGCTGTGCGGCGGGGGGACACGTTTCCGGGGTTGGGGGTGGATTGGGTGCGGGTCGCTGTGCGCGGGCGGGCAGTTAGTGCGGGGTTTGTTGGGGCGTTGCGAGATGTGCTGCTGCGGGGGTGAGGTGGCGCGCCGCGGGGGTGGGGTGTGTTGGTGGCGCACGGTGCGTCGTGGCTGGGCGCGCCGTTCCCCGCGCCCCTGACGGGGCGTTCGTGCGTTGTCGGGTGCGCGTGCTTCGTGGCTGGGCGCGCCGTTCCCCGCGCCCCTGACGGGGCGTTCGTGCGTTGTTAGGTGCGCGTGCTTCGTGGCTGGGCGCGCCGTTCCCCGCGCCCCTGACGGGGCGTTCGTGCGTCGTTCCTCGCGGCCCTTATGGGGCGCCGCTCCTGTGTGCGGCGCCCCGGGGTGTGTCAGGCGCGGCGGCGGGTCAGGGCTACCGCTGCGGCTCCTGCTGCCAGGAGGGCCAGGGCGCCGCCTGCGATGTAGGGGGTCATCGAGTTGCCGCCCGTTTCCGCCAGGTCCGCCTTGTCGCCCTGCGGGGTGGTGTGGTCCTTCGGGGGCTGCGAGGCGACCGGGGTCGGGGTGGGGCTGGCGGTCCGGGGCGGCTTCGGGGCCTCGCAGGTGGCGCCGGCCAGCGTGACCTCGCCCTCGACCTCCGCCACGTTCAGCTTCAGCGGGTTGACGGAGACCTTGAGCCGGAGCGCGGAGGCGGCCGCCGTCGTCGAGGTCGTGGACCGGTTGGAGAGGCCGAGGGAGACCTCGCCGACGCCGGGCACCTTGATCTCCGTGGTGCCGCCCGCGCTGAGCGTCACCTTCTTGCCGAGGACCGTGACGGAGCCCAGCAGATTCGATTCGGCGACCGGCTTGCGCCCGGCCACGCAGAGGGCCTTCGCGGTGACCTGGTCGACCTCGATCAAGGAGAGCAGCGGCAGGCCGGGGACGTGGACCTTGGCGTGGACGAGCCGGGTGAAGCCCTCCGCCTTGTCGGCGTCGACGGTCGCCCGCGCCTTGGCCACGTCCGCGCGGAGCACGCTGAACGGCTGTCCGCCGTCGACCCCGTCCAGCTTCACGGTGAGCGCGGTCCTGTCGGCGCTGGCGGGGGCCTGCACCTCGTTCAGGGAGACCGCCAGCGGGACGTTCACGGTCTTGTTCAGCAGCGAGACGTCCAGGCCCGTGCGGAGCACGACCGCGCCGGCCCGGCCGCCGTGGTCGCCGGTCGCGGCGGCCGGGCCCGCGCCCGCGAGGACGGCCGGTCCGGCGGCGAGCACGGTGGCGGCGGCCGTCGCCACGATGCGGCGGGCGGGCGTGCGCAGGGCGGTGGTGACAACAGTGGAGCTGGGCATGCTGGTGGGACCCCCAGGAGACAGCGGATGAGGACAGGTACGGGACAGGCGATGCGAGCGGCGCCCGGTCCGTCGGGGCGTCGCGGATGGGGACATCACGCGGCACCGGCGACGGCGGCGGCCGGTCATCGATGAGGGAATCTTTACGCACTGAGAGTGAACAAGCGGCAACCTGCCGTGAGTTCACCCCAAAGGGGGGTTTCCGCGCATGTCTTCGAATCCTGGGGCTCGGCTGTTCCCTGACGTCACCCTGATGTCACCCGGACCCGCCACAAAGGGGTCGTACGCCGGAGCGGAGCGCGGGCACAGGCGAGTTGTGTGCAACGAGCAGCCGTTCTCGCAGGTCACGCTCCGTCAACCCGTGTACGGGGCAGCCTGGTTGGCGGCCGCCCCGTCAGCCGACCACGCGGCCGCGCAGCACGATCCGGCGCGGGGCGGCCAGCACCCGCACGTCCGCGCGCGGGTCCGCTTCGTACACGACGAGGTCCGCCGGGGCCCCCTCCTCCAGGCCGGGGCGGCCGAGCCAGGCGCGGGCGCCCCACGCGGTGGCCGAGACCGCCTCGACCGGCGGGATGCCCGCCCTGACGAGTTCGGCGACCTCGCCCGCGACCAGGCCGTGGGCCAGGGAACCGCCCGCGTCCGTGCCGACGTAGACCGGGATCCCGGCGTCGTAGGCGCCGCGGACCGTGTCGTAGCGGCGTGCGTGCAGTCGGCGCATATGGGCCGACCAACGCGGGAACTTCGCCTCGCCGCCCTGGGCGAGCTGCGGGAACGTGGCGATGTTGACGAGGGTCGGGACGATCGCGACGCCGCGCCGCGCGAAGAGCGGGATCAGGTCGTCGGTCAGCCCCGTGGCGTGCTCGACGCAGTCGATGCCCGCCTCGACCAGGTCGAGGAGGGAGTCCTCGGCGAAGCAGTGGGCGGTGACGCGGGCGCCGAGCCGGTGGGCCTCGGCGATGGCCGCCTCGACGGCGCCGCGCGGCCAGCAGGCACCGAGGTCGCCGGTGCCGCGGTCGATCCAGTCGCCGACCAGCTTCACCCAGCCGTCGCCGCGCCGGGCCTCCTGGGCGACGTACGCGACGAGGTCCTCGGGCTCGATCTCATGGGCGTAGTTGCGGATGTAGCGGCGGGTGCGGGCGATGTGGCGGCCCGCGCGGATGATCCGCGGCAGGTCCTCGCGGTCGTCGATCCAGCGGGTGTCGGAGGGCGAGCCCGCGTCGCGCAGGAGGAGCGCCCCGTGGTCCCGGTCGGTCAGGGCCTGTTTCTCGGCGGTCTCCGCGGGGACCGGGCCGTGGGCGTCGAGGCCGACGTGGCAGTGCGCGTCGACGAGGCCGGGCAGGGTCCAGCCGTGGACCGTCGTCACGTCCCGGCCCGGGGTGCGCGGGCGGTCGTAGGTGATCCGGCCGTCGACCACCCACAGTTCGTCGCGGACGTCGTCGGGTCCGGCCAGGACCCGTCCGGTCACGTGCAGGATCCCCGCTCGGCTCTGCTCACTCATGGACGAAGCCTATGAGGGGGGTGGGTACGCTCGACAGCGGCATCCCGTCCGAACCCGTGAGCGAAGAGAGCACCACCGTGACGCATCCGTTTCTCGATCTGGCCCCCCTGAGCGCGGAGCACTTCGCCTCCATCGAGGACCGCGTGGCCCGTCTGCTGAACACCTCCGCGTCCCAGGACGTCGTGGTGATGCAGGGCGAGGCGCTGCTGCCGCTGGAGGGGGCGATCCGCGGGGCCGCCGGGCCCGGCACCGTCGCCCTCAACGTGATCACCGGACCGTACGGGCAGACCTTCGGCGACTGGCTGCGCGACTGCGGGGCCACCGTCCACGACCTGGCGGTCCCCTTCCACACGGCCGTCACCGCGGAGCAGGTGCGCGCGGCGTTCGCCGAGCACCCGGAGATCGACTTCGTCTCGCTGGTGCACGCGGAGGCGGCGACCGGCAACACCAACCCGGTCGCCGAGATCGGTGCGGTGGTGCGCGAGCACGGCGCGCTGTTCTACCTGGACGCCGTGGCGTCGATCGCCGCCGAGCCGGTGCTGCCGGACGCGTGGGGCGTGGACCTGTGCGTGATCGGCGCGCAGAAGGCGATGGGCGGTCCGGCGGGTGTCTCGGCCGTGTCGGTGAGCGCGCGGGCCTGGGAGCGGATGGCCGCCAACCCGCAGGCGCCGCGCCACTCCTACCTGTCGCTGCTGGACTGGAAGCAGCGCTGGGTCGACGGCGGCCGCAAGGCGCTGCTGCACGCGCCCGCGCAGCTGGAGATGCTGGCGCTGGAGGCGTGCGTGGAGCGGATCGAGAGCGAGGGCCTGGACGCGCTGATGGCGCGGCACGCGAGCGCGGCCGCCGCGACCCGGGCCGGGACCCTCGCCCTGGGCGGCGGCCTGACGCCGTACGTGCACGACGCGCGGGACGCGGCGCCGGTCGCCACGACGCTGCGGGCGCCCGCCGGCACCGACGCCCGGGAGCTGGTGGCCCGGGCCCTCGCCGTCGATCCGGTGCTGCCGCTGGTCGCGGGCGGCGGCGCGCTGGCCGCGGAGATGATCCGGGTCAACCACTACGGCCCGCAGGCCACGCGCGGTGTCGTGCAGTCCTCGCTCGCGGCGCTGGGCGGGGCGCTCGCGGAGGCCGGGATCGCGGTGGACCTGGAAGGCGCGCGAAAGGCCGTGACGGCGGCCTGGGCGTAATCCACCGCGCCCGCGCACAAGAGCGCCGCCCTTTCCGGGCGGCGCTTTTCCTATTCTTCTTCCAGGCATTCTTCTGGTAAATGTCGTAAGGAGCTTCCCGTACTGCTTCTGCCCGCTTTTCCGGGCGGTAAACACTAAGATTTCAACAACGGGAAATGACGCAATCCGGACGTGCGCCTGGCCGGTTCCGATCCTGTGACGTACTCCACAGCGTTCGCGATTTGCCCCTTATGTTCGTACCAAATCCCCCTATTACGTCGGGGGTTCATGCGCGGGCCCACCCGCGCGCGATAACACAGATCGGCCCAGCACGTAACCCCTCGCCCAGATGCAATCCCAGAAATTGCTCGGTAAATTCAATTTGCATGACCGCCGTACAAGCGCAATTCCAGCTCGACCAGCCAAGGGTGGCCGACGGGGCCGCGATCTGGCGTATCGCACGTGACTCCAAGGTGCTCGATCTCAACTCCTCGTACAGCTATCTGCTGTGGTGCCGCGACTTCGCCGCCACGTCTGCGGTGGCGCGCGACGAGACCGGCGAGGTCGCCGGTTTCGTGACCGGATACCTCCGGCCGGAGCAGCCGGACACCCTGGTCGTGTGGCAGATCGCCGTGGACGACGCCCACCGCGGGCACGGCTTGGCCGGAGAACTCCTGGACGGGCTGACCGCGAAGGTCGCCGCCGGACGGCAGGTCACCACCGTCGAGACCACGATCACGCCGGACAACGCCGCGTCCCAGGCGCTGTTCCACTCCTTCGCCCGCCGGCACGGGGCCGGGGTGGAGCGTCAGGTGCTCTTCGACGCCGGGCTCTTCCCGGACGACGGGCACCTGCCCGAGGAGCTGTACCGCATCGGTCCCCTCGCGCCGGCCGCGTAGCCGCGCCGCGCCCCCAAGCCAACCCCCCGCAACTCCCCTCCCAAGAGGAGCATTCGCTGTGACCATCACCCAGCCGGACCTGAGCGTCTTCGAGACCCTTGAGTCGGAGGTGCGCAGCTACTGCCGAGCCTGGCCCACCGTGTTCGACCGGGCCCAGGGCAGCCGCATGTACGACGAGGACGGCCACGAGTACCTGGACTTCTTCGCGGGCGCCGGTTCGCTCAACTACGGCCACAACAACCCGGTGCTCAAACGCGCGCTCATCGACTACCTGGAGCGCGACGGCGTCACGCACGGCCTCGACATGTCGACGTCGGCCAAGCGCAACTTCCTGGAGTCCTTCCAGAACATCATCCTGCGCCCGCGCGACCTGCCGTACAAGGTCATGTTCCCGGGCCCGACGGGCACCAACGCGGTCGAGTCCGCGCTCAAGCTGGCCCGCAAGGTCAAGGGCCGCGAGTCGATCGTGTCCTTCACCAACGCCTTCCACGGCATGTCGCTCGGTTCGCTCGCCGTCACCGGCAACGCCTTCAAGCGGGCCGGCGCCGGCATCCCGCTGGTGCACGGCACGCCGATGCCGTTCGACAACTACCTGGACGGGCAGACGCCGGACTTCATCTGGTTCGAGCGGCTCCTGGAGGACCAGGGCTCCGGCCTCAACCAGCCCGCCGCCGTGATCGTCGAGACGGTGCAGGGCGAGGGCGGCATCAACGTGGCCCGCGCCGAGTGGCTGCGCAAGCTCGCCGACGTCTGCGAGCGCTGGGACATGCTGCTCATCGTCGACGACATCCAGATGGGCTGCGGCCGCACCGGTGCCTTCTTCTCGTTCGAGGAGGCGGGCATCACACCGGACATCGTGACCGTTTCGAAGTCCATCAGCGGGTACGGACTCCCCATGTCCCTGTGCCTGTTCAAGCCGGAGCTCGACGTCTGGGAGCCGGGCGAGCACAACGGCACGTTCCGCGGCAACAACCCCGCGTTCGTGACGGCCGCCGCCGCCCTGGAGACGTACTGGACCGACGGCGCCGCGATGGAGAAGCAGACGCTGGCGCGCGGCGAGCAGGTCGACGAGGCGCTCGGCGCCCTGCGCGACGAGTTCCGCGACGACACCGTGCAGTACCGCGGCCGCGGCCTCGTGTGGGGCCTTGAGTTCCGCGACAAGGAGCGGGCCGGCAAGGTCGCCAGGCGCGCCTTCGAACTCGGCCTGCTGATCGAGACCTCCGGCCCCCAGAGCGAGGTCGTCAAGCTGCTTCCGGCGCTGACGATCACGCCCGAGGAGCTGGAAGAGGGGCTGCGCACGCTCACCAGGGCCGTGCGCGAGACCGCCTGACACCCCTCAGGAACGCAACAGAGAGAGGCAGCAACTCACCGTGATTGTCCGTTCGTTCAAGGAGATCGAGAACACCGACCGGCACGTGAAATCGGCGTCCGGCACGTGGGAGAGCAAGCGCATCGTCCTCGCCAAGGAGAAGGTCGGCTTCTCCATGCACGAGACGATCCTGTACGCCGGTACGGAGACCGACATGTGGTACGCCAACCACATCGAGGCCGTACTCTGCGTGGAGGGCGAGGCCGAGCTCACCAACCGGGAGACCGGCGAGAAGCACTGGATCGAGCCGGGCACCATGTACCTCCTGAACGGCCACGAGCGCCACACGCTGCGGCCCAAGACGGACTTCCGCTGCGTGTGCGTGTTCAATCCGCCCGTCACCGGGCGGGAGGACCACGACGAGAACGGCGTCTACCCGCTGCTGACCGAACCCGAGGAGGCCTGATCCCCATGACCGCCATCTCTGCGGAGCACGGCATCGCCGATCTGTACCCGACCCGCGGCACCTCGGAGGTGGCCACCCCGCGCGTCGACCCGGTCGTCTGGTCGCCGCCGGGAGCGCGGGGCCCGATCCGCGAGTCGGATCTGGCGGGCTTCGAGCGGGACGGCTTCCTCGCGATCGACCAGCTGATCGGCCCGGACGAGATCGGCACGTACCAGGCCGAGTTGCAGCGGCTGATCACCGATCCGACGGTCAAGGCCGACGAGCGCTCGATCGTCGAGAAGAAGTCGCAGGACGTGCGCTCCGTCTTCGAGGTGCACAAGATCAGCGAGGTGTTCGCGAACCTGGTGCGCGACGAGCGCATCGTGGGCCGGGCCCGGCAGATCCTCGGCTCGGACGTCTACGTCCACCAGTCGCGGATCAACGTCAAGCCCGGTTTCGGGGCGAGCGGCTTCTACTGGCACTCGGACTTCGAGACCTGGCACGCCGAGGACGGTCTCGCGAACATGCGGACGGTGTCGGTCTCCATCGCGCTGACGGAGAACTACGACACCAACGGCGGGCTCATGATCATGCCGGGCTCGCACAAGACGTTCCTCGGCTGTGCCGGTGAGACGCCGAAGGACAACTACAAGAAGTCGCTGCAGATGCAGGACGCGGGCATCCCCTCGGACGAGGCGCTGACCAAGTTCGCCGACGCGCACGGCATCAAGCTGTTCACCGGCAAGGCGGGCTCGGCGACCTGGTTCGACTGCAACGCCATGCACGGCTCGGGCGACAACATCACGCCCTACCCGCGCTCGAACGTCTTCATCGTGTTCAACAGCGTGGAGAACACCGCGGTGGAGCCGTTCGCGGCGCCCGTGCGGCGCCCCGAGTTCATCGGGGCGCGGGACTTCACGCCGGTGCGGTGAGCTCCGTACGCGGCTGACGACGTCCCTACGCGACAGACAGGGGCGGGACCGGGGAACCGGTCCCGCCCCTGTCGCGCGTGCGGGCGCGGGGACGCGGTTCAGCGGGCCAGGGCGTCCAGCAGCCGGTCGACGTCCGCGGCCGTGTTGTGGAGGTGGAAGGCGGCCCGCAGGCTGCCCGCCCGGTCGGCGGTCTCGATGCCCGCCGCGCGCAACTCCGGCTGGCGCCCGCCCAGTCCGGGCACCGCGACGATCGGGGAGCCCGGGGACGGCAGCGGGTCCAGGCCGAGTCCGGCGAGACCCGCGCGGAACCGGTCGGCGAGCGCCAGGTCGTGGGCGCGGACCGCGGCCGGGCCGAGCTCCTCGATCAGGGCGAGGGACTGGCGGGCCGCCGTGTACGCGAGGAGGCTCGGCGCCTCGTCGAACCGGCGCCCGGAGCGGGCGGGCACGGTGACGGGCCCGTAGCAGCTGTCCGCGGGCCGCTCGCCGCTGACGTAGCCGCCGAAGACGGGCCGCAGCTCGTCCGGGTCCTCGGGGCCGGCGAAGAAGGCGGTGCCGCGGGGGCAGCCGAGCCATTTGTAGCCGACGGCGGAGACGTAGTCGGCCTCGGCGGGGTCCAGCGGGAGCCAGCCGACGGCCTGCGAGGCGTCGAGGTAGAGGCGGGCGGAGTGGGCGCGGGTCGCCGCGCGCAGGGCGGCGAGGTCGGCGACCCGGCCGTCGGCGGACTGGACCGCGCTGACGGCGACGAGGGCGGTGCCGGGCCGGACCGACGCGGCGAGCGTGTCCAGCGGGACGGCACGGACCCGCAGGTCGCCGCGGGCGTGGAAGGGGTTGACGGTGGAGCTGAAATCGCCCTCCGCGGTGAGGACTTCGGCGCCCGCGGGCAGCGAAGCGGCGACCAGGCCGCCGTAGACGGCGACGGACCCGCCGGTCGCCACGCGGGCCACCGGGACCCCGGCTATCCGCGCGAAGGAGGCGCGGGCCTCCCCCACGTCGGCGGCGAGGGCGTCGAGCGGGCGGCCCGCCGCCATGGTGTCGACGGCGATGCGCACCGCGTCGGCCGCCCGCGCGGGCAGCACCCCCGCGCTCGCGGTGTTCAGGTACGTGCCGTCGGGGTGGTACTGGGCGCGGACGAGATCGAGGTCGAGGGCCGGGGCGGGGTCCTGGTGCTCTTCGGTGGTCTGCATGGCCTCACTGTGCCGGACACCCCGGTGCGCCCGCTGCGGGGCGCGGTCAGCTCTGCGGGACCGCGCAGCCGTCGGGGCCGCAGGCGTCGCCGCCGGCCGCGCCGTCGAGCACGGTCAGCGGGGAGCGGTTCTCCCAGGCCTGGGTCAGGGCCTGGGTGAAGACCTCGGCGGGCTGGGCGCCGGAGACGCCGTACCTGCGGTCCAGGACGAAGAAGGGGACGCCGGTCGCGCCCAGCTCGGCGGCCTCGCGCTCGTCGGCGCGGACCTCGTCGGCGTAGGCGGCCGGGTCGGCGAGGACCGCGCGGACCTCGGCCTCGTCGAGCCCGGCCGCGACGGCGAGGCGCACGACGTGCTCCTCGTCGGCGAAGACGGAGTCCCGCTCGGCGAAGTTCCCCCGGTACAGGGCGTCGATCATGGCGTCCTGCACGCCCTTGGCGCGGGCGAGGTGGAGCAGGCGGTGCAGGTCGAAGCTGTTGCCGTAGTCACGGCCCGCGGTGAGGTAGGGCAGGCCGAGGTCGCCCGCCTGCTCGCCGAGGCCCCGCTCGTTGGCGGCGGCCTGCTCCTCGCTGATGCCGTACTTCTGGGCGATGTGCGGGACGACAAGACCGGTGTCGCCCTTGGGGACCGTCGGGTCGAGCTCGAAGGAGCGGTGCACGACCTCGACCTCGTCCTTGTGCGGGAAGACGTCGAGGGCCTGCTCGAACCGGGCCTTGCCGATGTAGCAGAAGGGGCAGTTGATGTCGGTCCAGATCTCGACGCGCATGGGGTGTTCCGCTCCAGTGTCCGTACGGCGCAGGGGTGCCCTGCGCCCTACGTCAACCGGAGGCGGCCGCCGCTCATTCCCGGTGGCGGCAGCGGACCGCGCCGGTCAGGAGCCGTCCCGTTGTCCGTGCGGCGGTTCCGGGCGGAACTCGATGTGGTCGTAGCGGACCTCGCACCCCTCGCCGGCCGGCGACTGGGCGAGGAAGCCGACGAGGGCCGCGCCCGCGGACTTCTCGTCGCCGAGGGAGAAGACGCGCACGAAGGTCCAGCGCTCGCCGTCGGTGGAGGCGTGGAAGGCGAAGGCCGGGCCGGTGCGGCTGATCCGCAGCCACACCGTGGACCCCGGCACCACGAAGGAGTTCGCGTCGTCGGAGCGGCCGCGGGTGACGACCGTGCAGATGGTGGGCTCGTCCGGGGAGCGCTCGTAGCAGAGCTTGGCCCACTCCCGCTCCCCCACGTGCAGGTAGAGGACGCCCGCGTCGAACGCGGCGGCGAAACCGACGGTGACCCGGGCGATCAGCTGGAAGTCGCCCTCCGGCGCCCCGAGCAGGCGCGGCGCGTCGGAGGCGGGCTCCAGGCTCGCACCGCCCGGCGGCACGAAGCGGTCCTGGCGGGCGCCCGCGCGGCCGGTGAGCGTCCCGTCCGTGTACGCCCAGTGGCCCTCGGGTCCGTAGGGGCGCAGCGGGAAGGGCAGTTCGGGCAGGTGGAGTTCTTCGGGCTGCGGCACGGGTCAGTTCTCCAGGCGGCCGTTGTAGCGGCGGGGCAGGCCCAGCGGGTTGTCGTCGCGCAGCTCCGGCGGGAGCAGGGCCTCGGGGGTCGTCTGGTACGAGACCGGGCGCAGCCAGCGCTCGATGGCGGTGCCGCCGACCGAGGTGGAGGTGGAGGTGGTCGCCGGGTAGGGGCCGCCGTGGTGCTGGGCGGGGGCGACGGCGACACCGGTCGGCCAGCCGTTGACCAGGACGCGGCCGGCCAGGGGGGTCAGCTCGGCGAGGAGCTTGGCGCCCCGGCCCTCGCCCGCGGCCTCGCCCTCGGAGAGCTGGAGGGTGGCCGTGAGGTTGCCGGGCAGCCGGCTGAGGACGGCGCTGACCTCGTCGGTGCTCTCGTACCGGGCGACGACGGTGACCGGGCCGAAGCACTCCTCCAGGAGCAGGTCGTGGGCGCCGCCCTCGATGGCGAGGTGGGTGGCCGGGACCGTGAGGAAGCCCGGCGAGACGGTGTGCTCACCCCCGGCGCCGGGGGTGACCGGGGCCTCGACGTCGACCAGCTCGGCGCGCTCGGCGACGCCCGCGACGAAGTTCTCCCGCATCCGGTGGTCGAGCAGCACGCCGGCGGCGGTGGAGCTGACCGCGGCGGTGAGGGACGTGACGAGGCTGTCGCCCGCCGCGCCGTTCGGCGCGAAGACCAGGCCCGGCTTCACGCAGAACTGGCCGACGCCGAGGGTCATGGAGCCGGCGAGGCCGGAGCCGATCTGCTCGGGGCGCTCGGCGGCGGCCGCCTCGGTGATCACCACCGGGTTGAGCGAGCCCAGCTCGCCGTGGAAGGGGATCGGCACCGGGCGGGCCGCGGCCGCGTCGAAGAGGGCGCGGCCGCCGCGGACGGAGCCGGTGAACCCGGCCGCCGCGACCAGCGGGTGCTTGACCAGCTCGACGCCGGCCTCGAAGCCGTGCACGAGGCCGAGCACGCCCTCGGGGATGCCGTGCCGGGCGGCGGCCCGGCGGATGACGGAGGCGACCAGCTCGGAGGTGGCGGGGTGGTCGGGGTGGGCCTTGACGACGACGGGGCAGCCCGCGGCGAGCGCGCTCGCGGTGTCGCCGCCGGGCACGGAGAAGGCGAAGGGGAAGTTCGACGCGGAGTAGACGGCGACGACGCCCAGCGGGATCTTGTAGCGGCGCAGGTCCGGGATGGGCGGGGTGGCCGTGTCGTCGGGGTGGTCGATGACGACGCCGAGGAAGGCGCCCTCGTCGACGATCCCGGCGAAGGCGCGCAGCTGGAAGCTGGTCCGGGCGAGTTCACCCGTGAGGCGGACGGGGCCGAGCGCGGTCTCCGCGTCGGCGGCCTCGACCAGGTGGTCCTTGGCCTCGTCGAGCAGGGTGGCGGCGGTGCGCAGGAAGGCGGCGCGCACGGTGCGGTCGGCGAGGGCGGGGCGGGCGTCGTCGGCGGCGCGGACCGCCTGGTCCACCTCCTGGGCCGTGGCCTCGACCGCGACCTGCTCCCGCTGCTTCCCGGTTCGGGGGTCGACACTCCAGACTGGTGCTGCTGCCACGGCGAATTCCTCCAGCTTTTCTCGCGGCTCGCCGGACGGGCCGCGAGGGTCGTTCGATATACTGAACGCTGTCTCTGTCGATGAACTCTACGGAGACTATTTCTCGTAGAACGAAGGGGTCAAGGGCGATGTCGGCAGGCGAGACGGGGGTTGTCGCGGGCACGGCGACGGGGGGCGCGCCGGGTGGCGCGCAGGTCAAATCGGCGGTGCGCACGGTCGAACTCCTCGAATACTTCGCCGGCCGGCCCGGCATGCACTCCCTGGCCGCGGTCCAGGAGGCCGTCGGGTACCCGAAGTCGAGCCTCTACATGCTGCTGCGCACCCTGGTCGAGCTCGGCTGGGTGGAGACGGACGCGACGGGCACGCGGTACGGGATCGGGGTGCGGGCGCTGCTGGTCGGCACGGCGTACATCGACGGCGACGAGGTGGTCGCGGCGGCCCGGCCCACGCTCGACCGGCTCTCCGACGACACGACGGAGACGATCCACCTGGCGCGGCTCGACGGCACGAACGTGGTCTACCTGGCCACCCGCCAGTCGCAGCACTACCTGCGGCCCTTCACGCGCGTGGGGCGGCGGCTGCCGGCGCACTCCACGTCGCTGGGCAAGGCGCTGCTCGCCACCCACACCGACGAGCAGGTCCGCAAGATGCTGCCCGAGACGCTGCCCGCGCTGACCGAGCACACGATCACCGACCGCGAGAAGCTGATCGAGGAGCTGCACGCGGTGCGCGAGCAGGGGTTCGCGGTGGACCGCGAGGAGAACACCCTGGGGCTGCGCTGCTTCGGCGTCGCCATTCCCTACCGCACGCCCGCCCGGGACGCGATCTCCTGCTCGGTGCCGGTGGCGCGCCTGACGCCCGCGCACGAGCAGATGGTGAAGGACGCGCTGTTCGACGCCCGGGACCGGCTGACGCTGGCCACCCGCCGGCTCTGAGCCCCGGCGGGCCCCGCCGATGAGAGCTTTCTGAGAAAAACGGGGTCAACGGAACGATTCGCCCCCGGCCGCTCGTCCTACCGGCGGGATGAACAAGACGATCAGGCGGGCCGCCGTCTTCAGTCTGCTCCTCGTGCTCGCCCTGCTGGCCAGGGCGACATGGGTGCAGTTCTACGACGGCAAGGCCCTCGCGGACAACGGCAAGAACCGGCGGAAGACGATCGCGCAGTACGCGTATCCGCTCGGCGACATCATCGTGGGCGGAGAGGCGGTGACGGGCTCGGCGAAGACAGGGGGCGGCAGCGACCTGAGGTACAAGCGGACCTACAAGGACGGCTCCTTGTACGCGGCCGTGACCGGCTTCACGTCGCAGGTGTACGGCTCGACGCAGCTGGAGGCGCTGTACCAGGACGTGCTGGACGGCAGCGACACCCAGCTGAAGAACCCGGTCGACACGGTCACCGGCAAGCACGCGGCCCCCGGTGACGTGGTCACGACGATCGACCCGGCCGTGCAGAAGGCGGCGGCCGCGGCGCTCGGCGACAAGAAGGGCGCCGCCGTCGCCGTCGACCCCGACACCGGGCGGATCCTCGGCATGGTCTCGTCGCCCTCGTACGACCCGTCCGCGATCACCGGCTCGGGCTCGTCCGACGCGCAGGCCTGGAAGAAGCTCTCGGACGACAAGGACGTGCCCACGCTGAACCGGGCCCTGAAGCAGGCGCTGCCGCCGGGCTCGACGTTCAAGCTGGTGGTGGCCGCGGCCGCCCTGGAGGACGGGCTGTACGGGTCGGTCGACGAGCGGACCGACTCGCCGAACCCCTACCTGCTGCCCGGGACCCACACGTACCTGAAGAACGAGAGCGCGAGCGCGCCCTGCGAGGACGCGACCATCCGCACCGCGTTGCAGTACTCGTGCAACAACGTGTTCGGCAAGATGGCCGTGGAGCTGGGGCAGGACAAGGTCCGGGCGATGGCCGAGAAGTTCGGCTTCGACGACAAGAAGCAGGACGTGCCGGTGCGGGCCGCCGAGAGCGTCTACCCCTCCGGCATGGACAAGGCGCAGACCGCGCTCTCCGCCATCGGCCAGTTCGACGTGACGGCCACGCCGCTGCAGATGGCCATGGTCTCCGCGACGATCGCCAACGGGGGCGAGCAGGCCGCGCCGCACATGGTGTCCGAGGTGACGAACGCGGACGGGGACGCGGTCACGAGCTACCCGGACTCCGACAGCGAGCGGGTCGTCAGCGCCTCGACGGCGTCGCAGCTGCGCTCGGCGATGGAGACCGTGGTGTCGAAGGGCACCGGGACGAACGCGCGGATCGGCGGGGCGACGGTGGGCGGCAAGACGGGCACCGCGCAGCACGGCGAGAACAACAGCCAGACCCCGTACGCCTGGTTCACGTCGTACGCCACGGACGACTCCAGCGGCAAGAAGGTCGCGGTGGCCGTGGTCGTCGAGCAGTCCGACGCGGCTCGCTCGGAGGTCAGCGGCAACGGCCTTGCGGCCCCGATCGCGAAGGCGATGATGGCGGCGGCACTGAAGAAGTGACGCCCGCGCCCGGTGAACGGCCCGGGGGCGCGCCCGGCCGGTGCAGCGGTGCCTGGCGAGCGGCGCCCGGGCGTTCTGCCGGATGCGGGGCCGGGCGGCTCAGCGCAGGCGATCCCACCCGGGCAACCACCACTTCGGCAGGCTGCCGGG
>NZ_JBITLI010000016.1:125618-159391 GCF_044465085.1 Streptomyces sp. NPDC049813 | reverse complement strand
GCGGAGTCCCGGTCGGCTCAGCGGTGCAGCCGTGCCTGGCGAGCGGCGCCCGGGCGTTCTGCCGGACGCGGGGCCGGGCGGCTCAGCGCAGGCGACCCCGCCCGGGCAACCGCCACTTCGGCAGGCTGCCGGGCGGAGTCCCGGTCGGCTCAGCGGTGCAGCCGTGCCTGGCGAGCGGCGCCCGGGCGTTCTGCCGGACGCGGGGCCGGGCGGCTCAGCGCAGGCGATCCGGCCCGGGCGACCGCCACTTCGGCAGGCTGCCGGGCGGAGTCCCGGTCGGCTCAGCGGTGCAGCCGTGCCTGGCGAGCGGCGCTCGGGCGTTCTGCCGGATGCGGGGCCGGGCGGCTCAGCGCAGGCGATCCCGCCCGGGCAACCGCCACTTCGGCAGGCTGCCGGGCGGAGTCCCGGTCGGCTCAGCGGTGACAGCGACGTGCAGCGCGCGTCACCCGGGCGGGCGGCCAGGTCCAGCCGGGCGTTCAGCGGCGACGGCGGCGGCGGAGCAGCGCCGCGCGGGCCGCGAGTAGGGGGGTCGCCGCTCCCGCCAGGGCGCCGGAGGCGAAGGTGATGCCCGCGCCGCCCTCGCCGTGCGGGACGGCGATCAGCACGGCCGCCGCGGCGAGCAGCGCGAGGGCGACCGGCACCAGCGCGGCGGAGAGGCGGCGGACGGCGAAGGCGGGGCGGGCCGGAGCGGTGCGCGCCGGGGGCCCGGTCTCGGTCTCCTCCGCCGGGTACGCGGGCGGCGCCGGTTCCGGCCGCAGCCGCTTGTACCAGCCGTAGACGACCCAGGTGCCGCACGGCTGCCAGCCCGCGCGGGCCAGCTCCCGGTCCAGGGCCGCCCGGTCCCCGGCCACCACCTCCCGCCGGTACGCCCAGCGGCGGGGCCGCTCGGGGTCGCGGTGGCCGACGAAGCGCCCGCCGGCGTCGATCCGTTCGACCTCCCAGCCCTCGTCGCCGAAGCGGTTCAGGAGCGCCTCGTCGGCGTAGACGTCGGCGGTCCAGCGCCATGTCTCGACGTGCTCCTCGGGCGCCGCCCGCTCCCCGGGGGCGAGGCGCCGGGCCAGCTCCGCGGCCGGGCCGAACTCCCGGACGGAGGCGCCCGGCGCGGCGGCCGCCCGGTGCGCCCCGAGGCCGGCGACGGTCTCCGTCACGCGGTCCGGCGGCAGCCCGCGGGCGAGCAGCAGGCGCTCCAGCTCGGCCAGGTAGCCGGCGGCGCCGCCCCCGTCCCCAGGGTCCTGCCCGCTTCCGCTCACCACGCTCCCGCCGCCACCGATCTGGTCGCGTCGATGCTAGAGCCTGCGCGGTGCGCCCAGCTCCCCGTCCCGCGGAGCCTCCTCTTCCGTCCGGTACGAAATCCCGCACGACCTTCGAAAAGGCGTACGGAACGCTGGTACGCTCTCGGGTCCCGTCGGGCCGACAGTGAGGGGAGGGAACCGCGTGAGCCCCGTTGTGGACGACGACGCCGCCGCCGAGTTCCACGCCTTCTTCGAGCGGCATCACGCCGAACTCGCCCGCCTCGCCCACCTGTTGACAGGCGAGCCGGACGCCGCCGACGACCTCGCGGCGGACGCGCTGCTCGCGCTCTGGCACCGCTGGGACCGGGTCAGGGACGCCGACCACCCGGTGGCGTACGCCCGCGGCGTCGTCGCCAACCTCGCCCGCACCCGCATCCGCAGCGCGGTCCGCGAGCGGCGCCGCGTCGCCCTGTTCTGGTCGGGCCGCGACGAGCGGGCCGAGGACCCGGACGTGCCGGCCGTGGTCGACGTGCAGGGCGCGCTGCGCGAACTCCCGTTCCGCAAGCGGGCGTGCGTGGTGCTGCGGCACGCGTTCGACCTGTCGGAGAAGGACACCGCGCTGACCCTCGGCATCTCGGTGGGTACGGTCAAGAGCCAGACGTCGAAGGGGCTGGCCGAGCTGGAGCGGCGGCTCGGCCCGGGCGAGCAGGGCGGCCGGGCACCGCGCCGGGTCCGGGCGGTCGGTGCGACGGCGGAAGGAGGCCGGCGGTGAACGACGACGTGCGGCAGCGGCTGCGCGACGCCGCCGGTGCGTACCGCCCCGACCGGGAGCGGATGCTGGCCCGGATCGAGCGCGGCAGGTCAGGCCCGCGCACGGCACCGGCCGGGCGGGGCAGGTCCGTGCCCGGCTGGGTGCGGATCGCCGGGGCCGCCGCCGGGGTCGCCGGGGCGCTCGCCGTGGGCGGTTTCGTGGTGGGCGCGGCGTTCCAGCAGGACGAGGGGCCGCGGCAGACGGTCGCCGTCCCCCCGTCCGCGCGCGCCACGCCGGGCCCGGCCCCGTCCGCCGCGCCGTCGGCGGACACCACACGACGGACGCCCGCCGCCCCGCCGGTCGCCGACGGGCCGCTGTGGTCGGCTGGTGCGGTCGACCCCGGCTCGAACGCCTACTGGGCGCAGAGCGACGTCACGGTCAAGGCGGAGCGGCAGCTGTCCGCGCTGACGGTCGAGGTGCGGGTGGCGCAGACGGGCGGGGTCTCCGACACCGGCAACTGGCGCTCCCTGCCCGCCGAGGACTTCACGGTCTCCGTCACCGAGCGGGACGGGTTCCTGGTCTACCGGTGGGTCCTGAAGGCCGGCCGGACGGTGCCGGTCGGCGAGTACGTGTTCGCCGGGCAGTACGACCACGCGCAGGGCCGGCGGGACGCGGGCGGGGACACGTACGCGGTGACGGGCCGGACCACGGAGGGCGAACGGGCGGCCGTGGGCGGGGACTTCGGGTAGCGAACGGGCGGATATGGGCGGGGACTTCAAGTAGCGAACGGGCAGCTATAGGCGGGGACTTCGGGTAGGCGCGGGAACTTCGAGGAGGGGGCAACCTTTCCCTCCACCCCGGCGACTACGGGGCATGACCGACCAAGCCAAGCACTCCCCCCACCCCCACCGGCGCCGCGTCACCCGCCGCCGGGCCACACTCGGCGGCCTCGCCGCACTCACCCTCACCGGCGGCGCCCTCGCCACGACCGGCATGCTGAGCACGGCCGACGCCGCGACCGCCTGGCCGACGGCCACCGGCACCCGGGCCGTCGGCGCCAGCATCTCGGTGTCGGGCACCTACGACGGCGGCTACCAGCGGTTCTACGGCTCCGGCGACCTGGGCGGCGACGGCCAGGACGAGGGCCAGGACCCGATCTTCGACCTCAAGGACGGCGCCACCCTCAAGAACGTCATCATCGGCTCACCGGCCGCCGACGGCGTGCACTGCGCGGGCAGCTGCACGCTGCAGAACGTGTGGTGGGAGGATGTCGGCGAGGACGCCGCCACCTTCAAGGGGAAGTCCGCCTCGTCCGTCTACACCGTCTACGGCGGCGGCGCGCGGAAGGCGTCCGACAAGGTCTTCCAGTTCAACGGCGCGGGCAAGCTCGTCGTCACCAAGTTCCAGGTGTCGGACTTCGGCAAGCTGGTCCGCTCCTGCGGCAACTGCTCGACGCAGTACAAGAACCGGAACATCATCGTCAACGACGTCGACGTGACCGCGCCGGGCAAGTCGATCGTCGGCATCAACTCCAACTACGGCGACACGGCCGCCCTGCGCGCCGTCCGCATCCACGGCGACAGCAGCAAGAAGATCAAGCCGTGCGTCCGCTACCAGGGCAACAGCTCGGGCGACGAGCCCACGGAGGTCGGCAGCGGCCCCGACGGCACGTACTGCCGGTACACGGCGTCGGACCTCACCTACGACTGAGCGCGCGGCGGCCGGGGGTCTCCGCCCGGCCGCCGTCCGCCGTGCCGGGGTCTCAGCCCACGAAGTACGTCGGGTTCGGGAACTTGTACGTCTTGTCCGCGTACCCGCCGTCGAGGTCGGACTGCTGGTCGCCGAAGTTGCCGACGATGTCGTAGCCGAGGGACTCGATGTGCTTGCGGGTGCCCGCCTTGTACTGCACGGTCGTGCACGTCCAGGCGCCCGGGGAGGCGCAGCCGCGCAGGTAGGCGGGCGGGTCGTCGGCGTTCTTCAGGTACATGTGCCGCGCGTCGAAGTCCGTGCGGATGCCGGCCTTCTCCAGGTTGGTGACGGCCGCGTCGCGCTGCGCCTCGGTCAGGCCCGAGTTGTAGAAGACCTCGACGCCCTTGCTCCGCGCGTACTTGACGAGGGCGGGGGTGCCGAAGACGGCCGGGCGGTTCGCCCCGGCCACGTACGCCGCCCAGGTGGCGCCGTTGTAGACGTAGTTGGTGCGCACCTCGTAGTCGAGGCTGAGCAGCAGCGTGTCGTCGATGTCGAAGACGACCGCGGGCCTGGTGTGGTGGTGCCGCGCCCGCTCGGCCGCCTTGGCGATGTCCTTCTCGGCGCGTGTCTGGATGCGCGCCAGGTCGGCGGCGTAGGCGCTGTGGGGGTCGGCCCGCCAGGTGCCGTCGGCGTCCTGCGTGGCGCCGTAGTACGACTTGATGTCGCCGACGAGCTTGCCGATGTTGTAGGGCTCCGCCGTGGTCCTGGCGGTGGGGACGTCGGCGCCGGCCGTGCCGGTGCCGTAGAGGGCGCCGCCCGCGAGGGCGCACGCGGCGGCGATACCCGCGACTGTGATGGACTTCCGCATGGCCCGTGTCTACGCGCATCACACGGGAGGGGGCGAGGCCAGTTATGGGATCGATACACGTATCGGCCGAACCATTGCTCAGGGATGGCGGCGGCTTGACCCGGGCTTGGAGCGGGCCGTCCTACGCTCACCCGGTGCAGCCGCAGTTCACCGTCGCCTCCTCCTCCCACGGGCAGTCGCCCGTGCTGCTCACCGTGTTCGCCGTGGGCGGCGTCATCGCCCTGTGGGCCGGGCTGAGCTGGGCGTTCGACATACGCGGGCTGCCCGTGCGGCGTACGCACGCCGCCGGGCAGCCGCGCCTGCTCGGTGCCCTCCTCGCCCTGACCGGGCTGATCCTCCTCGCCATCGTGTACGCGCTGTGGCAGCTGGGCTGAGCCGCCTCAGCGGGGCGGGCGCCAGTCGCCGAGATACCGCGCGAGGGTGTGCCGGGCGGCCTGGGCGCGGGTGGGCCGCGGCCGGTTCGCCGGCACGGTGACGACCGTGCCCGGACCCGTGTTGCGGTACTCGGCGAACCGCTGCTCCTGCCAGGGGTGGGCGCGGATCGCGGGCGGCGCCGAGCCAGGTCATGCCGGTCGCGGCAGCGGGGACGGAGACGGTCTTCGCGGTGGACCCCGGGCGCGAGGACGAGGGTGTACCCGTCCCCGGCGACGGCGTCGACGGCGGCCTGGACGGTCGTGTGGTCACCGCTCCCGCGCGGGTCGACATAGAGCGTGCGCGGGTGCAGGCGCCGCGTGGGCGACCCGTAGGCCGCGCCCCCGGCACCGAGAGCGAGCGCGCCGCCGAGACCGACCCCGGCGGCGACGAACTGCCGCCGCCGCAAGCCGATGCGGAGTTCCTGATCGTGCATGCTTGTACTCCGGGTAGCCAGGGGCGCGGGGAACTGCGCGAGCAACCACGCGTCCCCCGCACCCGGCGGACAACGGAACCTCAGCGGAGCCGGTCCGCCCCGGCGCCGCGCGCCACGACCCGGGCCACATCCTTGGCCGGGTCGACCTGCGTACGCAGCGTGGGCGTCCACCCGGCCCCCGAGGCGAGCGGAGTCGTCGGATTCGCCGCGTTGTAGGCGGCGATGAGATCGGTCGCCCTGCCGTTCACGACGTTGTCCCGCGCCGTCACCGGGTAGTCGCTCCACCGGTACAGCACCGCCCCGGCCCCCACCCCCGGCGGCAGCGTGAACGCGTTCTTCTCGGCGTACAGCTGCGACTTGAACCCGATGCCGAACGAGTAGCCGTATCCGGCGCCCGCCACATAGGAGTTGTTGTACGCGTCGACCTGCCCGAACCGCACGCGCGGGGCCCGCTCGACGAGGTTCTCGAAGAGGTTGTGGTGCAGGGTGACCCGCAGCCTGCCCTCGTCGGTGGCGCCCGCGCTGTCGCTGTTGCCGATCATCAGCGTCTTGTCGTGGTCCTCGAAGACGTTCCAGGACGCGGTGACGAGGTCGGCGCCCTTGACCACGTCGAGTTCGCCGTCGTGCTGCTGGAAGAGCCGGCCGAAGTAGCTGGGCAGCGTCGCGTCGGGGTGGTCGCCGTCGGTGAACGTGTTGTGGTCGAGCCAGACGTGCGTGGCGCCGGAGACGACGGCGGCGTCGTACTCGGAGTTCCAGTTGCCGGTGGAGCCGTCGGTCGGGTCCCACTGCGGGAAGCAGTCGAGCGGGGACTCCAGGGTGAGGCCGCGCACGATGACGTTGTCGGCGCCGTTGATCTGCAGGCTGCCGCCGGCGATGCCCGCGCCGCGGCCGACGCCGACGATCGTGGTGTTGGCGGGCACGGCCGCCTTGACGGCCTGGGCCTGGGCGGCGGCGGACCGGTCGCGCAGGTACTCCTGGGTGCCCGGGGTCGCCTTCTCGCCCTCCAGATCCGTGTCGTAGCCCCAGACGGCGGGGTCGTAAGCGGCGAGGTACCGGTCGAAGTCGTAACCGGCGACGGCGAAGCCGGAACAGCCGGCGCCGTCCGCGCCGTTCGCGTGGAGCGTGCCCGCGACCTTGACGATGCGCGGGGCGGTGCCGCCGACGGCGAGGGCCGCCTTGAAGCCGGCCCAGGTGGTGACGGTGAAGACCCGGTCGCGGGTGGCGGCCGCGCCGCCGGTGGTGCCGGTGGTCGCCGACGCCCAGCCGTCGCGCGCGGGCAGCGTCCGGCGCGCGAGGTCGCGGCCGTGGGCCTGGGCGGGGCCCGTGGTGGTGACGGCGAGCGCGAGGGCGGTGCAGCCCACGACTCCAGCAATGATGCGTGCATGACATTTCGATGTGCTCATCGTGCGGCTCCTCAGAGTGGGCAGGTGCGGGGTCGGGCGGGGGCGGTACGGTCGCCTGGGCCTACTTGGCCTGCGCCTTCCACTCCTCCTGTGCCTTGTTCAACTGCTCGGCGAAGGTGTCGAGGAACTCCTTGGCGGACCGCTTGCCGAGCATGACCTTCTGCAGGTCGTCCTCGTTGTCGGCCTTGGAGAGCGTGTTCCAGTCGGGCAGGTAGTACGGCAGGTCCACGATCTTGGTGGAGCCGGAGGAGAGGGCCTCGGCGGCGAGCCGGGTCGGCTCGGACTTCTGCACCCAGGCGTCCCCGGCGGCCTCGGTGTTGGCCGGGATCTGCTTGGCCTGCTCGTTCCACTTGCTGTTCTGCGCATGCGCGGCGGCGAACTCGATGAACTTCCAGGCGGCCTGCTTGTTCTTGCTGGACTTGAAGAGGCCGAGCCCGTCGACAGGATTGGAGACCTGCACGCGCGTGCCGTCCTCGGCGGTCGGGCTGGGCAGGCCGCGGAACTTGTCGCCGAACGCCTTCACGTGGTCCTCGTAGGAGCCCAGGTTGTGGCTGAGCATGCCGATCTGGCCGCTGTCGAACTGGGCGACCATCTTCGTGAAGTCGTTGTTGACATCGGCGGACGGCGTGGCCTTCTTGTAGAGGCCGACGTACTTCTCCAGTGCGGCCACGTTCTTGGGATCGTTGACCGTCGTCCTGGTGTTGTCCGCGTCCCAGAAGGACGTGATGCCGCTCTGCCCGTACATCGCGTCGAGGGCCTGGGCGATGGAGCCCTCGCCGCCGCGGATGGTGTAGCCGAACCTGTTCTTGCCGGTGTCGGTGAGTTCGGCGGCGGCGTCGAAGAACTTCGGCCAGGTCGTCGGCGCGTCCACACCGGCCGCCTTGAACAGGTCGGTGCGGTAGTACAGGACGCCGTTGTTGGCGGAGGTGGGGACGGTGAACAGCTTCGAGCCCGAGCCGCCGGCCGACTTCACGGACTCCACGAAGCTGTCGTTGAGCTTGCCGTTGAGGGTGCTGGTCGCGACCCGGTCGCCGAGGGGTTCGAGGGCGTTCTGCGCGGCGATCCCGGCGAGCATCGCGGTGCCGACGCCGCCGACGTCGGGCAGTCCGCCGCCCTGGATGGCGGTGTCGTACTTGGACTGCACGTTCTCGGCCGGGATGCCGACGTACTTGACCTCGATGCCGGGGTTGGCCTTCTCGAAGTCCTTGATGATCTCCATCCAGACGTCGCGGCGCACTGCCGTGTTGTTGTCCCAGAAGGTGATCTTCCCCTTGCCCGAGCCCTCGTCGCCCTTGTCACCGCCCGCGCCGCTGCCGTCGTCACCGCAGGCGGTCGCGGTGAACGCGAGGACAGTGGTCAGGGCGAGGGCGGTACCGGTGCGGAGCGCGCCGTTGCGCGTACGGATGGTCATGGTCGGCTCTCTTCTTCTGGATCCAGCGGGTGGTCGCGGTGGTCGCGGAGGTTCTCGTGCGGGTTCTCGTTCGGGTTCTCGTGCGGGTTCTCGTGCGGGTTCTCGTTCGGGTTCTCGTGCGGGTTCTCGTTCGGGTTCTCGTGCGGGGTGGTGCGGCGTTGCGTGAGCGGGGCGGTCCCGGCCGTCACGCGGTCACCGCGCGGCGGACCAGGGCGGCGGCCCGGGTCCGGTCGAGGCGGCCGTCGGCGACGACCGTGACCACGCGGCGCACGGCGGTCTGCCCGCCGCCGATCCGCAGCCGGGCCCGGGAGGCGAGCGAGGAGCCGACGCCCGGGTACTCCTCCGTGCGCACGAACCAGGGGTCGTGGCGGGTCTCGGCGGTGGCCCCGGCGAAGACGAGGGTCCAGCCGTCGCCCGCGAGGGCCAGCCAGTCGGCGGTGCGGCCATGCACGGCGGACTCGCCCTCGTGGTCCGCGGTGAAGACGGCGGGTGCCCGGGACTCCTTGGGCGCGCGCCAGAAGAACCCGCCGTAGGCGGCGCCCGGGCGGCCGTTGGTGGCGGGGCTGCCGATGCTCAGCTCCCCGGCGCCCGGGTTGGTGAGGGTGAAGGTGAGGTCCAGCGCCCAGGTGTCGGGCCCGAGCCGGGTGGTGGCGACGGTGCGGCGCTCGCGCAGGACGAGGCAGCCGCCCGCCGTCCACTCCAGCTCCTCGACGAACCCGTCCGGGTCGCAGAGCTTGAACGCGATGTGGCGCTGCTCGCCGTGGTTGTCGAGGGCGGTGGGGCCCTGGCCGCGGACGTAGGTGCGGCCGCCCCAGAAGTTGAACCCGGCGGCGTCGGGCACGGCGACGCCGGCGCCCAGGTGGTGACGGTGGTCGGCGGGCGCGAACTCGGTGACGGGGACGCCGCCGAGGGTGCTGACCGGGTGCAGGCAGGGGCGCGGCGACAGCCGGTGGTCGACGTCGGGGCGCAGGTCGTAGCGGGCGACGGGGCGGCCCGCGCAGCTCAGGGTGAGCGCGGCGGTGGCCTGGCGCGTGAGGTGGCTCACGATGCTGCCTCCAGTCCTGGTGGCCGGGCCCAGACCGCTCCGAGCCCGGCGTAGCCGGTGAGGGAGTCGGCGCTGGCGGCGACGAGTCCGTCGATGCCGTGCACGATCCGCCGGACGGCGCCGTCACCGGCGCCGGGGGCGGTGCGCCACGCCCCGGCGGGCAGGGCCACCGGGTCGGGGGCGCGCCGGACCGCCTCGACGACGCGCATGAAGGCGCCGGTCGCGGCGGGCGGGGCGAGGAGTTCTGCGCCGGTCGTCAGGTGATCGAGGAGGTTCTCCAGCAGGTCCGTGCGGCCGTGCACGCTCTCCCGCGGCCCGTGTCCGGCGCGCTGGACGAGGACGCGGTCCTGCTTGTACCAGAAGGTGATGCGGCCGTGGCTGCCGTGCACGATGACGTACGGCTCCTCGGCGCGCTCGGCGCAGAGCGTGGCCGCGACGGTGACGCGGCCACCGTCGCGCGGGGTGATCTCGACGAAGGAGGTGTCGTCGGCCTCGATGGCGTGGGCGCGGAAGAGTTCGGTGCGGACGGCGGCGAGGTCGTCGGCGCCGGTCGCGCCGGCCAGGGCGAGGGCGGTGGACACGGCGTGGGCGAGGGGGTTGGTCAGGACGCCGTCGACGACGTCCGTGCGGCCGGGGCCCGCGGGGCCGGGGAGGCGGCGGCGCCCCGCCCAGGGCGCACGGCGGAAGTACGCCTCGTCGCGCACCCAGGCCCCGGCGCCGCCGACGCCGAGCGGTTCGCCGATGTGGCCGTCGCGGACCAGGTCCCGTATGTGGGACAGCGCGTGCGAGCCCAGTGACTGGAACCCGATCTGGCAGGCGGTCCCGGCCTCCGTCACGCCCCGGGCCATCCGCTCGAACTCCGCGTACGACGGCGCGGGCGGCTTCTCCAGGAGCAGGTGGACGCCCCGGCGCGCTGCGGTCAGGGCCAGGTCGGTGTGGGTGGGGATCGGGGTGCAGACGATCGCGGCGCGGGCGCCGGTCGCGTCGAGCAGGGCGCCGAGGTCGTCGCCCTGGACGACGGGGGGCCGCTGGGTGTCGAACCCGGCGAGCTCCTGGGCGTCCAGGGCGTCGAGTTCGCAGACCCCGGCGAGGGTGACGCGGCCCGCGTCGGCGAGGCGCCGCAGGTTGTTCAGGTGCCAGCGGCCGTGGCCGCGCGCCCCGGCGAGGACGACGGGGACCGGCTCGGTGACGCGCGCGGCGCTCATCCCTTCACCGCCCCGGCGCTGAAGCCTGTGACGAGCCACTTCTGGATGAACGCGAAGACGATCACCACGGGGACGGCCGCGACGACGCCGCCGGCGGCGAGCGCGCCCAGGTCGACGGAGTCGGCGCCCATGAGCGTGGCGAGCCCGACCGGGATCGTCTGCTTGTCCTGGTCGGAGAGGAACATCAGGGCGAACAGGAAGTGGTTCCAGCTGTGCACGAAGGCGAAGGAGCCCACCGCGATCAGGCCGGGCCGCAGCAGCGGCAGGACGACGGCGCAGAAGGCGCGGAAGCGGCCGCAGCCGTCGACCCAGGCGGCCTCTTCGAGCGAGTACGGCACGTTCTTGATGAACCCGCTGAGCAGGATCATCGTGAGCGGCAGCTGGAAGACGGTCTCGGCGACGATGACGGAGCCGAGCGAGTTGATCATCTTCAGGTTGGCGAAGATCTGGAAGAGCGGGACCAGCATCAGGGCGCCGGGGATGAACTGCGAGCAGAGCAGGGCCAGCATGAACCCCTGCTTGATCTTGAAGTGGAAGCGGGCGAGGGCGTAGCCGCCGGCCAGCGCGACGACGGTGGTCATCAGCATCGAGGCGACGCCGACGAGCAGGCTGTTCTGGAAGAAGAGGCCGAAGGACCGCTCGTTCCACACCTTGTCGAAGTGGTCGAAGGTGAGCGGCCACGGCACCAGCGACGTGGAGCCGGCGGGCCGGAAGGCGAAGAGCAGCATCCAGTAGAACGGGACGAGCGTGAAGAGGAGGTAGACGCCGAGCGGCAGGTAGATCTGCCAGCGCGGCACGTCGTCGTGGGAGCGGCCCTTCCCCGGTGGGAGGGGTGTGCGGCGGCGGTGGCCGCCGGCCGTTGTGGCGGGTGGGGCGGTGGCGGTCAACTGGACTTCCTCGACGCTCACTTCTCCTCGCCCCCGAACTTGCTCAGCCGCAGGTAGACCATCGAGCAGCACAGCAGGATCACGAAGGCGATGGAGGTCAGCGCGGACGCGTAGCCGAAGTCGTGGCTGTCGACGGCGATGGAGGCGATGCGCAGCGGCAGGGTGGTCGTCTCGCCCGCGGGTCCGCCGCCGGTCAGGGTGTACAGCAGGTCGACGTTGTTGAACTCCCACACCGCGCGCAGCAGCGTGGACAGGATGATCGCGTCCTTCAGGTGCGGCAGCGTGATGTGCAGGAACTGCCGGAAGCGGTTCGCGCCGTCGACCTCGGCGGCTTCGTACAGGTCCTTGGAGACGGACTGGAGGTCGGCGAGGATGAGGATCGCGAAGAAGGGGACGCCGCGCCAGAGTTCGGCGGTGACGACGGCCGGGAAGACCGTCGCGGTGTCCGACAGCCACGAGGTGCCATAGCTGCCCACGTCGACGTCGGCGAGGTAACGGGTGATGCCCGTCTGGGAGTTGTAGAGCAGCATCCAGACGGCCGAGGTCAGCACGCCCGAGACGGCCCACGGCGAGAAGACGAGGGCGCGGGCCACCGCCCGGCCGACGAAGGTCTGGTTGACGACGAGCGCGAGGCCGAGGCCGAGCAGCAGCTGGAGCACCACCTGCACGACGACCCACTGGAGGCTGAAGCCGAGCGTGCTCCAGAAGTCGGGGTCGTCGGTGAGGGCGGTGACGAAGTTGTCCAGGCCCGCGAAGCCGTTGCGCCACGGTTTGGTGGGGTTGTAGTGCTGGAGGCTGTAGTAGAAGACGCTGATGACGGGGTACGCGATGAAGCCCAGCATCAGCAGCCCGGCGGGGGCGATCAGCAGGTACGGCAGCTTGCGCGGGGTGGCCGACGTGCGGCGCCGGGCGGGCGGGGCTTTCGCCACGGCAGTGGCTTGGGCCATGACTGGACTCCGTTCTTGAAAGCGCTTTCCACAGAGGGTGCGGTGGGTCTGGGCGCGGGGCGGGAGCTGTGCCGGGGTGGTGGCGGGCGACGGGGCGGGTCAGCCCGCGTAGGGATCGGGGACCTCGCCCGGCTTGGCCAGGAAGGCGAAGTCGCAGCCGGTGTCGGCCTGGGTGATCTGCTCGTGGTAGAGCGCGCCGTAGCCACGCTCGTAGCGCTCGGGAGGAGCGGTCCACGCGGCGCGGCGGCGCGCCAACTCGTCGTCGGGGACGTCCAGTCGCAGGGATCGGGCCGGGACGTCGAGGGTGATCGGGTCCCCGGTGCGGACCAGCGCCAGCGGTCCGCCGACGTACGACTCGGGGGCGATGTGCAGCACGCACGCCCCGTAACTGGTGCCGCTCATCCGGGCGTCGGAGATCCGCACCATGTCGCGCACGCCCTGCTTGAGCAGGTGGCCGGGGATGGGCAGCATGCCGTACTCGGGCATGCCGGGGCCGCCCTTGGGGCCCGAGTTGCGCAGGACGAGGACGGTGTCGGCGGTGATGCCGAGGTCCGGGTCGTCGATGGTCCGCTGCATCGTCCTGTAGTCGTCGAAGACGACCGCCGGTCCGGTGTGCCGGAGCAGGTGCGGTGCGGCGGAGATGTGCTTGATGACGGCGCCGTCGGGGCAGAGGTTGCCGCGCAGCACCGCGACGCCGCCCTCGGCCGCGACCGGGTTCTCGCGGGTGCGGATGACGTCGTCGTCGTGGACGGCGGCGCCCGCCAGCCGGTCGCCGAGGCGGCCGTCGACGGTCGGGCGGTCCAGGTGGAGCAGGTCGGGGATGCGGGAGAGGAACGCGGGCAGGCCGCCGGCGAAGTGGAAGTCCTCCATGAGGTGGGTCCGGCCGCCGGGCCGCACGTTGGCGAGGACCGGCACGGTGCGGGCGACGCGGTCGAAGTCGTCGAGGGTGAGGCGGACGCCGGCCCGGCCCGCCATGGCGATGAGGTGGATCACGGCGTTGGTCGAGCCGCCGAGCCCGAGCACCGTGGTGACGGCGTCCGCGAAGGCCTCCGCCGTGAGGATCACGGACGGCTTGAGCGCGGTCCAGGCGAGGTCGACGGCGCGCCGCCCGGACGCGGCGGCCATCCGCTCGTGTGCCGAGTCGACGGCGGGGATCGAGGAGGCGCCGGGCAGGGTCATGCCGAGCGCTTCCGCCGCCGCGGTCATGGTGGAGGCCGTCCCCATGGTCATGCAGTGACCCGGTGACCGCGCCAACCCCCCTTGCAGCTCGCGCAGTTCGCAGTCGGTGAGGTTCCCGGCGCGGTGCTCGTCCCAGTACTTCCACATGTCGGTGCCCGAGCCGAGGGTCTCGCCGCGCCAGTGCCCGGGCAGCATCGGCCCGGCCGGCACGAAGAGGGACGGCACGTCGGCGGAGGTGGCGCCCATGAGGAGCGCGGGCGTCGACTTGTCGCAGCCGCCGAGCAGCACCGCCGCGTCGACCGGGTAGGAGCGCAGCAGTTCCTCGGTCTCCAGGGCGAGCAGGTTGCGGTAGAGCATCGGGGTCGGCTTCTGGTACGTCTCCGAGAGCGTGGCCACCGGGAACTCCAGCGGGAAGCCGCCCGCCTGCCACACCCCCCGCTTGACGGCCTCGGCGCGCTCGCGCAGGTGGACGTGGCAGGGGTTGATGTCGGACCAGGTGTTGAGGACGGCGATCACCGGGCGCCCCTGGTACTCCTCGGCCTCGTAGCCGAGCTGGCGCATCCGCGCGTTGTGCGACCAGGTGCGCAGGGCGCCCTCGGTGCCGTACCACTGGTGGGAGCGGAGCTGCTCGGGGGCGAGCCGCGCTCTCGGGGCGTCCGTCATATCGACCACCCCGCGGCGATGGCGGCCACCTCGGCGCGGTCCGGTTCGGGCAGCTCCCGGCTGGGCGGGCGGACGTCGCGGCGGCACAGGCCGAGCGAGGCGAGGGCTTCCTTGACCACCGTCACGTTGTTGGCGGAGGCGTCGGCGCCGCGCAGCTCCTCGAAGCGGCGGATCTGCTCCCAGACCTTCATGGCCTTGGGGTAGTCGCCCGATCGAAGCGCTTCGATCATGGACAGCGAGAGGCCGGGGGCGACGTTCACCAGGCCCGAGGTGAAGCCGGTGGCGCCGGCCGAGTAATAGGACGGCGCGTAGGGCTCGGCGAGGCCGGCGACCCAGACGAAGCGGTCCAGGCCCGCGTCCCGGGCGAAGGCCGCGAACCGCGCGGCGTCCGGGACGGCGTACTTGACGCCGATCACGTTCGGGCAGGCGGCGCCGAGTTCGGCGAGGCGGGCGCCGGGCAGCGCGGCGTTCTTCAGGTACGGGACCACGCCGGTCTCGGGCACGGCCTCGGCGATGGCGCGGTGGTAGTCGACCCAGCCGCCGTCGGAGACGTACGGGTGTACGGGCTGGTGCACCATCACCATGTGGGCGCCCAGGTCACGGGCGTGGCGCGCCGCGTCGACGGCGGTCGGCACGTCGTGGCCGACGCCGACCAGGACCGCGGCGCCGGGTCGCTCTCTCGTCTCCCTGAGCGTCAGCTCGGTGACGAGGCGCCGCTCCCCGGGGGTCAGGGTGTAGAACTCGCCGGTGTTCCCGTTCGGCGTGAGGGTGCGCACCCCGGCGTCGAGCAGCCGCCGCAGCAGGGCCGTGTACGCGGCCTCGTCGATGCTCCCGTCCGCGGCGAACGGGGTCACCGGGATCGCCACCACGTCGGCCAGCGCCGTTCGCTGGGTCTCGAACTCGGTCATGAGTGCTGCTCCCCCTTGGCGCCCTTCGCATCCTTGGCGCCCTTCGCATCCTTGGCGCCCTTCGCGCCCTCCCGGTCTCCTTCGGCCTCTTCGGCTTCTTCGTCCCGGACCTCGGGGAACGCCCGCCGGACGAACGAGGCGATGTGGTCGCGCAGGGCGCGGGAGGCGCCCTGCGCGTCGCCGGCGCGGGCCAGCTCCAGGATCTCCCGGTGCTCGGCGGCCTCCCGGTCCCAGGAGGGGTCCGCGGCCCAGGCGACGGCGGAGACGAGCGCGGCCTGGTCGCGGACCTCGTCGAGCATCTTGCCGAGCAGCGGGTTGCCGCAGGGCACGTACAGCGCGCGGTGGAACTCCCGGTTGGCGAGCGAGCGCTGGGCGGTGTCGGCCGCGGCGGCGGCGCGCTCCAGGGCGTCGCGGGCGGCGTCGAGGGAGGCGCGGCGGCGCACGGTGCGGCGCAGCGCCTCCGGTTCGAGCAGCAGCCGCACGTCGTAGACCTCGCGGGCCATGTCCGCGTCCACCATCCGCACCGTGACGCCCTTGTACTGGCTCATCACGACGAGTCCGGTCCCGGCCAGGGTCTTGAGCGCCTCGCGCACCGGCGTCTTGGAGACCCCGAAGTGTGCGGCGAGTTCGCTCTCCACCAGGGCCTGTCCCGGCCTCAGCTGTCCGGTCAGGATGCGGTGCTTGATCTCGTCCTGAACGTACTGCGTACGGGAGGGGATCGGAGTGGGCACTGACGTCATGCGCGCCTCTCGGTTGTGTGCCGTGTCGTGCGGCGTGAGCCGGGGCTCGTGTCGCGTATCGCGTATCGCGTATCGCGTATCTCGTATCTCGTATCTCGTATGGCGTCTCATATATGACGTACGAAGTACGACGCGATGAAGCTAGAAGCACCGCGCCGTGACGTCAACGCTTCCGACAAAAGAAGTTCCGGCCTGCTTCCGGAAACGACGACTGCCCCCTGCGGGCCGCCAAGGGGGCGCCGACAGGGGGCAGTTGGGGAGAACGGGGTCAGGGCGTCCAGGCCGGGTCGCGGCCGCTGAGCCCGATGACGCGGTCGAGGAGCGGCGCGTCGTCGGGTACGGGCACGATCGGTCCGAACAGCCCGTCACCGCCGTCGCCCCCGTCGCCGCCCTCCTGCGGGGTGAGGAGGGTGCGGGCGGCGTGCAGCGCGGCCTCGTCGGGCGCGTACGCCTGCCCGGTGGCGCGGGCCAGGTCCCAGCCGTGCACGACCAGTTCGTCGGCGGTGACGAGCCCCGCGACGGCGCCGGGCAGGTCGAGGCCGCCGGCCTGCGTCATGCCCTCCCAGGCGGCGGGCTCGCGCCAGGTGGCGACGAGCTCGTCCAGCGCCTCGGGCAGGGCGGTGCGCCACTCCGGGTCCAGTGCGGGCAGGGCGGCCCCGGGGTTCGTCCCCTCGCTCTCCTTGCGTCCGGCGGCGCGCAGCCCCGCGGCCAGGCCCATGATGTGGCCGAGCAGCTCGCGCACGGCGTAGTCGGGGCACGGGGTCGGCAGGTCGAGCTGATCGTCGCGGACGGCGTGCGCGAGGCGCGCGAGGACGCGGGCCTGCGGACCGAGGTCGACTGTGGTGTCACTCATGGTGACTGGTGACCCTTCCGGTGAGTGCGGAGTGCTTCACCGGTACAGACCCGGCCGCGGACCGGAACTCATCGCGGGTGGGGTCAGAGCCGTGTCAGCGCCTCGGTGACCGCCGTCAGGTCCGCGTCGGACGCGAGCCCGGCGTGGTAGAGCCGCAGCTGGTTCGCGCCCAGGTCGCGGGCGGCGCGGGCGTCCTCGGCGAGCGTGTCGGGGGACCCGCCCATACCGCGGACGACGGTCAGGTTCGCGGCGAGGACGCCGGTGCCCTGCCCGGCGAAGGGGCGCAGCAGGCCCGCCCCGCCCGTGCACGGCACGACGACGCCGTCGGCGACGGAGAGGATGTGGGCGGGGTCGACGCCGGCGTTGGCGCCGCAGTGGTAGGAGACCGGGTCGGCGTGGAGCAGCACCTGGAATCCGGCGGGTGCCGCCGCCCGGACCGCGGCCACGGCGGCCTCCTGGAGACTCCGGGCGGTCGCGTCGCGGTAGGCGCGGGTGGCCGCGGCGGTCGCGGCGCCGAGCTGCTTCTCGACCGTCGCCCAGCCGTCGTCGCCGCTCTCGCCGCGCCACAGGGGTGCGAGGGCGGCCCGCACGGACCGGGCCAGCGCGTCGCCGTCCAGGCCGTGATCGGCGTACCCCTGGTGGCAGTCGGCGCAGAAGCAGAGCGACATCAGGTACTGCCCGGCCTCGCCGAGGCCGACCCCGGCGGTCTTGTCGTGGGCGTGCAGATGGGCGAGGCCGTACCAGCCGAGCGACTCCAGTTCGGTGCCGTCGGCGCCGGGCCGGGTGGCGGCCTCGGCGGCGAGGTCGACGAGGTAGGCGCGGGTGGCGGCCTGGGCGATGCACGGGGCCCAGGGGTAGCGGTCGCCGTAGGCGTTGCGCACCGAGGTGGCGGGGTGCTCGGCGCCGAGCCGGGAGTTGTGGGCGAGGACGACCCAGGTGTGGACGGCGAGCCCGGCGTCCCGCAGCGCGGCGGCGGCCTGTCCGTACGCGTCCCCAGGAGCCCAGTCGCCGGCCGCGTAGGGCCGCAGCTCCCGCCCCTGCCAGCGCTGTTCGTCCGCCGGGTAGAGCACCGCGGCGTGTTCGGCGGTGACGATGCGGTGGCGCGGGTGGCGGGGGGTGAGGGCGCGGGTGGAGTGGTAGGCGGCGGCCAGGGTGACCTGGGCGACGCCGAGGCCCGCGATGCGGCGGGCGGCGTCCGGGTCGCCGACGACGTCCCAGGGGTAGACGAACGCGGAGGCCTTCACTCGCCGGCCCCTTCCAGCAGGCTCTGGCCGTGCTCGATGAGTTCGGCCAGCTGCTTGATGTGCTCCTCGGTCGGCTCCTGGAGCGGCGGACGGACCTCGCCGACGTCCAGGCCGCGCAGCCGGACACCGGCCTTGACCAGGGAGACCGCGTACCCCTTGCCCTGGTTGCGCAGTTCGACGAGCGGCCGGTAGAAGCCGTCGAGCAGCCGCCGCACGGTCGGGTCGTCGCCCGTGTGCAGCGCCTTGTGGAAGGCCTGGGCGAGGTCGGGCGCGAAGCAGAAGACGGCGGAGGAGTAGAGGGTGATGCCGAGGGCGCGGTAGGCGGGGCCGGTCAGTTCGGCGGTCGGCAGGCCGTTGAAGTAGAGGAAGTCGTCCGGGACCTCGGTGCGGACGGCGCTGACGATGCGCTGGAGCAGGTCGAGGTCGCCGAGGCCGTCCTTGAGGCCCAGGATCCTGGGGTGGCGGGCGAGGGCGACGACGGTCTGCGGGGTGAAGACGGCGTTGTCGCGCTGGTAGACGATGAGGGACAGGGAGGTCGCCTCGGCCAGCTGGGTGTAGTGCCGCAGCAGTCCTTCCTGGCCGGCCACCACGAGGTAGGGCGGCATGGCCAGCAGGGCGTCGGCGCCCGCCCGTTCGGCCAGCCGCGCGTACCGGACGGCGAGCGCCGTGCCGTATCCGGCGCCGGCGACGACGGGCACCCGGCCGCCGGCCGCCTCGACCGCGACCGCGACGCAGGCCTCGAACTCCTCGGGGGCGAGGGCGTGGAACTCCCCCGTGCCACAGCAGGCGAAGACGGCGGCGGCCCCGGCCTCGACGCCGCGCCGCACGTGGGTGCGGTAGGTGTCGAGGTCGAGGGCGCCGTCGGGTCCGTACGCGGTGACGGGGAAGAAGAGCGGCCCGCTGGGGACGCTGAGGCGGGCGGCGAGGGGGTCACGAGGGGGCGTCGTCACGGGCTCTCCCTGAGCATGTGCACGTGTATGATCCGCGTCTATATTTCTGAACGCGCTCACCGTAAGCCGCCCCAAAGGGGACGGTCAAGCATCCGAACTCACCGCGAGCACACGACCCTTGACGGGCCAGGATGCCGCTCCCTAGCGTTTCGTCCGCAACCACGAATGTGAATGCAGCTCACAGACACGGAGATCACGCACATGTCAGTGTCCCCGCCGCCCCCCGGACCCCGCACCATTCTGCTCACCGGCGCCGCCGGCGGTCTCGGCACCCTGATGCGGGAGCTGCTGCCCGAGTACGGCTACGCGCTGCGCCTGCTGGACGTCCGCCCCGTCCCGGACGCGCCGGACGCGATCGTCGCCGACCTGAACGACACGGAGGCACTGCGCGAGGCGGTGCGCGGCGTCGACGGCGTGCTGCACCTGGCCGGCATCTCGCTGGAGTCGACCTTCGACAAGATCCTCGAAGCGAACATCAAGGGCACCTACCACCTCTACGAGGCCCTGCGTGCCGAGGCGGACAGCCGCGCGGACGGCGTCGCCCCCCGGGTCGTCTTCGCCTCCTCCAACCACGCGATCGGCTTCACCCCGCGCCCGCGCACCGAGGACGGCGCCCCCCTGGTCCCCGTGGAGACGCCGCGCCGCCCGGACACGTACTACGGCCTGTCGAAGGCGTTCGGCGAGGACCTCGCGCAGTTCTACTGGGACAAGTTCGGCCAGGAGACGGTGTCGGTGCGCATCGGGGCCTGCTTCAAGGAGCCGATCGACGTCCGCATGATGTCGGTCTGGATGAGCCCGGCGGACGGGGCGCGCCTCTTCCACGCCGCGCTGAGCGCCGAGGACGTCGGCCACACCGTCGTCTACGGCTCCTCCGCCAACACCCGCCTGTGGTGGGACCTGTCGGGCGCGCGCGCCCTCGGCTACGAGCCGCAGGACGACTCCGAAAAGTACGCGGCGACCCTGCTCGCCGAGTTCGGCCCCCTCAGCGACGAGAACCCCGCCCACCAGTACATGGGCGGCCGCTTCGTCGACGACCCGCCGATCTGGCCGCACTGACCCACCTGAACGCACCCCGCGAGGCGGTGGGCGGGCCCGAAACGGGCCCGCCCACCGCCTCGTTCGGGCGTCCGCGGCGCCCGAACCCACACGCTCCCCCGCTCCCCCGCAGGTCCGCGGCGGGCAGCGCACGCCCCGAACGGGCCCAGACGGGCAGCATCGGGCCCACAACAGACCTGGTCACCGCCGCCCGGCGCCGGTAGAACTTCCGGTGCGGGCCCTTCCGGGCCCGAACGGGCACCGAGCCCTTCCAGGGAGGCGGGACGGCATGAGCGCGGAGGAACGCCAGCGGGAGATCGTGCGCACGGCACGCCGCACCGGCTCCGTCGACGTCACGGAGCTCGCCGTCGAGCTGGGCGTCGCCAAGGAGACCGTCCGCCGCGACCTGCGCGCCCTGGAGGACCACGGCCTGGTCCGGCGCACCCACGGCGGGGCGTACCCGGTGGAGAGCGCCGGGTTCGAGACGACGCTCGCCTTCCGCACCACGATGCACGTGCCGGAGAAGCGGCGGATCGCCACCGCCGCCGCCGATCTGCTCGGCGACGCCGAGACGGTCTTCGTCGACGAGGGCTTCACCCCGCAACTGATCGCCGAGGCGCTCCCCCGCGACCGGCCGCTGACCGTCGTCACCGCCTCCCTCGCGACGGCCGGCGCGCTCGCGGAGGCCGACAACACCACCGTGCTGCTGCTCGGCGGCCGGGTGCGCGCCGGCACCCTGGCCACCGTCGACCACTGGACGACGAAGATGCTGGCCGGCTTCGTCCTCGACCTCGCCTACATCGGCGCCAACGGCATCTCCCGCGACCACGGCCTCACCACGCCCGACCCGGCGGTCAGCGAGGTCAAGGCGCAGGCGATCCGGGCCGCGCGGCGCACGGTCTTCGCGGGCGTGCACACCAAGTTCGGCGCGGTCAGCTTCTGCCGGTTCGCGCCGGTCGGCGCCCTGGAGGCGATCGTCACGGGCAGCCAGCTGCCCACCTCCGAGGCCCACCGGTACGCGCTCATGGGACCGCAGGTCATCCGCGTCTGACCCGCACCGCACCACCGCACCACCCGTCGGGCAGCCGACCACCCCCGGCATGCCCTTCTCCTCCCCGTACGCTCGACAAGTCCAGGAGCTGCCATGCGAACCCAGAGCCGACGGAGGCCGCCGGGCGCCCTGCTCGCGACGGCCGCCGCAGGGACGCTGCTCACCCCCCTCCTGTCCGGCTGCTGGGCCGGTGCCGGCGGGCTCGGTGCGGGCGGCGACGCCATCAACGTCCTGATGGTGAACAACCCGCAGATGACCGCGTTGCAGAAGCTCACCGCCCGCCACTTCACCCGCGAGACCGGCATCAAGGTGAACTTCACCGTCCTGCCGGAGAACGACGTCCGCGACAAGATCAGCCAGGACTTCGCCAACCAGGCGGGCCAGTACGACGTGGCGACGCTCAGCAACTACGAGATCCCCATCTACGCCCGCAACGGCTGGCTGCACGAACTGGGCCCGTACGTGCGCAAGGACCCCGGCTTCGACCAGCAGGACATCCTGGAGCCCATGCGCGAGTCGCTCACCGGCGAGGACGGCAAGCTCTACGGGGAGCCGTTCTACGGCGAGTCGTCGTTCCTGATGTACCGCAAGGACGTCTTCGCGAAGAAGGGCCTGAAGATGCCCGCGCACCCGACCTGGCGGCAGGTCGCGGACCTCGCGGCGAAGGCCGACGGCGCACAGCCCGGCATGAAGGGGATCTGCCTGCGCGGCCTGCCCGGCTGGGGCGAGCTGATGGCGCCGCTGACGACGGTCGTGAACACCTTCGGCGGCACCTGGTTCGACAAGGACTGGACCGCGCGCCTGGACGACAAGGGCTTCAAGGACGCCACGGAGTTCTACGTGGACCTCGTCCGCGAGCACGGCGAGTCGGGCGCCGCCCAGTCCGGCTTCGCCGAGTGCCTCAACAACCTCACCCAGTCCAAGACCGCCATGTGGTACGACGCGACCTCCGCCGCGGGCTCGCTGGAATCCGCCGGCTCCCCGGTCAAGGGCAAGATCGGCTACGTCCCCGCGCCCGTCGAGAAGACGCGCGGCAGCGGCTGGCTCTACACCTGGGCCTGGGGCCTGCAGAAGGCGTCCCACAACCCCGACAACGCCTGGAAGTTCATCTCCTGGGCCTCCGGCAAGGAGTACGAGAAGCTCGTCGGGGAGAAGGTCGGCTGGTCCGACGTGCCGGCCGGCAAACGCGCCTCGACGTACGAGATCCCCGCCTACCGCGCCGAGGCCGCCGCCTTCGTGGACGTGACGCGCACCGCCATCGAGGGCGCCCGGCCGCGCGACCCGGGCGTGCAGAAGCGGCCCGCGCCCGGCATCCAGTTCGTCGGCATCCCCGAGTTCACCGACCTCGGCACCAAGGTCTCGCAGGAGATCAGCGCGGCCGTCGCCGGGCGCCAGTCCGTCGACTCGGCCCTGAAGAAGTCCCAGAAACTCGCCTCCGAGATCACGAAGGAGTACGAGGGCCGATGACGACCACACCGACCGCGCCCCCGGCCGCCCTCGCCCGGACCCGCGCCCCCTCCTCCCGGCCGGCGCCGAACCGGCTGCGCGCCTGGGCCACCCGGGCCCCGCTGCTGCCCGCCCTGGTCTTCATGATCGTGGTGACCCAGCTGCCGTTCGTGGCCACGCTGGTGATCTCCCTGTTCGACTGGAACGCGCTGTACCCGGACGCCCGCCACTTCACCTGGTTCGGGAACTACTCCGAGGTCCTCGGCGACGCCGATCTGCGCAAGTCCGTCCTGACGACGATCGTCCTGACCGTCACGGTGGTCCTGGTCAGCCTGATCGTCGGGCTCGGTCTCGCACTGCTCCTGGACCGCAGGTTCAAGGGCCGCGGCCTGGTCCGTACGCTCCTGATCGCCCCGTTCCTCGTGGTGCCGGTGGCGGCGGCCCTGCTGTGGAAGCACGTCCTCTACAACCCCGAGTACGGGCTGCTGAACGGCCTGTTGCACTACGTCGGCGGTCCGCAGCCCGACTGGATCTCCGACACCCCGCTGATCGCGGTCGAGGTGTCGCTGATCTGGCAGTGGACCCCGTTCATGATGCTGATCCTGCTCGCCGGACTCCAGTCGCGCTCCCCCGAACTCATCGAGGCGGCCCGGATGGACGGCGCGGGCCCCTGGCAGGTCTTCCGCCACCTCACGCTGCCGCACCTGCGCCGCTACCTCGAACTCGGCGCGTTGCTCGGCTCGATCTACATCGTGCAGAACTTCGACGCGGTCTTCACCCTCACCTCCGGCGGCCTGGGCACCGCCAACCTGCCCTACACCGTCTACCAGAGCTTCTACCAGGCACACGAGAACGGCCTCGCCTCGGCCGCCGGCGTCCTGGTCGTCATCGGTTCGCTCGTCATCGCGACCTTCGCGCTGCGCGTCGTGTCGTCCCTGTTCCGCGAGGAGGTGTCACGCGGATGACGTTCACCGGCTTCTTCCGGAGCAAGGGCCTCGGCCTGGCCGCCTGGCTGATCGGCATCGTCTTCTTCCTGCCGATCGCCTGGATGACCCTGACCTCCTTCCACACCGAGGAGGACGCGGCGACCAACCCGCCGTCCTTCGCCGCCTCCCTCACCCTCGACGGCTACCGCGACTTCTTCGGCGCCGGCGGCGGCGCGAGCCCCTGGCCCGCGCTGATCAACTCCACGGTCGCCTCGCTGGCCTCCACGCTCTTCGTCCTGCTCCTCGCCCTCCCGGCGGCGTACGCGCTGTCGATCCGCCCGGTGAAGAAGTGGACCGACGTCCTCTTCTTCTTCCTCTCCACGAAGATGCTCCCCGTCGTCGCGGGCCTGCTGCCCATCTACCTGTTCGCGAAGAACACGGACTTCCTCGACAACATCTGGCTGCTGGTCATCCTCTACACGTCGATGAACCTGCCGATCGCGGTGTGGATGATGCAGTCGTTCCTCGCCGAGGTACCGGTCGCGGTCATCGAGGCGGCGCAGATCGACGGGGCGCGCCTGCCCACGGTCCTCACCCGGGTGGTGGCCCCGATCGCGCTGCCCGGTATCGCGGCGACCGCGCTGATCTGCTTCATCTTCAGCTGGAACGAACTCCTCTTCGCGCGGGTCCTCACGGGCGTCGTCGCCCAGACCGCGCCCGTCTTCCTGACCGGCTTCATCACCAGCCAGGGCCTGTTCCTGGCGAAGGTGTGCGCCGCGTCGCTCGTGATCTCCCTGCCGGTGCTCGCCGCGGGGTTCGCCGCCCAGGACAAGCTGGTCCAGGGCCTGTCGTTGGGAGCTGTGAAATGAAGGCCGCGATCGTCGAGTCGGTGGGCAAGGTCGTCGTCGGCGAGGTGCCCGACCCCACGCCCGGGCCCCGGGACGTCGTCGTGGAGGTGGCGGCCTGCGGCCTGTGCGGCACGGATCTGCACATCCGCCAGGGCGAGTTCGCCCCCACGCTGCCCGTCGTGCCGGGCCACGAGTTCGCGGGCACGGTGGCCGAGGTCGGCAACGCCGTCACCGAACTGCGGACCGGCGACCGGGTCGCCGTCGACCCCTCGCTCCACTGCCACGAGTGCCGCTTCTGCCGGGCCGGGCGCGGCAACCTCTGCGAGCGCTGGGCGGCCATCGGCGTCACCACGGCGGGCGGTGCCGCCCAGTACGCGGTGGCGCCCGCCGCCAACTGCGTGCGCCTGCCCGACCACGTCCGCACCCAGGACGCGGCGCTCATCGAACCGCTGTCCTGCGCGGTGCGCGGCTACGACGTGCTGCGCTCCCGCCTCGGCTCCCACGTGCTCGTCTACGGCTCGGGGACGATGGGCCTGATGATGCTGGAGCTGGCCAAGCGGACCGGCGCGGCCACGGTCGACGTCGTGGACCTCAACCCGGAGCGGCTCGCCACGGCGAAGCAGCTGGGGGTCTCGGCCTCCGCGGCCAGCCCGGACGAGCTGGACCGGCCCGAGGGCTGGGACGTGGTGATCGACGCGACGGGCAACGCGGCGGCGATCCAGGACGGCCTCGGCCGGGTGGCCAAGGCGGGCACCTTCCTCCAGTTCGGCGTCGCGGACTACGCGACCCGGGTGGAGATCGACCCGTACCGGATCTACAACCAGGAGATCACCATCACCGGCTCGATGGCGGTGCTGCACAGCTACGAGCGGGCCGCGGAGCTGTTCGCGGGCGGGGTCCTCGACCCGGAGGTCTTCATCAGCGACCGGCTCCCGCTGGACGCGTACCCGCAGGCGCTCGACCGGTTCGCCTCCGGGGTGGGCCGCAAGATCGTCGTCGTGCCGTGAGGCCGTGAGGCCGTAATTCGGTGTCGGGTGCGGCACAGCCGGGTCTACTCTCCCGGCTGTGCCGAAACCCCAGGGATTCACCTACACGCAGCGCGCCGACGGCAGCGTCACGATCACCCATGCCGGGCGCGCCGCGGGCGTGCTGCGCGGCGCGCGGGCCGAGCGGTTCCTGGCCGAGGTGACGGCCGGGGACGCCCAGCTGGTCATGGCCCGCTGGACCGGGAACTACCGCCACGGGAACGAGCGCCAGGCCCGCTCCCACCCGCGCAACCAGCGGTAGCCGGGGCTCAGAGCGCCTGCGCCGCCGGCTTCACCATGCCGCGCACGGTGCGCGACTTCACGAAGTCGCCCATCGCCGTCATCTCCCACTCGCCGGAGAACTGCCGGATGAGCTTGGCCATCATCACGCCGGTCTGCGGCTCCGCGCCGGTCAGGTCGAAGCGGACCAGCTCCTCGCCGGTCGCGGCGTCCAGGAGCCGGCAGTACGCCTTGGCGACCTCGGTGAACTTCTGGCCGGAGAACGAGTTCACCGTGAAGACCAGGCCCGTGACGTCCTGCGGCAGGCGGCCGAGGTCGACGACGATCACCTCGTCGTCGCCGGCGCCCTCCCCCGTGAGGTTGTCACCGGAGTGCTTGATCGCGCCGTTCACGATCGACAGCTTGCCGAAGTAGCAGCTGTCGACGTGGTTGCGCTGCGGCCCGTACGCGATGACCGAGGCGTCCAGGTCGATGTCCTTGCCGCGGAAGGCGGGCTCCCAGCCGAGGCCCATCTTGACCTGGCTCAGCAGCGGCTTGCCGCCCTTGACCAGGGAGACCGTCTGGTTCTTCTGCAGGGAGACGCGGCCCTTGTCGAGGTTGATCTTCCCGGCGCCGGGCGCGGGGGCGGCGGGCGCGGCGGCCGGGGGCGCGGCCGGCGGCGGGGGCGGGGCGAGGCGCGGGTCGACCGGCGGGGTGGTCGGCGCGGGCATGGCGGCGGCCGGGGAGGCCGCGGGGGCGGCGACCGGCGGGGCGGCGGGCGCGGCCGGCTCCTCGACCGAGACGCCGAAGTCGGTGGCGATCCCGGCGAGCCCGTTCGCATAGCCCTGGCCGACGGCGCGGGCCTTCCACACGCCGCCCCGCAGGTAGACCTCCATGACGACCAGCGCGGTCTCCGCACCGAGCTGCGGGGGCGTGAACGTGGCCAGGACCGAGCCGTCGGCCGCGTCGCGCACGGTGGCGGTCGGCTCGATGCCCTGGAACGTCTGGCCCTCGGCGTCCGGGCTCGCGGTGACGACGATCTTCTCGATGCCCGGCGGCACGGCAGCGGTGTCCACCGTGATCGAGTCGGGGCTGGCGCCACCGCCCGACGTGTACGTGACGCCGGGGCCCGACGGCTGGTTGTAGAAGATGAAGTCGTCGTCCGAGCGCACCTTGCCGTCGGCGGTGAGCAGCAGGCCCGACACGTCGAGCCGCACGGGCGCCGAGACGTCCACCGCCACCCGCGCCGCCGTCAGCGGGATGTTCGAACCTGGGGTCATAGCTGTCATGCCTGGGGTAACGAGCGGGTCGGCTTTGCCGTTCCCTTACCCAGGACCTTTTCCCGCCCCGGCTCACCCGGACGAGCGACACGGCAGGGGGCCGTTCCCGGGCGGCGCTGGTGGGGCGGTGCGCAATGCGAGAGTTTCCGGCGTGAACCCGCACAAAAACACCCCGCATGGAGTACCGCCGGACGATCCGATCACCGCCGAGGGCGTCGCCGACGCGGGCGACCTCGGCTACAGCAAGGCGCTCAGACCGCGGCACATCAGCATGATCGCGATCGGCGGCGCGATCGGCACGGGGCTCTTCCTCGGCGCGGGCGGCAACCTCGCCAAGGCGGGGCCCGCGCTGGCCATCGCGTACGCGGTCTGCGGCGTCTTCGCGTTCTTCGTGGTGCGGGCGCTCGGCGAACTCGTCGTGCACCGCCCCTCGTCGGGTTCGTTCGTCAGCTACGCCCGGGAGTTCCTGGGCGAGCAGGGCGCGTACGTCGCGGGCTGGATGTACGTACTGAACTGGTCGACCACCGGGATGGCCGACATCACGGCGATCGCGCTGTACGTGCACTACTGGTCGATGTTCACGTCGGTGCCGCAGTGGGTGCTCGCGGCGATCGCGCTGGCGATCGTGCTCACCGTGAACCTGATCTCCGTGAAGAGCTTCGGCGAGATGGAGTTCTGGTTCGCCATCGTCAAGGTCACCGCGATCGTCGCGTTCCTGCTGATCGGCGTCTTCTTCCTCGCCTCGCCCGCGGAGATCCAGGGCCAGGCGCCCGGCCTGTCGCTCATCAGCGACCACGGGGGCTGGTTCCCGCTGGGCGTGCTGCCCGTCGTCCTCATCACGCAGACGGTGATCTTCGCCTACTCGGCGGTCGAGATGGTGGGCGTGACGGCGGGCGAGACGGCCGACCCGGGGACGGTGGTGCCCAAGGCGGTCAACTCGATCATGTGGCGGGTCGGCATCTTCTACGTCGGCTCGGTGGTGATGCTGACGCTGCTGCTGCCGTGGACGGCGTACTCGGCGGACCAGAGCCCGTTCGTGACGGTCCTGTCGAAGATCGGGGTGCCGGCGGCGGGCGGCATCATGAACCTGGTCGTGCTCACGGCCGCGATGTCCTCCCTCAACTCCGGCCTCTACACGACCGGCCGCATCCTGCGCTCGATGGCGATGGCCGGTTCGGCGCCCTCCTTCACCGCGCGGATGAGCCGCAGCCACGTCCCGTACGCGGGCATCCTGCTGACGTCGACGGTGGCACTGTTCGGGGTCGCCCTGAACGCGTGGCTGCCCGACGACGCCTTCGGGATCGTCACGAACGTCGCCTCGCTCGGCGTCATCTCCACCTGGTGCATGATCATGCTCTGCCACCTGGTGTTCGTCCGCCGCTCCAAGGAAGGGCTCGTGCACCGGCCCGCGTTCCGGCTGTGGGGCTCGCCGTGGACCGAGCTGGTGACGATCGCGTTCCTGCTCGCGGTGCTCGTGATGATGTGGTTCGACACCGACGGCGCGGGCCGCGACACGGTCCTGCTCCTGGTCCCCGTCGCCCTCGCCCTGACGGGCGGCTGGTTCCTGGTACGCGGACGGGTCCACCGGATCGCCGCCGAACGGGAGGCGCCTCCGGTGGACCCGCTGGGCTGAGCCCCGGTCCGTCAGCGCTGGCGCTTCCAGGGGCCGGTGATGGCCAGCATGATGCCGGGCGTCTGGATGTTGGCGTACAGCGTGTGGCCGTCGGGCGAGAAGGTGACGCCGGTGAACTCGCTGTACTCCGGATCGTCCGCGGTGCCGATGTTCAGCTCGTTGCGCGCGATCGGGTACGTGGTGCCGCGCTCGGTCGCGCCGAACAGGTGCTGGACGCCCTCGCCGTCCTCGGCGATGACGAGGCCGCCGTAGGGGGAGACGGTGATGTTGTCCGGGCCGTCGAAGGCGCCGTCCACCGAGGGGTCGGGGTTGACGCCGAGCAGCACCTTCAGGGTCAGGGTGCGGCGCTTGGGGTCGTAGAACCAGACCTGGCCGTCGTGGGGGACGGGGCTCTCGTCACGGGCGAACGAGGCGACGATGTAGGTGCCGCCGTCGGCCCACCACATGCCCTCCAGCTTGCGGGCGCGGGTGACCTCGCCGTCCTTGAACTGCTTGCGCACGGAGACCGTCTTCGCGTCCCGGTCGGGGACGTCCACCCAGTCCACGCCGTAGACGGTGCCGGTCTTCGTGGCGCGCGAGAGGTCGTCGACGAACCGGCCGCCGGAGTCGAAGCACTTGAAGGCCTGGAGCACGCCCGCGTCGTCGGCGAGGGTGCGCAGCTTGCCGCGGCCGTGGTGGAAGCCGTGCGGCGGCACCCAGCGGTAGAGCAGTCCGTTGGGGCCCGAGGCGTCCTCGGTGAGGTAGAGGTGGCCGCGCTTGGGGTCGACGACGACGGCCTCGTGGGCGTAGCGGCCGAGGGCCTTGACCGGCTTCGGCGCGCGGTTGGCGCGGCGGTCGGCGGGGTCGACCTCGAAGACGTAGCCGTGGTCCTTGGTGAAGCCGTACTTGCCGGCCTTGTCCTCGGTCTCCTCGCAGGTCAGCCAGGTGCCCCAGGGGGTGTTGCCGCCCGCGCAGTTGGTGGCGGTCCCCGCGATGCCGACCCACTCGGCGACCTCGCCGCCGCGGCGGACCTCGACGACGGTGCAGCCGCCCGCCGCCATCGGGTCGTAGACGAGGCCCTCGGTGAGCGGCACCGGGTGCGGCCAGTCGGCGCGGGCGCCGGCCAGCTCGTGGTTGTTGACGAGCAGGGTGGTGCCGCGCGGCCCCTCGAAGGTGGACGTGCCGTCGTGGTTGGACGGCGTGAACTCGCCGGACTCCAGCTTCGTCTTCCCGCAGTACGTGATGATCTTGTACGAGAATCCGGCGGGCAGCGCGAGGATGCCCTTGGGGTCGGAGCGCAGCGGGCCGTACCCGGCACCGTGGTGCCCGCCGTGGTGGCCATCGTGGTCGCCATGGCCATCGTGGTCGCCGTGGTCGCCGTGGCGGTCCGTGACGTCGGTGGCGGCGAGCGCGCCCGGCGCGGTGGCGAGGGCGCCGACGGACCCGGCCAGGGCGACGCCCGCGCCGGTGGCCGCGGAGCGTACGGCGAAGTCCCTGCGAGTGAGTGACATGGTGGCTTCTCCTGCTGACGGTGAACGGGGCGGGGCCGGGTGGGGTCGCGGACCCTGTTTCCGGCCACACGTTCCCGTCCGCGCCTGAACGCCGGTTGAACACCGCCCTACGCCGAGGGGCTCGCTTCCATGACTTCCGTGAACCCGCAGGGGCCCGGCCCCGAAAGGGGCGCGGGGAACTGCGCGGCCAGCCGCGCACAGCGGCGCACACGCTGTGCCACCTGCCGCGGCAGACGCGTCTGCGCACCGGTGCGGGCCCGGACACACACCCGACCGCAGCCGCGCTTGCCTCGACGCCCCCTCAAGAGGAGCCGCTCAACCGCCGGAGGCAGACCGCGCCTTGAAGGCCGCCTTCCGCGCCTCCTTGGCCACCTTCTTGTCCGGGTGCAGCCGCCCCATCGCCTCCAGGACATCGGCCGTGGCCGGGTGCTCCACCCGCCAGGCCGCGGAGAAGAACCCGCTGTGCTGCGCGGCGAGCCCCTCGACAAGCCCCTGCAACTCGTCCGAGTTGCCCTCCAGGGAGAGCTGCGCGGCGATCGTGTCGACGGTCAGCCAGAAGACCAGGTCCTGCGAGGGCGCGGGCACGTCCGCCGCGCCGTGCTCGGCGAGCCAGACCCGGGCGAGCCCGCCCAGCTCGGCGTCGTCCAGCACCTCGCGGAGCGCCGGCTCGGCCTCCGCGCCGACCAGCGAGAGCGCCTGCTGGCAGCGGAGCCTGCGCAGCGGCGCGCCCGCGTCGGCGCCCCGGGCCGCGGTCAGCAACTCCCGCGCCGCGTCCAGCGGCTGACGCCGTGCCAGCCACTGCTCGATCTCGGCCTGCGCGGCCGCCTGCGGGTACGCGGACGTGCCGTCGAGCAGCGCGTCCGCGCCCTTGTCGACGAGGTCGCCGACGGCCGGGGCGGCCACCCCCGCCTCCAGCATCCGGGAGCGGATGCCGAAGAGGCCGAGCGGGGTCAGCCGCACCATGCCGTACCGGGTCACGTCGGACTCGTCGACGGCCTCGGCGACCGGCTGCTCCGGCTCGTCCGGCTCATCGAGGTCCGCCAGCAACGCCTCGTCGACCGGCTGGAACTCCACGAGCCCGACCGGTTCGAGCAGCCGGAACTGGTCGTCGAGCCGCATCATCGCGTCCGAGACCTGCTCCAGGACGTCGTCGGTGGGCTCCCCCATGTCGTCGGGCACGATCATCGACGCGGCGAGCGCGGGCAGCGGCACCGGCCCGTCCGCGCCGCCCTCGGCGACGGTCAGCAGGTACAGGTTGCCGAGCACGCCCTCCAGGAACTCGGCCTCCGCCTCGGGGTCCCAGTCGAGCTGCGAGAAGTCGATCTCGCCGCTCTCCTCCAGGACGTCCGCGAGGTCGTCGAGGTCGGGCACGGTGGCGTCGGCCAGCGCCGCGTCGAGCGCGCCGAGCCACAGGCCGAGCACGTCCGCGGGGCTGCCCGCGGTGAGGGTGGCGAGCTCGTCGCCCGCGGTGACGGTGCCCTCCTCCTCGTCCACGACCTCCACCAGGCCGGTGTCGACCGCGGCGTTCCACGCCTCGCTCGCGTACGCGGCGCCATCCTCGTCGTCGCTCAGGCCCAGCTCGGCCATGGCGGCGGGCATCTGCTCCTCCAGCAGTTCGCCGCCGGCGCCGACCCGGGTGGCGGGCCCGGCCCAGCGGGCGAGCCGCACCGCGCGGGACAGGAGCGGGGTGGCGAGGGCGTCCCGCGCCAGCTCCGCTTCGGCGGGCAGCCGGACCGGCGGCAGGGGGGAGCTGTCTGACATCGGCTGAATCTCCTCAGGGCATACGGTGCGACCGCTCAGCCTAGACGGATTTGACCCTTTGCTGCCCGGTTCATGTACCCGTCAGGTTCCGGTCGCCCCCAGGACACCCGCACAACCTTGACAACTCCCCTGCGCAGGACCGAGATTGACGCGCGTAGAAAGCCTACGGAGCCTGGCGAACCAGGCAGCCACCCCCTCGTCCCGGCGCTCGCCACCGCACGTCCCCGGAGGGATTCCCTTGCCGAGCAAGTCCGCGCACTTCGCGCCCGCCGTGTTCTCCCGCTCCCGCCTCGCCGCGCTCGCCGTCGCCACCGCGTGCTGCGCCACGTACGCCGTGGTCGTGACGGGCCCCGCGCACGCGGCCACCGTCGCCGTCCACGACATCCAGGGCTCCACCCGCACCTCCCCGCTCGCCGGTCAGCAGGTAACGGGCGTGGCGGGGGTGGTGACCGGGGTCAGGACGTACGGCTCCTCGCGGGGCTTCTGGCTCCAGGACACGGCGCCCGACGACGACCCCGCCACCAGCGAGGGCGTCTTCGTCTTCACCGGCTCGGCGCCGACCGTGCGCACCGGCGACGCGGTGACCGTCGCGGGCACGGTGAGCGAGTACGTGCCCGGCGGCGCCTCGTCCGGCAACCAGTCGCTCACCGAGATCACCAAGCCGACGGTGACCGTGGTCTCCTCCGGCAACGAGGTGCCGGTGACGACGGTCAGCGCGAAGTCGGTCCCCGCCGCGTACACGCCCACGGGCGACCCGGCGGCGGGCGGCTCCGTGAACGGCCTGACCCTGCGGCCCGAGAAGTACGCCCTCGACTACTACGAGTCCCTGGAGGGCGAGAACATACGCATCGGTTCCTCGCGCGTGGTCACCGCCACCGACCCGTACGCGGAGCTGTGGGTGACGGTCAGGCCGGGCGAGAACCCGACCGTGCGGGGCGGCACCCGGTACGGCTCGTACACCGCGCAGAACACCGGCCGGCTCCAGATCCAGTCGCTCGGCGCGGTCGCCGACTTCCCCGCGGCGAACGTCGGCGACGTGCTGGCCGGCCGCACCGAGGGCCCGCTCGACTTCAACCAGTTCGGCGGATACACGCTGGTCGCCCGGGAGTTGGGCACCCTGAAGGACACCGGGCCCGGCCGCGAGACGACCCGGGCGCAGGGGCGCGGCGAGCTGGCGGTCGCGACGTACAACGTCGAGAACCTGGACCCGACCGACACCACGTTCGAGGAGCACGCGGCGGCCATCGTCGACCACCTGAAGTCGCCCGACATCGTCTCCCTGGAGGAGATCCAGGACAACAACGGCGCGAAGGACGACGGCACGGTCGCCGCCGACGTGACGCTCACCGAGCTGACCGACGCGATCGTCGCGGCGGGCGGCCCGCGCTACGCGTGGCGCTCCATCGACCCCCAGGACAAGCAGGACGGCGGCGAGCCCGGCGGCAACATCCGTCAGGCGTTCCTGTACAACCCGGAGCGGGTCTCCTTCACGGACCGCGCAGGCGGCGACGCCACCACGGCCGTCGGCGTGACCCGTGAGCACGGGCACGCGGCGCTCACCGCCTCGCCCGGCCGGATCGACCCGGCGAACGCGGCCTGGGCGAACAGCCGCAAGCCGCTCGCCGGCGAGTTCACCTTCCGCGGCAAGCGCGTCATCGTCGTCGCCAACCACTTCGCCTCCAAGGGCGGCGACCAGGCCCTGACCTCCCAGTACCAGCCGCCGGCCCGCAGCTCGGAGACGCAGCGGCACGCGCAGGGGGTGGCCGTGAACGCCTTCGTGAAATCCGTCCTCAAGGTCGAGCGCGACGCCGACGTGATCGCGCTCGGCGACATCAACGACTTCGAGTTCTCCGGCACCGCGCAGCGTCTTGAGGCGGGCGGCGCGCTCTGGTCGGCGATCAAGTCGCTGCCGCGCGGCGAGCGGTACACGTACGACTACCAGGGCAACAGCCAGGTCCTGGACCAGATCCTGGTCAGCCCCTCGATCCGCAAGAAGGACGCGTTCCGCTACGACAGCGTCCACATCAACAGCGAGTTCCACGACCAGATCAGCGACCACGACCCGCAGGTGCTGCGGGTGCGTCCGTAGTACGGGGCGCGGGGGGGGGGGGGGGGGCCCCCCCCCCCCCCCCCCCCCCCCCCCAACAAATTGTTGTGCGCCCCCCCCACCAGAGGGTATTGGTAGAAGCGCAACACGGCGGGGGGGGCCGACCACAACACCAACAAACACAAAAAAG
>NZ_JBITLI010000016.1:0-125608 GCF_044465085.1 Streptomyces sp. NPDC049813 | reverse complement strand
CACCCCCCCCCCCCCCCACCCCCACCCCCCCCCCCCCGCCCGGGGGGGGGGGGGGGGGGGGGGGGGGGGGGGGGGGGGGGGGGGGGGGGCCCCCCCCCCCCCCCCCCCCGCGCCTCACCTTTCAGCGTTGCTCCGCCCCACCCTGTAGCGGATTTACGTGGAGCCGCACGAGGGGGCGGCCGAGACTGCTGCCATGAGCGACACGAACTTCGGCCGCGCCCTGTGCGCCATGGTCACGCCCTTCACCGAGGCCGGCGCCCTCGACCTGGACGCCGCGCAGCAGCTGGCGGACCGGCTCGTCACCGAGGGCTGTGACGGACTGGTGCTGTCCGGCACCACCGGCGAGTCCCCCACCACGACGGACGCGGAGAAGGCGGCGCTGGTGCGGGCGGTGCGGGAGGCGGTCGACGGGCGGGCGTCCGTCCTGACCGGCGTCGGCACGTCCGACACCCGCCACTCGCTCGACCTGGCCCGTCAGGCCCGACGGGCGGGCGCGGACGGCCTGTTGGCGACCGCGCCCGCCTACAGCCGCCCGCCGCAGGACGCGATCGCGGCGCACCTGAGCGCGCTCGCGGACGCCACGGACCTGCCGGTGATGGTCTACGACATCCCCGCCCGCACCGGCGTCCGCATCGCACCGGACACGCTGCTGCGCCTGGCCGGGCACCCGCGCATCGTGGCGGTCAAGGATTGCGCGTACGACCTCCTGGGCACCCAGCAGGTCATGGCCGCGACGGACCTCGCGTACTACACGGGCTGCGACGAGTACGTCCTCGCGCTTCACGCGCTGGGTGGCGCCGGGTACGTCTCGACGGTGGCGAACGCGGTCCCCGGCGCGTTCCGGGCGATCATCGACGCGTACGACGCGGGCGACACGCGCCTGGCCGCCCGCCACCAGCAGCTCACGATCCCGCTCACGACGCTGATGATGTCCGCGGACCTCCCGGGCGCAGTCACGGCCAAGGCCCTCCTCACGGCCCTCTCCCTCCCCGGCGGCGGCCCGGTCCGCGCCCCGCTCCAGCCGGCCGACGAGCCGACGACGAACCGGCTCCGCGCGGCCCACGACGCGCTGGTGAGCGCGGCGTGAGCCACGCGGAACCCGTTCGGGGCGGGACGTGCACACGCGAGGGACGCGGCCGTCGATGATCAGTTGTGGCTGTGCAGGACCTCGTTCAGCCCGCCCCACACCGCGTTGTTCGGGCGGGCCTCGACCGTGCCGGTCACCGAGTTGCGGCGGAACAGGATGTTCGAGGCGCCGGAGAGTTCGCGGGCCTTGACGATCTGGCCGTCGGGCATCGTGACGCGGGTGCCGGCCGTGACGTAGAGGCCGGCCTCGACCACGCACTCGTCGCCGAGCGCGATGCCGACTCCCGCCTCGGCGCCGACGAGGCACCGCTCGCCGATGACGATGCGCACGTTGCCGCCGCCGGAGAGCGTGCCCATGGTGGACGCGCCGCCGCCGATGTCGGAGCCGTCGCCGACGACGACGCCCGCGGAGATGCGGCCCTCGACCATCGACGTGCCCAGCGTGCCCGCGTTGAAGTTCACGAAGCCCTCGTGCATGACCGTGGTGCCCGCGGCGAGGTGCGCGCCGAGGCGGACCCGGTCGGCGTCGGCGATGCGCACGCCCTTGGGGGCGACGTAGTCGGTCATGCGCGGGAACTTGTCGATGGACGTCACCTGGAGGTGCAGGCCCTCGGCGCGGGCGTTCAGGCGCACCGTCTCGACGTCGTCGACGGCGACCGGGCCGAGCGAGGTCCAGGCGACGTTGGCGAGGAGGCCGAAGAGGCCGTCCAGGTTCTGGCCGTGCGGCTGGACCAGGCGGTGCGAGAGCAGGTGCAGCCGCAGGTACGCGTCGTGCGCGTCCAGCGGCTTGTCGTCGAGGGAGCCGATGACCGTGCGCACGGCCACGACCTCGACACCGCGCCGGGCGTCGGGCCCGATCGCCTTGGCGGCGCCCGCGCCGAGCAGCTCCACGGCCCGCTCGGCGGAGAGCCGCTCGGAGCCGGCCGGGCCGGGCTCGGCCACCAGCTCGGGCGCGGGGAACCAGGTGTCGAGAACGGTGCCGTCGGTGGTGACGGTGGCAAGGCCTGCGGCGACGGCGCCGGTGGAACGAGTAGCAGTCGTGTCGGTCATGAGGGCAACCTAACCGGCCCGGGGTCACCGAGGCCAACCAGCCGCGACCCCGTCTCAGGTGGCGGGCCCCCGGGCCCCGGCCACGGGCGCCGCTACGGAATGAGCCGCGCCAGCATCTCCCGCGCGTACCCCGCGTCGTACTCCCCGTCCGTCAGCAGGACCTGGAGCGACATCCCGTCCATCAACGCCACCAGGGCCCGCGCGGTGACGGCGTCGGTGCGCCGGGCCAGGACCTCCGCGAGCCCCTGGCACCACTCGGCGGCGACGGGACGCAGCGCGGGTCGGCGCAGCGCGGCGAGGTACAGCTCGTACTCCAGCTCCACCCCCACCCGCTCGCCCGCCAGCCACTCGCCGAGCAGCCCGGCCAGCTCCCCCGCGAGGTCCAGGGCGGGGTCCTCGAACGCCCCGCGCGCCGCGACGACCTTGGCGAACCCCTCGTTGGCCTGCCGCAGCGCGGCCACCATCAGCTCGTCGAGCGTCGCGAAGTGGTACGTCGTCGAGCCCAGCGGCACATCGGCCGCGGCGGCGACGCTGCGGTGGCTGAGCCCGGCGAGGCCCTTCTCCCCCACGACCCGGATCGCCGCGTCGATGATCCGCTGGCGCCGCTCGGGGTCGTAGCGCCGCGGCATCAGTGGGCCCCGCCCAGGTTCAGCAGGACGACGCCGCCGATGACGCAGACGATCCCGGCGACCTTGGCGACGCTGAGCCCCTCGCCCAGGAAGACCATGCCGATCGCGGCGATGACGGCGGTGCCGGCGCCCGCCCAGATCGCGTACGCGGTCCCGATCTGGACGGTCTTCAGCGTCTGGGCGAGGAGCGCGAACGCGATCACGTACCCGGTGACGGTGATCAGCGAGGGCCAGAGCCTGCTGAAGCCCTCGCTGTACTTCATGGCCGTGGTGGCAGCCACCTCCGCGGCGATGGCGCCGGCGAGCAGCACGTATCCCATGCGTACGAGTGTACATATCGTTGCGTACGCCCGTACACAAGTCGGGCTACGGGAGGGTGAACCACGCCGCCCGGGCCTTCTTCCACTCGTCGTGGTCCAGGTCCTTGGCCTCGGTGCCGTCCCCGTACAGATCGGCGGAGCCGCTGTCGGTGATCAGCTGCACCCGCTGACCGGGCACGGACAGGTCCGGCACCGACACGACGGCCTCCCAGCCGCCCGGGTCCGTCGTCGGCAGGTCGACGGCCTTCACGGGAGCGTGCCCGGCGACGCCGTCCCACCGGTACAGGGCGTACGGGTCGGAGTTGTCGTCGGCCGCCCAGCTGCCCGCCACGATCAGGTACTGGTTCGCGGCGTTCTTGCGGATGTCGCGGATGGACAGGCCGCCCAGGTCCAGCTCGATGGGCGCGCCGAAGGCGGGCGCCGTGCCGTTCGCGACGACCTTGTCCATGTTGGTGACGGGCACGATGAGCGCCTTGCCGCCGTCCTTCGGCGGGACGAGCGGCGCACGGAAGCCGACGTACGCGGTCGTGGTGGAGCCGGGCGCGAACTCCAGGCCCTCGACGTTGAACCCGTCGACCTCCTTGGGTATCTCGCCGTCCTCGGTGGCGTGCGCGAACCCGTAGCGGTCGTCGTTGTCCTCGTCCCAGTCGACGAGCGCACCCCGCAACTTCTTGTAGGAGTGCGCGTAGGCGAGCTGGGTGGCGGCGCCGGAACCGCTGACCGTCGTCGTGAAGACGGTGTTGCGGTCGGCCTTGTACTCGCCGTCCTTGTTGTTGCCGAGCGAGCCCGTCCAGTAGATGAGGTTGCCGACGCGGGTGGCGCCCTCGATGTCGATCTCCTTGTCGGCGCCGACCTTGGACGACATGTCCCAGGTCCTGACCGGCGCGCCGGAGACCGCGCCGTTGTAGAGCCGCAGCACGTTCGACTCGTCGTCCGCCACGACGACGTAGCCACCGCCCACGTCGACGGCGGCGGAGGCGTCGGAGGAGCCGGTGAAGTAACGGGTGTCGGCGGCCTTCTGCACCGCCTTCGAGGCGGCGTAGTGCAGCTTGGTGGTCGCCGACGCCCCGCCGGAGCCGGTCACCTTCAGCGTCAGGTCGGTGTAGCCCTGGCCGCGGGCGGCGACGGAGACGGTGCGGGTCGCGCCGGTGCCGGTGACGGTCACGTCGGTGGTGCGGGCCACCGAGGTCTTGCTGCTGGCACTCGCGGTGACGGTGAGCGCCGAGGCGTCGGTGCCGCTCTGCGCGACCTTGACGGTGACGGTCGGGTCGGCGACCCCGCCGACGGCTCCGCTGAGGTACGCGGCCGAGAGCGAGATCGTCGGCGACGCGGAGGCGGCGGCACCCGCCGGGAGGCCGACGGCCAGGGTGAGCAGGCCACCGGTGGCGGCGGCGAGGGCCGCGCGGCGTATGCGGGTGCGGCTGCGCGGGGCGGGGTACGGCACGGGCTGCTCCTTCATCGACCTGATGTCGGAGGAAGGTTCCGCTCCGTGAACGTACGCCGGGTGTCGCTGCTGGATACAGCGGGCGAACAGCGCCGGTAGGGGCGCGGGGAACTGCGCGACCAGCCACGACGAAAGCCGCGGACGCGTCTGCTCATGTCTTGAGCAGATGCGTCCGCGGCTCGTCGTGGGCTGAGCGCGCAGTTCCCCGCGCCCCCGGGCCGCGCTGGATCAGACGTTGAACCCGAGCGCGCGCAGCTGCTCGCGACCCTCGTCCGTGATCTTGTCCGGGCCCCACGGCGGCATCCAGACCCAGTTGATCCGCAGCTCGTTGACGATGCCGTCGGTGGCGGACTTCGCCTGGTCCTCGATCACGTCGGTCAGCGGGCAGGCCGCGGACGTCAGCGTCATGTCGATCGTCGCGATGTTCGCGTCGTCGATGTGGATGCCGTAGATCAGGCCCAGGTTCACGACGTCGATGCCCAGCTCGGGGTCGACGACGTCGTACAGGGCCTCGCGGACCTCCTCCTCGGAGGCCGGCTTCATCTCCACTGCGGTGCTGTCACTCATGCGGTCTTCGCCTCCTCCGCGAAGGCTTGCGCCGTCGCGTCCTTCCACGCCATCCAGCTCAGGAGAGCGCACTTCACCCGGGCCGGGTACTTGGAGACCCCGGCGAACGCGACCGCGTCCTCCAGGATGTCCTCCATCGACTCGTCCGGCTCGATCCGGCCCTTGGACTGCATCAGCTCCAGGAACGTCTCCTGGACCGTCCGCGCGTCCGCCAGCTCCTTGCCGACCAGGAGGTCGTTCAGTACGGAGGCCGACGCCTGGCTGATCGAACAGCCCTGCCCCTCGTAGCTGATGTCCTCGATGGTCTCGCCGGCGTACTTCACGCGCAGCGTGATCTCGTCACCGCACGTCGGGTTGACGTGGTGTACCTCGGCGTCGCCGTCGCGCAGGCCCCGCCCGTGCGGATGCTTGTAGTGGTCCAGGATGACTTCCTGGTACATGGAATCCAGCTTCATCAGTCGACCGTCCTGCCCGCTACCCGAAGAAGTTCCGTACGTGCTCCAGGCCGTCGACCAGAGCGTCGATCTCGCCCGGCGTGGAGTACAGATAGAACGACGCCCGCGTCGTCGCAGGAATTCCGTACCTGAGGCAGACCGGCCGCGCGCAGTGGTGGCCGACCCGGACCGCGATGCCCTGCTCGTCGAGGACCTGGCCCACGTCGTGCGGGTGGATGTCGCCGAGCGTGAAGGAGATCGCGGCGCCGCGCTCCTCGGCCGTCGTCGGGCCGATGATGCGCAGGTCGGGGACGTCCTGGAACCGCTTCACGGCGTACTCGGTGAGCGCCTGCTCGTGCCGCAGGACGTTCTCCATGCCGATCGCGCTGAGGTAGTCGATCGCCGCGCCCAGGCCGATGGCCTGCGAGATCGGCGGTGTGCCGGCCTCGAACTTGTGCGGCGCGGGAGCGTACGTCGACGAGTGCATCGACACGGTCTCGATCATCTCGCCGCCGCCGAGGAACGGCGGCAGGTCCTCCAGGAGTTCCTGCCGGCCCCAGAGCACGCCGATGCCGGTCGGGCCGCACATCTTGTGGCCGGTGAAGGCCACGAAGTCGGCCTGGAGCGCCTGCACGTCCAGCGGCATGTGCGGCGCGGCCTGCGAGGCGTCGACGAGGACGAGCGCGCCCACCTCCTGGGCGCGGCGCACGATGGCCTCGACCGGGTTGTGGGTGCCGAGGATGTTCGACACCAGCACGAAGGAGACGATCTTCGTCTTCTCCGTGATGACCTCGTTGATGTTCGACAGGTCGAGGCGGCCGTCGTCGGTCAGGCCGAACCACTTCAGCTTCGCGCCGGTGCGCTGCGAGAGCAGCTGCCACGGCACGATGTTGGAGTGGTGCTCCATCTCCGTGATGACGATCTCGGTCTCGTGGTCGACCTTGTACGGCTCGTCGGCCCAGCCCAGCATGTTCGCGACGAGGTTGAGCGACTCCGAGGCGTTCTTCGTGAAGATGACCTCGTCGCGGCTGGGCGCGTTGATGAACGCGGCGACCTTGTCGCGGGCGCCCTCGTACAGCGCCGTGGCCTCCTCGGCGAGGACGTGCACGCCTCGGTGGACGTTCGCGTTGTGCTGCTCGTAGTACTCGTTGAGCACGTCGAGCACCTGGCGCGGCGTCTGCGAGGTCGCCGCGTTGTCCAGGTACACGAGCTTCTTGCCGTCGTGGATCGTGCGATCCAGGATCGGGAAGTCCTTGCGGATCGCCTCGGTGTCGAGGAGGCCGGAGAGCCCCTGGTGGGCCACTGTCACGCGGATGCGCCACCCTTCGTGTACTTCTCGTAGCCTTCGGCCTCGAGGGTGTCGGCGAGCTCGGGACCACCGGACTCGACGATCTTGCCCGCCGAGAAGACGTGCACGAAGTCCGGCTTGATGTAGCGCAGGATGCGCGTGTAGTGCGTGATCAGCAGGGTGCCGACCTCGCCGGTCTCGCGGACGCGGTTGACGCCGTCCGAGACCTGGCGCAGCGCGTCGACGTCGAGGCCGGAGTCGGTCTCGTCGAGGATCGCGATCTTCGGCTTGAGGAGCTCCATCTGGAGGATCTCGTGGCGCTTCTTCTCACCGCCGGAGAAGCCCTCGTTCACGTTGCGCTCGGCGAAGGCGGGGTCCATCTGGAGCGTCTCCATCGCACCCTTGACCTCCTTCACCCAGGTACGCAGCTTGGGAGCCTCGCCGCGGATCGCGGTCGCCGAGGAGCGCAGGAAGTTGGAGACCGAGACGCCGGGGACCTCGACCGGGTACTGCATGGCGAGGAACATGCCGGCGCGGGCGCGCTCGTCGACGGACATCTCCAGGACGTCCTCGCCGTCGAGGGTGACGGTGCCCTGCGTGATCGTGTACTTGGGGTGACCCGCGATGGAGTAGGCGAGGGTCGACTTGCCGGAGCCGTTCGGGCCCATGATGGCGTGCGTCTCGCCCTGCTTCACGGTGAGGTCGACGCCCTTGAGGATCTCCTTCGTGGCGTTGTCGGCCTCGACGGTGACGTGCAGGTCTCGGATTTCAAGCGTTGCCATGGTGCCTCAGGACTCCTGGGAGAGGGAGACGAGCACATCGTCCCCTTCGATCTTTACGGGGTATACGGGGACGGGGCGCGTCGCGGGCAGTCCGGACGGTTTGCCGGTGCGCAGGTCGAAGGCGGAGCCGTGCAGCCAGCACTCGATCTGGCAGTCCTCCACCTCGCCCTCGGAGAGCGACACGTTCGCGTGCGAGCAGATGTCGTTGATCGCGAACACCTCGCCCTCGGTCCGGACGACCGAGACCGGCGTGCCGTCGAGCTCCACCCGCTTGGGGGTGGAGTCCTCCAGCTCGCTCAGCCCGCAGGCGCGCAGGAACGTCGGGTCAGTCATCAGACCGACGCCTCCAGCTCGGTGGCGATCTTGTCGAGCAGGCGCTCCTCGATGTCCGGGACGCCGATCTGCTGGACCAGCTCGGCGAAGAAGCCGCGCACGACGAGGCGGCGCGCCTCGTCGGCGGGGATGCCGCGGGCCATCAGGTAGAAGAGCTGCTCGTCATCGAAGCGGCCGGTGGCGGAGGCGTGACCGGCGCCGACGATCTCGCCGGTCTCGATCTCCAGGTTCGGCACGGAGTCGACGCGGGCACCGTCGGTCAGAACCAGGTTCCGGTTCATCTCGTAGGTGTCCGTGCCCTCGGCGGCGGCCTCGATGAGGACGTCGCCGATCCAGACGGCGTGCGCGTCGTCGCCCTGGAGCGCGCCCTTGTAGACGACGTTCGACTTGCAGTGCGGGGTGTTGTGGTCGACCAGGAGGCGGTGCTCCTGGTGCTGGCCCGCGTCGGTGAAGTAGAGGCCGAACAGCTCGGCCTCGCCGCCCGTGGCCGCGTACGAGACGCGCGGGTGCAGGCGGACCACGTCACCGCCGAAGGTGACGACGACGGACTTGAAGGAGGCGTCGCGGCCGACCAGCGCGTTGTGCTGGGCGACGTGGACGGCCTTGTCGTCCCAGTCCTGGACCGAGACGACGGTCAGCTTGGCGCCGTCGCCGAGCAGGTAGTCGACGTTGGCGGCGAGCACCGCGTCGCCGGTGTGGTCGAGGATGACGACGGCCTCGGCGAAGGCGCCCAGCTCGATGACCTGGTGGCCGTAGGCCACCCCGCCCTCGCCGTGCACGCGGACGCGGATCGGCTCGGAGAGCACCGTCTCCTTGGGCACGGAGACGACGGACGCCTGCTCGAACGAGGAGTAGGCCTGCGCGGCGACGCGGTCGACGGGCTTGCCCGCCTTGCCGACGCGCGCGTCGTCCCGGCCGACGGCCGTCACGGTGACGCCGGCCGGCGCCTCCACGTCGACCTTGACGCCGGAGCCGGTGGCCACGGCGGTGCCGTCGTGCAGGCCGCGCAGCCGCTCCAGCGGCGTGAACCGCCACTCCTCCTCACGGCCGTGCGGGACCGGGAAGGCCTCGACGTCGTAGGAGGGGGGCGCGCTCATGCGCGTGGCGACGGTCGACTCGGCGGCCACCGCGATGGTTCCGGCAGTGGTGGAACCACCGGGGATGTTCTGAGCCTCAGCCATGGCTGTCGTAGCGCTCGCTTTCATACGTAAGGGGCTTGACGGGTGGATCGGGTGGCTGAGGTCAGCCGACCGACCCCTCCATCTGCAGCTCGATCAGCCGGTTGAGCTCAAGGGCGTACTCCATGGGCAGCTCCTTGGCGATCGGCTCGACGAAGCCGCGCACGATCATCGCCATGGCCTCGAACTCGCTCAGGCCGCGGCTCATCAGGTAGAAGAGCTGGTCCTCGGAGACCTTGGAGACGGTCGCCTCGTGCCCCATGGAGACGTCGTCCTCGCGGACGTCGACGTAGGGGTAGGTGTCGGAGCGGGAGATCGTGTCGACGAGCAGCGCGTCGCACAGCACGTTCGACTTCGAGCCGGGCGCGCCCTCACCGATCTCGACGAGACCGCGGTAGGAGGTGCGGCCACCGCCGCGCGCCACCGACTTCGAGACGATGTTCGACGAGGTGTTCGGCGCCATGTGGACCATCTTGGAGCCGGCGTCCTGGTGCTGGCCCTCGCCCGCGAAGGCGATGGACAGCGTCTCGCCCTTGGCGTGCTCGCCCATCAGGTAGACGGCCGGGTACTTCATGGTGACCTTGGAGCCGATGTTGCCGTCGATCCACTCCATGGTCGCGCCCTCGTACGCCACGGCGCGCTTGGTGACCAGGTTGTAGACGTTGTTCGACCAGTTCTGGATGGTCGTGTACCGGCAGCGGGCGCCCTTCTTGACGATGATCTCGACGACCGCGGAGTGCAGCGAGTCCGACTTGTAGATCGGCGCGGTGCAGCCCTCGACGTAGTGGACGTAGGCGTCCTCGTCGACGATGATCAGCGTCCGCTCGAACTGGCCCATGTTCTCCGTGTTGATACGGAAGTAGGCCTGGAGCGGGATCTCGACGTGCACGCCCTTCGGCACGTAGATGAAGGAGCCACCCGACCACACGGCCGTGTTCAGCGCGGCGAACTTGTTGTCGCCGGCCGGGATGACGGTCCCGAAGTACTCCTTGAAGAGCTCCGGGTGCTCCTTCAGGGCGGTGTCGGTGTCGAGGAAGATGACGCCCTGCTCCTCCAGGTCCTCGCGGATCTGGTGGTAGACGACCTCGGATTCGTACTGGGCCGCGACACCGGCGACGAGGCGCTGCTTCTCCGCCTCGGGGATGCCGAGCTTGTCGTACGTGTTCTTGATGTCCTCGGGCAGGTCTTCCCAGGACTCCGCCTGCTTCTCCGTGGAGCGCACGAAGTACTTGATGTTGTCGAAGTCGATCCCGGACAGGTCCGAGCCCCAGTTCGGCATGGGCTTCTTGCCGAAGAGCTTGAGGCCCTTGAGGCGGAGCTTGGTCATCCACTCCGGCTCGGACTTCTTCGACGAGATGTCCTTGACGACGTCCTCGTTGATGCCGCGCTTGGCAGAGGCACCGGCCGCGTCGGAGTCTGCCCAGCCGTATTCGTACTTGCCCAGGCCCTCGAGCTCGGGGTGGGCAGTCTCCTCGATGGGGAGAGTCATGCGGGGTTCCTCCCGGCGGTGCGTGCAGATGCGTTGATATCGGTCTTCGGGGTGTGCTTCGGCGCGGTCCTCGCCCCGCTCTGCGGAATGAACGTCGTGCAGACGCCGTCGCCGTGAGCGATGGTGGCCAGCCGCTGCACATGCGTGCCGAGGAGCTGCGAGAACATCTCCGTCTCGGCCTCGCACAGCTGCGGGAACTGCTCGGCGACATGGGCGACCGGGCAGTGGTGCTGGCAGAGCTGCTCGCCCTGTTGCGGGAGGGGCGCGCTGCGCGCCGTAGCAGCGTACCCGTCCGCGCTCAGCGCCTTGGCCAGCGCTGCGGTGCGGTCACCGGGCGGGGCGCCCTCCACCGCCGCGCGGTAGGCCTCGGCCTGCGCGGCGAGCCGGGCGCGGGCGAAGGCGACGACCGCCTCGTCCCCGCCGGGCTGCCCCTGTATCCAGCGGAGCGCGTCCGCGGCGAGCTTGTCGTAGGACTGGTCGAAGGCGTCGCGGCCGCAGTCGGTCAGGGCGAACGCCTTGGCGGGGCGGCCGCGCGTCCGCGCGCCGTAGACCCGCTGCTCCCGCGCCACGACCACGTCGTCGGCCACGAGCGCGTCCAGGTGACGGCGGACGGCCGCCTGGGTGAGGCCGAGGCGTCCGGCGAGGTCGGCGACGGTGGACGGGCCGTGGTCCAGGATGGACCGCGCGACCCGGTTGCGCGTCGAACGGTCCGAGCGCACACCGGCCGCGAGCTCTTCCTGAGGGGCCCCCATGGGTACCTCCTGAGCCTCGCCGACGTTTTTCACAACGCCATTGTTGCGTAATTCCTCAGAGCCTGACAAGCGCTGCGGTGATCGGCCCCGGTGCGGTACATCACTTAGGCGAGCCTAAGTAGACACGGCCCGTGACCTGCACGAACGATCTTTGATCGATCACTTCCGCGCAGGTCGGGCGCGTCCGCGGCGGGGTTGGCCGGGTCACCTCCAGGACCGCTCCCGATCCGGTCGACCCGGGCGTCCGGGAGCGGGGGCGCGTCCCTAGACTGAGCCACCATGCGAAGCGATCCCGTCGTCCGGATCACGAGTCTGGTGAAGCGGTACGGAGACAAGACCGCGGTCGACGGCCTCGACCTGGAGACCGGCCCCGGCATCACGGCCGTCCTCGGCCCGAACGGTGCGGGCAAGACCACCACCGTCGAGACCTGCGAGGGCTTTCGCAGGCCGGACTCGGGCACCGTCCGCGTCCTCGGCCTCGACCCGGTCCGGCAGGCCGCCGAGCTGCGGCCCCGGATCGGCGTGATGCTCCAGTCCGGCGGGGTCTACTCGGGCGCCCGCGCCGACGAGATGCTCCGCCACATCGCGAAGCTGCACGCCCACCCGCTGGACGTGGACGACCTCATCGAGCGCCTCGGGCTCGGCGGCTGCGGGCGGACGGCCTACCGGCGGCTCTCCGGCGGCCAGCAGCAGCGCCTCGCCCTCGCGATGGCCGTCGTCGGCCGGCCCGAGCTGGTCTTCCTCGACGAGCCGACCGCGGGGCTCGACCCGCAGGCCCGCCGCGCCACCTGGGACCTGGTCGGGGAGTTGCGCGCCGACGGCGTCTCGGCCGTGCTGACCACCCACCACATGGACGAGGCCGAGCAGCTCGCCGACGCCGTCGCGATCGTCGACGCCGGCAAGGTCATCGCCCGGGGCACCCCGGAGGAGCTCTGCCGCGGCGGCGCCGAGAACACGCTGCGCTTCACCGGCCGTCCCGGCCTGGACGTGGCCTCGCTCCTCAAGGCCCTGCCCGCCGACTCCGCAGCCGCCGAGCTGACCCCGGGCTCCTACCGCGTGGCGGGCAAGGTCGACCCGCAGCTCCTCGCCACGGTCACCTCCTGGTGCGCCCAGCACGGGGTGATGCCGGACCGGATCTCCGTCGAGCGGCACACCCTCGAAGACGTCTTCCTCGAACTGACCGGCAAGGAGCTGCGCGGATGAGCACCGGCACGTACACCCCGCGCCCCGGCGCGGCACCGCTGGGGCGGATGATCGCCGCGCAGGCCGCGTTCGAGACGAAGATGCTGCTGCGCAACGGCGAGCAGCTGCTGCTCACCGTCGTCATCCCCACGCTGCTGCTGGTCCTGTTCTCCGCGGTCGACATCGTGGACACCGGCTCCGGCAAGGCGGTGGACTTCCTGGCGCCGGGCATCCTCGCCCTCGCCGTGATGTCGACGGCCTTCACGGGCCAGGCCATCGCGACGGGCTTCGAGCGCCGCTACGGCGTCCTCAAGCGGCTCGGTGCCTCCCCGCTGCCCCGCTGGGCCCTGATGACCGCCAAGACCCTCTCGGTCCTGGTCACCGAGGTCCTCCAGGTCGTCCTGCTGACCGTCATCGCCCTGGCTCTCGGCTGGTCCCCGCACGGCAACCCCTTCGCCGTACTGCTCCTGCTGGTCCTCGGCACCGCCGCCTTCTCCGGCCTCGGCCTGCTGATGGCGGGCACGCTCAAGGCGGAGGCCACGCTGGCCGCCGCCAACCTCGTCTTCCTGCTGCTGCTCGTCGGCGGTGGCGTCATCGTGCCGCTGGACAAGTTCCCCGACGCCGCGCAGACGCTGCTGGGCCTGCTGCCCATCTCCGCGCTCTCCGACGGCCTGCGCGACGTCCTCCAGCACGGCGCCTCGATGCCCTGGGGCGACCTGGGCGTCCTCGCCGTCTGGGCGGTCGCGGGCCTCGGCGCGGCGGGCACGTTCTTCCGCTGGGAGTGAGCCCACTTGGAGTGCGCCCGCCGGGAGTGAGCGCCGGAGTCATAACGCGCGTCACAGATGGCCCACTTACGTCCCCCTCGTGAAGGCGTGCACAAGCGGCCCCCTACGATGGGCCCGTGCCAAACGTGACCCGCGCCGACGCCGTCCAGGCGATCCGCAACCCGCTCGCCTTCATCGCCGCGCGCTGGACCCCCACGCCGCGGACGGTCCGGCGGGCGGCGCTCTCCGCCGTCGTCATGACGGTCGTCATCGTCGTGACCGGCGGCGCGGTGCGCCTGACCGGATCGGGCCTCGGCTGCCCGACCTGGCCCAAGTGCACCGACGGCTCGCTGACCACGACGAGCGAGATGGGCTTCCACGGAGCCATCGAGTTCGGCAACCGCATGCTGACGTACGTGCTGTGCGCCGCGGTCGGCTGGGCCATCATCGCCGCCCGCTCGGAGAAGCCGTGGCGGCGCTCGCTGACCCGGCTCGGCTGGGCCCAGTTCTGGATCGTCATGGGCAACGCGGTGCTGGGCGGCATCGTCGTCCTGGTCGGCCTGAACCCCTACACGGTCGCCGCCCACTTCATCCTGACCACGGCCCTGCTGACGGTCGCCGTGGTGATGTGGCAGCGCACCCGGGAAGGGGACGCGGCGGCGCGTCCGCTGGTCGGTGCCGCGATCAAGCAGCTCGTGTGGGTCCTGGTCGTGGCGTCGGCGCTGCTCATCGCCGTCGGCACGGTGGTGACCGGTGCGGGTCCGCACGCCGGTGACTCCAGCGACGTGCACCGGATGCCGCTCGACTGGGAGACGGTCGCCAAGGGCCACGCGGTGCTGGCCTGGATCGTGGTGACGCTGACCTTCGCCCTCTGGTTCGTCCTGAAGGCGGTCGACGCCCCGAAGGGGCCGCTGCACCGCACCCGCGACCTGTTCCTGATCCTGCTCGCGCAGGGCGTCATCGGCTACGTCCAGTACTTCACGGACCTGCCCGAGGTCCTGGTCGGCCTGCACATGCTCGGCTCGGCGCTGGTCTGGATCGGTGTCCTGCGGGTCGCGCTGGCGCTGCGCGAGCGGCCGCGGCCGGCGGCGGAGATCCCGGCGCAGTCGGACCCGGAGCTCTCGGCCGTCTGACGCGCCGACGCCGGGGCGGCACGGCGGTCAGCCGCCCGGTGCCCCGGCGTCCAGCCCGTAGACCCGCTCCGCCGTCCCCGCCGCGATCATCGTCGCCACCCGCTGCGCGTCCCCCAGGCACCAGGCGCCCTCGGCGACCCAGCCGCCGAGCACCCGGGCCAGGGCGTCGCGGAACAGGCGGGCGCCCACCACGTGCAGCTCCGGGATGCCGTGCGCGCCGCTGGAGAAGAGCAGCTTGCCGAACGGGGCGAGTTCGAGGATCTCCGCGAGCACCGCGGCGGCCCGCGCCCCGGTGCGGGCGAGCGCCGGGCCCAGATCGGCGTAGACGTGCGGGAAGATCCCGGCCAGGTGCGCGGCGTGCCGGTGGTAGGGGTAGCCGTGCAGCAGGACGAGGTCGGTGCCCAGGCCCGCGGTGGCACGGGCGAAGCCGGTCAGCAGGACCGGGTCCGTCCGCTCGGCGCGCGGCCCCGGCCCGCCGAGCCCCGCGTGCAGCTGGAGCGGCCGGCCGGTGGCCACCGCGCTCCACAGCAGATGGCGCAGCAGGACCGGGTCCGTCAGGCTGCCGCCCACCATGCGCCCGGCGAGCCAGCGGCCCGCGGCGCCCCGCACCTCGCCCGGGCCCGGCGGCTGCGGCGCGAGGGCCAGTCCGTGGCGGACGCCGGCGACCGAGGTGAAGGCGACCGCGCCCGCGGCGGCGGCGTGCACCGACTCGGCGAGGTTGGCGAGGAAGGACTCGACGGTCCCGGAGGTGTCCGCGACCTGTTCGGCCAGCAGTTCGAGGCGGACGATCTCGTGGGCGTCCGCCGCGGCGGCGCGGGCCAGTTCGTCGGGCCCGGTGAGGTCGCCGGGCAGCCCGGTGTCGACGAGGAACGTGGTGATGCCGCTGCCGCGCAGCAGCCGCCGCCCCGCCTCCATGACGCCGAGTTCGCGGCGCCTGGCCAGGTAGCGGGCGGGCGCGCAGTGCGGCTCCAGGCCGAGCAGGGGCGGGCACCAGCGGCGGACCGCGAAGCCGGTCTGCGTGTCGAAGAAGGTGGTGCCGGAGGCGGGCGGCCCCTCACCCCGGCCCAGGTGGGTCTCGAACGTGCCGAGGCCCAGTTCCGTCCGCAGCACCCCGTGGCAGTACTGATCCACCAGGGACGGCGTTTCGATCATCCGGGGCTCCCGTTGACGGACCGTACTCCTACAGTCCTAACGGGTGACCGGGCGCCGGGTGTCGCTCCGCCGTGCGTCGCACACCTGCGCCCATTCGCCCCGCGTCCCGGGCGTCAGCCGCCGAGCTGGATGCCCGCCATCCGCTTCCACTCGTACGGGCCGGTCTCGACCTTCGCGGCGAACTCGCCGTCGAAGTCCTCGTGGACGGTGATCCCGGCCTGCTCCACGGCCTTCTGGGCGACCTCGTACGTGGTGGCCACCAGGTCGCCCCAGCCGCCGTCCTCGCCGACGAGGACGATGCGGGTGCCGCGTTCCCCGAGGTAGGCCAGCTGGCCCTCGGCGCCGCCGTGGGCCCGGGCGAACGCGCCGATCTGCTTGGCGAGGCCGGCCGCCCGGCGCTCGTCCTTCGCCGCCCGACGGGGCGTCTGAACCGCTTGAGTCTCTGCCATGAGCAGGATGCTACCGACGAGTAGCGAAACAAGCGACGGGTGGGGTGCGTGGCCTGGGCCACGCACCCCACCCGCCACAAGGCGTCCGCTGCGGATCAGCGCAGGAAGGGATCGACCGCCACGGCCACGAAGAGCAGCGACACGTAGGTGATCGACCAGTGGAAGAGGCGCATCTCCTTGAGCTTGCCGCCCGTGACCTCGGCCTTGGCCCGGTTCTGCAGGCCGTGCGCCTCCCACAGCCAGAACCCGCCGGCGACCAGGGCGACCACCGTGTAGAACCAGCCGGTGTAGCCGAGCGGCGTCAGCAGCAGCGACACCAGGACCATCACCCAGCTGTAGAGGACGATCTGCTTCGCCACCACCTTGTTCGAGGCGATGACCGGCAGCATCGGCACGCCCACGCGCGCGTAGTCGTCCTTCACCTTCATGGACAGCGGCCAGTAGTGCGGCGGCGTCCAGAAGAACATGACGAGGAAGAGGACGACCGGCGCCCACGACATCGAGTTCGTCACCGACGACCAGCCGATGAGGACCGGCAGGCAGCCCGCGATGCCGCCCCACACGATGTTCTGCGACGTGCGGCGCTTGAGGATCATCGTGTAGACGACCACGTAGAACAGCAGTGCGCCCAGCGACAGCCAGGCCGACAGCCAGTTGACCGCGAAGCCGAAGAGCAGGGTGGAGACCACCGCGAGGGAGATGCCGAAGACCAGGCACTCGGCCGGGCTCACCATGCCGGTGACCAGCGGCCGCTGCGACGTCCGGTCCATGAGGGCGTCGATGTCGCGGTCGTACCACATGTTCAGCGCGTTGGCGCCGCCCGCCGACAGGTAGCCGCCGAGGCAGGTGATCAGCACCAGCTTCAGATCGGGCACACCCTGTTCGGCGAGGAACATCACCGGCACCGTGGTGATGAGGAGCAGCTCGATGATCCGCGGCTTGGTCAGCGCCACGAACGCCTTGACACGGGCCCCGAACGGCCGCTGACCCCGGCTGCTGCTCGTCCCGAGCGCCCCCGATGGACGGGATTCGACGGCCGTCACGCACACCCCTGACAAAGACTCCAGCGAGCCCCCAAGCAGTCCACTTGGATGTGAAGTCCCGGTAAAGGCTCGCGCGTACCACGCCACTGTAGACGTTGCCTATACCTCGCTCTTCGCGGGGGTGGGGTCGTGTTGGGCGGCTCCTCCAGATGAGCTTTTCCGCGTGCGGATGAGCCCCCGGATGAGCGGCTCCGTATTCAGCTGAGGAAGGGCGTCGACCCTTGTCAGGAGGCGGATCCGACAGAGTCCCGGCAGTCTGGAACGACTCGAAAGAATGCTTGTTCCAGCAAGGGTAGGCTCGACAACGGCCGGTGAGACCGACGTCACCGGTACTAGCCATGTGGAAAGGAGCCCTGACTCAGGGTGAGCACCAAGCCGACCACCACTGACCTCGAGTGGACCGATGTGGACCAGCGTGCCGTCGACACCGCGCGCGTCCTGGCCGCCGACGCCGTACAGAAGGTCGGCAACGGCCATCCCGGTACGGCGATGAGCCTGGCCCCGGCCGCGTACACCCTCTTCCAGAAGGTGATGCGACACGACCCGGCGGACGCCGACTGGGTCGGCCGTGACCGGTTCGTCCTGTCCGCGGGCCACTCGTCCCTGACCCTCTACATCCAGCTCTACCTGGCCGGGTTCGGCCTGGAGCTGGACGACCTGAAGGCGTTCCGGACGTGGGGTTCCAGGACCCCGGGCCACCCGGAGTACGGCCACACCACCGGCGTCGAGACGACCACGGGCCCGCTGGGCCAGGGCGTCGCCAACGCCGTGGGCATGGCGATGGCCGCCCGCTACGAGCGCGGCCTGTTCGACCCGGAGGCCGCCCCGGGCGCCTCCCCGTTCGACCACTTCGTCTACGCCATCGCCGGTGACGGCTGCCTCCAGGAGGGCATCTCCTCGGAGGCGTCCTCGCTCGCGGGCCACCAGAAGCTCGGCAACCTGGTCCTGCTGTGGGACGACAACCACATCTCGATCGAGGGCGACACCGAGACGGCGGTCTCCGAGGACACCTGCAAGCGCTACGAGGCGTACGGCTGGCACGTGCAGCGCGTGGCCGCGAAGCCGGACGGCGACCTGGACCACGAGGCGATCTACAACGCCATCGAGGCGGCCAAGAAGGTGACGGACAAGCCGTCCTTCATCGCGATGCGCTCGATCATCGCCTGGCCCGCCCCGAACGCGCAGAACACCGAGGCCGCGCACGGCTCGGCGCTCGGCGACGACGAGGTGGCCGCCACCAAGCGCGTACTGGGCTTCGACCCGGAGAAGTCCTTCGACGTCTCCGACGAGGTCATCGGCCACACCCGCAAGGCCCTCGACCGCGGCGCCCAGGCCAAGGCCGAGTGGGACAAGTCGTTCCAGGAGTGGCGTACGGCCAACCCGGAGCGCGCCGCCGAGTTCGACCGGATCAACGCGGGCGAGCTGCCCGACGGCTGGGAGGAGAAGCTCCCGGCGTTCGAGACCGGCAAGGCCGTCGCCACCCGCGCCGCCTCCGGCAAGGTCCTCCAGGCGCTCGGCCCGGTCATCCCCGAGCTGTGGGGCGGCTCCGCCGACCTCGCCGGCTCGAACAACACGACGATCGACAAGACGTCGTCCTTCCTGCCCGAGGGCAACACGCTGCCGGAGGCCGACCCGTACGGCCGCACGATCCACTTCGGTATCCGCGAGCACTCCATGGCCGCGGAGATGAACGGCATCGCGCTGCACGGGCACACCCGTATCTACGGCGGCACGTTCCTGACGTTCTCCGACTACATGCGCAACGCCGTGCGGCTGTCGGCCCTGATGCACCTGCCGGTGACGTACGTGTGGACGCACGACTCCATCGGTCTCGGTGAGGACGGCCCGACGCACCAGCCGGTCGAGCACATCGCGTCGCTGCGCGCCATCCCCGGCCTGAACGTGGTCCGTCCCGCCGACGCCAACGAGACCGCCATCGCCTGGCGCGAGGTGCTCAGGCGCGGCAAGAAGGACTACGGCAAGAGCGCTCCGCACGGCCTGGTCCTGACCCGTCAGGGCGTGCCGACGTACGACGCGAACGAGTCCACCGTCAAGGGCGGCTACGTCCTCGTCGAGGCGTCGAAGCAGACGCCGGACCTGATCCTGATCGCCACCGGTTCCGAGGTGCAGCTCGCCGTCGAGGCGCGCGAGACCCTGGAGGCGGAGGGCGTCGCCACGCGTGTCGTGTCGATGCCTTGCGTCGAGTGGTTCGAGGAGCAGGACCAGGGGTACCGGGAGAGCGTCCTGCCGTCCGCGGTCAGGGCCCGTGTCGCCGTCGAGGCCGGGATCGGTCTGACGTGGCACAAGTACGTCGGTGACGCCGGCCGCATCGTCTCGCTGGAGCACTACGGTGCGTCGGCCGACGGCAAGGTGCTCTTCAAGGAGTTCGGATTCACCGCCGAGAACGTGGCGGCCAAGGCACGGGAATCCCTCGCCGCGGCCCAGCGCTGACGCCCGTACACGACACGTAGGAGATGCATTTTCCATGACAGACGCACTCAAGCGCCTCTCCGAGGAGGGCGTCGCGATCTGGCTGGACGACCTGTCGCGCAAGCGGATCACCTCCGGCAACCTCGCCGAGCTGATCGACCAGCAGCACGTCGTGGGCGTCACGACCAATCCGTCGATCTTCCAGAAGGCGATCTCGCAGGGCGACGGTTACGACCAGCAGCTCTCCGACCTCGCGGCCCGCCGGGTCACCGTCGAGGAAGCCATCCGCATGATCACGACGGCGGACGTCCGCGACGCCGCCGACATCCTGCGCCCGGTCTTCGAGTCGACGGGCGGCCAGGACGGCCGGGTCTCGATCGAGGTCGACCCGCGCCTCGCCCACGACACACACGCCACGGTCGCCGAGGCCAAGCAGCTGGCGTGGCTGGTGGACCGGCCGAACGCGCTCATCAAGATCCCCGCCACGGAGGCGGGCATCCCGGCGATCACCGAGGTCATCGGCCTCGGCATCAGCGTCAACGTGACGCTGATCTTCTCGCTGGAGCGCTACCGCAAGGTCATGGACGCCTACCTCGCCGGCCTGGAGAAGGCCAAGGAGCGCGGCCTCGACCTGTCCACGATCTACTCCGTGGCGTCCTTCTTCGTGTCCCGCGTGGACACCGAGATCGACAAGCGCCTGGACGGCATCGGCACGGACGAGGCCAAGGGCCTCAAGGGCAAGGCGGCCCTCGCCAACGCGCGCCTGGCCTACGAGGCGTACGAGGAGGTCTTCTCCTCCGACCGCTGGGCCGCGCTCGACAAGGCGCAGGCCAACAAGCAGCGTCCGCTGTGGGCCTCGACCGGCGTCAAGGACCCGGCCTACAAGGACACCCTGTACGTCGACGAGCTGGTGGCGCCGAACACGGTGAACACCATGCCGGAGGCGACCCTGGAGGCCACCGGGGACCACGGGCAGATCACCGGCAACACCATCAAGGGCACGTACGACCAGGCCCGCTCCGAGATCGCCGCGGTCGAGAAGCTCGGCATCTCGTACGACGAGGTCGTGCAGCTGCTCGAGGACGAGGGCGTCGAGAAGTTCGAGGCGTCCTGGACCGACCTGCTCAAGTCGACCGAGGCCGAGCTCAAGCGCCTCGCCCCCTCGGAGGGCTGACACCTTGACCGCACACGGAGCCAACCCGCTCCGTGACACCGCAGACCGACGGCTCCCGCGCATCGCGGGGCCGTCGGGTCTGGTGATCTTCGGTGTCACGGGCGATTTGTCACGTAAAAAGCTGATGCCCGCCGTGTACGACCTTGCCAACCGGGGTCTGCTTCCCCCGGGCTTCTCACTGATCGGCTTCGCGCGCCGTGACTGGGAGGACGAGGACTTCGCCCAGGTCGTCCACGACGCGGTCAAGCAGCACTCCCGGACGCCCTTCCGCGAGGAGGTCTGGCAGCAGCTCATCCAGGGCATGCGCTTCGTCCAGGGCAACTTCGACGACGACGAGGCCTTCGAGACCCTCAAGGCGACGATCCAGGACCTGGACAAGTCCCAGGGCACGGGCGGGAACTTCGCGTTCTACCTCTCCGTACCCCCCAAGTTCTTCCCGCTGGTCGTGCAGCAGCTCAAGGAGCACGGCCTCGCGGACGCGCCGCAGGGCTCCTGGCGGCGCGCCGTCATCGAGAAGCCCTTCGGCCACGACCTCGCGTCGGCCAAGGAGCTGAACGCGATCGTGCACGAGGTCTTCGACCCGGACCAGGTCTTCCGGATCGACCACTACCTCGGCAAGGAGACGGTCCAGAACATCCTGGCGCTGCGCTTCGCCAACCAGATGTTCGAACCGATCTGGAACCGGTCCTACGTGGACCACGTGCAGATCACCATGGCCGAGGACATCGGCATCGGCGGCCGGGCCGGCTACTACGACGGCATCGGCGCCGCCCGCGACGTCATCCAGAACCACCTGCTCCAGCTGATGGCGCTGACCGCGATGGAGGAGCCCGCGTCCTTCGACGCGGACGCGCTCGTCGCCGAGAAGGCCAAGGTGCTCGGCGCCATCCGGCTGCCGAAGGACCTCGGCAAGGACACGGTGCGCGGCCAGTACGCGGCCGGGTGGCAGGGCGGCGAGAAGGCCGTCGGCTACCTCCAGGAAGAGGGCATCGACCCCAAGTCGAAGACCGACACCTACGCGGCGATCAAGCTGGAGGTGGACAACCGCCGCTGGGCGGGCGTCCCCTTCTACCTGCGCACCGGCAAGCGCCTGGGCCGCCGCGTCACCGAGATCGCGGTCGTCTTCCAGCGCGCCCCGCACTCCCCCTTCGACCACACGGCGACGGAGGAGCTCGGCCAGAACGCGATCGTGATCCGCGTCCAGCCCGACGAGGGCATCACGGTCCGCTTCGGCTCGAAGGTCCCGGGTACCTCGATGGAGATCCGGGACGTGTCGATGGACTTCGCCTACGGCGAGTCCTTCACCGAGTCCAGCCCGGAGGCGTACGAGCGGCTCATCCTGGACGTCCTGCTCGGCGACTCCAACCTCTTCCCGCGCACGGAGGAGGTCGAGCTGTCCTGGAACATCCTCGACCCGATCGAGAAGTACTGGGACAAGCACGGCAAGCCGGCGCAGTACCCGTCCGGCACGTGGGGGCCCGCGGAAGCGGACGAGATGCTCGCACGAGACGGACGGAGCTGGCGGCGGCCATGAAGATCGACCTGACGGACACCACCTCCAGCAAGATCAACAAGGCGCTCGTGAAGGGCCGCCGGGCCATCGGCACCCCCGCCGTCGGCATGGTCCTGACCCTCGTCATCGTCACCGACGAGGAGAACGCCTACGACGCGCTGCGGGCGGCCAACGAGGCGTCGCGCGAGCACCCCTCGCGCACCCTCGTCGTCATCAAGCGCGTCTCCCGCTCCCCGCGCGACCGCACGAAGTCGCGGCTCGACGCGGAGGTGCGGGTCGGCGTCGAGGCCGGTACCGGCGAGACGGTCGTCCTGCGGCTGTACGGCGAGGTCGTCAACCACGCCCAGTCGGTCGTCCTGCCGCTGCTGCTGCCCGACGCCCCGACGGTCGTGTGGTGGCCCGTGGACGCGCCGCTCGACCCCGCCCAGGACCCGCTGGGCGCCCTGGCCCAGCGCCGCGTCACGGACACGTACGCCGCCGAGCAGCCCCTCCACGAGCTGGAGGCGCGCGCGGCGTCCTACGCGCCCGGTGACACGGACCTGTCCTGGACCCGCATCACCCCGTGGCGTTCGATGCTGGCCGCCGCCCTGGACCAGGTGACCTGCGACGTCACCGGCGTGGAGGTCGAGGGCGAGGAGTTCAACCCGAGCTGCGAGCTCCTCGCGATGTGGCTCGCGGACCGGCTCGACGTGCCGGTGCGGCGGCTGCTGTCGCCGGGGCCCGGCCTGACCGGCGTCCGCATGGAGTCCACCTGCGGCCCGATCGTCCTGGACCGGGCCGACGGCATCCTGGCGACGCTCTCCATCGAGGGGCAGCCGGACCGCTCCGTGGCGCTCAAGCGCCGGGAGACGTCCGAGCTGATCGCGGAGGAGCTGCGGCGCCTGGACCCGGACGACACGTACGCGGCGGCGCTGCGCTACGGCGTGGACCGGCTGGGCGAGCCGGTCGAGCAGACCCGGCCGCTGTCCGAGACGGCCACGGAGACGAGCGGGGCGTCCGCCGAGTCGAACGGGACGTCCGCGCGGGCTACGGGCGCCTCCGACACCGCTTCCCCGGAGGCGGAGCCCGCGTCCGCGGCACCGGCCAAGAAGGCGCCCGCCAAGAAGGCGCCCGCCAAAAAGGCAGCCGTCAAGAAGGCACCGGCCAAGACCGCGGCCGCGAAGAAGACGGCGGCGAAGAAGACGGCGCCCGCCAAGAAGGCTCCGGCCAAGAAGGCGGCGGCGAAATGAGCGCGGCACCCCAGCTCGTCGTCCACCGCGACAAGGAGCTGATGGCGCAGGCCGCCGCGGCCCGGCTGATCACCAAGATCGTCGACGCCCAGGCCGCCCGCGGGTACGCCTCCGTCGTCCTGACGGGCGGCCGCAACGGGAACGGCCTGCTGGCCGCGCTCGCGGCGGCACCCGCGCGGGACGCGGTCGACTGGAGCCGCCTCGACCTGTGGTGGGGCGACGAGCGGTTCCTGCCGGACGGCGACCCCGAGCGCAACTACACGCAGGCGCGCGAGGCACTGCTCGACTCGGTGCCGCTCAACCCCGACCGGGTGCACCCCATGCCCGCCTCGGACGGCGCGTACGAGCCGGACGCGGCGGCCGAGGTGTACGCGGCCGAACTCGCCACGGCCGCGGGCCCCGAGGACCACGGTCCCGTGCCGACGTTCGACGTCCTGATGCTCGGCGTCGGCCCGGACACGCACGTGGCCTCGCTCTTCCCCGAGCTGCCCGCGGTCCACGAGACGGAGCGCACGGTGGTGGCGGTGCGGGGCGCCCCCAAGCCCCCGCCCAACCGGATCACCCTCACGCTCCCGGCGATCCGGGCCGCGCGCGAGGTGTGGCTGCTCGCCGCGGGCGAGGACAAGGCGAACGCGGCCGCGATCGCCCTGTCCGGCGCGGGCGAGATCCAGGCCCCCGCGGCGGGCGCCCACGGCCGCTCGCGCACCCTGTGGCTGCTGGACGCGGCGGCGGCCTCGCAGCTCCCGCCGGAGCTGTACCCGCCGGCCGTCCCGTAACCGGCCCGCTGTTCGTGAGGCCCCGCTCCTGCTCGGAGCGGGGCCTCACGCGTGCTGCGGGACCCGGTAGTCCGAGCCGTCCTTCTCCCGTACGAGCAGACCGTCGATGACGCAGTACCGGCGCAGGGCGGCGGTGTCGTCGTGGACGGTGCGCAGCGCCGCGTTGACCTCCCGCTCGCTGTACGTCCGGTCGGTGTCGAAGAGCGTGTCCGTGAGGTGGACGAGCAGTTCGTGGCGGACCGCGGGGCGGACCGGGATCGCGGTGAGCCGGCCGCGGGCGAAGAAGCCGGTGAGGTGGCGCGGGACCCCCGTGCCGGGCTCGGGGGTGCGGGCGCGGCGGAACACCTCGGGCCCGGCGCGCAGCGATCCGTCGTCGAGCCGCTCGACGAGTCCGGCGGCGACCAGCTTGCCCAGGTGCTTGCGGGCGGCCGGGGAGTCGGCCTCCCGCGGTGGCAGCTCGTCGAGGACTATGCGCGCGTACAGCCTGAGTCGTTCGGGGTCGGCGAGGGCCGACATGAGGTGGTCCACAGGGGTGCCTCCCGGCAGGGTCACGAACGGGCAGTCTCGCCCGCCGGGCGGCGTCCCCGCATCCGATTAACCCGAACGGCTGTCAGCTCGAACGGCCGCGCAGCGCCCGGTAGGTGGCGACGAGCGCCTGCGTCGACGCGTCGAGCCCGGGCACGTCCGCGCCCTCGGTCAGCGCGGGTTCGACGCGCTTGGCGAGGACCTTGCCGAGTTCGACGCCCCACTGGTCGAAGGAGTCGATGTTCCAGACCGCGCCCTGGACGAAGACCTTGTGCTCGTAGAGCGCGACCAACTGGCCGAGCACGGACGGCGTCAGGGACCGCGCGAGGATCGTCGTCGTGGGGTGGCCGCCGCGGAACGTCTTGTGCGGGACCAGTTCCTCGGGCACGCCCTCCGCGCGTACCTCGTCCGGCGTCTTGCCGAACGCGAGCGCCTGGGTCTGCGCGAAGAAGTTGGCCATCAGCAGGTCGTGCTGGGCCACGAGCCCCGGCTCCAGGTCGGCGACGGGCTCGGCGAAGCCGATGAAGTCCGCGGGGATCAGCTTCGTGCCCTGGTGGATCAGCTGGTAGTAGGCGTGCTGGCCGTTGGTGCCGGGGGTGCCCCAGACCACCGGGCCCGTCTGCCAGCCGACCTCCGCGCCGTCGCGCTGCACGGACTTGCCGTTCGACTCCATGTCGAGCTGCTGGAGGTAGGCGGTGAACTTCGACAGGTAGTGGCTGTACGGCAGCACGGCGTGCGACTGGGCGTCGTGGAAGTTGCCGTACCAGATGCCCAGCAGGCCCATCAGCAGCGGCGCGTTCAGCTCGGCGGGCGCGGTGCGGAAGTGCTCGTCGACGAGGTGGAAGCCGTCCAGCATCTCGCGGAAGGCGGCTGGCCCGATGGCGATCATCAGCGCGAGGCCGATGGCGGAGTCGTACGAGTAGCGGCCGCCGACCCAGTCCCAGAACTCGAACATGTTGGCCGTGTCGATGCCGAAGTCGGCGACCTTCTCGGCGTTGGTCGACAGGGCCACGAAGTGCTTGGCCACGGCGTCCTGGCCCGCGCCGAGGCCGGCCAGGAGCCAGGTGCGCGCCGAGGTCGCGTTGGTGATCGTCTCGATGGTGGTGAACGTCTTCGAGGCGATGACGAAGAGCGTCTCGGCCGGGTCGAGGTCGCGGACGGCCTCGTGCAGGTCGGCGCCGTCCACGTTCGACACGAAGCGGACCGTGAGGTCGCGGTCGGTGAAGGAGCGCAGTGCGTCGTAGGCCATCGCGGGGCCGAGGTCCGAGCCGCCGATGCCGACGTTGACGATGTTCTTGATGCGCTGGCCGGTGTGGCCGGTCCACTCGCCGGAGCGGACCTTGTCGGCGAAGCCCGCCATCTTGTCGAGCACGGCGTGCACCTGCGGCACGACATTCTCGCCGTCGACCTCGATCACCGCGTCGCGCGGGGCGCGCAGCGCCGTGTGGAGCACGGCGCGGTCCTCGGTCGTGTTGATCTTCTCGCCGCGGAACATGGCGTCCCGCAGCCCGAAGACGTCGGTGGCGGCGGCCAGCTCGCGCAGCAGCCGCAGCGTCTCCTCGGTGACCAGGTGCTTGGAGTAGTCGAGGTGCAGATCGCCGACGGTGAGGACCAGGCGCGTGCCGCGCGCCGGGTCGGCGGCAAACAGCTCACGCAGCTGGACGTCGCCCAGCTGCTCCCGGTGCTCGGCCAGCGCCTGCCACTCGGCCGTCCCGGTGAGCCGCGCGCGGCCCTTCCCGCCTGCTTCGAACGCGTTCATCTCGGACTTCAGCCGCCTCTCGTACGTGCGTACGTGCCGTGCCCCGCTGCTTCGACCAACCTAATCGATCAGCGGCCGGTACGAGCGGTCGGTCCGGCGTGGTGCGGCTCAGTGGCCGCCGCGGTGCAGGCGGCCGGCGTAGTGGTCCTCGAGGCAGCCGTTGCGCTCGAAGCCGCCGGGCAGGTTGGCGGAGACGTAGACGGGCGGCTCGTGGCCCTGGGCGAGCAGCAGCGCCACGGCGTCGGCGACGACCATCTGCACGAGCAGCGCCGAGGTGATCGTGGAAACCCCGCAGAGGCCGCCGCCGTCGGGCAGCGGCAGGATCGCGTCGCCGGTGGGCGCGCAGTTGTCGAGGACGGCGTCGGCGTGGTCGGCGAGCCGGCTGCCGCTGGCGTGCAGGGCCGGGACGGCGCGGGTGTGCTCCAGGGAGGTCAGGGCGACCAGCGGGTGCCCCTTCTCCTTGACCAGCATCGCCATGTCGACGATCGAGTTGTTGACACCGGAGTTCGAGATGATCACGAACAGGTCCTGCGGGCGCGGGGTGCTCAGTTCGTAGAGGCGGGCCGCGAGGCCCGGGCGGCGCTCCAGGAGCGGGTCGTCGAGCACCGAGCGGTCCTCGCCGCCCCGCAGGACGAGGTCGTGCAGGGCGACGCGGGTGGTCGGGATGAGGCCGCCGGCGCGCCCGGAGATCTCCAGGGCCGTCGCCTGGGAGTGGCCGGTGCCGAAGGCGTGGACGACGCCGTCGGCGGCGACGCACTCCGCGACGAGCCGGGCCGCCGCGGCGACGCCGTCCTTGTTCGTGGCGATGGCCCGCTCCACGTGCGCGCGCACCTGGTCCGCCAACACGTCCGCCCCGAGCCGCTGTTCCGTCATGACCCCGCCCGCCTTCGGTTCATTGATTCAGTTCACGTTCTTCCCGGTGGAACAATGAACCGATCGGGGCGTGCCGTCAAGACGTCCCCGGCGGTGCGGCGGCCAGGAGCCGGGCCAGGGCCACCGCGCCGTCGACGCCGTCCGGCACGGCGAAGCAGCGCAGCCCGAGCGGGGCCACGGCCAGGCGCAGCCGCTCCCCCAGCGGGCCGTCCGGCCCCAGCAGCCCTCCGGTGACGACCAGCGACTCCCCCGGGACGGGCCCCAAGGCCCGCACGGTGTCGGCGAGTCGCTCCGCCGCCTCGTCGAGCAGGGACCGCGCCCAGGCGTCCCCCTGCCCCGCGGCCGCCACGACGAGCGGGCTCAACTCGGCCAGCACCACCGGCCGTTGCGCGTACGCCCACTGCGCGATCGCCTGCTTGAGGCGGTGCCGGCCCGCCCAGTCGAGGGCGGGATCGGCGCGCCCCGGCACCACCCGGTCGAGCACCAGCGTCACCAGCGGCCCCCACGGCGCCCGGCCGTCCACCGCTCGCAGCGCGCCGCGCAGCGCCTGCCGCCCGAGCCAGAAGCCGCTGCCGGTGTCCCCGAGCAGCCAGCCGTCCCCGTCCACCACGCGCACCGTGCGCCGCCCGGCCACGCGCGCCGCGACGGCGCCGGTGCCCGCGATGAGCACGAGCCCGTCGGCGGGGGCGCCGGGCGCCGAGGCGCAGGCCACCTCGACGTCGCCGTGGACGCCGAGCGCCGCCCGCCCGAGGCCCAGCCGGGTCAGCGCCTCGGCCAGGCACTCCTCGGCGATGCTGCGCCCGGGCACCGAGCCGGCGCCCTCGCCGGCGCCCGCGAACCCGCCGACGACGGCGGTCACCTCGCAGCGCAGCGCCGCGGGCACGGCCGCTCCGACCGCCTGCGCCAAGTGCCGGACCATGGCGGGGCGTTCGACGCTCAGCGCGTTGCCGGGTCCGCCGTGTCCGGCGCCCACGACCCGGCCGTCGGCGGCGACGCACCGCGCCCGCACCCGGGTGCCTCCGGCGTCGATCCCGACGGTGAGCGGAGCGGCGTACTGGGTGATGGATTCGTTAAGCACACCGCATGATGATTGATAGATTCACCCCCGACAACACCCCGCACAGCACCCCGGCGCCCGCGGACCGGCCGCCCCGACCGAGAGACCCCCATGATCACAGCCCGGATCCGCTCCGAACTGCCCACCCTCAGCGGCTCGTTGCGCAAGGTCGGCGCGTATGTGCTGGCCGATCCCGCCGCGGTCGCCCGGACCTCGGCGGCCGACCTGGGGCGGCGCACCGGCACCTCGCAGGCCACCGTCACCCGGTTCTGCCAGGCCCTCGGTCTGGAGACCTACCAGCGGCTGCTGCTCGAACTCGCCAAGGAGCAGGGCGAGAACGACCACGAGGACGACCCCGGCGGCCCCGACCGCCCGCTGGGCCCCGACATCGGGCCCGACGACGACCTGGAGCGGCTGATCAGCGTCGTCGCGCACGCCGACCTCCAGGCGCTGCGCAGCACCCGCGACCAGCTGGACCGCGGCGCCCTGGAGGCGGCGGCGCAGGCACTCGCCCGGGCCCGCCGCGTCGACGTCTACGGCGTGGGCGGCTCGGGCGTCCTGGCGCGCGAGACGGAGGCCCGCCTGTTCGGCATCGGGATGCCGGCCCGCGGCTGGACGGAGGTGCACGCCGCGGAGACCTCGGCGGCCCTGCTGACCCCGGCGGACACAGCGGTGGCGCTCTCCCATTCGGGGCGCACCCGCGAGGTGCTCGGTCCGCTGCGGCTCGCCGCCGAGCGCGGCGCCACGACCGTCGCGGTCACCGGGGACCCGCGCTCGCCGGTCGCCCAGGCGGCGGCCGTCCATCTGACCTGGACGGCGGCGGAGACCAGCTTCCGGCGCGGCAGTTTCGGCGCCCGGCACTCGGCGCTGCTGATCCTCGACTGCCTCTACGCGCGCGTGGCGCAGCTGACCTACGACCGGGCGACCGCGTCGATCGCGCTCACGGCGCACATCTCCGACGAGCACGCCGCGCGGGCGCGCCGCCGCCCGGCCCCGTGACGCGCGCGGCGGCGGTACGGCACCGGCCGGGCGCCCTCAGGAGGTCCCGGCCGGTCTCGAACGTCTAGATCTCGCCCCGCAGTTTGGCGAGCGCCTCGGCGAGGATCGCCTCCCCGTCCGCGTCGCTGCGCCGCTCCCGCACGTACGCGAGGTGCGTCTTGTACGGTTCCGTGCGCGGCGGGTCCGGCGGGTTGTCCCGGTCCTGTCCGGCGGGGAAGCCGCAGCGCGGACAGTCCCAGGTCTCCGGCACCTGCGCGTCGGAGGCGAAGCTCGGCTGCGTCTCGTGCCCGTTCGAGCACCAGAAGGAGATGCGCAGGCGCGGCGCGGACTCGCCGCGCTCGGCCTCGCCCATCGGCCCCGCCCCGACCCGACTTCCTCGGATCGCGTTGCCACTTGCCACGGTCGTAACTCCCTGCGTGATGGTGCCGCGAAGCGTGTCGGCGTCTCGCTTCGCCGCGGAGCGCCTCAGTCTACGTAAGGCCCAACGCACGTCCAGTGATTGGAGTTACCTGCCCTCCCCTAGACGCAAGCCCCATGATAGGTGGCGCTGTTGGGCGCGTACCGGACATGGGGCTTTACGTGAGCTCTGTGCAGTTGTGACGGGTCGAGCGGGCGGCTCGGCGCGAGGATCAGTTGTTGATCTTCGTCAGGATGCCGAGCACGACGATGCACGCGAACCAGAGCAGACCGAGCACGATCGTGATCCGGTCCAGGTTCCGCTCGGCGACCGACGAGCCGCCGACCGAGGACTGCATGCCGCCTCCGAACATGTCGGAGAGACCGCCGCCCTTTCCCTTGTGCATGAGCACCAGGAGCATCAGCAGCAGGCTGAAGACGATCAGGGCGATCGAGAACCCCATAACCACGGCTGGACCAACTTCCTCGGACTTCTCCGGACGACGGGGCCGAGGCTCACACAGAGAGCTTCGGCCCCGCAAGGGTACGACGTATCGCCGCTAGCGCATACTCACTGGTCGCGCCACTCGCGAATCACTGCTCGTGGAAGCGGACGATCTTGACGAACTCGTCGGCGTCCAGGGAGGCGCCGCCGATCAGGGCGCCGTCGATGTCCGGCTTGCCCATGATCTCCGCGACGTTGCCGGACTTCACCGAACCGCCGTACTGGATGCGGACCTTGTCGGCCACCTCCTGCGTGTACAGCTCGGCGAGCTTGCCGCGGATCGCCGCGCAGACCTCCTGCGCGTCGTCGGCGCCGCACACCTTGCCGGTGCCGATGGCCCAGACCGGCTCGTAGGCGATGACGATCGTCTCGGCCTGCTCGGCGGGCAGGTCCTTGAGGCCGCCCTCGACCTGCGCGAGCGTGTGGGAGACGTGGTCGCCCGCCTCGCGCACGTCCAGCTCCTCGCCGACGCACAGGATCGGGGTCAGGCCGTGCTTGTAGGCGGCCTTCACCTTGGTGTTGACAAGGGCGTCGCTCTCGCCGTGGTACTGCCGCCGCTCGGAGTGGCCGATGGCGACGTACGTGCACTTGAGCTTGGCGAGCATGGCGCCCGAGATCTCACCGGTGTACGCGCCGGAGTCGTGCGCCGAGAGGTCCTGGGCACCGTACTTGATCTTGAGCTTGTCGCCGTCGACCAGCGTCTGGACGGAGCGCAGGTCGGTGAAGGGCGGCAGGACGGCGACCTCGACGGCCTCGTAGTCCTTGTCCGCGAGGGCGAAGGCGAGCTTCTGGACGTGGGCGATGGCCTCCAGGTGGTTGAGGTTCATCTTCCAGTTGCCCGCCATCAGCGGCGTGCGGGTGCTCATTAAGGGTCAGTCCTCCAGTGCGGCGAGACCGGGCAGCGTCTTGCCCTCGAGGTATTCGAGGGAGGCGCCGCCGCCGGTCGAGATGTGGCCGAATGCCTTCTCGTCGAAGCCCAGGGTACGGACGGCCGCGGCGGAGTCGCCGCCGCCCACCACGGTGAAGCCCGGGGAGTCGAGGAGGGCCTGGGCGACCGCCTTGGTGCCCTCGGCGTAGTCGGGGTGCTCGAAGACGCCCATCGGCCCGTTCCAGAAGACCGTCTGCGCGTCGGCGAGCTTCGTGGCGTACAGCTTGCGGGTCTCGGGGCCGATGTCGAGGCCCTCCTGGTCGGCCGGGATGGCGTCCGCGGCGACGGTGGTGGGGTGGGCCGGGGCCTTCGTCTTCAGGTCGGGGAACTCCGTGGAGACCAGGACGTCCACCGGCAGCACGATCTCCACGCCGTTCTTCTCGGCGCGCTCCAGGTACTCGGTGACCGCCGGGAGCTGGTCCTCCTGGAGGAGGGAGATGCCGACCTCGTGGCCCTTGGCCTTGAGGAACGTGTACGCCATGCCGCCGCCGATGAGCAGCCGGTCGGCCTTGCCGAGCAGCTGGTCGATGACGGCCAGCTTGTCGGAGACCTTGGCGCCGCCGAGCGCGACCACGTAGGGGCGCGCGACCTCGTCGGTGAGCTTCTTCAGGACGCCGACCTCGGTGGCGATGAGGTAGCCGGCGTAGTGCGGCAGCTTCTTCGCGAGGTCGTACACCGAGGCGTGCTTGCGGTGCACGGCACCGAAGCCGTCGCCCACGTAGACGTCGGCCAGGGCGGCGAGCCGGTCGGCGAACTCGCCGCGCTCGGTGTCGTCCTTGCTCGTCTCGCCCGCGTTGAACCGCAGGTTCTCGATGACCGCGACCTGGCCCGGCTCCAGGCCGTCCACCGCGTCGTGCGCGGCGGGGCCCACCGTGTCCTGGGCGAAGGCGACCGGCTTGCCCAGCAGTTCGCCGAGCCGCTCGGCGGCGGGCAGCAGCGAGAACTGCGGGTCGGGAGCGCCCTTGGGGCGGCCCAGGTGCGAGGCGACGATCACCTTGGCGCCCGCCGCGGCCAGCGCCTCGACGGTGGGCAGGACGGCGCGGATGCGGCCGTCGTCGCTGATGACGCCGTCGGCCAGCGGCACGTTCAGGTCGGCGCGGACGAACACCCGCTTGCCGTCGACCCCTTCGGCAAGCAGTTCCTCGATGGTCTTCATGGCTGGGCTCCTAGTGAGGCGGTGAGGCTGGCGCGCGAAAGGCCCGGACCGCAGCGCGGCGTCGCGCGGGTCCGGACCTTTCGCTCACATACAGATGCCGTGCTGCTCTGGAACTCTAGAGCTGACCACCGACGAAGACCGTCAGGTCCACGAGGCGGTTGGAGTAGCCCCACTCGTTGTCGTACCAGCCGAGGATCTTCACCGTCTTGCCTTCCTGAACCATCGTCAGGGAGGAGTCGAAGGTGCAGGACGCCGGGTCGCTGACGATGTCGGACGACACGATCGGGTCCTCGGTGTAGAACAGGATGCCCTTGAGGTCGCCGTCGTCGGCGGCCTTCTTGAACGCGGCGTTGACCTCGTCCTTGGTGACCTCGCGGTTCAGCTCCACGACCAGGTCGGTGGCCGAGCCGGTCGGGACCGGGACGCGCATCGCGATGCCGTCGAGCTTGCCCTTGAGCTGCGGCAGGACCAGGGCGGTGGCCTTGGCGGCGCCCGTCGTGGTCGGGATGATGTTCTCGGCGGCGGCGCGGGCGCGGCGCAGGTCCGAGTGCGGGAAGTCCAGGATGCGCTGGTCGTTCGTGTACGCGTGGACCGTCGTCATCAGGCCCTTGACGATGCCGAAGTTCTCGTCGAGGACCTTGGCCATCGGCGCCACACAGTTGGTGGTGCAGGAGGCGTTCGAGATGACGTGGTGGTTGGCCGCGTCGTACTTGTCCTGGTTGACGCCCATCACGATCGTGATGTCCTCGTCCTTGGCCGGAGCCGAGATGAGGACCTTCTTGGCGCCACCGGCGATGTGCTTCTCGGCGTCGGCCTTCTTGGTGAAGATGCCGGTCGACTCGATCACGATGTCGACGCCCAGCTGACCCCACGGGATGTCGGCGGGGTTGCGCTCGGAGAGCACCTTGATGGTGTGGCCGTCGACCGTGATGGTGTCCTCGGTGTGCGACACCTCGGCCTTGAGGCGGCCCAGGATGGTGTCGTACTTCAGAAGATGCGCGGTGGTCGCGGTGTCACCCAGGTCGTTGACAGCCACGATCTCGATGTCCGCACCCTGCTCGAGCAGCGCGCGGAAGTAGTTGCGACCGATGCGGCCAAAGCCGTTGATGCCTACGCGGATCGTCACGAACCGATCTCCTCGTTGGTACGCCGGATTCGACGCCGGCGAGATGTATTGGGATGTCCCCGACCGCCTTCGACCCTACCTCCCATAAGGGCTTGGGGTGACATCGAGCGGCCCTATGCAGGACACAGCGGCCCGTACTCGTCAGTAACGTACGGGCCGCCGCGTATTTCCCGGGTATTTCGAGGCCGATCAGTCGCTAATTGAGCGCAGTGCCTTTCTGATGAGCGCATTTCGATCGGCGGACGCCGTCACGTGTTCCAGGCCGAATCCGAGGAGAACGGTGTCCGGGGTGCTGATCGCCCCGTAGGTGGTGAACAGCTCCGCGGCCGTCGCCCAGTCCCGGTCGGCCGCCGGGCTGCCCGCGGGCGGCCCGGGCACCTGCCAGACGCCCAGGGACGTCTCGAAGCCCTCGCTCTCGGTGACCTGTCCGCGGAGGACGACGGACGCGTTGTCGGCGCGTACGCCCTCGCCGCCGGTGCCGGGGTCGGACACGTAGCTGAGCGACACCTCGACAGCGCGCCCGGCGTAGGCGCTCAGGTCGTAGGTGACCGTCCGCCAGTCGTCGGAGGAGCCCGTGAGGCTGTTCCAGGCGCCGGAGGTGCCGGAGTTCGCGCAGGCCTCGCCACCGGGTGTCAGGTAGCGGGTGAGGGCCGGGTGGTCCGCGAGGAAGAAGCCGGCCTCGCACTCGGTGGGCACCGCGTTCGTCGTCAGGCCGTCCTTGTCCGGCAGGGTCGTCCAGTCCTCGGCCCCGACCGTGTGCGCCTCCAGGATCACGTGGTCGTAGCCCGCCTCGGTGTCCCAGAGCAGCTGCGTGCGCAGGGCCGGCTGGTCGGCCGCGGTGACGCCGGAGAGGTCGATGGTGCGGGTCAGCCGCTTGTAGGCGTCGTCCGTGTGCACGGCGGCCGCCATGCCGGCGCCCTCGTACTGTCCGGCGCCGGCGCTCTCGAACCGCGGCAGGGTGGCGGAGGTGGCCTCGTACAGTCCGGCGCCGTTCAGCGGGTTGCCGGGCGCGTCCCCGAGGGCGGTGGTGGTGCCCGCGAGCGCGCCCGAGCCCTCGAAGCGGGTGGCGACGGGCGCCGCGGTGCGGGAGTAGGCGCCCAGGTAGTACTGGCTGAAGTCGTTCGTCGTGGTGTCGCCGATGGCGACGGAACCGCCCGCCTTCTCGCCCGCCTCGACCAGCTTGCCGCCCTCGTTGAGGTAGTCGCGCAGCGCCAGCTGGGTGGCGAGGCCCGGCCGGTCCGCGCCCGTGTAGTGGACGACGGCCTCGAAGTGGCCGAGGACCCCGAGCGGGTCCGGGACGCCCTGCGTCGCGACGTTCCAGACGGCGGCCCTGCGGCCGTCGGCCTTGAGCGCGGCTATGTAGGCGGCTGTCTGCTGCCCGGTGGCGTCGTTCTCCGCGACGACGAGAGTGTCCGCCTTCGGACGCGCGGCGACGGTGTACGTGAACGGTTCACTGGAAGTGCGCTTTCCGGATTTCGTCCGCCCGGTGAACCACACCTCCACCTTGTCGCCCGCATCGGCGCCCTCGACCTTCGCCCGATAGGCGTCGAAGTGGAGATTGTCCTCGCCTCCGTAGGTCTCACCGCCCTTCCAGGCCCGCAATTTCTCGTCGTGCGGACGGCCGCGATTGATGCGGTAGTTCAACTCCTTGTCGCGTACGGACTTCCGGGCGACGACCGACACTTCCTGGTCGCCTCCGCGCGCGTACGAGACCGGGAAGGCGGCCGGGGTGAAGTCGGGGGCGCTCAGGCCGACCGACGACGACGGCTGGTCCGGGTGGGAGGCGGTCTCGGCGACGGAGAGCGCGAAGGGCACGTTCTTCGCGAACTCGGCCTGGATCAGCTTCTCGTCGTCCGGGAACGTGAAGACCGAGGCGCAGTCCTGGGGCCGCCAGGCGTCGTTCGGATCGACGTTCGACGCGGTCTGGCAGGTGCTCATCTCGGGGGTGAACATCGAGACGCCGTTGACGTTGGCGGCGTGCCCGTCGGCCTCGCCGTTCGTGGTGTACAGCTCCGAGGAGACCTGCGGGTGGTAGCCGGGGATCGCGGAGTCGTCCGGGGTGCCGGCGAGCGCCTTGTAGAGCACGTCGTCCGGTGTCGGCGTGGCGACCTGCCAGCCCACTCCGTAGAGCAGCAGTTGCGCGGCGGAGTGGTAGTTGACGGCGTAGTCGAAGCCGACGCGCTTCTCGAAGGCGTCGACGGCCCTGGTCTCCGGCTCGGAGTTCGGGGCCGCGCCGCGGTAGGTCTCGTTGCTGGGGCGCGGGGACGAACCCTCGTCGTCGTAGCCCCACTTGTAGGCGAAGTTGCGGTTCAGGTCGACGCCGTCGCCCGAGGTGTACGCGCCGTCGCCGTTCACGTCGCGCATGTTCTTGCGCCACTGCCGGTCGCCGTCGGGGTCGAAGGTCCAGTCGTAGCCGTCGGGGTTGGCCGACAGGACGAACCACAGCTCCGTGGAGTCGACGATCTTCCTGACGCGCCGGTTCTTGGCGTAGTTGTCCACGTAGTAGTGCATCAGGCGGCGGGTCATCTCCGGGGTGATCCACTCGCGCGCGTGCTGGTTGGACATGTAGAGGACCGACGGCTTGGCGCCGTCCTTGGCCTTCTTGGCGTCCTTGGTCAGCTTGAGCGCCAGGATGTCCTGCCCCTGGAGGGTCTTGCCGATGGAGACGACCTTGGTCAGGCCGGGGTGCTCCTGGCCGGTGCGGACGATCTCCTCCTGGAGGTTGCCCGCGCCGCTGTAGGGCCTGAAGACGCCGTCTCCCGCCGCCTCCGCACGCGCCTTCGCGGCGGTCGGCACCTTGTGCTCCGCGAGCCGCACGCCCTTGCCGCGCAGGGTCCGGGCCTGCTGGTCGGTGAGGTAGGCCTCGACCTGGGCGGTGCCGCTCGCCGGGACCTGCTCACTGAGTTCGTGGCTGTCCTGGCCGGCCTGGAGGAGCAGCGGCACCTGCTCCTTCGTCACCTCGGCGCGGAACACCTTGACGGCGTTCGCACCCGGGTCCTTGCTCGCCGGCCCTCCGCTCTCCGCCTGGGCGACGGGCGCGAGCGCCGCCCCGCCCACCCCCAGCACCAGTGCTCCGACAGCGAGGATCGATCTCGCTCTTCGTCTCATGAGCCCCCCTTGCGGTTGTCTGCCGCGGTCGTGGCGCGCGGCCACAGAAGCGAACAGCCGCCAGACTCATGACAGTTCATGGTCAAGTCAAGGGGGCATCAGGGTCGTTCAAAAGGGACGGAAAAACCGGTGGCGGCGCCTCCAGGGGCGCCGCCACCGGCTCGTCCGTTCACGGGTCCCGGGACGCGAGGGGGGCCGGCCCGGCGGCTCAGCCCGCCATGTTCTCCGCGAGGCTCTCCGCCATCTCGCCGGCCATCTCCTCCACCATCTCCTCGGCCAGCTCCTCCGTCAGGTTCGACTCCGTGCCCGGGATGCCGAGGTCCTGCGCCCGCTTGTCCGCCATGGCGAGCAGCCGGCGGATGCGGCCCGCGACGGCGTCCTTGGTCAGCGGCGGGTCGGCGAGCGCGCCCAGCTCCTCCAGGGAGGCCTGCTTGTGCTCCATGCGCAGCCGGCCGGCGGCGGCGAGGTGCTCGGGCACGTCGTCGGCGAGGATCTCCAGGGCGCGCTGCACCCGGGCGCCGGCGGCGACGGCCGCACGGGCCGAACGGCGCAGGTTCGCGTCGTCGAAGTTGGCGAGGCGGTTCGCGGTGGCGCGCACCTCGCGGCGCATCCGCCGCTCCTCCCAGGCGAGCACCGACTCGTGGGCACCCATCCGGGTGAGCAGCGCGCCGATCGCGTCGCCGTCCCGGACGACCACCCGGTCCACCCCGCGCACCTCGCGGGCCTTCGCCGCGATGGAGAGCCGGCGGGCGGCGCCGACCAGCGCGAGGGCGGCCTCGGGGCCGGGGCAGGTCACCTCCAGCGAGCTGGAGCGCCCGGGCTCGGTGAGCGAGCCGTGCGCGAGGAACGCGCCGCGCCAGGCCGCCTCCGCGTCGCAGGTGGCCCCCGAGACCACCTGCGGCGGCAGGCCCCTGATGGGGCGGCCGCGGCCGTCCACGAGGCCCGTCTGCCGGGCCAGCTGGTCGCCGCCCGCCACCACGCGCACGACGAAGCGCGAGCCGCGCCGCAGCCCGCCGGGCGCCATCACGATCAGCTCCGAGCTGTGCCCGAAGATCTCGAGGATGTCCCGCTTGAGCCGCCGTGCGGCCATCGCGGTGTCCAGCTCCGCCTCGATCACGATGCGGCCGCTCACCAGGTGAAGGCCGCCCGCGAACCGCAGAATGGCCGAGACCTCGGCCTTTCTGCAGCAGGTCCGGGTGACGGGGAGCCGGGAGATCTCGTCCTTCACCGCTGCCGTCATCGCCATGGGCCGATCCTTCCATGCATCCGAAAAATACGGTCGTACGCGGCGGCCAACAGCTCCGGATCGTGCCTCGGAGTCCCGTCGGGCCTGGCCACCGGCGCCAGCTCGACCGCGGCACCGAAGCGCTCCTTGGCGGCGTCGGTCAAAGACTCGCGGTCGGGCACGGCGGCCTCGTCGGCCAGCACCACGTCCAGGGCGAGTTTAGGGGCGTGTCGTCCCAAAACCTCCAAATGACGCTGCGGTGAGAAGCCTTCGGTTTCTCCGGGTTGCGGAGCGAGGTTGAGCGAGAGGACGCGGCGGGCCTTGGTCTCGACCAGCGCGTCCAGCAGTTCGGGGACGAGCAGGTGCGGGATCACGGACGAGAACCAGGAGCCGGGACCGAGCACCACCCAGTCCGCGTCGAGCACCGCGGCGACCGCCTCGGGCACGGCCGGCGGGTCGTGCGGCACCAGGTGGACCGACTGCACCTCGCCGGGGGTGAGGGCGACGGTGGCCTGGCCGCGGACCGTGTCCACCTCCTCGGGCCGGTCCGGATCATGCCCCTTGACCAGCGCCTGGAGCTCCAGCGGCACCGCGGACATGGGCAGCACGCGGCCGTGCGCGCCCAGCAGCTCGGCGACCAGGTCGAGCGCCTGGACGTGGTCGCCCAGCTGCTCCCACAGGGCGACGATCAGCAGGTTGCCGACCGCGTGGCCGTTCATCTCGCCCGGCGAGTGGAAGCGGTGCTGGATGACGCGGGCCCAGGTCTGGCCCCAGTCGTCGTCGCCGCACAGGGCCGCGAGGGCCTTGCGCAGGTCGCCGGGGGGCAGCACGCCCAGCTCGTCCCGGAGGCGGCCGCTGGAGCCGCCGTCGTCGGCGACCGTGACGACGGCCGTCAGGTCGCCGGTGATGCGGCGCAGCGCGGCCAGGGAGGCCGACAGGCCCATGCCGCCGCCGAGCGCGACGACCTTGGGCGTGGCGCCCCTGCGGCGTGTCGCCGATGGCTGTTTCCTGCGGCCCAGCCTGCTGGTGAGCCGCAGCGTGCGTCCCGTCACTCGCGGCCCATGTCCCGGTGGACGACGACGGTCTCCACGCCCTGGGCGGCGAGCCGGGCCGCGAGCTTCTCGGAGGTGGCGACGGAGCGGTGCTTGCCGCCGGTGCAGCCGACGGCGATGGTCACGTACCGCTTGCCCTCGCGGCGGTAGCCGGCCGCGATCAGCTGGAGCAGCTCGGTGTAGCGGTCGAGGAACTCCTTGGCGCCGGGCTGCGCGAAGACGTAGTTCGACACCTCTTCGTTGAGGCCGGTGAAGGGGCGCAGCTCGGGGACCCAGTGCGGGTTGGGCAGGAAGCGCATGTCGACGACGAGGTCGGCGTCGACGGGCAGCCCGTACTTGAAGCCGAACGACATCACGGTGGCCCGCAGCTCGGGCTCCTCCTCGCCGGCGAACTGGGCGTCCATCTTGGCGCGCAGCTCGTGCACGTTCAGGCTGGAGGTGTCGATGACCAGGTCGGCGTCGCCGCGCAGCTCGCGCAGGAGCTCGCGCTCGGCGGCGATGCCGTCGACGATGCGGCCGTCGCCCTGGAGGGGGTGCGGGCGGCGCACCGACTCGAAGCGGCGCACCAGGGCCTCGTCGGAGGACTCCAGGAAGACGATGCGGCGCGTGACGTGCTTGGCCTCCAGGTCCGCGAGGGATTCGCGGAGGTTGTCGAAGAAGCGCCGTCCGCGGACGTCGACGACGACCGCGATCCGCGCCACGTTGCCCTGGGAGCGGGCGCCGAGCTCCACCATGGTGGGGATCAGGGCGGGCGGCAGGTTGTCGACGACGAACCAGCCGAGGTCCTCCAGGCACTTCGCCGCCGTGGAGCGGCCCGCGCCGGACATCCCGGAGATGATCACCAGCTCGGGGATGACGGGGTCGGGGGCGACGGGCTCGTGGGCGGTCTCCGTGTGCGCGCCTGTGCCGGTACTCACCTGTGCTCCGTGCTCCGGTTCCGCGGGGCCCTCGGCCCGGCCGCTGGTGTCGCTGCTCTTCTCGTGCTCGCTCATGGCTCCTGCCCCCGTCGTTCCTCCGCGGTGCCCGTGCCGACGGGCTCCCCGGCGGAGGGCGCGTCCGTCGCGTCCTCCGGTGTGCTGTCCACTTCGTCTTCCATGATCTCTCCGGTGGCCATGTTCACGGCGGGCGTCGTGGGTGTGGCCCTGGCGAAGGCCGCCACGATCGTCTCGGCCGTCTTGCGGCCTATGCCGGGAACCTCACAGATCTGCTCGATTGTGGCGGACCGGAGCCGCTTCACCGAACCGAAGTGCTTGACGAGCGCCTGTTTGCGCGCGTCGCCGAGGCCCGGCACCTCGTCCAGCGGGCCCGCCCGGAAGCGCTTGGCCCGCTTGCTGCGCTGGTAGGTGATGGCGAAGCGGTGGGCCTCGTCGCGTACGCGCTGGAGCAGGTAGAGCCCTTCGCTGGTGCGGGGCAGGACCACCGGGTCCTCCTCGTCCGGCACCCAGACCTCTTCGAGGCGCTTGGCCAGGCCGCAGACCGCGATGTCGTCGATGCCCAGCTCGTCCAGGGCCCGCTTGGCCGCCGCGACCTGCGGCTGGCCGCCGTCGACGACGACGAGCTGCGGCGGGTAGGCGAACTTCTTCGGGCGGCCGTCCTCCTCGGTGAGGGTGGACTCGCTCGGCCCCTCGTCGTCCGCCAGCTCCGTGTCGGACCACTCCCCCGACTTCTCCTGCACGGCGAGGTAGCGCTTGAAGCGGCGGGTGATCACCTCGTGCATGGAGCGGACGTCGTCCTGCCCCTCGAAGCCCTTGATCTGGAAGCGGCGGTATTCGCTCTTTCGGGCGAGGCCGTCCTCCAGGACGACCATGGAGGCGACGACGTCGTCACCCTGGAGGTGCGAGATGTCGTAGCACTCGATGCGCAGCGGGGCGCTGTCCAGGCCGAGGGCCTCCGCGATCTCCTCCAGGGCGCGCGAGCGCGTCGTGAGGTCGGAGGCGCGCTTGGTCTTGTGCAGGGCGAGCGCGTGCAGCGCGTTCCGGTTGACCGTCTCCATGAGGGCCTTCTTGTCGCCGCGCTGCGGGATGCGCAGGGACACGGCGGAGCCGCGGCGCTCGGTGAGCCAGGCCTGGACGGGCTCCAGGGGGTCGGGCAGCGCCGGGACGAGGACCTCCTTGGGGACGGAGTCGCCTTTCTCCTCCCCGTAGAGCTGCTGGAGCGCGTGTTCGACCAGGTCGCCGCTGGTGACCGCCTCGACCTTGTCGGTGACCCAGCCGCGCTGGCCGCGGACGCGTCCGCCGCGCACGTGGAAGATCTGGACGGCGGCCTCCAGCTCGTCCTCGGCGAGGGCGATCAGGTCGGCGTCGGTGGCGTCGGCGAGGACGACCGCGCTCTTCTCCATGGCCTTGCGCAGCGCCTCGATGTCGTCGCGCAGCCGGGCCGCGCGCTCGTACTCCATGTCCTCGGCCGCCACCGCCATGTCCTTCTCCAGGCGGCGGATGTACGTGCCGGTGCGGCCCGCCATGAAGTCGCTGAACTCCTCGGCCAGCTCGCGGTGTTCCTCCGGGGTGACGCGGCCCACACAGGGGGCCGAGCACTTGCCGATGTACCCGAGGAGGCAGGGCCGGCCGGTCCGCGTCGCGTTCTTGAACACGCCCGCGGAGCAGGTGCGGACCGGGAAGACGCGCAGCAGCAGGTCGACGGTGTCGCGGATCGCCCAGGCGTGCCCGTAGGGCCCGAAGTAGCGCACGCCCTTCTTCTTCTGGCCGCGCATCACCTGGACCCGCGGGAACTGCTCGTTCATCGTCACCGCGAGGTACGGATAGCTCTTGTCGTCGCGGTATTTGACGTTGAACCGCGGGTCGTACTCCTTGATCCAGGAGTACTCCAGCTGCAGCGCCTCGACCTCCGTGGCCACCACCGTCCACTCCACGGAAGCGGCCGTGGTGACCATGGTGCGCGTACGGGGGTGCAAGTTCGCCAGGTCCTGGAAGTAGCTCGCCAGGCGCTGGCGCAGGCTCTTCGCCTTTCCGACGTAGATCACCCGGCGGTGCTCGTCGCGGAACCTGTACACCCCTGGCGAGTCGGGAATCTGTCCCGGCTTGGGGCGGTAGCTGGAGGGGTCGGCCATGTCAGACACCCTACTGGCGGGGTGTGACAGCGCGGGGTCCCCGGCGGCGGCGCCCGGACTGCCGCGGACCCGCGCGAACAGCAAACCTTGTCGAGTGCAAGTCAACACGCTTCAATGCCGGGTGACTTGGGACGGTGCATCGGAGAAGCAGGAGGCCCGGATGCGGCCCGGCGAACCACACATGGAAGCGGCACAGCTCCCCGCTCTGGACGCGGCGCTGCGCACCGGCCCGTTCCACCTCGCCCTGCGGGCCGCCATCGCCGCGCGGCGGCTGCCGCTGCACCGCGTCCAGCACCACCTGTCGCGCCAGGGCATCAAGGTCGGCGTGACCAGTCTGAGCTACTGGCAGCAGGGCGCCCGGCGGCCGCAGCGCGCCGAGTCCATGCGGGCGGTCCGGGCCCTGGAGGAGATCCTCCAGCTCCCCGAGGAGTCCCTGATCCGGCTGCTCGGCCCCCTCGGGAACCCGGTCGCGGCGCGCCGCCCCGCCGCCCGCTCGTACCGCTCGCTGGTCCGGGCGTCGGGGGTGCTCGAACGGCTGCTCGGGGAGCTGGGGTCGCCGCTCGACGGCGGCCTGCACACCGTCGGCCGGCACGAGCGGGTACGGATCGGGGCGCACCGGGAGCTGCTGGGGCGGGACTCCCAGCTCATCGTGCGCGCCGCCCGGGACGGGGTGGACCGGTACGTGGCCGTCCACCACGGCGACCCCGGGTGCGCGCCCGCGGAGGTGGCGGTGCACGCCCTGGAGAACTGCCGCACGGGGCGTGTGCGGTGGGACGGCGGGACGGGCGTCCTGGTGGCGGAGCTGCTCTTCGACACGTGGCTGCGGGCCGGGGAGACCCATCTGTTCCGCTACGGCTTCGAGGACGGCACGGCGGGGCCCTCCACCGAGTACGTGCGCGGCTTCGGCGGCGCGGGCGGGCAGTACGCGCTCCAGGTCCGCTTCGCCGACACCGCGCTGCCCCTGCGCTGTCACCGCTTCGCCCAGCAGTCGACGGCGGCGCCGCGCGCCGGCCGCCAGGAGCTGGCCCTCAGCGGCCACCACCACTCGGTGCACCTGGTGGAGCCGCAGGTGCGGGCGGGGCTGCTGGGGATCGGCTGGGAGTGGGAGTGAGCGCCGCCCCGGCCGGGCCGTGACTACGCCCGCGGGCTCGCGATGAGCTTGCCGCCCTCGACCTTGACGGCGAGCTCCTCCAGCGGGGAGGTGGCGGGGGCGTGCAGCACCTTGCCGGTGGTGGCGTCGAACTTGCTGCCGTGACAGTTGCAGGTCAGCTCCGTGCCCTCCAGCATCCGGATCGGGCAGCCCGCGTGCGTGCAGATGGTGCTGAACGCCTTGTAGGCGCCGTCGCCGCCGTCGCCGCCGTCATCGGTGCGGCTGACGACGACGTGCTGGTCGTTGTAGAGCTTCGCCCCGCCCGCGGGCACGTCGGCGGCCTCGCCCAGCTCGACCGGCGCGGTGGGCGCCGCGTCCGCCCCGCCGCCGACCCCGTCGAACAGGCGGTCAGCCCGAGCCCCGCCGTCCCCGCGACGGCGGCGCCGCGCAGGGCGGTGCGGCGGGAGATGCGGGAGGGGGCCGTGCGCGACATCTGGACTCCACGGGGAGGGGGCAGGGGTGCTGGGGGTGACAAGGGTGGCGGATCAGACGATACCGGCGCGGGTGCGGGGGTCTGCCGCGGGCCTCAGGCCCGCGCGCGGCAGCCCGAGGAGCGGCCCGGGGGTCGGGCGCGGGCCGGACGAGCGCGGCCTGGGAGGCCGCCGTGCGAGGGCCGGGCGAGCGCGGCCTGGGAGGCCGCCGTGCGAGGGCCGGACGAGCGCGGCGTGGGGAGGCCGCCGTGCGAGGGCCGGGCGAGCGCGGCCTGGGGAGGCCGGGCGCGAGCCAGCGTGTGCGGAATGCGGGCCGGCGCGCGCAGACCACCGGCCAGGCGCGGGCCGGCACCGGCCAGGCATGAGCCGGCGCACACGGACCACCGCCGGGCGCGGCCCGGCACGCACGGACCGCGGGCCGGGCGCGGGCCAGTGCGGCGGGTTCGCCGTGCTGTCCGGTTCGCCTCGCGTTCGTGCCCGTACGGGCGGCGGGCGTGCCCGGATCGGGGACGGCTGCTGCCGCCCGGCACGGGACGCTCTAGCCTGCCGTCGTCGGTACTCGTCGTAGGCACCTGTTCGCGTACCCGTTCAGCCCCGTCCGAGAGGAACCACCGTGATCGTCGTCGCCGGAGAGGCCCTGATCGACCTCGTCCCGCTGGGCGCGGGGCCCGGGGACGGCCCGGCCGCCGCCCTGCCCGCTCTCGCGCCCCGGCTCGGCGGCGGCCCGTACAACACTGCGGTGGCGCTCGGCCGGCTCGGCTCCGCCGCGGCGTTCTGCTCGCGGGTGTCCCGGGACGCCTTCGGCGCGGCGCTGCTCGACGGCCTGCGGGCCGCCGGCGTCGACACCGCCCCGGTGCAGCGGGGGGACGAGCCGACGACCCTGGCGGTCGCCTCCGTCGGGGCGGACGGCTCGGCCGGCTACTCGTTCTACGTGGAGGGGACCGCCGACCGGCTCTTCGCCGCGCCGGACGCCCTCCCGGCGGGCACGCGCGCGGTGTCGTTCGGCACGTGCTCGCTGGTCCTGGAGCCGGGCGCGAGCGCCTACGAGGAGCTGATGCGCGCGGCCGCCGCCCAGGGCCTGTGCACCGCGCTCGATCCGAACATCCGGGCGGGCCTGATCCCCGACGCGGACGCCTACCGGGCCCGCTTCGAGAGCTGGTTGCCGTCCACCACGCTCCTCAAGCTCTCCGAGGAGGACGCGCGGTGGCTCGGGGGGACGCCCCGCGAGTGGCTGGCCGGGGGACCCGCGGCCGTGGTGGTCACCCGGGGCGCGGACGGTCTGACCGTCTTCACGCGGGACGGCGGCGAGCTGTCCGTGCCGGGTGAGCGGGTCGACGTCGTGGACACCATCGGCGCCGGGGACACCGTCAACGCAGCGCTGCTGCACGGCCTCGCGCACCTGGACGCCCTCTCCCCCGCGGGGGTCGGCGCCCTGGACGGGGACGGCTGGACCCGCCTGCTGCGGTTCGCGGGGCGCGCGGCGGCGATCACCTGCTCCCGCGCGGGCGCGGAGCCGCCGTACGCGTCCGAGGCCGGGGAGCTGTAGCCACGACGCACCGCCCCGGCGGGGAGAACAGGGGGCGCCCCGCGGAACGTTCCCGCGGGGCGCCCTGCGTCGTACGCGCGCTCAGGCCTTACGGGCCCGGGTCGCCGTCTTCTTGGCGGCGGGCTTGGCAGCCGCCGCCTTGGCCGTGGCCGTCTTCTTGGCCGGGGCCTTCGTCGCGGCCACGGTCTTCTTCGCCGTGCTCTTGCGCTTGCGGGCGGCGGGCGCCGGGGCGTCGCTGACCCGGTCGGCGCCGAGCACGTCCCGCAGGAACTTGCCGGTGTGGCTGGCCGGTTCCGACGCGACCTGCTCGGGGGTGCCCTCGGCGACGACGATGCCGCCCCCGTTGCCCCCTTCGGGGCCCATGTCGATGACCCAGTCCGCGGTCTTGATGACGTCGAGGTTGTGCTCGATGACGATCACCGAGTTCCCCTTGTCGACCAGGCCGGAGAGGACCGTGATGAGCTTGCTGATGTCCTCGAAGTGCAGACCGGTGGTCGGCTCGTCGAGCACGTACACCGTCCGCCCCGTGGAGCGCTTCTGCAGCTCGCTCGCGAGCTTCACGCGCTGGGCCTCACCGCCCGACAGGGTCGGCGCGGACTGGCCGAGGCGCACGTAGCCGAGGCCCACGTCGTTCAGCGTCCTGAGGTGGCGGGCGATGGCCGGGACCGCCTCGAAGAAGGCGAGGCCCTCCTCGATCGGCATGTCCAGGACCTCGGCGATGGACTTGCCCTTGTAGTGGACCTCCAGCGTCTCGCGGTTGTAGCGCGCGCCGTGGCAGACCTCGCACGGGACGTACACGTCCGGCAGGAAGTTCATCTCGATCTTGATGGTGCCGTCGCCCGAGCAGTTCTCGCAGCGTCCGCCCTTGACGTTGAAGGAGAAGCGGCCCGGCAGGTAGCCGCGGACCTTCGCCTCGGTGGTCTCGGCGAAGAGCCTGCGGACGTGGTCGAAGACGCCGGTGTACGTCGCCGGGTTCGACCGGGGGGTGCGGCCGATGGGCGACTGGTCGACGTGCACGACCTTGTCGACCAGGTCGTCGCCCTCCACGCGCGTGTGGCGGCCGGGGACGGAGCGTGCCCCGTTCAGCTCGCGCGCCAGGTGCGTGTACAGGATGTCGTTGACCAGCGTGGACTTCCCGGAGCCGGAGACGCCGGTGACGGCCGTGAGGACACCGAGCGGGAAGGACACGTCGATGTCCCGCAGGTTGTTCTCCTTGGCGCCGTGCACCGTGAGGTGGCGCCCCGGGTCCACCGGGCGCCGGACGTCCGGCACGGGGATGGACTTCTTGCCGGACAGGTACTGGCCCGTCATCGACTCGGCGTTGGCCAGCAGCCCCTTCAAGGGTCCGCTGTGCACGACCTTGCCGCCGTGCTCGCCCGCGCCGGGGCCGATGTCGACGACCCAGTCGGCGACCTTGATGGTGTCCTCGTCGTGCTCGACCACGATCAGCGTGTTGCCCATGTCGCGCAGGCGCACGAGGGTCTCGATCAGCCGGTGGTTGTCGCGCTGGTGGAGGCCGATGGACGGCTCGTCGAGCACGTACAGGACGCCGACGAGGCCGGAGCCGATCTGGGTGGCGAGGCGGATGCGCTGGGCCTCGCCGCCGGAGAGCGTGCCCGCCGCGCGGTTCAGCGAGAGGTAGTCGAGGCCGACGTCGACGAGGAAGCGCAGCCGCTCGTTGACCTCCTTCAGGACGCGCTCGGCGATCTTCTTGTCGCGCGCGTTCAGCCGGAGCTTGCCCAGGAAGTCGGCGCAGTCGCTGATGGACATCGCCGAGACCTCGGCGATGGACTTCTCCATGACCGTGACGGCGAGGACGATCGGCTTGAGGCGGGTGCCCGCGCAGGTGGGGCAGGGCACCTCGCGCATGTAGCCCTCGAAGCGCTCGCGGCTGGAGTCCGACTCGGCCTCGCTGTGGCGGCGCTTGACGAACGGCACGGCGCCTTCGAAGGGCGTCGTGTACCGGCGCTCCCGCCCGTAGCGGTTGCGGTAGCGGACCTCGATCTGCGTCTTGTGGCCGTGCAGCAGCGCCTTCTTGGCGCGCTGCGGCAGCCCGCCGAAGGGGATGTCCGTACGGAAGCCGAGGGCGTCCGCGAGAGCGCCGATGAGCCGGGCGAAGTAGTCCTTGGTGTGCCCGTGCGACCAGGGGTGGATGGCCCCCTCGTCGAGCGACTTGTCGGGGTCGGGCACGATCAGGTCGGGGTCGACCTCCATGCGCGTACCGATGCCCGTGCAGTCGGGGCAGGCGCCGAACGGCGAGTTGAAGGAGAAGGAGCGGGGCTCCAGCTCCTCGAAGGACAGGTCGTCGTGCGGGCAGTACAGGTGCTCCGAGTACATCCGCTCGCGCTCCGGGTCGTCCTCGGGGAGGTCGACGAAGTCGAGCACGACCATGCCGCCGGAGAGGCCGAGCGCGGTCTCCACGGAGTCGGTCAGCCGGCGCTTGGCGGAGTCCTTCACGGTGAGGCGGTCGACGACCACCTCGATGGTGTGCTTCTCCTGCTTCTTCAGGACCGGCGGCTCGGAGAGCTGGATCGTCTCGCCGTCCACCCGCGCGCGGGAGTACCCCTTGGTCTGGAGGTCACCGAAGAGGTCGACGAACTCGCCCTTGCGCTCGCGCACCAGCGGGGAGAGCACCTGGAAGCGGCTGCCCTCGGGCAGCTCCAGGACCTTGTCCACGATGGCCTGCGGCGACTGGCGGGCGATGGGGCGGCCGCACTCGGGGCAGTGCGGCTTGCCGATGCGGGCGAAGAGCAGCCGCAGGTAGTCGTAGACCTCGGTGATGGTGCCGACCGTGGAGCGCGGGTTGCGCGAGGTCGACTTCTGGTCGATGGAGACGGCCGGGGAGAGTCCCTCGATGAAGTCGACGTCCGGCTTGTCCATCTGGCCGAGGAACTGGCGGGCGTACGAGGAGAGCGACTCCACGTAGCGCCGCTGTCCCTCGGCGAAGATCGTGTCGAACGCGAGCGAGGACTTGCCGGAGCCGGACAGACCGGTGAAGACGATGAGGGAGTCGCGCGGGAGGTCGAGCGAGACATTCCGGAGATTGTGCTCGCGCGCGCCACGGACGATGAGACGGTCGGCCACGCCGGTCCGCACCTTTCTTGGAAGAAGTGACAGGGGCAGCGCCCCCGCGGAGCAGCCCTGGGAAGACTGTCGTTTTGAAGACTAGGGGGAGCCACTGACAACGCGGTCGGCTTCCCGTGTTCGGTAACAAACCCGGTCCTTCAAGAATGCCCGAATCCGCCGCCGAGCTTATAGCACGTACATTCGAATCCGGCATGATGTCGGCCACCTTCACCCGATCGTGTGGTCCGGCTACCGTCTGCGCCATGAACCATCACGAGCGCGACCTGGAGTGTGTACGTGCGGCGACCGACCGGCTGCTCGCCGCGGCCGGCGCCCTGGACAACGCCGCTGTGACGAAGCCGTCACGGCTGCCGGGCTGGAGCCGGGGCCACGTCCTCGCCCACCTCGCCCGCAACGCCGACGCGCTGCGCAACGTCCTCGCGGGCCGCCCCATGTACGAGAGCGCCGAGGCGCGCGACGGTGACATCGAGCGCGACGCGCCGCGCGACCTGGCGGCGCAGCTCGCCGACGTCCGCGAGAGCGCGGAGCGCTTCCAGCGGGCCGCGGCCGAGGACGCGGACTGGTCGCGCACCGTCGAGCTGCGCAACGGCGTCAAGGACGTCGCCTCCCGGGTGCCCTTCCGGCGCTGGATCGAGGTCGAGCTGCACCACGTGGACCTCGGCATCGGCTACGAGCTGGAGGACCTGCCCGCGGAGTTCACCCGGCGCGAGACCGAGTTCCTCGCCGACCGGTTCCGCGACCACCCTGGCCTGGCGCCGCTGCTGCTCAAGCAGGACGACGGCCGGACGCTCTCCACGGGCGCGGTGGGGACGCCGTCCGTGGCGGAGATCAAGGACGGCGCGGCCGGCGCGGCCGGCGCGGTCCCGCCGCCCGGGATCGTCGTCCAGGGCGCTCCGGCCGACCTCCTGGGGTGGCTGTCGGGGCGCAGGGACGGCGCGGCCCTCTCGGTGGACCGGGGCTCCCTGCCCGTGCTGCCCCCGCTATAGGCTGGCCGCATGACGTACAGCGGAGCGGTGAAGGTCGGCGGCCCGGCGGACGTGCACGAGCTGCAGGACCTGATGATCTCCAAGGTCGCGGTCGGGCCGATGGACAACAACGCCTATCTGCTGCGGTGCCGCGCGACCGATGAGCAGCTGCTGATCGACGCGGCGGCCGAGGCGCCGACGCTGCTGCGGCTCATCGGCGCCGACGGCATCGGGTCCGTCGTCACCACCCACCGGCACGGGGACCACTGGCAGGCGCTCGCGGAGGTCGTGGCCGCCACCGGGGCGCGCACGTACGCGGGGCGCGACGACGCCGAGGGCATCCCGGTCGAGACGCAGGTCCCGGTCGCGGACGGGGACACCATCGCCTTCGGGCACATCACGCTGACCGCCCGCCACCTGGTCGGCCACACCCCCGGTTCCATCGCCCTGGTCTACGACGACCCGCACGGGCACCCGCACGTCTTCACCGGGGACTGCCTCTTCCCGGGCGGCGTCGGCAACACGCACAAGGACCCCGAGGCGTTCGCGCGGCTCATCGACGACGTCGAGACGAAGATCTTCGGGACGCTCCCGGACGAGACCTGGGTCTACCCGGGGCACGGGAACGACACGTCGCTGGGCGCCGAGCGGCCGCACCTCCAGGAGTGGCGCGCGCGGGGCTGGTGACGCCGCGCCCGCCCCGAGCCGGTGATTTTCCCGGGGCCTGGCCTACGCCGGTACGGCGCCCGGGGCCGCCAGGGTCGCCACCCGCTCCACGCCGAACGCGTAGCCCTGTACGCCGCACCCCGCGATCACGCCGTCGGCGCGCAGGGACACGTAGGAGTGGTGCCGGAACTCCTCGCGCTGGTGGATGTTGGAGATGTGCACCTCCACCACCGGCAGGCCGTCGCAGGTGTTGAGGGCGTCCAGGATCGCGACGGACGTGTGCGAGTAGGCGGCCGGGTTGATCACGATGCCGACGTGGTGCTCGCGTGCCTCGTGGATCCAGTCGACGAGTTCGCCCTCGTGGTTGGAGTGCCGGAAGTCGATTGTGGCGCCGTGTGCCGCCGCCGCCTTCACGCACAGGGCCTCGACGTCGGCCAGGGTGTCGCGGCCGTAGATCTCCGGCTGGCGCTTGCCGAGCAGGTTCAGGTTCGGGCCGTTCAGGACCAGGATCGGCGCGGTGGCGAGGGTGTGCGGCACAAGGACCTCCGTACGACGGGCGGATACTCCTTGAGGGTGTATCACGCGGGCCGCGCGCGGCCCGGACCCGGAGGCCCCGCTCAGGGGGTCACGGCGAGCTCCACGTAGGCGGCGAGGATCACCAGGTGCACGCCGCCCTGGAGAGGTGTGGCCCGGCCGGGGACGACGGTCAGCGTGGTGACCACCATGGTCAGCGCGAGCAGCACCATGTGCGTGGCGCCGAGCCCGAGGACGAGGGGTCCCGACAGCCAGAACGAGGCGATGGCGACGGCCGGCACGGTGAGCCCGATGCTCGCCATCGCGGAGCCGAGCGCGAGGTTGAGGCTGGTCTGCACGCGGTCGCGGCGGGCCGCGCGGAGCGCCGCGATGGTCTCCGGGAGCAGCACGAGCAGCGCGATGATCACGCCGACGACGGCCTGCGGCATGCCCGCCGCGTCCACCCCGTGCTCGATCGTCTTCGACACGCCCTTGGCGAGGCCGACGACGGCGATCAGGGCGAGGGCGAGCAGGCCGAGGCTGATCAGGGCGGTGCGGGTGCTGGGCACGTCGGCGTGGTCGTCGGCGTCGATGACCTCGCCGTGCTTGGTGATCGGCAGGAAGTAGTCGCGGTGGCGCACGGTCTGCGTGGCGACGAAGAGTCCGTACAGGACCAGGGCGGCGACGGCCGAGAAGACCAGCTGGGAGGTGGAGAACTCCGGGCCGAGCTTGCTGGTGGTGAAGGTCGGCAGCACCAGGCAGAGCGTCGCGAGGGTGGCGACCGTGGCGAGCGCCCCGCCGGTGCCCTCCGACTGGAAGATCGCGACGCCGTGCCGCAGCGCGGCCGAGAGCAGGCTGATGCCGACGATGCCGTTGCAGGTGATCATGACGGCGGCGAAGACGGTGTCCCGGGCGAGCGTGGAGCTCTTGGCGCCGCCGTCGGCCATCAGGGTGACGATGAGCGCGACCTCGATGATGGTGACGGCGACGGCGAGCACCAGGGAGCCGAAGGGTTCGCCGACGCGGTGGGCGATGACCTCGGCGTGGTGCACGGCCGCGAGGACGGAGCCCGCGAGGAAGACGGAGACGACGGCGACCAGGACACCCGGCAGGTCGCGCCCCCAGGTGAGGGCGAGCAGGACGACGGCCAGCACCGGGACGAGGACGGTCCACCGCACGGCCTGGGCCCGGAGTCTGGTGATCATGCCTTCGATGGTGCCCGGGGCGGTGTGGGGCCGCGACTCCGGCGGCCGTCGCCCAGGGCGTGCCCCGGGGCGTGACCAGACGCCGGAGGGCGTGTGCGGCACGAGGCCGCGCACGCCCTCCGGCGCTGGACGCTCCCGCGTCCGACGGGTTGTCAGACGTCGATACGGTCCTTGCCGGCCGCCTCGGCCGCGTCCCGCTCGGCCTGCTTCTTGGAGGCGATGAGGCTGGTGATCGTGGTGACGATCAGGACGCCGCAGATCACGGCGAGGGAGACCGGGATGGAGATCTCCGGTACGTGCACCCCGTTCTCGTGCAGCGCGTGCAGGACCAGCTTCACGCCGATGAAGCCGAGGATCACCGACAGGCCGTAGCTGAGGTGGACCAGCTTCTTGAGCAGGCCGCCGATGAGGAAGTACAGCTGGCGCAGGCCCATCAGGGCGAACGCGTTGGCCGTGAAGACGATGTACGGGTCCTGGGTGAGGCCGAAGATCGCGGGGATCGAGTCCATCGCGAAGAGCACGTCGGTCATGCCGATGGCGAGCATGACGACCAGGAGCGGCGTCATGATCTTCTTGCCGTTCTCCCGGATGAACAGCTTCGTGCCGTGGTACCGGTCGGCGACACCGAATTTGTGCTCGATGGACTTCAGGAGGCGGTTCTCCTCGAACTCCTCCTCCTCGTCGTCGGACATCGCCTCCTGGACGAGCTTCCAGGCGGTGTAGATGAGGAAGGCGCCGAAGATGTAGAAGACCCACGAGAAGTTGGCGATGACGGCGGCGCCCGCCGCGATGAAGATCGCCCGCAGCACGAGGGCGATGAGCACGCCGAACAGCAGCACGCGCTGCTGAAGGTGGGTCGGGACCGAGAACTTCGCCATGATCAGGATGAAGACGAAGAGGTTGTCGACGCTGAGCGATTTCTCGGTGATGAAGCCCGCGAAGAACTCGCCGCCCGCCTGGCTGCTGCCCCAGATGGTCACGCCGATCCCGAAGAGCACGGCGAGCGCGATCCAGACGACGGTCCAGACCCCGGCTTCCTTGATGGATACGTCGTGGGGCTTGCGCCCGATGAAGAAGTCGACCGCGATCAGGGCGCACAGACCAAGAATGGTCAGCACCCACAGGGTCATCGATACGTCCACTGCGCCTCCGGCGTCGTACGGCTACTGATCAGCGTCGTCGCTGCCGGAGGTCTCTTCCACCCGGGCGCCTGCGCGCTCCGGGCCGGCGCCCCGGGATCGCCGGCCGTCGGGCCGGTCATCCGTATTGACGGGAACGCCGCGTACGGGAGTACTCCCCTCCGCGTCAAGAAGAGTACTCGAAAGACCCATGAAAGGTAAAGGGTTAGGTAAAGGGATGCTCAAATGGGCAGGTCAGAGCCGCCTTTCCTGGCGGGCTCTGGCCACCTCGTCGAGCACCCGGCGCACCACCTCGCTGCCGGGCGGGACCGTCGGCGGCTCGTACGTCCACGCGTGCCCCACCCAGGGGTCGGCCAGGTGGTCGTCGGGCAGCGGGGTGAGCCGCAGCAGCGCCCGCCACAGGGGGTCGAGCAGCGGCCCGTACTCGGCGGCGTCGGCCCGGTCCGCGACGAGGAGCAGGTGCACGCCGACCCGCGGCCCCTCGTCCGCGAGGTAGCGCAGCCGGGTCAGAGCGCGGTCGTCGAAGCCGTGCGGGAAGTCGTGCACGACCAGCAGCTGCTCGGCCGGGTCCAGGTCGGCGGGCAGGGCGTCGGCCACCCCGGCCCGCACCGCCATCTGCACGAGGTCGACCCGCTCCGTCAGCCGGGTCAGCGTCTCGGCGACGCCGGAGGCCCCCCGCGCCACCGGGCTCGCGAGCACCCCGGCCCCGGCGAGCGGGGCGAAGGCGGCCGCAGCGGTGCCCGCCGGGTCCAGGACGTGCACGCTGAACTCGCCCGCCGGATAGACCGCGAGCAGCCGGGCCGCCAGCTCGGCCGCGGTGTGCGCGGCCCGGGCGCGCACCACATCGGCGTCCGTGAGGGCGTCGGTGGTGCCCGCGTCGATCCACAGGCCCCGCTCCAGCGGCAGCCGCACCAGCATGGGCACGCGCAGGCCGACGCTCTCGCTCTCGGGCAGCCGCAGGTCGCCCAGGCGGACGGCCATGGGGATCTCCATGGGGCTGCGGTAGGCATGCCAGCACGGGTTGTCCCAGTCCGCGTAGGCCGCGGGGAGCGCCGGCTCGACGACTTCGGACTCGGCGACCAGCTGGGCCAGGTCCCGGTCGATGGCCTCCCGCGCCCGGTCGACGAGGGCCGCGTGCCGGGCGGCGGCGGCCTCGCGGGCGGCGTCCGCGGCGCCCCCTAGGCGGCTGCGCGGATCGGCGAGCGCCCGGTCCAGCTCCTGCTCCATGCGGGAGTCCGCGAAGTCGACGGCGCTGCGGTAGGCGGCCGTCGTGCGGGCCAGGTCCTCGAACATGCCCCACACCTGGTTGTAGAGGCGCTCCTCCATGCTCCAGCCGGTCGCGTCGCCCGCGACGGGGACGGCGGGGCGGCCCGGCTCGGCGGCTGCCGCCGCCGGGGCGGCGGGCGGCGCCGCACCGCGGCCCGGGTGCCTGTAGTCGACGGGGCCCGCCGGGCCGCCGCCGCCCGCGGCCGGCGCCGCGGGCGTGGCTCCGGACCGGCCGGCCGCGGTGTGCCCGGCCGGGGCGGCGGCCCGGACCTGGGCCTCGCCGGACGGCCGGGGCGGGGCGGCCACCGTGCGGGTCAGGCCCCGGGCGACGGCGTCGTGGACGGCCCCGGCCAGCTCCCGGGCGTCGGGCAGGCCCTGGTCGGCGAAGAGGGCGGCCAGCCCGTCCGCGTACCCCTGGCCGACGGCGCGCACCTTCCAGGCGTCTCCCCTGCGGTACAGCTCCAGGGCGGTGACCGCCGACTCCGTGTCGAGGTCGGTGATGGTGTAGCTGGCCAGCTCGGTGCCGTCGAGACCGGTGACCGCGACGAAGGGGGCGGCGACCGCGCCGAACCGGGTGGGACCGCCGGTGCCGGCCGGCAGGGCGAGCAGCACGGTGACGCGGTGCACGTCCGCGGGCATCGCGTCCAGGTCGACGGCGAGCCGGTGGTCGGCGGCGGCCTGGCGTGGCACCTCCAGGCCGGGCAGCGCGGGCGCGCCCGGGTGCGCGACGCGTCCGGGGCCGCGCACGGTGCCCCGGTCGTCGGCGAGCGTGGCGCCCGCGACGACCGGGCGGCCCGCCGACACCCGGATCTCCAGGCGGGTCCGGGCCAGCGGGTGGTTCTGGCCCCGCACCAGTTCGGCCGGCATCGCGCGCTCCGCTACAGGCCGGGCAGGATCGCGGGCATCAGGTCCTGGAACGTGCGGCCGTTGGCCGCCGCGCCCAGGGCCGTCATCTTCCAGCCCGCGCCGTCGCGGTGCACCTTGGCCATGATCTGCGCCGTGTACTGGCCGCCGCCGTCGAGCGTGTAACGGGCCAGCTCCTGGCCTGTCGTCTCGTCGACCAGGCGGCAGAACGCGTTCTGCACCTCCTGGAAGGTCTGGCCCGTGAAGGAGTTGACCGTGAAGACGATCTGGTCGATGTGGACCGGGACGCGCGACAGGTCGACGAGGATCGCCTCGTCGTCGCCGCCCTGGCCGGCCCCGCCCACCAGGTTGTCGCCGGTGTGCCGCACCGAGCCGTCGTCGCTGACGAGGTGGCGGAAGAAGACCACGTCCACGGGCTGCTTGTCGGCGAAGAGGACCGCGGACGCGTCGAGGTCGATCTCGCGCGTCCGGGTGCCGAACAGGCCGCGCCGCGGCGCGGCCTGCCAGCCGAGGCCCATGCGGACGGCGGTGAGCGTGCCGCCGCCCCGCTTCTCCAGACTAATGGCCTGACCCTTGGTCAGGCTGATGCCGGGCCCTTTTGACAAACCGGAAGAACCGGCGGAATCGGCCGTCACGTGCTGCCCCTCTCGAGCGTCCCCTGCTGCCGCGCCTCGCGCGCGGTTGGGGCAAACCCTAGGGGGCGGCACCGACAACGCCACCACCGCGGGCGGGTTTTTGTGGCGGTCCTGCGACACTCCGCCCGCTCCGCGGCCCCTCCGCAGTCCCGCCCGGCCCTGACCGGCCGCGACCGGTCAGGCGATACCGGCCTCCCGCATCTGCCGCAGCTCCTTCTTCATCTCGGACACCTCGTCGCGCAGCCGTGCGGCGATCTCGAACTGGAGGTCCGCCGCCGCGGCCCGCATCCGCTCGGTCAGCGCCTCGATCTCCTCGGAGAGCTCGGCGGCGGGACGGTCGGTGACGGCGGTGGCGGTGGGTTCCGCCGCCTTGCCGCGCTTCTTCTTGCCGGTGTCGGCCGTGCCGAGCGCGGGGACGGGGGCCTTGGCACCCTTCCCGTCCTTGCCGCCCTTGCGGTAGCCGGTGCCGAGCAGCTCCTCCGTGTCGACGTCCTCGCGCGCGATGGACGCCACGATGTCGTTGATCTTCTTGCGGAGCGGCTGCGGGTCGATGCCGTTCGCCTTGTTGTACGCGACCTGCTTCTCGCGGCGCCGGTTGGTCTCGTCGATGGCCTTCTCCATCGCCGGGGTGATCTTGTCGGCGTACATGTGGACCTGGCCCGACACGTTACGAGCCGCGCGGCCGATGGTCTGGATCAGCGAGGTGCCGGAGCGCAGGAAGCCCTCCTTGTCGGCGTCGAGGATCGCCACCAGGGAGACCTCGGGCAGGTCGAGTCCCTCGCGCAGGAGGTTGATGCCGACCAGGACGTCGTACTCGCCCGCGCGCAGCTCGCGCAGCAGCTCGACGCGGCGCAGGGTGTCCACGTCGCTGTGGAGGTAGCGCACGTGGATGCCGAGCTCCAGGAAGTAGTCCGTGAGGTCCTCGGCCATCTTCTTGGTGAGCGTGGTGACCAGGACCCGCTCGTCCTTCTCGGTCCGCGTGCGGATCTCGTGCACCAGGTCGTCGATCTGGCCCTCGGTGGGCTTGACCACGACCTCCGGGTCGACGAGGCCGGTGGGGCGGATGATCTGCTCGACGTAGCCGTCGCCGCGCGCCAGCTCGTAGTTGCCGGGCGTCGCCGACAGGTAGACGGTCTGGCCGATGCGCTCCTGGAACTCCTCCCACTTCAGCGGGCGGTTGTCGAGCGCGGACGGCAGCCGGAAACCGTGGTCCACGAGGGTGCGCTTGCGGGAGGCGTCGCCCTCGTACATGGCGCCGATCTGCGGCACGGTGACGTGCGACTCGTCGATGACCAGCAGGAAGTCGTCCGGGAAGTAGTCCAGGAGGGTGTTCGGCGGGGAGCCGGGCTCGCGGCCGTCGAAGTGCATCGAGTAGTTCTCCACGCCGGAGCAGGAGCCGATCTGGCGGAGCATCTCGATGTCGTACGTGGTGCGCATCCGCAGCCGCTGCGCCTCCAGCATCTTGCCCTGCTTCTCCAGGGTGGTGAGCCGCTCGGCCAGCTCCTTCTCGATGTCGTTCACCGCGCGCTCCAGGCGCTCGGGGCCTGCCACGTAGTGCGAGGCGGGGAAGACGTAGAGCGAGTCGTCGTCGCTGATCACCTCGCCGGTGAGCGGGTGCAGCGTGGAGAGCCGCTCGATCTCGTCGCCGAACATCTCGATGCGGACCGCGAGCTCCTCGTAGACCGGGAAGATCTCGATGGTGTCGCCGCGGACCCGGAAGGTGCCGCGCTGGAACGCCAGGTCGTTGCGCGTGTACTGGATGTCGACGAAGCGGCGCAGCAGCTCGTCCCGGTCGAACTCGGCCCCGACCTTCAGGGGGACCATGCGGTCGACGTACTCCTGCGGCGTGCCCAGGCCGTAGATGCACGAGACGGAGGCGACCACCACGACGTCCCGGCGGGTCAGCAGCGAGTTCGTCGCGGAGTGGCGCAGGCGCTCCACCTCCTCGTTGATCGAGGAGTCCTTCTCGATGTAGGTGTCCGACTGCGGGACGTACGCCTCGGGCTGGTAGTAGTCGTAGTACGAGACGAAGTACTCCACCGCGTTGTTCGGCAGCAGTTCCCGGAACTCGTTCGCCAGCTGGGCGGCCAGCGTCTTGTTCGGCGCCATCACCAGGGTGGGGCGCTGGAGCTTCTCGATCATCCACGCCGTGGTGGCGGACTTGCCGGTGCCGGTGGCGCCGAGCAGGACGACGTCCTTCTCGCCTGCGCGCACGCGCTTGTCCAGCTCGGCGATGGCCGCGGGCTGGTCACCGCTGGGCTGGTACGGGCTGACAACCTCGAAGGGTGCCACCGTGCGTTCGATCTTGGATACGGGCCGCATGGATTCCACCGTACGACCCCCCACTGACAACCGGGTCCGATCCGCCTCCGGGCGGCTGCGTCACCAGCCCTGCGGGGTGCGCGGCGCGGACCGGTCGGGGGCGCGGCGGGGCCGTGGGACACCGGCGCGGGAGCGGCCCTCGCGCTCCGCCTCCAGGGCGTCCCGCCAGTCGGGCCGGCCCATGACCATCAGCGGGTCGAACATGACGACCACGCCGGCCAGGAGCAGGAAGCACAGGGGGCCGATCATCATCGGGGCGAGGATGCCGGCGGCCGAGTCGCCTCCGGGGTTGCCGGCGCCGGCGCCGTGCGTGCGGACGCTGACGGCCGCCATGCCCATGTAGTGCATGCCGGAGACGGCCAGGCCCATGATCAGGCTCGCGCCGAGGCTCCACATGATGCCGCGGATCTGCACGGCCGCCCACAGTGCGGCGGTGGCGGCCGCCATGGCGATCACCACGGAGGCGCCCACCAGGAAGGTGTTGTACTCGATCGTCCCGTGCAGCCGCATCCCGGCCATGCCCAGGTAGTGCATCGACGCGACGCCGAGGCCGGTGATGGTGCCGCCGGTGAACAGGGCGGGGCCGGTCGCCCCCTTGTAGCCGACGATGAAGACGCCGATGCCGACCATGACGATGGCGACGCCGAGGCTGGCGAACGTCAGTGCCTTGTCGTAGTGGATCGGCACGCCCTCGACGCTGAAGCCCATCATCGCGATGAAGTGCATCGTCCATATGCCCGAGCCGATCGCCGCGGAGCCGAGCGCCAGCCAGCCGGCCCGCCAGGTGTCGGCCACGAGGAGCGACCTGGTGGTGCACCGCAGACCGAGGGCGCCACCGAGGCAGGCCATGAAGTACGCCACCAATGGCGTAACCAGCCCATAACTGAAGCCGTCGACCGTCCCTCGCATGCGCCGCAGCCCTTCCGCCTGTGTCCTGCCCGAGATGTCTTGCTCGTTCCCGTGCCAACGACCACTGGGGCGGCCGCGGTTGAAGCTGAGATTAAAGCGCACACGAGAACGTCCGACCGATTTTCCGGCAAAGAAAGTCCGGCATCGAAGGCGGGGTCGGCAGCGGACGCCCCACTCCGTTCGACGGATGACCAACCTTCGCCTGTGTTCGGTCGCCCGTTGCCTGTCAGTGTCGTGCCGTCCGTGATCTCACGACGCACGAGGAGCAGACGTGTACGTACGCGCAGCAGCCGCACTCGCCTCGGTGACGGGCTCCGTCGTCATCGGTGTCCTGGTCCTGCCCACCGCCGCCCAGGCCGCCGGCAAGCACGGCGGCCCCGTGGTCATCGCCCATCGCGGCGCCTCCGCCTACGCCCCGGAGAACACCCTGGAGGCCATCGACGAGGCCGACGACCTGGACGCCACCTGGGTCGAGAACGACGTGCAGCGCACGAAGGACGGCGCGCTGGTCATCATCCACGACACGACCCTGAACCGGACCACGAACGTGGAGGAGCTCTACCCCGACCGCGCCCCCTGGAACGTGCGGGACTTCACAGCGCGGGAGATCGCCAAGCTGGACGCCGGCAGCTGGAAGGGCGAGGAGTTCACGGGAGAGCGGGTGCCGACCCTGCACGAGTACCTGCGGCGCGTCGACCACAACCACCAGAAGCTGCTCATGGAGATCAAGTCGCCCGAGCTGTACCCGGGCATTGAGGCGCAGATCCTGCGCCAGCTCCGCAAGGACGGCTGGCTGCGGTACGACCACGTCACGCGGCGGCTGGTCGTGCAGAGCTTCAGCGCGGACAGCATGCGGACCATGCACGAGCTGCGTCCCGACATCAAGACCGGCTTTCTGGGCACCCCCGCCGTCACCGATCTGCCCGAGTACGCGGCTTTCGTCGACCAGATCAACCCCAGCAACACGACGATCTCCGCGGACTACGTGCGCGCGGTCCACGCCGTGCGCGGTGCCCACAAGGAGCCCCTTGAGGTCAACACCTGGACGGTGAACGATGCGGCCACCGCCCAGCGGGTGGCCGCCCTCGGCGTCGACGGGATCATCACCAACGCGCCGGACGTGGTGCGCGAGGCCGTCGAGGACTGACCGCGGGCGGGGGCGTTGTCAGTGCCCCGCTCTACGGTGGTCGCCATGGACGCGAGGGATGCCGTGAGGCAGGACGAGAGCGCGGCCGGGGCCGCCCCGGGCGCGCCGCGGCGGGTCGTGTGGACCGTCGTGGCCTGCGACATCGGGCCGCTGCTGCTCGCCGCGACCGGCGAGGGCCTGGTGACCGTGGCCTTCCACGCCACGGACGCGGTGCGGGCCGAGGTGCTCGGCCGGCTCGGCTCCCGGTTCGGGACCGCACCGGCCGAGGCGCCGCACGACCCCGTGCTCGCGGAGGCGGCCCGCCAGCTCGCGGAGTACTTCGCCGGGCGGCGGCGCGACTTCGCGCTGCCGCTCGACTGGTCGCTGAGCGCCGGGTTCAACCGGGAGGTGCTCCGCGAGCTGGCGACCGGGGTGCCGTACGGGACGGTGGTGGGGTACGGGGAGCTGGCGCGCCGCGTCGGCCTGCCCCGGGCCGCGCAGGCGGTGGGCGCCGCGATGGGGTCCAATCCCCTGCCCGTGGTCGTGGCCTGCCACCGGGTGGTGGAGCGGGACGGGGGGATCGGCGGGTTCGGGGGCGGCCTGGAGACCAAGCGGAAGCTGCTCGCGCTGGAGGGGGTGTTGCCCGAGCCGCTGTTCTGAGAGAGTCCCGGGGACGGGGGCGCTCGGGGAGCGCGGGTTCGAGTCGGGGGGTGCGGGTGCGTCCGTACGGAGGCGTGTTCGGCCGGCTCCGGAGCGCGGGACCGGGTGCGCGGCGGCCTGTCCGGGCCGTGCAGGCCGTGCAGGCCGTGCAGGCCGCGGACGGAGACCGAGCGGCCCGGGACCCTGGGGATCTCGCGGTGCTCCAGCGGCGGACGCAGCGTGTTCTCGTCGCCTCTCAGATCCTCGGTGGGCTCGGGACGGCCACCGGGATCGCGCTGGCCGCCGTGCTCGCCAAGAAGGTCAGCGGGGACGAGGCGCTGTCCGGGCTCGCGTCCACCGCCAGTGTCGCCGGGACCGCGGTCCTCTCGATCCCGCTGGCAGCGTTGATGAACGCGCGCGGGCGGCGGGCCGGGCTCGTCCTCGCCTACCTGATCGGCGCGCTCGGCGCCACCGTGACCGTGCTGGCCGCCGCGGCCGGGAGCTTCCCGCTGCTGCTCGCCGGGCTCGCCGGCTTCGGCGCCGCCTCCTCCGCCAACCTCCAGGCCCGGTACGCCGCCGCCGACCTGGCCGCCCCCGACCGGCGGGCCCGGTCGATCTCCACCGTCGTGTGGGCCACCACCGTCGGCGCGGTACTCGGGCCGAACATCGCCGCGCCCGCGGGCCGCAGCGTCGCCGGCCTCGGGATACCCGAGGAGTCCGGCCCCTTCGTCTGGGCGGCGGGCGTCTTCCTGGTCGCCGCGGCCGTCGTCCACGTGATGCTGCGCCCCGACCCGCTGCTGACCGCGCGGGCACTGGCGCCCGCCGCGGAGCGCACCCGTGCGGCGCGCTCCCTGAAGGCGGGATTCGCCGCCGTGTCCGCGTCGCCGCGGGCCCGGCTCGCGCTGGTGACGGTCGCCGTGTCGCACACCGCGATGGTCTCCGTGATGTCGATGACGCCGGTGGACCTGGAGCACCACGGCGCGGGCATCGAGCTGATCGGGCTCGTCATCAGCGGGCACATCGCCGGGATGTACGCCTTCTCGCCGGTGATGGGGCGGCTCGCGGACCGGTTCGGGCGGCTGACGGTCATCGGCCTCGCGGTGGGGCTGCTCGCCTGCGCGACGCTGCTGGCCGGGACCGCGGGCGGCAGCCACGCGCAGAGCGCCGCGGGCCTGTTCGTGCTGGGGCTCGGCTGGTCGGCGGGGCTCGTCGCGGGCTCCGCGCTGCTGACCGACTCGGTGCCGGGCCCGGCCCGGGCCGCGGCGCAGGGTCTTTCGGATCTGACGACGAGCCTGTCGGCGGGGGTCGGCGGCGCCGCGGCGGGCCTGGTGGTGGCGACCGCGAGCTACGCGTGGCTGAACCTGGTGGCGGCCTGCCTGCTGGTACCGCTCGGCGCCTTCGCCGTGTTCACCCGGCGGACCCGGGCCGCGTAGGAGGAAGGGGCCCCGCGGGCCGGGTCGCGCGCGGGAGTATCAGTCCAGCGTCAGGTGGTAGGCCTTGCGGAGCGTCTCGTGGACCGTCCACGTCGTGCGGTCGCCCGCCCGGAGCACGGCCGCCGTGCCGGGCGCCAGGTGCAGGGTGGGGCCGTCCTCGACCGCCACGGTGGCGCGGCCGCTGACGACCACGAACAGCTCGTCCGCCTCGGTGTCGGTGACGACGCCCGGCGTGATCTGCCAGACGCCGCGCACCTGCTTGCCGTCGGCGGACTCCCACAGCACGGCGCCGGTGACGACCGGGGAGCCCGAGACGATCTGGGCCGGGTCGAGCGGCTCCGGTACCAGCGCGACGTCCGCGACGGGTACGGCGAAGGAGGCGGCCGGGGCGGCGGGCTGTTCGTTCGAGGTCATGGTCGGTGACCCTAGATGACCTGCGCCGTCCGTCTCACTGGACGGCCCGTATCGTGTGCGCGGCCCCGACTGGACGGCTCGTCGAGGAGCGCGCGCCCTCACGGCTTGCGGCCCCACGCCGAGATCAGCGGCGCCGTCGCCAGGTCCATCGACCCCTCCGCGAGGTTGGCCAGGTGCTGGTCGATCTCCGCGTCCGTGGCGAGGCCCGCGGTGACCAGGCCGGCGCGGATCTGTTCCACGGTGGCCCGCTCCAGCGCCGTACAGGCCGGGGAGGTCAGCGGGAAGTAGGCGTCCGCCTCGACCTGGTCGAGCCCCGCCTCGCGCAGCAGGCGCGGGAGCCTGCGGCCGTAGGAGAGGTCGGCGCCGCGCTCCTTGAGCAGGGCGCGGAAGCCGTGGCGCAGCCGGTTGGCCAGCTCCTGCGCGGGGCCGTGCTCGTCGGGGCAGAGCAGCGGCTGCAGGGCCGGGTCGGCGTCCTCGATGAGGAGGTGGCCGCCGGGGCGCAGGGCGCGGACCATGGAGCGCAACGCCCGCTCCCGGTCCGGGACATGGACCAGGACGAGCCGCGCGTGCACCAGGTCGAAGCGCTCGTCCGGCGGTTCGTCGGCGCCGACGTCGTGCCGGCGCACCTCCACCGGGGCCGGGGGCGCGGTGTCCTGCCAGGACGTGTCGATGTCGGTGGCGAGGACCCGGCCGGCCGGGCCGACCGTGCGCGCCAGCCAGGAGACGACGGAGGTGCCACCGGCCCCGACCTCCCAGCAGCGCCATCCGGGACCGGTGCCGAGCCGCTCCAGGTGCCGGAACGTCGGCGGGTCGAAGAGGGTGGCGAAGGCGTCGAACCGCTCCCCCGCCTCGGGCTGTCGGTTGTCGAGGAGGTAGCCGGGCCGGTCGGGTCGGGTCATGGGGCCGATCATCCCAGCCGCCGCCGGTGGGCCGGGAGCGCGCCCCGCCCGCCGTCCGGGCGGCGCCCGCCCGGGTGTCGGCGGCGGCTGGCAGACTGGCGGGTCACGCCGGCCTCGCGGCAGGCCGGCGGCCAGGTGCGAGGCCGTCCACGGACGGCCGGGACCACGAACACGTACGAGCACGACACGCACGAGAACGGGCGCGAGGAGCCGAGCATGTCGATGGCGGGCAACCTGCGGAAGGTCGGCGGCCTGCGCGGGGTGGGCGGGCTGCGGAAGGTCGCGCGGCTGGCGCGGCGGCGGACCCGGGTCGATCTGAGCCACCCCGCGCGCTCCCCGCTGGGGTCGGCGGTGGTGAACTGCGTGACGTACCGCGACGGGGTGCGCGAGCGCGGCGGCCGCGATCTCGTCGAGGCGGTGCGCGCGGTGCGCAAGGCGGACGACGGGTTCGTCTGGCTGGGCCTGCACGAGCCCTCGGAGCTGGAGTTCGCGGACGTCGCGGACCTGTTCGACCTGCATCCGCTGGCGGTGGAGGACGCGGTCCACGCGCATCAGCGGCCCAAGGTCGAGCGGTACGGGCAGACGCTGTTCGCCGTGTTCAAGACGGTCTGTTACGTCGAGCACGCGGAGCTGACCGCGACCAGTGAGATCGTCGACACCGGCGAGATCATGGTCTTCGTCGGCCGGGACTTCGTGATCACGGTGCGGCACGGGCGGCACGGCTCGCTCGGCCCCGTGCGGGAGGGCCTGGAGGCGGCGCCCGAGCAGTTGGCCAAGGGGCCGGCGGCCGTGCTGCACGCGATCGCGGACGGCGTGGTCGACGACTATCTGACGGTGATCGACGAGGTCCAGTCGGACATCGACGAGGTCGAGGCCGACGTGTTCGCGCCGAACGGGGCCCGGACCGACCCGGGCCGCATCTACCAGCTCAAGCGCGAACTGCTGGAGCTGAAGCGGGCGGTGGCCCCGCTGGCCCGGCCCGTGATGGAGCTGGCCGGGCGGCCCTTCCCCGTCGTCCCGCCCGAGATACAGGCGTACTTCCGTGACGTGTCGGACCACCTGCTGCGGGCGGCCGAGCAGATAGCGGCCTTCGACGAACTGCTGAACTCGATCCTCCAGGCCCACCTCGCGCAGGTGACCGTCGCGCAGAACGAGGACATGCGCAAGATCACGGCGTGGGCCGCGATCGTCGCCGTGCCGACGATGGGCTGCGGGGTCTACGGCATGAACTTCGACCACATGCCGGAGCTGCACTGGCGGTTCGGGTATCCGCTGATGGTCGCCGTCATCGCGGTGATCTGTGTCGGCGTCTACCGGGGGTTCAAGCGCAACGGCTGGCTGTGAGCCGGGCGGGCCGCGCCCCGGTCACCGCCGCGACCAGGCGGGGTGGCGCGGATCGTCCGCGCGGACGACGACGTCGGCGTGGGCGGCCGGGCCGGTCTCCCGCTCGTAGCGGGCGAAGACCGGCAGGGTCCAGCGCTCCGCCTCGGGTGTCCGGCGGCGCAGCGCGCCCGGGGTCAGCCCCACGTGGACCGCCAGGTCGAACGGGAACCAGTGGTTGAAGAGGAACGGCCCGTGCAGCAACAGCGCCCCGCCGCGCGGGAGTTCCACGTACGGGCTGCGGGTGGCGCGGTCCGTGGCCGGGTCCCACAGGTCCGGCAGGACGCGGCCGGTGCCGTCCGGTTCGAGGGGTCCGAACACCTCGCGCCAGAGCGCTTTGGTGTCGAACCAGCCGCTGTAGTACGACTCCTCATCCTGGCGCCCGAACTCGTAGCGCAGCGAGGCCGGGCGCAGGAAGCCGTCCGTGCCGACCGTCAGGGAGGGCCGGCCGCGCTCCCGCAGGGCCGCGGCGACGCGGGCGGCCAGCTCGCCGGGGCGGGCGGCCGGGGCGCCGTCGAAGGCGACCCGCGGCCAGGGGCCGCCGTCGGCCGGGGCGAGGTCGAGCAGCCGCTCGGCGAGGGCGTCGCCGAGCCTTTCCCAGGTGATCGCTTGGAGTCGCACCCCTCCATGATGCCGGGCGGCGCGGGCGTCCCCGCTGCACGGGCCGCCCGCGACCGCCCGGGGAAAGCGCTGCCCTTCCGCGCCGTTGTGCGGGATGATCCCCGCATGAGGCCCGGAGGGTGGGAATGATCGAGGGACCCTATTACGTGCTCGTCGTGCTGGGCGCGCTGTGGTGCGGCGTGTCCGCGGGGGTGTTCGTCGCCTTCTCCACGTTCGTGCTGCGCGGGCTTTCCGCGCTCCCCGCCGAGCGGGGCATCGCGGCGATGAACGCGATCAACGTCGCGGCGCTGAACCCGGCGTTCATGGTGGTCTTCCTCGGCGCCGCCCTGCTGTGCGCGGTGATCGCCGTCGTCACGTTCGTCCTGTGGCCCGACGAGGGCACGGCGGAGCTGCTCGTCGGCTGCGCCCTGTACCTCGTGGGCGCGTTCGGGGTGACGGTCCTGGCGAACATCCCGCGCAACGAGGCGCTGGCCCGGCTGGCGGGGGACGAGGCCACCGCGAGCAGCGCCGCATACTGGCGTACGTATCTGCGCACCTGGGGGCGGTGGAACCACCTGCGGGGCGCGGCGGCGCTCGCCGCCTCCGCCTGCTTCGTGCTGGCCCTGACCTAGGGTCTGTCCGCGAGGAGCTGGACGTGCACACGCCGTCCGGCGCGCACCCCGCCGCCCACCGGACGTATCGTGGCAAAAAGGTCCGCGGCGTAGGGAGACGGCCATGGCCGACCCCAAGGGCTTTCTCACCACGCCCCGGCGGGAGGCGCCCCGCCGCCCGGTCGGGGAGCGGGTCGCCGACTGGGACGAGGTGTACGTCCCCGGCGGGCTGCTGCCGATCGTGAGCGCGCAGGCCGACCGGTGCATGGACTGCGGCATTCCGTTCTGCCACGAGGCGTGTCCGCTGGGGAACCTGATCCCCGAGTGGAACGAGCTGGTGACGCGGGACGACTGGCGGGCCGCGAGCGAGCGGCTGCACGCCACGAACAACTTCCCGGAGTTCACCGGCCGGCTCTGCCCGGCCCCGTGCGAGGCGGGCTGCGTCCTCGCGATCAACCAGCCGGCCGTCACCATCAAGAACGTCGAGGTGGCCATCGCCGACCGGGCCTGGCAGGACGGGCTCGTGCCCGCGCGGCCGCCCGACCGGCTGAGCGGGTGGCGGGTCGCCGTCGTCGGTTCGGGGCCCGCGGGGCTCGCGGCGGCGCAGCAGCTGGCCCGGGCCGGGCACACGGTGGCCGTGTACGAGCGCGCGGACCTGCCGGGCGGGCTGCTCCGGTACGGGATCCCGGCGTTCAAGATGGAGAAGCGCCACCTGGAGCGCAGGCTCGGCCAGTTGGAGGACGAGGGCGTGCGGTTCCGTACGTCGGTGGAGGTCGGGCGGGAGCTGCCCGTCGCCGAGCTGCGGGCCCGGTACGACGCCGTGGTGCTGGCCGTCGGGGCGACCGCGTGGCGCGATCTCGACGTGCCGGGCCGCGAGCTGGCCGGGGTCCACCAGGCGATGGAGTACCTGCCGCCGGCCGACCGGGTCTGCGCGGGCGACCTCGACGTCTCCCCGCTGAGCGCGGCGGGCCGGCACGTCGTCATCGTCGGCGGCGGGGACACCGGGGCCGACTGCCTGGGCACGGCGGTCCGCGAGGGGGCGCTGTCCGTGACGCAGCTGGACATCTACGGCAAGCCGGGCGACCTGCGCGACGAGGCGGCCGACCCCTGGCCGACGTACCCCCGGCTCTACCGGCTCTCCGCCGCGCACGAGGAGGCGGCGGCCCTGCGCACGGCGCCCGCCGCCGACGCGGACGCGCGGCTCTTCGCGGCGTCGACGCTGCGGCTGACCGGGGACGCGCACGGGCACGTACGGGAACTGCACCTGGTGGAGGTGGACGCGGCGCGGCGGCCGCGGGCGGGCTCGGAGCGGGTGCTCCGCGCGGATCTGGTGCTGCTCGCGCTCGGTTTCACCGGGCCCGAGCGTCCGGCCGGCGGCCTCGTCGACCAGCTGGGCCTCGACGTCACCGAGCGGGGCGCGCTGGTGCGGGACGCGGAGTTCGGCGCGGGGGTGCCGGGGGTGTTCGTGGCCGGGGACGCGGGGCGGGGGCAGTCGCTCGTGGTGTGGGCGATCGCGGAGGGGCGGGCCGCCGCCGCGGCGGTGGACCGGTGGCTGACCGGGAGCACGCAGTTGCCGGCCCCGATCGGAGCCCACGACCGGCCCCTTGCCCCCTGAGTCCCCGCGGGTGACGGCCGCTCCCCCGTCCGCGGGGGCCGCGGGTCACGACAGCAGGAAGTCCGCGGCCCCCGACTTGGCGCCTTCGATGAACGCGGTGATCTCGCCCGGCGTGTAGATCAGGGCGGGTCCGTCCGGGTCCGAGGACTGGCGGACCGCGACCCGGCCGTCGGCGAGCTTCATGGCTTCGAGGCAGTTGCCCCCGTTGCCGCCGCTCCACGGCTTGTGCCAGCCGTCGGTGCCGAGGTCGCGCGCGGGCATGCCGTTGTAGACCGGCTCCCCGTCGACGCCCCGTATCCGGTCCTTGATCCGGTCCATTCACAGCTCCTTGCGGAGATCGCGGAGGATCTCCTTTGTGCGTTGTGCCGTCGCGGCCTGCGCCGCCATGCGGTCCATGACCTCCAGGTGGGTGGCCACCTCGGGGCGCGCGTCCAGGTAGACGGCGCCGGTCAGGTACTCGCTGTAGACCATGTCCGGCAGTTCTGACATGGCAAACCGGAACAGGACGAAGGGGCCGAACGTGCCCGGGTGCGGGCCCGTGGCGAACTCGGCGACCTGGAGCGTCACGTTCGGCCGCTCCATCACGTCGAGCAGCCGGTCGATCTGGCCGCGCATCACGTCCGCGCCGCCGACGGGACGGCGCAGCGCGGTCTCGTCCATGACCACCCACAGCCGGGGCGCGTCCTCCCGGGTGAGCAGGGCCTGGCGGCGCAGGCGCAGCGCGACGTGCCGCTCGACCAGCTCCGGGTCCTCGGCGAGCGCGCGTCCTATGGCCCCGGAGGCGAGCACGCCGCGCGCGTACTCCTCGGTCTGGAGCAGACCCGGCACGAAGTGCGGCTCGTAGGAGCGGATGAGGGCCGCGGCGCCCTCCAGGCTCACGTACATGGAGAACCAGCCGGGCAGGATGTCGTGGAACCGCTGCCACCAGCCCGGCTTGTTCGCGTCCTCCGCGAGCTGCACGAAGGCGTCGGCCTCGGCCGCGGTGACCCCGTAGGACTTCAGCAGCAGCTGGAGGTAGGGGATCTTGAGGCTCACCTCCGCGGTCTCCATGCGGCGCACGGTCGCGGCGGTCACTCTGAGTACTTTCGCGGCGTCCTCGCGCTTGAGTCCGGCACTCTCGCGCAGGTCCTGGAGGCGCCGGCCGAGCACGACCTGGCCGACCGTCGGCGCGGACCGCGGTTCGCTCACGCCCCTTACCTCCCAGTGGTCGAGTCCCGAAGTGCAGCCGCGGATGGAGGTCCGGAGCAGTCGTCCACCGGCCTGTTCCCCGCGGTTCACCCGCAAGGGGCGCCGCGCGACGTGCTGTTGCGAGCAGTGTGCCATGTCCGCTCCGTACGGCACACTGCACTCTGCACTTTCCAGAGTGGCTCTTGCCAAGTGTTCACGACGGGGAGATAGTGGCAACCGTGACTCCGTCCGCGCCTTTAGGAACAGAAGCCGACGAAGCTACGCTCAGTGACCTTTCGGGTACCCCAGCGGTCTCCGCGGCACGGCGCAGCAGCTTCGAGCTGGCTCCCCACCCGGGCTCCGCCGCACAGGCCCGGCGCATGACACGTGCCCACCTCACCGGCTGGGGGGCGTGCGAGGACACCTGCGACGCGGCGGCACTGGTCGTCTCCGAGCTGGTCACGAACGCGATCGTGCACACCGCCAGCAGACGCATCCACTGCGAGCTGCACGAGCTGTGCGACGACGCCGGGGAGCGCGTGCGGATAGCGGTGCGCGACGAGGGCTGCGTCCCCGGCGACCCGCGGACGGCGGGCCGGATCGCACCCGAGGAGGAGCACGGCAGAGGCCTCCTGCTGGTGGCGGCCGTCTCCACCGCCTGGGGCGCCCAGGAGACCGGCCCCGGACTGCTCGTCTGGGCGGAACTGCCGCGGGACGCGCGGGCGGTGACGGTCCCCGGCCCCGTGCCGGACACCTCCGCCGCGACCGGCTGGACCTGGTGAGCGGCGCCCGCCCCGGCCGGGCGGGCGAGGAACGACGACGATCGTGCTGAGCGGGAACGGATGGGCGTGGTGACGACGCGGACGATGCAGCTGGACTCGCTGGTCGGGCTCGCCCGGCGGCGGCACGCCCCCGGCCCGGCCGCCCCCGTGCGGCTGAGCGTGCCGGACGGCATGACCGCACCGCTGGGCTGCGACGCGGTGGCGGTACCGGAGGCCTTCGCCCGCGCGATGACCCGGCGCCTGCCGCACATGGGATGCGTGTACGCGGACGGGGCGCACTGGTGGTGGCTCGTCCCCTCGGACTCCGACGTCGCGCTGGAGTGGCCCGCCCCCGCGCGCTACACGGCGGGCACCCTGGTGCCGGACGCCGGGCGCGCCCCCGACCTGATCCACTGCCCGGACAGCGCGGTGCCGTACACCCCGCCGATCCCGCTGTACCTCGCGCTCTGCCGGGTGACCGGGACGACCCCGGCCTGGTCCCGGAGGATCGGCGCGTCCTGACCCGGCCGCCGCCCGCCGCCTGACCGGCTTCCCGGCGGGGTGGCCCGGGCGGCGCGGACAGGGGGCCGGTCCGGGGTCACCCGGCGGGCCGGCCGACCGCCTCGCGCACGATCACCAGGAACGCGTCCGTGGCGAGGTCCATGACCACCTCGGCCTGCTGTCCCTCCTCGCGGCGCAGTCGCGCGAACTCCTCGGCGGGCCAGGAGCCGCGGGGACCGCCGGCCGGAAAACGCTGGAGCACCACTCGTCCATTGATCATCTTCTGTCCCTGCCCCCGTCGATCGTGCCGGTCACGGCGCCGCGATCGGCGCTGTAAGAGGGAGAACGCTGACAGGACGGTGAAGGACGCGCGTCGTGACCCGATTGACACACGGTCGGGACAGGCTCGCACCGCGCCGGAGCGCGCGGCGGACGGATTCAGTCGGCGTACTCGTCGTGGTAGCGCAGGCGGGGGCTGCCCGCGGGCGCGCCGAGCGCGGAGGCGCGGCCCGCCGGTTTCTCCCACTCCTCCTGTCGGCCGAGGGCGGTCAGGTCCAGGAGGTTGGTGGTGAACCCGATGTTGTCGAGGCCGCGGTCGAACGTCGAGTAGGTGTGGAAGACGCGCTCCCCCTCCCGCAGGAAGCAGCTGAGGGCGGGGCGCTCCTGCGGGCCCTCGTCGCTGTCGACCGTCGCGCCGAAGTCCTGGTTGAAGTCGCTCAGGTACGAGGAGTACCAGGGCACCGTCCACCCCATCCGGGCCTTGAACGGCAGGATCTTGGTGAAAGGCGCGCGGGAGACCGCCGCGAACGCCGTGCCCCGGGCCCGCAGATGGGCCAGGTGCCCGATCTGGTCGAGGAACGCCGAGCAGCTGCGGCAGCCCGCGTCCCAGTCCGGCGCGAACATGAAGTGGTAGACGACGAGCTGGGCGCGGCCCTCGAACAGGTCGAGCAGCTCGGCCTTGCCGTCGGGGCCCTCGAAGACGTACGCCGTGTCGACCTCGACCATGGGCAGCTCGCGCCGCCTGCTGTTCAGCGCGTCGCGCGCCCGGGTCGCCGCCTTCTCCAGGGCGAGCAGCTCCGCGCGGGCGGCGCGCCACTCCTCGCGCGTGACCGCAGTGGGCAGGCCCATGGTTCCTCCTCGGGTCGGGTCCGTCGCAGGGGTGACCGGGAGCGGCGCCGGAACTCATCGCTCCTCGCGCGGAAAGCCGGAGAAAAATTCTCCGGGTCGCGGACGATCCCCTCCCTGGTGCGGCCCGAACCGGCGTGGCGGGGCGTCCCGTTCGCTGAGGAGGCCCTGTTGTCCGCTGAGCCGTACGCCATCACAATGCTCATGCCAAACATGGCGCATGCCCCACCCGGTGCACCACCCCAGCACGGGAGAGGAACCCCCCACATGAAGAGAACCCTCGTCGGCACGCTTCTCGCCGGCCTGCTCTGCGCGGCGACCGCCGTCCCCGCCACGGCGCTCGGGACCGCGGACGCGCCGTCCGCGGTCAGGGCCACCGCGGCCGTGGACTTCGCCGGCACGGTCTCGCTCAGCAACTGCTCCGGCTCCGTCGTGCGGGTCCCGGGCTCCCAGCCCACCGACCCCGCGCTCGTCCTGTCCAACGGCCACTGCCTGGAGTCCGGTTTCCCCGGCCCCGGCGAGGTCGTCGTCGACCAGCCCTCGTCCCGCACCTTCGGGCTGCTCAACTCGGCGGGCAGCAAGGTCGCGACGCTGCGCGCGAGCAAGGTCGCGTACGGCACGATGACCGACACGGACGTCTCGCTCTACGAACTCACCACCACCTACCAGCGGATCGAGAGCACGTACGGCATCAAGGCCCTGGAGCTCTCGGCGGCCCGCCCGGCGCAGGGCACCGCTATCAGCGTGGTCTCCGGCTACTGGAAGCGGATCTACAACTGCTCGGTCGACGGTTTCGCCTACCGCCTCAAGGAAGGCTCCTGGACCTGGAAGGACTCGGTCCGCTACACCTCCGCCTGCCAGACCATCGGCGGCACCTCCGGCTCCCCGGTGCTCGACCGGACGACGAAGAAGGTCGTCGCGGTCAACAACACCGGTAACGAGGACGGGGGCCGGTGCACGGACAACAACCCGTGCGAGGTGGACCAGAACGGGACCGTGACGGTGCGCCAGGGCATCAACTACGCGCAGCAGACGTACGGGATCGTCCCCTGCATCGGCGTCGGCAACAAACTCGACCTCTACGCCACGGGCTGCGCCCTGCCCAAGCCGTAACCCCGCCCAGCACACCGGGGACCCGCACGCCGGCCCCGTCAGGGGCGCGGGAACTGCGCGACCAGCCACGACGACGCGGCAGTCGGCAGTCACCCGCGCCCCCACGGCGCTGCCCCGCCGGCCCCGCCCCCATACCCCGGCGGTCCTACGCCGCGAGCTCCGCCAGCAACCCCCCGATCCGCTCGGCGTCCCGTACGGGTACCCGTCCCGTGTCATCCACCTCCACCGCACACGCGGTGACCGCGTCCACCAACCGCTCCAGCACCACCGTGACGCCCCGCGCACCGTCGGAGTACCGCGCCAGCACGGGCAGTTCGACCGCGGCCAGCTCCACCGCGGCCCGCGCCTCCGCCAGCGTCCGGTACGCCTCCCGCCGCAGCGCCCACCGCCCGGCCCGGTCCGTGTCCCCGCTCAGCACGTGCCGTACGTACACCTGCGCGGCCTCGCGGGCGAGGGCCAGCCGCACCCGCACCGCGCCGCCCCGGTGCGCCCCCGGCCACGGCAGGTGCCCGGCGACGAGCACGAGGCCGCAGGCGAGCAGCGTCTCGGTGATGCGGCTCCACGCGGCGCCGGGTTCGCCGCCGACGCCCACCAGGCAGAGCACCAGCACGGTGACCACGGCGGTCTGCGCGGCGAAGTGCCGCGTCGCGACGGGGATGAGCGCCCCGCACACCGCCACGAGCGCGACCAGGCCGAACGGCCGGGGCAGGACCGCGGCGAGCCCGGCGAAGAGCAGCGCCCCGGCGACCGTCCCGGCGGCGCGGCACAGCACCCGCGAGGCCAGCGGCCCGAGATCGGGCTTGACGAGGAAGACGGCGGTGGCGGGCAGCCAGTACCAGTGCACGGGCTGGAGGGCCTGCGCGACCGCCGCGCTCGCGCCGAACGAGAGCCCGACCCGCACCCCGTACTCGCGTCCGGCCGGTCCCGTCGTCCTGCGCAGCGCGGCGGCGGGCGAGCGACGCGGCCGGGCCGCGCGCCCGGCGCCGCTCCCCCGGTCGAACACCTCCGCGGCCCGCAACAGCGCCTCGTCCAGCGCCCGCAGCCCCGCGCCGAGCCGGGCCGGCGCGGGCAGCGGCCCGGCCGGGGCCCCGCACCGCACGGCGGCGGCGAGCCTGCGCGGCCCCTCGGCGGCCCGCGCGGGCACCGGCTTCCCCGCCCAGGCCAGCGCGGTGGCGGCCTCGGCGAGCGGCAGCGCGGCGCCGTAGCGGGCCCGCAGCTCCCGGGTCCCCGCCGCGCGGCCGCGCAGGGCGTCCTGCGCCTGGTCGAGGGCGGCGGTGAGGGCGGCGCGGCGCGCCCGCGCGTCCGGCCCGCCCGTGGCGTCCAGCAGCGCGGCGACCGCGTCGTACACGGCGGCGACCGCGGCCCGCTCCCCGTCGTACAGATGGCCGCGCAGCCGTCCGGGCCGCTTCCCGCGGGCCGGCGAGGGCAGCGCGATCCGCAGCACGATCAGCCATGCGGCGCCGCTCGCGAACAGCAGGCCGCGCTGCCAGCCCGCCTCCGGCAGCGGCATCCCGGCGCCGACGGCCACCGTCACGAGCAGCTGGGTCCCGGCCGCGGAGGCGACGGGCCCGACGGCGCTGAGCGCCCCGCCGATCAGCCCGAGCCCGGCGAAGACGGCGACGAGCACGAACCCGCCGCCCGCGAGGGACGTGCCGAGGACCATCCCGAGAGCGCCGGCGAGGGCGGGCCCGCCGAGCCGCGACAGGGCGGCACGCCGGGTGCCCGGCCGGTCGTTGACCCCGGCGAGCATGGCGCCGAGGGCGAGCAGCACCCCGCCGGAGGGCCGTCCGGCCGCCACCGCGAGCAGCAGCAGCGGTCCCGCGGCGAGCGCGCCCCGCACGACGGCGGGCCAGGGGACGGGGGCGCGCTGGGCGCGCAGGGCGTGGCCGAGCCAGGGCGGGAGGCGGTGCGGGCGGATCATGGGGGTGCGCGGGCTCCTGTCGTACGAGGACGCGGTGGCGCCGGACGACATCGGCCAGCTGGTGACTGGTGCGTCCAGCGTACGGGAGGGAGCGGCAGGGGAGGCAACGCGCGTGTTGCCACGATGTGACACTTGACCGTGCCCACGACGCCCACCACACCCGCCCCGCCCGACACCGCTGCCACGTCCGCCGGTTCCGGGGCCGGGGGCTGGCCGGACGCGCCGGGCGACACCGCCCTGACGATCCACGTCCCCGAGGCGGACGCGCTGGTCCGCACCGGTGCGCGGGCCCACGTGACGGTGCTCTACCCCTTCCTGCCGCTGGCGCGCGTCACCGGGCGCACGGCGGCGGACCTGCGGGCGATCATCGCGGCGGTCCCGGCTTTCACCTGCGCCTTCGCCGAACTGCGCCGCTGGCCGGGCGTCCTGTACCTGCACCCGTCGCCCGCGGACCCGTTCCGCATGCTGACGAAGGCGCTGCGTGAGCGCTGGCCGGAGGCGGTCCCCTACCGGGGCGTCTTCGGCGACGAGGCGCTGGACCCCCACCTGACGCTGGCGGCCGGGGCGGGCACGGACGCCCTCCCCTCCACCGCGTTCACGCGGCACCTCCCCTTGCGGGCGGAGATCCGCTCGGTCCGCCTGATCGCCACGGCGGGCCGGGGCGAGGGCTGGCGGGACGTCACGGAGTACCCCTTGCGGGGCGGCGCTCAGGCCGCGCCCTGACCGGCCTCGCGCAGCTCGTGCTCGACGCTGTCGAGGTCGCGGTGGTGCACGTCGACGCGGCGCCCGTCGACGTCCAGCCATCCGCCGCCGTTGAAGACGCCCCCGTGCCGGGGCGCGAAGCCGCCCTCGCTCCCCCGGTAGTACACGGCGGTGTCGTCGTCCTGGCCGATCCGGTCCATGCGCTCAGCCGCGCCCGGCGAAGCCCACGAATGCCGTCCAGGCCGACGGGGTCACGCCCATGACGGCGCGGGCGGGGTCTTTGGTGTCGCGGACGACGATCTTGGCGGATCCGGCGCCGACCTCGACGCACTCGCCCCCTTCACCGCTGCTGTAGCTGCTCTTGAACCACGCAGGCTCAGCCGCGTCCGGCGCCGACTCTTCGACGTTCATGTGTCTCCCAGCAACCGCTCCACGAGGGTCAGCGTCTCACTCGGCGTGAGCGCCTGAGCCCTGAGGATTCCATACTGCTCCTCGAACTCACGGACCGAACTCCGCTCCGTGAAGAGGCGACTCTCCTTGTGCACCTCTACATAAGCGATCCTGCGCGCCTCTCTCGTCTCGATCAAGGTGAACGGCCCGCTCAAGGCGGCGTGTTCCGCACGATCCACCGGCATCACCTGGATCTCGACGTTACGGCGCTGCCCGCACAGAAGCAGTTGTTCCAGCTGGCCCCGCATGACGCGCTCGCCACCGATGGGACGCCGTATCACGGTCTCCTCGATCACAAAGCTGATGGTGGGCATCGGGGTGCGGGCGAAGATCTCCTGCCGCCGCAACCGGGCGGCGACGCGCTGAGCCACCGTGTCCTCGTCCAACAGGGGCCGCCGCATTCGGAAGACCGACTCGGCGTACTCCTCTGTCTGCAACAGCCCGGGGACAGCGGCGGTCGCGAAGACATGCAACTCGACGGCCTTGGCCTCCAGCTGCGCCGCGCTCCGGAAGAACGCCGGATACTGCGCCCGCTCCACCTCCTCCACCCGCTCCCGCAACACCCCGTGCGCCCCGAGCACCTCGTCGGCCCGCGCGATGAACCGGGCCGGGGGGATGCGCCGCCCCTGCTCGAAGGAGGCGATGGTGGCCGCCGAGTACCCGGTCCGCTCGCCGAGTCCGGCGCGGCTCAGCCCCTTCCACTCGCGGAAGCGCTTCAGCTGCCGTCCGAAGGACACCAGCACCCCGCCGGGGTCCTCACCGCCGCTCACCGCGTCGTCGCCCACGTCCACACCGGCCCCCTTCTCACGGTCGCCCTCCCCGGAACAACTCCCCTCCCCCACGGACCCGTCACGCCCCGGACCGCGTACAACACACCGCCCCTCGCGTACAGAACGTGCCCGTCGGCGGCCCCCAACGCTACGCAGCACGCGCCCCGGGCGCCCCACCTGCCACGGAACCGGCCAAGAGAGGCATATGCCGCAACGTCCCACTCCCGCACGGCCGTTCGGGTGTGCGGTCCGACAGCGTGGCGCCCGCCGCGTACAACCCCCGTCCGTCGCCGCGCAGCCCCTGGCCCGGGGCCCGCCGCCCGCACGAGGCTGCTCGCATGCACCAGTTCGCCATGTACTTCACGTCGACCCCGCGCGGCGCCCGCCTCGCCCGCCGTCTCGTCTCCCACCGCCTGAACGCCTGGGGCCACGCGTACACCGACCCGGTGAACGAGACGCTCACCCTGCTCGCGGCCGAGCTGACCGCGAACGCCGTCCGCCACGGCCACCGCGCGGGCAGCGACTTCCACGTCAGCCTGGTGCGGACCGGCGCGGACACGTTCCGCATCGAGGTCTCCGACACCCGGGACGAGCGGCCACCCGGCGGAGCCCGGCCCCCGGCCGGTCCCGACGACGAGTCGGGCCGCGGCCTGCTGCTCGTGGCCGCCCTCGCGGACGCCTGGGGCTGCGCTCCCCGCGCGGACGGCACCGGCAAGACCGTGTGGGCCACCACGGGCGGCCGGCCGGGCAGCGGCGCCACCGCGCGTCAAGGCCTGGTAAAGGCCCCCGGCCCCGTCCGGGACGCCGATCGGCGAAGATAGCCCCATGACAACGGTCGAACCCCTCGGCGCGGTGCGTGAGCGCGTGCTCGCCACGCTGCGGCAGGACATCATCGGCGGCCGCCTGCGCCCGGGCGACCGGCTGGTCGAGCGGGAGCTCGCGGAGCGGTTCGGGGTGTCGCGGGTGCCGGCGCGGGAGGCGATCCGGGCGCTGCTCGCGGAGGGCTTCGTGACGTTCGAGACCCCGCGCCGGGCGGTCGTACGCACCCTCACCCGTACCGACGTCACCGAACTCTACGAACTGCGCGAGGCCTTGGAGGTCTACGCCGCCGGTCTCGCCGCCGAGCGGGCCGAACCGGGTGACCTGGGCGCGCTCGCGGAGCTGCTGGAGGAGGCGGCGCGGGCCACCCGTGCCGGTGACGACGAGACGATCGCCGACATCAACAGCCTCTTCCACGACCGGCTGCTGGCGACGGCGGGCAACGGGCTGCTGATCGGCGTCATGCAGCCCGTCGACGGCCGGCTGCGCTGGCTGACCCGGCGCAACGAGGCGTGGTCCCAACAGCTGGATGAGCACCGGCAGTTGTACGACGCCGTGGCCGCCGGCGATCCGGAGCGGGCCCGGGCGGTGGCGCTCGGGCACGTGCGGACCAACTACCGTTCCACCGTGCGTCACCTCTTCGGCGACGCCGACACCCCGCCCCCGCAGTAGAGCCCAGGAGCACCGTGCCCACCCTGATAGGCGCCGCCCGCACCCGCCCCTGCACCCTCGTCGTGTGCCGGGGCTGCTGCTGCGGTGACGCCCGCAAGTACCCCGGCTACGACCACGCGTGGCAGCTGGAGCGGCTGCGGGCCGCGGCGGCCGCGTCCGGGGGCCGGTTCGCGGTGCGGGTGAGCGACTGTCTCGGGCCGTGCGACCAGGCGAACGTGGTCGTGGTGCAGCCGTCGGGGCCGGGCCGCGCCCGCGGTGGCCGGGCCGCGTGGATCGGCTGGTCCCTGGGGGACGACGCGACCGAGGAGATCCTGGCGTGGGCCGAGGCGGGCGGCCCGGGGGTGGCTCCGGCCCCGACCGCCCTGGAGCTGCAGTTCATCGAGGCGCAGGGCGAGCGGGTCCGGCGTCGCCGGGGGCGCTGAACCGGTCGAGGGCGGCGACCATCTCGTCCACGACGCCCGGCGCGCCCGCGTTGTGCCCCACGTCGTCGACGAGGACGAGTCCGGCCTCCGGCCAGGCCCCGGCGAGGCGCCAGGGGATGCCGAGCAGGTTGCCGAAGTCCAGCGTGCCCTGGACGAGGACGGTGGGAACGCCCCGGAGCAGGTGCAGGTCGCGCAGGACGGTGCCGGGTCCGCCGAGGAAGTGGTCCTGGCTCCAGTAGTGGGTGACGGTGCGGGCGAAGCCGTAGCGGAAGACGGGGTCCTGGTAGCGGGGCACGGAGCGCGGGGGCTGTGAGGCGATCGCGGTCTCCCAGTCGGTCCAGGCGAGGGCCGCCCTGTCGCGCACCGCGGGGTCCGGGGACTCCAGCAGCCTGTTGTAGGCGGCCGTGAGATCGCCGTCCCGCTCCCCCGGCGGCAGCGCGTCGAGGAAGGCGGCGAACGCCTCGGGGAAGATCTTCCCCAGGCCCCGCGTCATCAGGTCGACCTCCGCGCGACTGCCGGTGGCCAGGCCCGTCAGCACCAGTTCGGTGACGCGGTCGCGGTGCGTCTGGGCGTAGCGCAGGCCGAGCACCGAACCGAAGGAGACGCCCCACACCAGCCAGCGGTCGATGCCGAGGTGGGTGCGGAGCCGCTCCAGGTCGGCGATGAGGTGCGGCAGCGTGTTGCCGCTCATGTCGGTGCCGTACGCGGCCGACGACGGCGTGGAGCGGCCCGCGCCGCGCTGGTCGAGCAGGACGATCCGGTAGCGCTCGGGGTCGAAGAGGCGCCGCATGAAGGGCGAGGCGCCGGAGCCGGGCCCGCCGTGCAGGACGACGGCGGGCTTGCCGTCCGGGTTGCCGCAGGTCTCCCAGTGGATGCGGTGGCCGTCGGCGACATCCAGGTGGCCGTGGTCGTACGGTTCGATCTCCGGATACAGGGGCATCCGGCGACCCTACGGGGCTACTCCGCCCGGGCGCTGCGCATCCGTCCGTAGGCGTAGACGCAGCCGGCGAGCGCGAGGTCGGACAGGAGCATGAAGCCGATGGAGTACGAGCCCTTGGCGCTGTAGATCGCGCCCATGACCAGCGGCGGGACGAAGCCGCCGAGGCCGCCCATCGCGCCGACGATGCCGGTCACCGAGCCGACCTGGGGCTGCGGGGTGACCTGGGAGACGAGGGCGAAGACGCTGCCGCTCGCGGTGCCGAGGCCGGCCGCCATCAGCAGGAAGCAGATCGTGCCCATCGGGTTCAGGGTGGGGTCGAAGGCCTGGAGGATGGCGAAGACGGCGACGAGGGCGAGCGCGCACGCGGTGACGGTGGCCGGGTGGACGCGGTCGGAGAGCCAGCCGCCGACGGGCCGGAAGACCACGGTGACGAGCGCGAAGCCGGCCGCCTTGGTGCCCGCGTCGGTGGGGCTCAGCTCGTACCAGGTCTTCAGGTAGGTGGGCAGGTAGACGCCGAAGGCGACGATGCCGCCGAAGCCGATCGCGTAGAGCGCCGACAGCTCCCAGGTGACGCGGAGCTTGCCGGCCGCGCCGAGCCGGGTGCCGAGGGACGTCGTGGGGATCGTGCGGTCCGGGTGGTCGGTGATGAGGACCGCCGCGATCACCGCGTAGACGGCGAGGGCGATGGCGACGACGAGGAACGGCAGGTTCTCGCCGTGCTTGGCCATGCGCGGCGTGAAGTAGCCGGAGAGGGCGACGCCGCCCATGCCCATGCCGAAGATGCCGAGCGCCAGGCCCCGGTGCGCGGGCGGGAACCAGGAGTTCACCAGCGGGATGCCGATGGCGAAGGTGGTGCCGCCGAGGCCGAGCAGGAAGGCGACGGCGATCATCGCGCCGAAGTTGTGCCGGGCCGGAATCACCAGCAGCACCGGGACGATGGTGAGCGCCGAGATCAGCGGGAACAGCAGCCGGGCGCCGTAGCGGTCGGTGAGCGCGCCGACCGGGATGCGGCCGAGCGAGCCGACGAGGACGGGGACCGCGACGAGGAACGACTGGGCGAACGAGCTGAGCTTCAGGTCCGAGCCGAAGACCCCCGCGAGGGGCGCGATCAGGTTCCAGGCCCAGAAGGTCAGCGCGAAGCCGATCGTGGCCACGATGAGGTTGCGGTAGGCCGCCGCCGGGGGGTGGCCGCCCGTCTGCGGGGCCGGGGCCGGTGTGGAGGGCGTCTTCGGCGCAGAAGGTGTCGTCACCCTTTTCAGGCTAGGAAGGCGGAGGGGGTGGTTCCAGATCTGTTGCTCCGAACGGTGACACATCAAGGCCGGCTGCAAGTGCGGCGGTGCGCAGGACGCCGCGGAGCATGGCGGGGGTGAGGCGGCCGGTGAAGGTGTTGCGCTGGCTGACGTGGTAGCAGCCGAAGAGCGCGAGGCCGCCGAGGTCGACGCGGGCGCCGTGCGCGAAGGCGGGCCGCGGGCGCGGTACGGTCCAGCCGGCCGCGGTGAACGCGGGCAGCGCGGCCTGCCAGCCGAACCCGCCGAGCACGATGACGGCGCGCAGGGTGGGGCGCAGCAGTTCCAGTTCCCGTACCAGCCAGGGGCGGCAGGTGTCGCGCTCGGTCGTCGTCGGCTTGTTCTCGGGCGGCGCGCAGTGCACCGGCGAGGTGATGCGCACCCCGTGCAGGGTGAGGCCGTCGTCGAGGGAGACCGCGTCGGGACGGGACGCGAGCCCGACGTCGTACATCGCCCGGTACAGCACCTCGCCGGAGCGGTCGCCCGTGAACATCCGGCCGGTGCGGTTGCCGCCGTGCGCGGCGGGCGCGAGGCCCACGACGAGCAGGGACGCGTCGTGCGGGCCGAAGCCGGGCACGGGCCTGCCCCAGTAGGGCTCGTCGGCGAAGGCCGCCCGCTTGGTGCGCGCGACCTCCTCGCGCCAGGCGACGAGGCGCGGGCAGGCCCGGCAGTGCGTGACCCGCTCGTCGAGCGCGCCGAGCGCGTCCGGTGCGTGGAGGGGGCCGGGTCGGCCGGGTCCGTCGGGTCGCTCGGGTCCTTCGTGCATCCTCCCGACCCTACGGCTCCGGCCGCGGCTCACGTGAACGCGGCGCCCAGCGCGACGAACCCGCAGATGAGGAGGAACAGCAGGGCGAGCAGCGGCCACACGAACCGCAGGTACCGGTCGTAGCCGACCTTGGCGAGGGCGACGCCGCCGATGGTGACGGCGGTCGTCGGCACCCACAGGTTCATCCAGCCGCTGGCCGCCTGCCACGCGGTGACGACGACGGCGCGCGAGACGCCCGCGAAGTCGGCGAGCGGCGCGAGGATCGGCATGGCGAGGGTGGCGTGCCCGGAGGTGGACGGGATGAGGAAGGCCAGCGGCAGGTTCACGGCGAAGACGATGATGGCGAAGATGCCGGACGAGGTGCCTTTGACGACGCCTTCGATGGCGTGCAGCACCGTGTCGGTGATCTTCGAGTTGTTCATGATCACGGTGACGCCGCGGGCCAGCAGGATGACGAGCGCCGGGGAGACGAAGTCGGCGGCGCCCTGGATGATCGTCGCGCTGAGCTTCTGCTCCCCCATCCGCGCGACGAGGCCGACGAGCACCGCCGCGCACAGGAAGAGCGCCGCCAGCTGCGGGAAGGACCACCCGAGCTCGAAGCCGTAGGGAGTCGCGTCGGCCTTGCCGGTCAGCGCGCTCGCCCACGGCACCACCGAGAAGATCATGAAGGCGAAGACGAGTGCGGTGACGACGAGGACGGCCTTGTGCAGCCCGGTCAGCTCGGGGACCTCGGCCGCGTCCGCCGACGCCTTGTCCTGGTCCCTGTCGCCCGGCAGGAACCCGGAGAGCGAGCGGTCGGGGTTCTTCTGGACGCGCTTGGCGTAGCGGATGACATAGCCGACCGTGACCGCGGTCAGCACGATCCACATCACGAACCGCAGGGCGATGCCGTCGCCGAGGGAGATGTCCGCGGCGGACGAGGCGACGCCGGTGGCGAACGGGTTGACCGTCGAGCAGAGCACGCCGACCCCCGCGCCCAGGATGATCGCGCCGACGGCCGTCATCCGGTCGTAGCCGAGCGCGAGCATCAGCGGCACGATCAGGCCGTAGAACCCGAGGGTCTCCTCCGCGAACCCCTCGACGGTGCCGAGGACGGAGAAGACCACCATGACCCCGGCGATGAGCAGGGCGCCGCGCTCGCGCAGCCGGTGGGCGAGGCGGCCGATGCCGCGGTCCAGGGCGCCGGTGGCGAAGACGACGGTGATGAAGGCGCCGATGGCGAGCACGAAGAGGAAGACGCCCGCGCTGCCGTACAGGTCACCGGAGTTGTCCGGGGCGACCAGGGAGGTCTTGGGGTCCTGGATGCCGTAGAGGCCGTTGACCGGGGAGAGGAACAGGTCGTCGAGGTGGTCCACGAAGGACTGGCCCGAGCCGACGCGGTGGTACGTGCCCTCGACCGGGGCCCCGTCCTCGCCCCGGTCGTACTGGCCCGAGGGGATGAGGAAGGCGAGCAGCCAGACCGCGACGGTGACGACGGCGAGGACGGTCAGGGCGCTGGGGAAGACGAACTTCTTCTTCCGCGGCGGCTCGTGCTGCCGCTCCGGGGCGTCCGTCGCCGTGCTCATGACGCCTGCCCGGCGCCGGAGCCGGCCGCGTACGCGCGGACGAACGCGCACATCGCGACGACGGTGGCGCGCAGTTCGGAGAGGAGGACGCGTTCGTTCGGGGCGTGCAGGTTGCACATGCTGTCCTGCGCGCCGAAGAGGAGGACCTCGGCGTCGGGCGCGGCCTGGGCGAGACCGTTGACCAGCGGGATGGAGCCGCCGGTCGCGACGTACGAGGCCTCGGTGCCCCAGGCCTCGCGGAGCGCGGCGCGGGCGGCGCGGTAGGCGGGGCCGCCGGTCGCCGCCTCGTAGCCGGGTCCCGTGTCGCCGGGCGTCACCGTGAGCGGGACGCCGAACGGGCGGAGCGACGCGAGGTGGCCGACGAGTGCGGCCTGCGCCTCGTGCGGGTCCTGGCGGGGGTGGAAGCGCAGGTTCAGTTTGGCGCGGGCGTAGGGGACGACGGCCGACGCGGCGTGCTCGACGGTGGGTGCGTCGAGGCCGATGACGGTGATCGCGGGGCCGCTCCACAGCCGTTCGCCGAGGGTGCCGCTGCCGAGGAGCGGGAGGCCCTCCCCGACGCCGGCGAGGTCGCGGAACTCGTCCTCGGTGAAGCTCGTGCCGGTCCACTCCTCGCGGCGCAGCCCCGCCACGGCGACGTCGCCGTGCACGTCGTGCAGGGTGGACAGCGCCTTGACCAGGACGAGCAGCGCGTCGGGGGCGGCGCCGCCGAACTCGCCGCTGTGGCGGGGCTCGTGCAGCGTGCGGACCTCGACGACGACCTCGGCGGCGCCGCGCAGCCCGGTGGTGAGCGTCGGGGTGCCGGGGCGCAGGTTGCCCAGGTCGGCGATGACCATGGCGTCGCAGGCGAACCGCTCGGGGTCGGTCGGCGGATACGTGTCGAAGGCGCTGCCGTACTCCTCCTGACCCTCGAAGACGATCTTCACGCCGACGGGCGGGCGTCCCTGGAAGGCGCGGAGCATGCCCAGGTGCGCGATGACGTTCGCCTTGTCGTCGGCGATGCCGCGGGCGCGCAGCCCGCTCTCCCCGCCCTCCGTGACCGGCGTCGGCTCGAACGGCGGCGAGCGCCACAGGCTCTCGTCGCCGGCGGGCTGCACGTCGTAGTGGGAGTAGAGCAGCACGGTCGGGGCGTCCGGGGTCGGCGGCGGGATCTCACCGAAGATCACCGGCGCCGTGTCGGGCAGGTCGATGCGCTCCACGTGCTCCACGCCCGCGTCGTGGAGCAGCTCGACGAGCAGGTCGTGGGCGCGGAGCACCGGCTCGGCCGGGAAGCCCGGGAAGGCGACCGAGGGGATGGCGGCGAGCCGCTCCAGGTCGGCGCGGAGGCCGGGCATGAGGCGGTCGGCCTCGGTGTGCGGGTCGCCTCCGGCGGGGGGCTCGTTCCGGTCTCTGTCCGGCTCCATCGCGGCCATGGCGGGGCGTCCCTCGCTGTCGGGTACGGGTGGTTCGACCGGATTATCCGTGTTGCGGGTGAGCGATGGGGTGGGGCTCGCCGGGGGCGGGTGGTGCCGTGCCCCTGGATGTGGCATCCCGGCTGCCGCCCGGTGGGGGCTGGTCGCGCAGTTCCCCGCGCCCCTCACGGGCCGCTGCCCGGCTGTCGTCCGGTGGGGGCTGAGCGCGCAGTTCCCCGCGCCCCTGAAGGCGTGCGGCTTCGCCGCCGCCTCCAGAAGCCCGATGAGATGGCGCACGCAGTGCGCATCTCAGGGGCGCGGGGAACGGCGCGACCAGCCCCCACCGGATGTGCAGACAAACAGGAGCGCACGCAGTGCGCCTTTAAGGGGCGCGGGGAACGGCGCGACCAGCCCCCACCGGGCCCGCGGTCGAAAACGGGCGCGCACGCAGTGCGCCTTTTCGGGGGCGCGGGGAACTGCGCGACCAGCCCCCACGGCGGGACAGCCGAACCGCACCCCGCACCGCACCCCGCGCAGCGATACGCCCTGGCCCGCGTTCGACCCCACGCTCTAAGGTCGACACATGGCAGCGGAGACATCAGGCGCACCGAGCACCCCGCCGGGCGGCGAAAGCGTACGGGTGGACAGCTGGATCTGGGCGGTACGCCTGGTCAAGACCCGCTCGGCGGGCGCGGCGGCCTGCAAGGGCGGCCATGTGAAGGTCAACGGGGCCGGCGTGAAACCGGCGTACGCGCTGCGCGTCGGGGACGAGGTGCAGCTGCGTCAGCCCGGCGGGCGCGAGCGGCTCGTCGTGGTCAAGCGGCTGATCCGCAAGCGGGTCGGACCCCCCGTCGCGGCCGAGACGTACGTGGACAACTCACCGCCGCCCCCGCCGCGCGCCGCGATCGCCCCGGCCGGGGTCCGCGACCGCGGCACCGGCCGCCCGACGAAACGGGACCGGCGCGAACTGGAACGCCTGCGGGGCGTCTTCGGGCAGGGCCCGGGGCAGGAACAGGAGCCGGGCCGGCACTGACAGGACACCGCTGAGCCGAGGCTCACCCCGGGTGAGCCTCAGCCGGGCGGAGGCGGGGGGCGGGGCACCGTCAGGCGGCGGGCCGCCTGCGCAGCAGGGAGACCAGGTCCCGGTTGCGGTTCCGGTGGGCCCGGGCCAGGACGGCGAGCGGGACCAGCAGAATCAACGGCGTCGCCGCGTTCTCCCCGTCGAAGACGACGATCTGCATGGCGCACGCGCCGACCATGAGCGCGCCGAGCCCGATGGGTGCCAGGCCGGCGAGGAGAGGCACCACCAGGCCGACGGCGCCCGCGACTTCGAGCGCCCCGATCGCGTACATGCCCGGCGCACCCCACCCGATGGAGTCGAACGCCTCCACCGCGGCCGGAGCGGCGAAGAGCTTGGGCAGCCCGCTCGCGAGCCCGAAGAACGCGGCGAGCAGGATCGCGGTCGTGCGCAGCGCGATCCGGGCGCGCCGGGAACGGGCGGGGACGGCAGCGGCGGTGCCGGTGGTGGCGGCGGTGGTGGCGGCGGTGCCGGTGGTGGCGGCGAGGTGCGTCATGGCGGTCTCCTGAGCGGTGGGAGCGAGCGGTCGGTCACTGTCACCGGATAAGACCGCCCCCACCGCCGGAACTCATCGCGCTTCCGGGTCCGCCCTCCCACCGCTCAGGCGGGGACCGCCCGCACCCAGCTGCTGTCCTCCGTCAGGTACCGGTCGACCTTCAACCCGGCCGCCGCGAGGCCCTGTTCGAACACCTCCACCGTCATCGGGCGGACCGTGTACGTCTGGGTCCACACGGCGTCCGGAAAGTCGTACTCGACCTTCACCGAGCGCACCCCGTCCCCGACCGGCTCCGAGGAGAGCTTGCGGATGACGGCTCCGTCCGGCAGGACGTGCTCGCGCGGCAGGCCGGTGTGGACGCCGTCCCGCTCCCGCTCGATCAACACGCAGCCGTCGTCGGCGACATGGCGCCGGCACGTGTCGAGCAGGGCGCGCCCCAGCCCCGCCTCCCCGGCGTTGACCAGGATCGACCCGAGCGTCACCACGTCGAACTTCTCACCGAGGTCGAGCCCCTCGATGGTGCTCGCCACGGTGCGCGCGCCCCGCACCCGCTCCAGCATCTCCACGGACTCGTCCACCGCCGTGACGCGAAAGCCGCGCTCCACCAGAGCATGTGTCACCCGGCCCACCCCGCAGCCGAGTTCGAGCACGGAGGCACCGGCGGGCACGGCGCCCGCGATGATCTCCGGCTCGCGCTCGACGGGCAGTCTCGAGTACAGCTCCACGGCACAGCCGTCAGGCGTGATCGCCCCGGGCCCGGTCCCCTCGTGTCCCGTACGCATCTCAAGGCTCATGCCCAGGGAACGTGCGGCCCCACCGTTCCGTTCCCCGGGGCCCGGCCTCACATCCGGAACCAGCCGTCCCGCACGTACCAGTGCCCGCCCGCGTCCAAGTGGTCCAGGACGGCGCGCTGCACGCCCGTCCGGCGCGGCAGCTGCTCGCGGGGCGTCTCGGTGCCGCCGAAGACGAACACGAGCGGCATGTCGTCCTGCGGCCCCTCGTCCGCGTCCGCGAGGACGAAGCGGTCCTGGAAGCGGACGATGTTGGAGCCGGCCGGCAGGTACTGCTTCAACTGCGGGTCGAGCAGCCAGGACTGGCACACCGCGACCCCGGCCGCCTCCGCCGGGAAGTGCCGCGCGAAGAACGTCCGCGCCCGCGCGAGCGAGTCGTCGCACGCCTCTGCCGACAGGGGGCCGTGGAAGTCGGGGATGTGCACGCCGAGCACCGCCTCGCCGGGGGCGGTCGCGGCGCCCGCCGCCGCCAGCCGCCGCGCGGTCCCCCGCCCGAGCCGGTACCGCTCGAACTGCAGCCGGCCCAGCTGGAACAGCTCGCCGCGGAAGTGCCGGGTCGGCCACCACGGCACGAGCAGCCCGGTCGTGCCGAAGCGCCTGCGGTGCACGGCGAGGTTGCGGCCGAGGTCGGCGAGGGTGCGCCGCGCGACGTCGTCGGGGATGCCGTGGGCGCGGTGGTGGGCCCGGGTGTGCGGCAGCGCGGCGACGAACACGAACACGGCGAAGCAGCGGCCCAGCGCCCCGGTCGCCGCCGGGAACTCGGGCAGGCCGGTGCCGTGCCCGGGCTCCCCCAGACGCCACAGCAGGCCGCTGACCGCCCGCTCCAGCAGCGCCGGCAGCCCGGGCGCGGCCAGCAGCTCGTCGCGCAGCCGCACCAGCGCGTTGACGTCCTCGTGCGGCACGGCGAGGTCGAGCAGGACGTCGGGCAGGTCGACCGCGTCGGGCAGCTCCACGGAGAGCCGGGGTATCGCCGGGTTCTCCAGCGCCGCCAGCCAGTCGGCGCACGCCGCGTCGGCCCTCAGTACGTCCAGCACTCCCGCTCCTTCGCTCGTGGCACCCTGGAGGGGGAGCCTCTTCGTCCTGAGGGGATGGTGACCATGCATCTGGCGCATCCGGTACGGACCGGTGACGAGCCGGTCACCGCACGCAGTCCCCTGCGGTTGCGGCTGGGCCTGGCCCTGTTCGGCCTCGTCTGGGCGGTCTTCGGGACCGTCGCCTTCCTGCTGGCGCACCGCCCGTGGTGGGCGCTGGCCTGTGGGGTGCTGTGGCTGGTCACGACGGTCGACGTCGCCGTGATCGCGCGCCACCTCCGTCAGGGGCCGCACTACCAGCCCGGCCGCGACGTCCCACCGTACCGAAGGGTGCCCTGACCGTCGCGGGGCAGGGTCAGTCGTCGAAGCGCGCCGCCGCCAGGTACTCCGGCTGCGGGTCGAGCGCCGCGGCGAGCCGGAAGTGGCGGCGGGCCTGCTGCGGGCGCGACCACCGCTCGTAGGTCCGCGCGAGGGCGAAGTGCGCGAACGCGTTGTCCGGCTCGCGCTCCAGGACGATGGAGAACTCCAGCTCCGCCGCGCGCAGTTGGGCCGCGGCGAAGAAGGCGCGGGCCCTGAGCAGCCGCGCCGCCGTGTTCTCGGGGTGGGCCGCGATGACGTCGTCCAGCAGCTTCACCGCGCCGCGCGGGTCCCGCGCCGCGAGCAGCTGCTCGGCCGCGCGGTAGTCGATGACGTGCGTCTCCGGGGTGGCGTCGGGCACGGTGAACTCCCTTCGGGTGCCGGCCGGTCGCTCAGGTCAACGCCGGGGACCGGGAGGGCTATTCCTGCCCGCGGCCCGCGCGCGGAACACCCGCGCCGCCGACGCGGATCAGGCCGGGGCGCCCGCCCGGCGGACCAGGTCGGCCCAGAGCGCGTCGACCTGTTCCGTGAGCCGCTCCAGCGGCACGTCGTTGTCGATCACGACGTCGGCGATCGCGCGGCGCTCGTCCCGGGTGGCCTGGGCGGCCATCCGGGCCCGCGCGTCCTCCTCGCTCATGCCGCGCGTGCGGATCAGCCGGTCGAGCTGGGTGCCGGGACTGGTGTCGACGACGACCACCAGGTCGTACAGGGGAGCGAGCCCGTTCTCGGTGAGCAGCGGTACGTCGTGGACGACGACGGAGCCGGGCCCCGCGGTGGCCTCCAGCTCGGCGGAGCGGGCCCCGACCAGGGGGTGCACGATGGCGTTCAGCCGGGCCAGTTCGTCGGCGTCGGAGAAGACGATCGAGCCGAGCCGCGGCCGGTCGAGCGTGCCCTGCGGGGTGAGGACGGAGCGGCCGAACGCGTCGACGACGGCGGCCAGCCCCGGCGTGCCGGGTTCGACCACCTCGCGCGCGATCCGGTCGGCGTCGATCAGGACCGCCCCGCGCTCCACGAGCAGCCGGGACACCTCGCTCTTTCCGGCGCCGATTCCGCCGGTCAACCCCACCTTCAGCATGAGCGAAAGCTTAGGGCCTGCCCGGCGGGAGCGGTGCGGCCCGGCGCCGGGCCGGTCAGAGGTCGCCTTCGCGCTCGGCCAGGAACTTCTCGAACTCCAGGCCGATCTCGTCGGCGGAGGGAATCTCCACCGGTTCGGCCAGCATGTTCCCCCGGGACTCGGCGCCCGCGGCCGCGTCGTACTGGTGCTCAAGACCCTGTACGAGCGCGACCAGCTCCTCGTCGCCCTCCTGGATCTGCCGGTCGATCTCCGTCTGGGTCCGGTGCGCCTCGGTCCGCAGTCCGTGGGCGATGCCGGGCAGGACGAGCCCGGTCGCTGCGGTGATCGCCTCCAGGACGGTGAGCGCGGCGTCGGGGTAGGCGGAGCGCGCGATGTAGTGCGGGACGTGCGCGGCGACACCGAGGACGTCGAACCCGGCCTCCATCAGCCGGTACTCCACCAGCGCCTCGGCGCTGCCGGGCACCTGCGCCTCGTCGAACGGGCTGCGGTGGCCGGGGACCAGCTCGGTGCGGTTGCCGTGCGGGGTCAGGCCGACGGGGCGGGTGTGCGGGACGCCCATCGGGATGCCGTGGAAGTTCACCGCGAGGCGCACGCCGAGCCGCTCCACGATCTGCTGCACGGCGGCCGCGAACCGCTCCCACTCGACGTCCGGCTCGGGCCCCGCGAGGAGCAGGAAGGGGGCGCCGGTGGCGTCCTGGACGAGCCGCACCTCCAGCGAGGGCACTTCGTAGGCGCTCCAGCGGTCACCCTTGAAGGTGAGCAGCGGACGCCGGGCCCGGTAGTCGACCAGGCGGTCGTGGTCGAAGCGGGCCACGACCTGGTGGGGCAGCGAGTCGAGCAGCCGGTCGACGATCTGGTCGCCGGTCTCACCCGCGTCGATGTACCCGTCGAAGTGGTAGAGCATGACAAGGCCGGCGGACTCCTGGGCGAGCGCCATGTCCACTACGGCGAGGCCCTTCGGCTCCCATGTGTACAGATCCTGCGCATCAAGCACTGTGACCGCTCCTCCTCGTGTTCATCGGAAGAACGCCGAAGAGGGCCCCCACATTCCCGCCACCCGTGGAGAGGGGCATGCGAAGGGCCCCGCCAGGGGCGCGGGGAACGGCGCGAGCAACCACGCACCACGCGCACCCGCGACCGACGAAGAACCCCCACGGCGCGAGAGCGCAAAAAAACAGTGGGCCCGCACCAAAAGGTGCGGACCCACTGCTCAACTACCTGCTAGCGCAGAGCGATTCAGCTCTGGCCGCCCGCAAGCTTCTCGCGAAGCGCGGCGAGCGCCTCGTCCGAGGCGAGCGCGCCGGAGTTGTCGTCCGACTCCGAGGAGTACGAACCGCCACCGCCGCCGCTGCCACCGGCGGCGACCGGAGCCGCACCCGTGGTGGAAGCGCCCTCGGCCTCGGCCTGGGCGTCCGCCTCGCGGCTCTTGATGACCTGGGCCTGGTGCTGCTCGAAGCGCTGCTGCGCCTCGGCGTACTGGCCCTCCCAAGCCTCGCGCTGGGTCTCGAAGCCCTCGAGCCAGTCGTTCGTCTCGGGGTCGAAGCCCTCGGGGTAGATGTAGTTGCCCTGGTCGTCGTAGGACGCGGCCATGCCGTACAGGGTCGGGTCGAACTCGACGGCCGACGGGTCGGCGCCGAAGGCCTCGTTGGCCTGCTTCAGCGAGAGGCTGATGCGACGACGCTCGAGGTCGATGTCGATGACCTTGACGAAGATCTCGTCGTTGACCTGGACGACCTGCTCCGGGATCTCCACGTGGCGCTCGGCCAGCTCGGAGATGTGCACCAGACCCTCGATGCCCTCGTCCACGCGGACGAACGCACCGAACGGAACCAGCTTCGTGACCTTGCCGGGCACGACCTGGCCGATCTGGTGGGTGCGGGCGAACTGCTGCCACGGGTCTTCCTGCGTCGCCTTCAGCGACAGGGAGACACGCTCGCGGTCCATGTCCACGTCGAGGACCTCGACGGTGACTTCCTGGCCGACCTCGACAACCTCGGACGGGTGGTCGATGTGCTTCCAGGACAGCTCGGAGACGTGCACCAGACCGTCGACGCCACCCAGGTCCACGAAGGCACCGAAGTTGACGATGGAGGACACGACGCCGGAGCGGACCTGACCCTTCTGGAGGGTCGTGAGGAACGTCTGGCGGACCTCGGACTGGGTCTGCTCGAGCCAGGCACGGCGGGACAGGACCACGTTGTTGCGGTTCTTGTCCAGCTCGATGATCTTCGCCTCGAGCTCCTTGCCCACGTAGGGCTGGAGGTCGCGGACGCGGCGCATCTCGACGAGGGAGGCCGGCAGGAAGCCACGGAGGCCGATGTCGAGGATGAGACCACCCTTGACGACCTCGATGACGGTACCGGTGACGATGCCGTCCTCTTCCTTGATCTTCTCGATGGTGCCCCACGCACGCTCGTACTGCGCGCGCTTCTTCGAGAGGATCAGGCGGCCTTCCTTGTCCTCCTTCTGGAGAACCAGGGCCTCGATCTCGTCGCCGACCGCGACGACCTCGTTCGGGTCGACGTCGTGCTTGATCGAGAGCTCGCGGCTCGGGATGACACCTTCGGTCTTGTAACCGATGTCGAGGAGGACCTCGTCCCGGTCAACCTTGACGATGACGCCGTCGACGATGTCGCCATCGTTGAAGTACTTGATCGTCTCGTCGATGGCGGCGAGGAAAGCTTCCTCGTTACCGATGTCGTTGACCGCAACCTGCGGGGTGGTGGCGGTGGTCTCGGTGCTGCTCGTCATGTGGGAAAGGGCTCCGGCGGACATTGAAGTCGTAGGTACTGCTACGCCGGGAGCCTGTTTCGCACCGAAGAAGCCGGACAGCCTTGGAAGCGCCGAATCCCTGGTCGTGATCTCCACAACCGTGGTGGCGCCTCGACAACCGAGGGGACATGCAACAGATGCGAGCACAGCCTGCTATGTCTGAGGTGCGCAGGCCCGCAGCGCAACTTGTAGCATACGGGGGCTGCCGGGCAGGGTCAATGTCGCGAAGGCGCACACCCGGGGCGAACGCCGCATACCCGGCACAAAACCTGTCGCACGAGGCTACGAGGGGCGCAGCGCCCGCCGTGGACGCCCTCCTGTCGCGGCGTTGGACGGAAGAGTACGACGAGGGAGCCCATCATCCAAGAGCCCGGACCAATGGAAGCGCGCGCGCAGGCGCACCCGTCGGCGTCGTCGGTGGACGACGAGTCGACGGCCACCCGGCGCGACGCGGGGACCACGGAGAGTTCGCGGGCCAACCGCGGCTGGTGGGACCGGAACGCGGACGACTACCAGGTCGAGCACGGCACGTTCCTCGGGGACGACCGGTTCGTCTGGGGCCCCGAGGGCCTGGACGAGGTGGAGGCCGAACTCCTCGGCCCGGCCGAGGAGCTGGCCGGCAAGGACGTCCTGGAGATCGGCGCGGGCGCGGCCCAGTGCTCGCGCTGGCTCGCCGCCCAGGACGCGCGGCCCGTCGCCCTCGACCTCTCGCACCGCCAGCTCCAGCACGCGATGCGCATCGGCGGCGGCAAGGTGCCGCTGGTCGAGGCGGACGCCGGGGCGCTGCCCTTCCTGGACGCCTCCTTCGACCTGGCGTGCTCCGCCTACGGGGCGCTCCCCTTCGTCGCCGATCCCGTACGGGTACTGCGCGAGGTGCGCCGGGTGCTGCGGCCCGGCGGCCGGTTCGTCTTCTCGGTGACGCACCCGATCCGCTGGGCCTTCCCCGACGAGCCCGGCCCGGAGGGGCTGACCGTCTCCGCCTCCTACTTCGACCGCACCCCTTATGTGGAGCAGGACGAGGAAGGGCGCGCCGTCTACGTGGAGCACCACCGCACGGTCGGGGACTGGGTCCGGGCGGTCGTGGCGGGCGGCTTCCGGCTGCGGGACGTCGTGGAGCCGGAGTGGCCGGCCTGGAACACCCAGGAGTGGGGCGGCTGGTCCCCGCTGCGCGGGAACCTGATCCCCGGTTCGACGATCTTCGTCTGCGAGCGGGACACCGCGCCCGCCGGAGGTGCTGGAGACTGAGCGGATGATCCGCGCCGACCTCCTCGACCAGCTGCCCGTACGGACCGCCCTGCCCGCGCTGCGCGACGCGCTCGACGGGGGCGGGGCGGCCGTGCTCGTCGCGCCGCCGGGCACCGGCAAGACGACACTCGTCCCGCTGGTGCTCGCCGGGCTCCTGGAGGACGGCGCTCCCGCGCGCCGGGTCGTCGTCGCCGAGCCGCGCCGGATCGCCGCGCGGGCCGCGGCCCGGCGGATGGCGTGGCTCCTGGGCGAGCGGGCCGGGGAGCGCGTCGGCTACACGGTGCGCGGCGAGCGGGTCGTCGGGCCCCGCACCCGCGTGGAGGTCGTCACCACCGGCGTGCTGCTGCAACGCCTCCAGCGGGACCAGGAGCTGCCCGGCATCGACGCCGTCATGCTCGACGAGGTGCACGAGCGGCACCTGGACGCGGACACCGTCGCGGCGTTCCTGTGCGACGTACGAGAGGCGCTGCGGCCGGAGCTGCGGCTGGTCGCGGCGTCGGCGACGACGGACGCCGCGGGGTGGGCGGCGCTGCTCGGGGGCGTCCCGGTCGTCGAGGCCGCCGGCGTCTCCCATCCCGTCGACGTCGTCTGGGCGCCGCCCGCGCGTCCGGTGCGGCCGCCGCACGGGACGCGCGTGGACCCGGCGCTGCTGACGCACGTGGCGGCGACCGTGCGGCGGGCGCTCGCGGAGCGGGCCGGGGACGTGCTGTGCTTCCTGCCGGGCGTCGGCGAGATCGCGCGGGTGGCGGGGCAGTTGGGCGGACTCGGCGACGTGGACGTGCTCCAGGTGCACGGGCGGGCGCCCGCCGCGGTGCAGGACGCGGTGCTCACGGCCGGGGCGCGGCGGCGGGTGGTGCTCGCGACGGCGGTCGCGGAGTCGTCCCTGACGGTGCCCGGGGTGCGGGTCGTGGTGGACGCGGGTCTCGCCCGCGAGCCGCGGGTGGACCACGCGCGCGGGCTCAGCGCGCTGACGACGGTACGGGCCTCGCGCGCGACCGGGGCGCAGCGCGCGGGCCGGGCCGGACGGCAGGCCCCCGGGGCGGTGTACCGGTGCTGGGACGAGGCGGAGGACGGGCGCCTTCCGCGGTTCCCCGCGCCGGAGATCAAGGTGGCCGACCTGACGGCGTTCGCGCTCCAGGCGGCCTGCTGGGGTGATCCGGGGGCCGCGGGCCTGGCCCTGCTCGACGCGCCGCCCGGCGGCGCGATGGCGGCCGCGCGCGAGGTCCTCGTCGCGGTCGGCGCGGTGGAGCCGGACACCGGGCGGGCCACGGAGCGCGGCACCCGGCTGGCCCGGCTCGGCCTGCATCCCCGGCTGGGCCGGGCCCTGCTCGACGCGGCGCCCGTGGTGGGCGCCCGGCGCGCGGCGGAGGCGGTCGCCCTGCTCAGCGAGGAGCCGCCGCGGGAGTACGGCGACGACCTCGCGGGCGCGCTGCGGGCGGCCCGGCGCGGGGGCGACGCCTACGGCGCCCGGTGGCGCCAGGAGACGCGGCGCCTGACGGGCCTGGTGGAGAGCGCCGGACCGGCGGGACGCCGTACGGAGGGCGAGCACGAGGGGGCGGCCGCAACCGCGGGACGCCGTACGCAGACCGGGCACGAGGGGGCCGCGCCCGCGGGACGACGTACCGAGGCTGGGCACGGCGGGGGCGCGCCCGCGGGACGCCCCACGGAGACTGGGGGCGACGGGGCCGCGCCCGCGGGACGACGTACCGGAGCTGGGCACGACGAGGGCGCACCCGCGGGAAGACGTACCGGAGCTGGGCACGACGAGGGCGCACCCGCAGGACGCCCCACGGAGACTGGGGGCGACGGGGCCGCGCCCGCGGGACGACGTACCGGAGCTGGGCACGACGGGGACGCACCCGCGGGACGGCGTACCGGGGCTGGGCACGACGAGGGCGCGCCCGCGGGACGCTCCACGGAGACTGGGGGCGACGGGGGCACACCCGCGGGACGCCCCACGGAGCAGAGCCGCGACGGGGCCGGCGAGGACCGTGTCGCCGGGATCGTCGCCGCGCTCGCCTTTCCCGAGCGTCTCGCCCGCAGGTCCGGCGGGTCGTATCTGATGGTGTCCGGGACGCGGGCCGACCTCGGGGACGGCTCCGCGCTGCGGCACGCCGAGTGGGTCGCCGTGGCCGTCGCGGACCGGCCGGTGGGGGCCGGGCACGCGCGCGTGCGGCTCGCCGCGGCCGTCGACGAGGACGTCGCGCGCCGGGCGGCCGCGCCGCTGTACGCCGAGGGCGACGAAGTGGCGTGGGCCGACGGGGAGTTGGTGGCCAGGAACGTGACCCGGCTCGGCGCCGTCGAACTGGCGGTGCGCCCGCTGAGGAAGGCTGCGCCCGCCCTCGTACGCGGCGCCCTGCTGGAGGGGTTGCGGCGCGAGGGGCTGGGGCTGCTGCGGTGGGACCGGGAGGCCCAGGCGCTGCGGCAGCGGCTGGCCTTCGTGCACCGGCACGCCGGAGAGCCGTGGCCCGACGTGAGCGACGCGGGGCTGCACGCGCGCGTGGACGACTGGCTGGAGCCGGAGCTGAGCCGGGCCCGGCGCCGGGCGGACCTGGCGCGGATCGACGCGGGGCAGGCGCTGCGGCGGCTGCTGCCGTGGGCGGGCGGGGTCGCGGCGCGCCTCGACGAACTGGCGCCGGAGCGCATCGAGGTGCCCAGCGGTTCGCGGATCCGCGTCGACTACGCCGATCCCGGGCAGCCGGTGCTGGCGGTGAAGCTCCAGGAGATGTTCGGGCTCGACGCGACGCCGCGGGTGGCCGGGGTGCCGGTCCTGGTGCATCTGCTCTCCCCCGCCGGGCGGCCCGCCGCGGTCACCGCCGACCTCGCCTCCTTCTGGCGGCAGGGGTATCCGGCGGTGCGGGCCGAGCTGCGCGGGCGCTATCCGAAGCATCCGTGGCCGCAGGACCCGGCCGCGGCGGAGCCGACGCGGTTCACGAACGCGCGGCTCAGGCGGTGACCGGCCGCGGTCCGGGCGTGCCCCTCTCTCCCGGCTCCCCAGGCTCCCCCGGCTCCCCGGGCTTTTCCGGGTCCGCGGGCCGCCGGCTCCGGGCCTCCAGCCACAGGGCGAGGGCCAGCAGCAGCACCCCGAGGGCGAGCAGCCCCCAGGGCAGGTACGAGGTGAGCAGCAGCACGAGGGTGCGCTGCGAGGTGACCAGGTCGACGGTGGACTCGATGTAGTCCTCGCGCATCTTGACGTCCCCGGCGAACGCGGTGACCTTGTCCTTGCCGCCGAGCAGCGTGCCGCCGCGCATCTCCTCCTTGTGCTTCTCCTCGCCGTAGACGGGGGCGCCGGTCGTCGGGTCGACCAGGAACGTGCGGTCGGTCGTGTACCACATCTGCGTGCCGGTCGCGGCGATGGACCGCGCGGTGATGCCCGCGACGGGAAGCTTCTTGGGGAAGGGGACCTTCGTCCACGGCACGGTCTGCTCGAAGCGGTAGACCCGCACCCCGCGGAAGGTCTCGGTGCCCTTGTAGTGGATGGGGCGGGTGGTGCGGGCGCGCGCGTCGAAGTACTGGTAGTCCCGCTTCTCCGTCAGGAAGGGCCACTTGAACTCGATGCCCTCGCGCGTGACCCGGTCGCCGTCGACGGACTCCCCGGTGGCGTGCACCGGCTCCTGGCTGTGGGCGTCGAAGATGTAGCGCTCGGGGATCTGGGAGACGAACTTCCCGTCGGGGCCCACGATGTAGCTGAGCCCGTCCCAGACGACGACGTCGCGCCCGGCGCTCTTCTCGATCTTCTCCGACTCCTCGACGTTGCCCTTCAGGGTCTGCACGACGGTGAGCCGGGGGACCTTCTCGGCCCGCATGGTGCCGTAGTCGATGAGGGTGGCGTCCTTCGCCTCCAGGGCCATCGTCTGGTACTGGCCGGCCGGGACCTTCGCGAGACGCGGGAAGGCGTACCAGCGCAGCAGCGGGGACAGCGCCGTGCAGAACACGGCGAGGGCGAGCAGGATCAGGCTGGCCTTGCGGCGCATCTCGGCGGCCCTCCTCGGCGGCGGTCGCGCTACGGGTGGGCGGGGACGGTGGTCAGCAGCGGTTTCGGGGACGTCTCGCCCGGCGGGGAACCGATCGCCGTCACGGCGAGGACGAGGGCGAAGGCGCTGGCGAGTCCGATCGCCGCGGCGACGAAGGCACGCATGTCCGACCTCCCGGCATTGCGACGGCACACGGAATCTGATGAGGCGTCAGGCCTCGGGGTCGGTGCACCGTAGCAATGCCGGGCGCAGATGAGAACAGGTCGCACGCACGACGGAGCCCTCCGGCCCCTGGGGGCGGGAGGGCTCCGTCGTTGCGCGGGTCAGGCGGAGGGGCTCGCGGAGGCCGAGGGGGCGTCGGAGGCGCCGCCGGACGGGGCCGCCGTCACCTTCAGTTCGACGGTGAGCGTCGCGCCGCCCGTCGTCTGTACGCGCAGCAGGAACGTGCCGGCCGTGCCGGCCGCGTACAGCTTCGGCAGCTTCAGCAGGCCGTCCGCGCCGGTCTTGAGCCCGGTGAGGGTACGGACCTGCTTGCCGGCCGCGTCCTTGAAGTAGGGGCCCTTGTCCGCCTCGGCCGGGTCGTCGGCCGCCTTGACGAGGGTCGCGGTCGCGGCGACACCGTCGGCGACGGCTCCCTTGTACGTCGCCTTCACCTCGACGGCGTCGGCGAACTCCTGGCCGGCGACGCAGCTCAGTTCCTTCGTGCTGGTGCGGGCCAGCGCGTCGGCGGCCCGCGCGGTGACGGTCGCCGTGTGGTCGAGCGCGGGCAGGGAACGGCCGACGACGGTGGCGCGGACGGTGAAGTCGCCGGTCTTCTCGCCCGCGGTGAGCACCGGAGCGGTGGCCACGCCCGCGCTGTTCGTGGTGACGACCGCGGCCGCGGCGCCGCCGGTGAACCGGGCGTCCGTCCCGCCCTCGACGGTGAACCGCACCTTGACCTTGGCCACGCCCTTGCCCTTGGCGTTCTGCGGGCGCACCGTGACGCGCTCGCCGAAGGCGTCGCCCGCCATGGCGGACAGCTTCCCGGTGCCCGCGTCCGCGAGCTTGGTGACGGTCTCGGCGGGGGCCGGCGCGGGCGGGTCGGACGGGTCCGACGGGTCCGACGGGTCCGACGGGTCAGCCGGGTCAGACGGGTCGGTGCCGCCGGAGCCCGGCGTCCCGGTGCCACCGGGGGGCGGAGTCGGGCCGGGCGTGCCGGGCGGCGTCGTGCCCGGGGCGGGGCTGGGGCTCGTGCTCGGGGTCGTGCTGGGGCTCGTGCTCGGGTTCGGGCTCGCGGGAGCGCTCGTGCCGTTGCCGCCGCTCGGGCCGGCCGGCAGGACACCGGTGCCGTTCGGGACCTCGTGCACGCCCTTGCGGTAGTACTCCAGCCACCTCAGGACGAGGGCGACGTACTCCGAGGAGTTGTTGTAGCTGAGGATCGCCGTGGTCAGGTCGTCCGCGTTCGACAGGTCCCAGTCGAACCGGCACAGGTAGTGGCCGGCGGCGAGGGCCGCGTCGTAGACGTTGTTCGGGTCCTTCTTGCCGTCCCCGTTGCCGTCCCGGCCCGCCCACTCCCACGTGGAGGGGATGAACTGCATCGGGCCGACCGCGCGGTCGTGCTCGGTGTCGCCGTCGTACGTGCCGCCGTCGGTGTCCTTGATCATGGCGAAGCCCTGGCCGTTGAGGGCCGGGCCGAGGATCGGCTTGATCGTCGTACCGTTCGCGTCCACGTTCCCGCCGCGGGCCTGGCCGGACTCGACCTTGCCGATCGCGGCGAGCAGCTGCCACGGCAGGTTGCAGCCGGGCTTGCTGACCGCCAGCTCGGCCTCGGCCTTCTTGTACGCGTCCAGGACGGTGGCCGGGATGCCCGACTCGGAGTCCCCGCCGCCGCCCGGTCCGGGCGAGACGGTGGGCCCCGCGGTGGGGCTGTCGAGCGGCGGCAGGTCCGTGTAGTAGTCGGGGCCGGTCGCCGCGTCGGGCGTCGGGTCCTGGGCGTGGTCCGCTCTGGACTGGCCGTCCGGCAGCGGGGCGGTCACGCCCGGGGCCTGTGACGCGGACAGCGCCGCCACCGCCGCGGCGGCCACCGCTGCGGTCATCGCGCTCCTGCGCAGCCTCCTGCCGAATACCGCCGCCATACTGCGAACCCCTCCCGTAACCCGTCCGACCGGTCTGCCCGGTCCGTCCCCGCTCGGCGGGACGTCCGGGGTCCCGCGCTCCCCAGCGCATGGACCCCGCCGACACTACGACAACTTCTGCCGCCCAGACACCTGTTCGCGCCCGCTATTCACCGATTGCTCATGTACGCGGTGGGGCTGGCGCGCAGTTCCCCGCGCCCCTGAAAACACGGCCCGTCCGGGGCCGCCAGGTCCCGATCCCGCGCGCGGGCCCGGTGGGGGCTGAGCGCGCAGTTCCCCGCGCCCCTATAAACACGGCCCGTCCGGAGCCGCCAGGTCCCGATCCCGCGCGCGGGCCCGGTGGGGGCTGAGCGCGCAGTTCCCCGCGCCCCTGGAGATGCGCACTTCGTGCGCGACCTCCAGCGCCCACGAGAACCCGGGCCCGGGCACACCCCGCCAGGGGCGCGGGGAACTGCGCGACCAGCCCCCACCGGGCCCGCACCACACAAACAACCGCACCCCGCCAGGGGCGCGGGGAACTGCGCGACCAGCCCCCACCGGCCGGCACCGCACAGAACAACCGCAGCCAGCCCCCGCCGGGCGGGACCGGGCGGGACCGGGCGGAGCCAGGCGGCTCGGGACTCGGGCCCGCCTGGTTCCCGCGCCCGCCGGAGGCTAGTGCGCGGCGGACTCCCAGTCCCGCCCCACCCCCACGGACACATCCAGCGGCGCCCGGAGGGCCACCGCTCCGGACATCTCGCGCCGCACCAGCTCCTCCACCGCCGGGGCCTCCCCAGGAGCGATCTCCAGGACGATCTCGTCGTGGACCTGGAGCAGCATCCGGGACTTCAGCCCCGCCTCGGTGAGCGCCCGGTCGACGTTGAGCATCGCGATCTTCACGATGTCCGCCGCCGTGCCCTGGATCGGCGCGTTCAGCGCCATCCGCTCGGCCATCTCCCGGCGCTGCCGGTTGTCCGAGTTCAGGTCGGGCAGGTACCGGCGGCGGCCCAGCATGGTCTCCGTGTACCCGGTGGCCCGCGCCTCGTCGACCGCCCGGCGCAGATAGTCCCGCACGCCGCCGAACCGCTCGAAGTACGTGTCCATCAGGACCCGCGCCTCCGCCGGCTCGATGTTCAGCTGGCCGGAGAGGCCGAAGGCGGACAGCCCGTAGGCGAGCCCGTACGACATCGCCTTGATCTTGCGGCGCATCTCCGCGTCGACCGCGTCCCCGGGGACGCCGAACACCTGGGAGGCGACCGTGGTGTGCAGGTCCTCGCCGGAGTTGAACGCCTCCAGGAGGCCCGCGTCCTCCGACAGGTGGGCCATCACGCGCAGTTCGATCTGGCTGTAGTCCGCCGTCATGAGGGACTCGAAGCCCTCGCCGACGACGAAGCCGCGCCGGATCGCCCGGCCCTCGTCGGTGCGGACCGGGATGTTCTGCAGGTTCGGGTCGGTGGAGGAGAGCCGGCCGGTCGCGGCGACCGTCTGGTTGAACGTGGTGTGGATGCGGCCGTCCGCCGCGATCGTCTTGATCAGGCCCTCGACGGTGACCCGCAGCTTGGCCTGCTCGCGGTGGCGCAGCATGATCGCGGGCAGTTCGTGGTCGGTCTGCGCGGCGAGCCAGGCGAGCGCGTCGGCGTCCGTCGTGTACCCGGTCTTGGTCTTCTTCGTCTTCGGCAGGTCCAGCTCGCCGAAGAAGACTTCCTGGAGCTGCTTGGGCGAGCCGAGGTTGAACTCGTGGCCGACGGAGGCGTGCGCCTCTTGCACCGCCTGCTGCACGGCGCCCGCGAACATCTGCTCCATCTCCTGCAGGTGCGGGCGGTCGGCGGCGATGCCGAACCGCTCCAGGCGGGCCAGGAGCGCGGAGGTGGGCAGCTCGATGTCGGTGAGCAGCCCGGCCGCGCCGACCTCCTTCAGGCGCTCGCCGAACGCCTCGCCCAGGTCGAGGATGGCCCGGGCCTGCACCATGAGCGCGTCGGCCTCGGCCTGGTCGTCCTCCTCGCTGCCGAAGGCGAGCTGCCCCTCGGCGGCGGCGGCCGGGGCCAGCTCGCGACCCAGGTACTCAAGGGAGAGCGCGTCCAGCGCGAAGGAGCGGCGGCCGGGCTTGACCAGGTAGGCGGCGAGCGCCGTGTCCATGGTGATGCCGTCCACGCTCCAGCCGTGCTCGGCGAGGACCCGCATGGCGCCCTTGGCGTTGTGCAGCACCTTCGGCCGGGCCGGGTCGGCGAGCCAGGCCGCGAAGGCCTTCTCGTCGGCCTCGTCGAGCTGGGCGGGGTCGAACCAGGCGGCCTTGCCGCCCGCGGCGGCGAGCGCCACCTCGGTGACCGAGCCGGTCCCCAGCGCCCACGTGTCGACGGAGGCCAGGCCCAGGACGGCCGTGCCGTGCTCGGCCAGCCACGGCGCGAGCTCCCCGGTGGCCAGGACCGTCCCGTCGACGTCCACGCCCGGCTCGGCCGGCGCCTCCTGGGCCTCCGCGGCGCCCGGGTCCACGGCGAACAGCCGCTCGCGCAGCGACGGGTTACGGATCTCCAGGGTGTCCAGGATCATCGCGATCGCCGTCCGGTCGTACGCCGTGCGCTCCAGGTCGCCGACGCCCTTGGGCAGCTCGACGTCGCGGACCATCTCGGTGAGCCGGCGGTTGAGCTTGACGGCCTCCAGGTGCTCCCGCAGGTTCGCCCCCGCCTTGCCCTTGACCTCCTCGGCGCGCTCGACCAGGTCGGCGAAGGAACCGAACTGGTTGATCCACTTCGCCGCGGTCTTCTCGCCGACCCCGGGGATGCCCGGCAGGTTGTCCGACGGGTCGCCGCGCAGCGCCGCGAAGTCCGGGTACTGGGCCGGCGTGAGCCCGTACTTCTCGAAGACCTTCTCCGGGGTGAAGCGGGTCAGCTCGGAGACGCCCTTGGTCGGGTACAGCACCGTCACGTGGTCCGAGACGAGCTGGAAGGAGTCGCGGTCGCCGGTGACGATGAGGACGTCGAAGCCCTCCGCCTCGGCCTGGGTGGCGAGCGTGGCGATCACGTCGTCGGCCTCGAAGCCGTCGACGGCGAAGCGCGGGGTGTGCATCGCGTCGAGCAGCTCGCCGATCAGCTCGACCTGCCCCTTGAACTCGTCCGGGGTCTTCGACCGGTTCGCCTTGTACTCGGTGAACTCCGCGGAGCGCCACGTCTTGCGGGAGACGTCGAACGCCACCGCGAAGTGCGTGGGCGCCTCGTCGCGCAGCGTGTTCGCCAGCATCGAGGCGAACCCGTAGATCGCGTTCGTCGGCTGGCCCGTCGCCGTCGTGAAGTTCTCCGCGGGCAGCGCGAAGAACGCCCGGTACGCCAGCGAGTGCCCGTCCATGAGCATCAGCCGGGGGCGCCCGCCCGCACCACTGCCCGTCGCCTTCGTCGCGGTTGTCTTCGCCGTCTTTGCTGCTTTCTCTGCCACGTCCCCGATCCTGCCACGCCCCACTGACAGCCCGGTCCATCCCGGACCGGGCGGGGGCCCTGTCAGTCGTACGTGCGAGGATCGGAGACGTACCTCACACAGCGGTGCGGCGGCGTCCGACCCCCGCGCCGCGGCACCGCACAGCACGCCCGCAGGACCAGCTCGAAGGGGAGCCAGCCATGGCCAGCAAGCCACCCGCGTCCGATCCGGTTCAGGACGCACCGCAGGTCCTCGCGCCGCAGCACCACGCGGCGGGCCTGCCGGCCGTCCGGCACTCCCTGAAGATCGCCCGCGAGCAGATGGGCGTGAAGCGCACTGCCCTGACCCTGTTGCGCGTCAATCAGAAAGAGGGCTTCGACTGCCCCGGCTGCGCCTGGCCCGAGCCGGAGCACCGGCACGCGGCGGAGTTCTGCGAGAACGGCGCGAAGGCGGTCTCCGAGGAGGCCACCCTGCGCCGGGTCACCCCCGAGTTCTTCGCCGCGCACCCGGTCGCGGACCTGGCGACGCGCTCCGGGTACTGGCTGGGCCAGCAGGGCCGCCTCACCCACCCCGTGTATCTGGCCGAGGGCGCGGACCGCTACGAGCCGGTGACGTGGGAGCGGGCCTTCGACATCGTCGGCGAGGAGCTGGCCGCGCTCGCCTCCCCGGACGAGGCGGTCTTCTACACCTCGGGCCGCACCAGTAACGAGGCGGCGTTCCTCTACCAACTGTTCGCCCGCGAGTTCGGCACGAACAACCTCCCCGACTGCTCGAACATGTGCCACGAGTCGTCCGGGTCCGCGCTGACGGAGACCATCGGCATCGGCAAGGGCAGCGTCCTCCTGGAGGACCTCTACAAGGCCGACCTGATCATCGTCGCCGGGCAGAACCCGGGCACGAACCACCCGCGCATGCTCTCCGCCCTGGAGAAGGCGAAGGCGGGCGGCGCGCGGATCATCTCCGTGAACCCGCTGCCCGAGGCGGGCCTGGAGAAGTTCAAGAACCCGCAGACGCCCAAGGGCCTCACCAAGGGCGCCTCCCTCACCGATCTGTTCCTGCAGATCCGGCTCGGCGGTGACCAGGCCCTCTTCCGCCTCCTGAACAAGCTGGTCCTCGACACCCCGGGCGCCACCGACGACGCCTTCATCGCCGAACACACGCACGGCTACGAGGAGTTCGCCGCGGCCGCCCGCGCCGCCGACTGGGACGAGACCCTCACGGCGACCGGCCTGTCCCGCGCGGACATCGAGCGCACCCTGGAGCTGGTCCTCGCCTCCAAGCGCACCGTCGTCTGCTGGGCGATGGGCCTGACCCAGCACAAGCACTCCGTGCCCACCATCCGCGAAGTGGTCAACTTCCTGCTGCTGCGCGGCAACATCGGCCGCCCCGGCGCGGGCGTCTGCCCGGTGCGCGGCCACAGCAACGTGCAGGGCGACCGCACCATGGGCATCTTCGAGCGCCCCGCGCCCGCCTTCCTGGACGCCCTGGAGAAGGAGTTCGGCTTCGCGCCGCCGCGCGAGCACGGCTTCGACGTCGTCCGCGCCATCCGCGCCCTGCGCGACGGCGAGGCCAAGGTCTTCTTCGCCATGGGCGGCAACTTCGTCTCCGCCTCGCCCGACACCGACGTCACCGAGGCGGCGATGCGCCGCGCCGCCCTCACCGTCCACGTCTCCACGAAGCTGAACCGCTCGCACGCCGTCACCGGTGCCCGCGCCCTGATCCTGCCCACGCTCGGGCGCACCGAGCGCGACCTCCAGGACAGTGGCGAGCAGTTCGTCACCGTGGAGGACTCCATGGGCATGGTGCACGCCTCCCGCGGCCGCCTGGAGCCCGCGAGCCGGCACCTGCTGTCCGAGCCCGCCATCGTCGCCCGCCTCGCCCGCCGCGTGCTCGGCGCCGGATCGGCCACGCCCTGGGAGGAGTTCGAGAAGGACTACGCGACGATCCGCGACCGCATCGCCCGCGTCGTCCCCGGCTTCGACGACTTCAACGCGCGCGTGGCCCGTCCGGACGGCTTCGCGCTGCCGCACGCCCCGCGCGACGAGCGCCGTTTCCCCACCGCCACCGGCAAGGCCAACTTCACGGCCGCGCCCGTCGAGTACCCGCGCCTGCCCGCGGGGCGGCTGCTGCTCCAGACCCTGCGCTCGCACGACCAGTACAACACCACGATCTACGGCCTCGACGACCGCTACCGCGGTATCAGGAACGGCCGCCGGGTGGTCCTGGTCAACGCCGAGGACGCCAAGGACCTCGACCTCGCCGACGGCTCCTACGTCGACCTGGTCAGTGAGTGGCGTGACGGTGTCGAGCGGCGCGCCCCCGGCTTCCGCGTCGTGCACTACCCCACGGCGCGCGGCTGCGCGGCCGCGTACTACCCGGAGACGAACGTGCTGGTGCCGCTGGACGCCACCGCGGACACCAGCAACACCCCCGCGAGCAAGTCCGTCGTCGTCCGCCTGGAACAATCGGCCACCGACTGAGCGTTCGCTCAGTCGTCGAGCAAGTACGCGTGTCAGCAGGTACGACGGACGGAGCCGAGCCCCATGGGCGAGCAGAACCACGTGAAGTTCCCGCAAGAGGTCATCGACGAGTACGCGACGCTCGGCGTCGACCTGCCCGCCCTCTTCTCGGCCGGGCACCTCGGCACCCGGATGGGCGTCGAGATCAAGGAAGCCGCCGCGGACCGCGTCGTCGGCACGATGCCGGTCGAAGGCAACACACAGCCGTACGGCCTGCTGCACGGCGGCGCCTCCGCGGTCCTCGCCGAGACCCTCGGCTCCGTCGGCTCGATGCTGCACGGCGGCCCCGGCAAGATCGCCGTCGGCGTCGACCTGAACTGCACGCACCACCGCGGCGCCCGCTCCGGCCTCGTCACCGGCGTGGCCACCCCCGTGCACCGGGGGCGCTCCACGGCGACGTACGAGATCGTCATCACCGACGAGCAGGACAAGCGGGTCTGCACGGCCCGCCTGACCTGCCTCCTCAAAGACGCGCCCACCGCCTGACGCCGCCTCACCTCCGGCCCCGCACCTCCCCCTCGGGGGTGCGGGGCCGTTGTGCTGCCGGGCCGGAACCCGCCCCCGTGACGGTGCGCTGCACCCAGCCGACCGAACTTACGCGTTCGTAACACACAGTTACCGTGATCGTCACGCGGCCCCACCCCCACACACCGACCCGCACTACACCCCCGCCACCCCCAGCACAACCCCTCGTACGGCCCGATCTCACCCCGGAACCGCAATCAAGATCATCTCAAGTCCCTTAGCGGAACAGGGCGTTCTCACATTGCGAACACGCGAGTGCGGTATGCATACGCCCCAATCGCCCCCACTGCACCCACCCGATGACGACCCGGCATAACAAGAGCGTCACATCCTCTCCCGCACCACTCCCTCCTCTGCGACCTGCGCTTATAGTCACGGCCAGTCACCGCGCCGCCGGGCGCGTCCATTGCACGGCCCCTGTACCACCAGTACGGCCCGGCGAGACACACGATCCCCGCCCCGGGGATCGCGCCAGGGAGAGGAATGATCGTGCGACACCGTTCTCTGCTCATACTCACCACCGTGCTCACCACCGGAGCACTCACGCTCACCGCCTGCGGATCGCGCGACGACGACGACAAAGGGTCGAGCAGCGACAAGAAAACCACCGTCGTCATCGGCGTCGACGCCCCGCTGACCGGCGCCAACTCCGCGACCGGCCTCGGCATCCAGTACGGCGTGCAGATCGCCGTCGACGACGCCAACAAGAACAACACCGTCCCCGGCGTCACCTTCCAGGTCAAGGCGCTGGACGACAAGGCCGTCCCCGCCACCGGCCAGCAGAACGCCACGGGACTCGTCGCCAACAAGGACGTCCTCGGAGTCGTCGGCCCCCTCAACTCCGGTGTGGCCACCTCCATGCAGCAGGTCTTCGCGACGGCGAACCTGGTCCAGATCTCCCCCTCGAACACGGCGCCCGAGCTCACCCAGGGCAAGAACTGGCAGACCTCCAAGAAGCGCGCGTACAAGACGTACTTCCGCACCGCCACCACCGACGCCCTCCAGGGCGGCTTCGCGGCCGACTACGCGTACAACACGCTCAAGAAGAAGAAGGTCTACGTCGTCGACGACAAGCAGACCTACGGCGCCGGCCTCGCCAAGCTCTTCACCGCCGGCTTCAAGAAGGCGGGCGGCAAGGTCGTCGGCACCGACCACGTCACCACCATCTCCAGCGGCGGCAGCAGCGACTTCGGCACCCTCGTCACCAAGATCAAGAACAGTGGCGCCGACCTCCTCTACTACGGCGGCCAGTACGACGAGTCACAGGTCCTCACCAAGCAGCTCAAGGACGCCGGCGCCAAGATCCCGCTCTTCGGCGGCGACGGCATGTTCACCCCGACCTACATCAAGACCGCCGGCAAGACCTCCGAGGGCGACCTCGCCACCTCCGTCGGCGTCCCCGTCACCACCCTGCCCGCCGCCAAGGACTTCGTCGCCACCTACAAGGCCAAGAAGTACCCCGGCGACTACGGCACCTACGGCGGCTACTCCTACGACGCCGCCAGCGCCATCATCAAGGCCGTCGGCAAGGTCGTGAAGGACGGCGACGTCCCCTCCGACGCCCGCGCCAAGATCGTCGACGAGGTCCAGAAGAGCAAGTTCGACGGCATCGCCGGACCCGTCGCCTTCGACCAGTACGGCGACACCACCAACAAGCAGCTGACCGTCTACCAGGTCAGCAACGGCGAGTGGAAGGCCGTCAAGAGCGGCACCTACGACGCCGGCTGACCCACCCCCGCACCGCACGCACCACCCACCACGCACCACCTGGGGCCGCGCGGCCACGACGACCCGTCACCGCGCGGCCCCACCCATCTCCCTGCCCCAGACTTCCCACCCATGGAGGCCACGCGGTGAACACGCTGCCGCAGCAGCTGGCCAACGGGCTGTTCCTCGGCTCGATGTACGGGCTGATCGCCATCGGTTACACGATGGTGTACGGCATCGTCCAGCTCATCAACTTCGCCCACGGCGAGATCTTCATGACCGGCGGCTTCGGCGCCCTCACGGTCTACCTCGCACTCCCCGACGGCATATCCATGTGGATAGCCCTCCCCGCCATGCTCATCGGCGGCGCCCTCGTCGCCACCCTCATCGCCGTCGGCGCCGAACGCTTCGCCTACCGGCCCCTACGCGGCGCCCCACGCCTGGCGCCACTGATCACCGCGATCGGCCTCTCCCTCGCCATCCAGCAACTCGTCTTCAACCTCTACCCCGACGCCAAGAGCGCCCGCGTCTTCCCCCAACTCCCCTTCGGCCCCTACCACCTGGGCTCCATCCGCATCCAGAGCGGCGACATCTTCCTCATCATCGCCGCCCCCCTGTGCATGGCCCTCCTCGCCTTCTTCGTCCGCCTCTCCCGCACCGGCCGCGCCATGCAGGCCACCGCCCAGGACCCGGACACCGCCCAGCTCATGGGCATCGACACCAACCGCATCATCGTCATCGCCTTCGCCATCGGCGGCGTCTTCGCGGCCGTCGCCGGCGTCGCCTACGGCGTCAAGTACGGCTCCGTCCAGTACGACATGGGCTTCGCCGCGGGACTCAAGGCCTTCACCGCCGCCGTCCTCGGCGGCATCGGCAACATCTACGGCGCCATGCTGGGCGGCGTCGTCCTCGGCCTCGCCGAAGCCATGGCCACCGCCTACATCGCCGACGTCCCCGGCATGGAACAGTTCGGCGGCCAGGGCTGGGCCTCCGTCTGGGCCTTCGTCCTGCTCATCCTCGTCCTGCTGCTACGACCACAAGGCCTGCTCGGCGAACGCGTCGCGGACAGGGCGTGACCACCATGACCACACACACCGCACCCCGGACGACCGACACCCCCGGCGGCCTCGTCCCCCTGCCCTTCGGCGCCGCCCGCCTCCTCATCGCCGCCGGCGCCCTCGCCACCATCGCCAGCACCTTCATGTCCTGGACCTGGACCGACGAGTTCCCCGGCGACCTCACCGTCTACGGCTACCCCGCCGGACTCCAGATCGTCGCCCTCGTCGCAGGACTCCTCACGCTCCTGTTCGCCCTGCGGCTGTGGGACGTACGAGGAGTGCGCTGGCTCAACCCGGCGGGCGCCGCATCCCCCCTCCTGCTCGCCGCCCTCGCCGCCTTCACCGTCTGCTGGTTCGCGGCCATCGCCATCACCGTCGACCTCGGCGGCCTCGCCAACCTCGACCCCGGCGCCTACGTCGCCGCCGTCGGCTCCGCACTCCCCGTCCTCGGCGCCCTCGCCCTGCCCCACCCCGGCCACGGCATCAAGGACCACCTCCGCAAACCCGACCAGCCCGCCGCCACCCGCGAACTCGCCCCCTGGCTCCAGCGCCTGGTCATCACCGCCGGCATCGCCCTCGCCCTGATCGCCTTCACCTACGGCATCGGCATCGACGACGACGACAGCGAGACCTTCGTCGGCTTCGCCCTCCTCGTCCTCTTCGCCACCTGGGCCCTCCTCCACGCCGGCCTCCTCGACCGGTTCACCACCCTCTCCACCCGCCACAAGGGCTTCGCCGCCGGCATCGCCTTCCTCGCCGCGGCGATCTTCCCCTTCACCCAGAGCGACGACCACAACGCCAACCTCGGCGTCAACATCCTCATCTTCGCCACCGTCGCCCTCGGCCTCAACATCGTCGTCGGCCTCACCGGCCTCCTCGACCTCGGATACGTCGCCTTCCTCGGCGTCGGCGCCTACGCCGCCGCCCTCGTCTCCGGCTCCGAGTTCTCCCGCTTCTCCGGCGTCCAGTTCCCCTTCTGGGCCGCCGCGCTGACCGGCATGGCCGCCTCCCTCGTCTTCGGCGTCCTCATCGGCGCCCCCACCCTGCGGCTGCGCGGCGACTACCTCGCCATCGTCACCCTCGGCTTCGGCGAGATCTTCCGCATCGCGGTCAACAACATGGACGGCTCCTCAGGACCCGACATCACCAACGGCCCCGACGGCATCCCCTCCATCCCCGACCTGGAGATCTTCGGGTTCAACCTCGGCGCCAGCCACGACGTCGCCGGCTTCACCCTCGGCCGCTTCGCCAACTACTTCTTCCTGATGCTCCTCATCACCGCGCTGGTCGTCCTCGTCTTCACCCGCGCCGCCGACTCCCGCATCGGCCGCTCCTGGATCGCCATCCGCGAGGACGAGACCGCCGCCACCGCCATGGGCATCAACGGCTTCCGCGTCAAACTCATCGCCTTCGCCCTCGGCGCCACCCTCGCCGGGCTCGCCGGCACCGTCAGCGCCCACGTCACCTACAGCGTCGTCCCGAGCCCCTACCAGTTCGCCGGCGCCGCACCCCCCAACTCCGCCTTCCTGCTCGCCGCCGTCGTCCTCGGCGGCATGGGCACCGTCAGCGGCCCGCTCCTCGGCGCGTCCTTCCTCTACCTCATCCCCGAGAAGCTCACCTTCCTCAAGGAGTACGAGCTCCTCGCCTTCGGCATCGCCCTCGTGCTCCTCATGCGCTTCCGCCCCGAAGGCATCATCGCCAACCGGCGCCGGCAGCTCGAGTTCCACGAGACCGGCCAACTCGACATCCCCGAACAACAGAGCCTGCCCGACAGCACCACCGGCGCCGCCAAGGCGACCAAGGCAGGAGCGTGAGACCCATGACGACACCCACCACACCCACGACGCCCGCGACCACCCGCGCCGTGCTCGAAGCCAGCAACGTCACCATGCGCTTCGGCGGACTCACCGCCGTCCGCTCCGTCGACCTCACCGTCAACCAAGGCGAGATCGTCGGCCTCATCGGCCCCAACGGCGCCGGGAAGACCACCTTCTTCAACTGCCTCACCGGGCTCTACGTCCCCACCGAAGGCAAGGTCACCTACAAGGGCACCGTCCTGCCGCCCAAACCCCACCTCGTCACCAAAGCGGGCATGGCCCGCACCTTCCAGAACATCCGGCTCTTCGCCAACATGACGGTCCTGGAGAACGTCCTCGTCGGCCGCCACACCCGCACCAAAGAGGGCCTCTGGTCCGCGCTCCTGCGCGGCCCCGGCTTCAAGAAGGCCGAAGCCGCCTCCGAAGAACGCGCCATGGAACTCCTCGAGTTCATCGGCCTCGCCCACAAGCGCGACCACCTCGCCCGCAGCCTCCCCTACGGAGAACAGCGCAAGCTGGAGATCGCCCGCGCCATGGCCAGCGAACCCGGACTCCTCCTCCTCGACGAGCCCACCGCCGGCATGAACCCCCAGGAGACCCGCGCCACCGAGGAACTCGTCTTCGCCATCCGCGACAAGGGCATCGCCGTCCTCGTCATCGAGCACGACATGCGGTTCATCTTCAACCTCTGCGACCGCGTCGCCGTCCTCGTCCAGGGCGAGAAACTCGTCGAAGGCACCAGCGACGTCGTCCAGGGCGACGAACGCGTCATCGCCGCCTACCTCGGCACCCCCTTCGAGGGCGCCCCCGAGGACACCGCCCTCCAGGACGTCCAAGCCGCCGAGGCCCACGCCGCCGAAGGCACGACAGAAGGCCCTTCGGAAGGAACGAACCAGTGACCGCCCTGCTGGAAGTCGAAGACCTCAAGGTCGCCTACGGCAAGATCGAAGCCGTCAAAGGCATCTCCTTCACCGTCGAAGAAGGCCAGGTCGTCACCCTCATCGGCACCAACGGCGCCGGCAAGACGACGACCCTGCGCACCCTGTCGGGCCTCCTGAAGCCCCTCAGCGGAAAGATCTCCTTCAACGGGCAGCCCCTCAACGGCATCCCGGCCCACAAGATCGTCGCGATGGGCCTGGCCCACTCCCCCGAAGGGCGACGCATCTTCCCCCGCCTGTCCATCCTGGAGAACCTCCAGCTCGGAGCCTTCCTCCGCAAGGACACAGCCGGAATCGAGAAGGACCTCCAGCGCGCCTACGACCTCTTCCCCATCCTGGGCGAACGTCGCAAACAAGCCGCGGGAACCCTCTCCGGCGGCGAACAGCAGATGCTCGCCATGGGCCGCGCCCTCATGTCCCAGCCCAGACTCCTCATGCTGGACGAGCCCTCCATGGGCCTCTCCCCCATCATGATGCAGAAGATCATGTCCACCATCGTCGAACTCAAGTCCCAGGGCACGACGATCCTGCTCGTCGAACAGAACGCCCAGGCGGCGCTCTCCCTCGCCGACCAGGGCCACGTCATGGAGGTCGGCTCCATCGCCCTCTCCGGCACCGGACAGGACCTCCTCCACGACGAATCGGTCCGCAAGGCGTATCTGGGCGAGGACTGACCCGGCCCCTGTACGTGCCTGAGGCCCGCCTCCCGAATCCGTACCGGGGAGCGGGCCTCAGCCACGAGGTGTCCGGGCGGTCAGCCCTTCGACGCCTTCTTCTCCTCGGCGTCCTCGATGACCGCCTCAGCGACCTGCTGCATGGAGAGCCGGCGGTCCATCGACGTCTTCTGGATCCACCGGAACGCCGCCGGCTCCGTCAGCCCGTACACCGTCTGGAGCACCGACTTCGCCCGGTCCACCAGCTTGCGCGTCTCCAGTCGCTGCGTGAGGTCCGCGACCTCCCGCTCCAGCGTCTTCAGCTCCGTGAACCGCGACACCGCCATCTCGATCGCCGGCACCACGTCACTCTTGCTGAACGGCTTCACCAGGTACGCCATCGCACCCGCGTCCCGCGCCCGCTCCACCAGGTCGCGCTGCGAGAACGCGGTCAGCATCAGCACCGGGGCGATCGACTCCCCGGCGATCTTCTCCGCCGCGCTGATGCCGTCCATCTTCGGCATCTTCACGTCGAGGATCACCAGGTCGGGCTTGTGCTCGCGGGCCAGCTCGACGGCCTGCTCCCCGTCGCCGGCCTCGCCCACGACGGAGTAGCCCTCCTCCTCCAGCATCTCTTTGAGATCGAGGCGGATCAGGGCCTCGTCCTCGGCGATGACGACGCGGGTCGTCAGCGGCGGGACGTGCGACTTGTCGTCGTCGACGGCGGCTACGGGCTCGGGCGACTCGGGGGCGGTCACGGGGCGCTCCTTGGTTATGCAGGGCGGGGGTACTGCTCCCAAGAGCCTACCTAGCTGCGGTAAGGTAGTGCGCCGTGGGGGTGCTCACCACCCTTTCTTTCTAAGGCCCCAGTACTCCAACCGGTTAGAGAGGCCGCTCTCAAACAGCGGACAGTGTGGGTTCGAATCCCACCTGGGGCACTTATCCTTGGATTCCAAGGGAGCCTCTCGAAGCGGATGCTCACGTTCGCGTGATCTTCCGCCTTTCTCATGCCGCACGCCGTATAGCTATGCAGAGTGATTGCATGAACTTTCACGGCGTGGAAATACGGCAACGGGCGCTCACCCTGCTGCGAGGGGGCGCCAAGAACGCGGACGTGGCCCGGGCGCTCAACATCCCGCTCGGCACGATCAGCTATTGGAAGCACATGGACCGCGCCAAGCGTGGGGAGTGTCCCCGACGCCGTGATCCAAAGTGCCCGCGCTGCGATGGACGCGCCCTGGACCCGGCCTCGTACTCCTACCTGCTCGGCCAATACCTCGGCGACGGTCACATCAGCCACTACTCACAGCACCGCGTGCCAAGCCTCGTGATCGCCGCCGCCGACGCGTGGCCGGAGGTCGCCAACGAGACCGAGGCAGCCATGCGCGCCGTATTCCCCGCCAACGGCGTACACCGCCTCCAGCGCACCGGGTGCCAGAACATCAAGCTCTACTCAAAGCACCTGCCCTGCCTCTTCCCCCAGCACGGCCCCGGCAAGAAGCACGACCGCAAGATCGCCCTCGCCCCCTGGCAGCAAGAGATCGTGGACGCCCGCCCGTGGGAGTTCATCCGCGGGCTCATCCACTCCGACGGGTGCCGGATCACGAACTGGACGACCCAGCTCGTCGGCGGCGAGCGCAAGCGCTACGAGTATCCGCGGTACTTCTTCACCAACAAGTCGGACTGCATCCGGCAGCTCTACACCGGCACCCTCGACAGGCTGGGCGTCAGCTGGACCCACTGCACCCGGCACGGGAACCCGTACAACATCTCCGTGGCCCGCAAGGCGGACGTCGCCCTGCTGGATCTGTACGTAGGCCCGAAATACTGACCCCGCGCTACTTGGGGCTGTCGTCCTCGCCGATGTGGTGGATGCGGACCAGGTTCGTGGAGCCGGCGACCCCGGGCGGGGAGCCCGCCGTGATGACGACGACGTCGCCCTTCTTGCAGCGGCCGATCTTGAGCAGCTCCTCGTCGACCTGGGCGACCATCGCGTCCGTGGAGTCGACGTGCGGGCCGAGGAAGGTCTCGACGCCCCACGTGAGGTTGAGCTGGGCACGGGTGGCGGTGTCGGGGGTGAAGGCGAGGAGCGGGATCGGGGAGCGGTAGCGGGAGAGGCGCTTGACGGTGTCGCCGGACTGGGTGAAGGCGACGAGGAACTTGGCGCCGAGGAAGTCGCCCATCTCGGCGGCGGCGCGGGCGACGGCGCCGCCCTGGGTGCGGGGCTTGTTGCGTTCGGTGAGGGGCGGGAGGCCCTTGGCGAGGATGTCCTCCTCGGCCGCTTCAACGATGCGGCCCATGGTCTTGACGGTCTCGATGGGGTATTTGCCGACGCTGGTCTCGCCGGAGAGCATGACGGCGTCGGTGCCGTCGATGATGGCGTTGGCGACGTCGCTGGCCTCGGCGCGGGTGGGGCGCGAGTTGTCGATCATCGAGTCGAGCATCTGGGTGGCGACGATGACGGGCTTGGCGTTGCGCTTGGCGAGCTTGATGGCGCGCTTCTGCACGATGGGGACCTGTTCGAGGGGCATCTCGACGCCGAGGTCGCCGCGGGCGACCATGATGCCGTCGAAGGCGGCGACGATGTCGTCGATCGCGTCGACGGCCTGCGGCTTCTCGACCTTGGCGATGACCGGGAGGCGGCGGCCTTCCTCGGTCATGATGCGGTGGACGTCCTCGATGTCGCGTCCGCTGCGCACGAAGGAGAGCGCGATGACGTCGGCTCCGGTGCGCAGGGCCCAGCGGAGGTCCGCTTCGTCCTTGTCGCTGAGGGCGGGGACGGAGACGGCGACGCCGGGGAGGTTGAGGCCCTTGTGGTCGGAGACCATGCCGCCCTCGACGACGCGGGTGCACACGCGGGGCCCGTCGACCCCGGTGACTTCGAGGCTGACCTTGCCGTCGTCGACGAGGATGCGTTCGCCGGGGGTGACGTCGGCGGCGAGGCCGTCGTAGGTGGTGCCGCAGCTCTGGCGGTCGCCTTCGACGCCGGGCTCGACGGTGATGGTGAACTCGTCGCCCCGTTCAAGTAGTACGGGGCCTTCGCTGAAGCGGCCGAGGCGGATCTTCGGGCCTTGAAGGTCGGCGAGGATGCCGACGCTGCGGCCGGTCTCGTCGGCGGCCTTGCGCACGCGGTGGTAGCGCTCCTCGTGCTCGGCGTAGGTGCCGTGGCTGAGGTTGAAGCGGGCTACGTCCATTCCGGCTTCGACGAGTGCCTTGATCTGCTCGTACGAGTCGGTGGCGGGGCCCAGGGTACAGACGATCTTTGCTCGGCGCATGGTCCGAGCCTAGGCCTTACCGGCGGGTAGAGAATTGGCCGGGGGTGACTACTCAACAACCTTTGTATGAAGGGCTATTGACAAAGGGCACTGGCTTTTGAATTTGCGCGCGTGGGCGCTCTGATGAGCGGAGATATGCCGTGGCGCGTCGACGTCCGGTCATCGGATCGCAACCTGCGGGGGGTGTTGCGGCGGGTGGGTCCTGCGCCAGAATCTACGCGCGTTACAGGTGTGTTGTCCGTATCGCTCGCAGCCAGTGGTGCCCCCCGAGGAGTACAGAGATGCCGTTGAACCGCAGAAGGTTTCTGGGACAGTCCGCCGCGACGGGGGCGGGGGTGGCGCTGACGGGTGCCGCGGTCGCGCCGTCCGCCGGGGCCGCGCAGCGGGGTCACGGCCACGGGCACGACCGGCGCAAGCGGTACTCCTTCACCGTGATGGGCACGACCGATCTGCACGGTCATGTCTTCAACTGGGACTACTACAAGGACGCCGCGTACACGGACGCGGCGGGCAACGCGCAGGGCCTGTCGCGGATCTCGACGCTGGTGAAGCAGGTGCGCGAGGAGAAGGGGCGGGGCAACACGCTGCTCATCGACGCGGGTGACACGATCCAGGGCACCCCGCTGACGTACTACTTCGCGCGGGTGGAGCCGATCACCGCCGAGGGCGGCCCGGTGCATCCGATGGCGCAGGCGATGAACGCGATCGGGTACGACGCGGCGGCGCTCGGCAACCACGAGTTCAACTACGGCATCGACACGCTGCGCAAGTTCGAGTCGCAGCTGCGTTTCCCGCTGCTCGGCGCCAACGCGGTGGACGCGAGGACGGAGAAGCCGGCGTTCCGCCCGTACGTGATCAAGAAGTTGCGGACGCCGCACGGCCGGGACGTGAAGGTGGCGATCCTGGGGCTGACGAACCCGGGGATCGCGATCTGGGACAAGGCGTACGTGCAGGGCAAGCTGAAGTTCCCGGGGATCGAGGAGCAGGCCGCGCTGTGGGTGCCGAAGCTGCGGTCGATGGGTGCGGACGTGGTGATCGTGTCGGCGCACACGGGTGCGTCGGGCACGTCGTCGTGGGGCGATCAGCTGCCGTACGTGGAGAACGCGGCGGCGAACGTGGCGGCGAAGGTGCCGGGGATCGACGCGATCCTGGTCGGGCACGCGCATGTGGAGATCGAGCAGCAGGTGGTGACGAACGAGCGGACGGGGAAGCCGGTCGTGCTGGCGGAGCCGTTGTGTTTCGCGGAGCGGCTGGCGCTGTTCGACTTCGATCTGGTGTGGGAGAAGGGCCGTTGGTCGGTGGCCTCGGTGCGGTCGAAGCTGCTGGACTCGGCGTCGGTGGCGGACGATCCGAAGATCACGAAGCTGCTGGCGGACGAGCACGCGCTGGTCGTGAAGTACGTGAACCAGGTGGTGGGGCGGGCGACCACGACGCTGACCACGGTGGACGCGCGGTACAAGGACGCGCCGATCATCGATCTGATCAACAAGGTGCAGACGGATGTGGTGGCGGAGGCGTTGAAGTCGACGCAGTACGCGTCGCTGCCGGTGCTGTCGCAGGCGTCGCCGTTCTCGCGGACGTCGGAGATTCCGGCGGGTGAGGTCACGATCCGTGATCTGTCGGGTCTGTACGTGTACGACAACACGCTGGTGGCGAAGGTGCTGACGGGTGCGCAGGTGCGGGCGTACCTGGAGTTCTCGGCGCAGTACTTCGTGCGGACGGCGGCGGGTGCGCCGGTGGACGTGGAGAAGCTGACGAACGCGGAGAACCGGCCGGACTACAACTACGACTACGTGTCGGGGCTGACGTACGACATCGACATCGCGCAGCCTGCGGGGTCGCGGATCAAGAACCTGAAGTTCGGTGGTGCGGAGCTGGACGACGCGGCGCAGTTCGTGTTCGCGGTGAACAACTACCGGGCCAATGGCGGGGGTGCGTTCCCGCATGTGGCGTCGGCGCCGGAGGTGTGGTCGGAGTCGACGGAGATCCGGACGCGGATCGCGGAGTGGGTGACGGCGAAGGGCGTGCTGGATCCGGCTGACTTCGCGTCGGTGGACTGGCGGCTGACGCGGGAGGGGACGCCGGTCTTCTAGGTCCTGGCGGCGTCAGCCCTGGAGTTCGACGAGTGGGCCGCGCCTTTCTGCCTGGTGTCCGGGGCGGGGGGCGCGGTGGTCGTGGGGGGTGAGGCCGAAGGTGGTGAAGGCGGTGCGGCGGGGCTGGGGGTAGGGCTCCTTGCCGGTGAGGGTGTTGAGGATGGTGGCGCTGCGCCAGGCGGCGAGGCCGAGGTCGGGGGCGCCGACGCCGTGGGTGTGGCGTTCGGCGTTCTGGACGTAGACGGAGCCCTGGACGGTCTTGTCGAGGACGAGGCGGAACTGTTCGTCGATGCGGGGGCGTTCGGCGTTGTCGCGGCGGAGGTAGGGGTCGAGGCCGCTGAGGAGCTGGTCGAGGGGGCGTTCCTGGTAGCCGGTGGCGAGGACGACGGCGTCGGTGGTGAGGCGGGAGCGGGTGCCCTGGCGGCGGTGTTCGAGGTGGAGTTCGACCTTGGTCGTGGCGACGCGGCCGGCGGTGCGGACGCTGACGCCGGGGGTGAGGGTGGCGTCGGGCCAGCCGCCGTGCAGGGTGCGGCGGTAGAGCTCCTCGTGGATGGCGGCGATGGTGTCGGCGTCGATGCCCTTGTGGAGCTGCCACTGGGCGGGGACGAGCCGGTCGCGCTCGGTCTCGGGGAGGTGGTGGAAGTAGTGGGTGTAGTCGGGGGTGAAGTGTTCGAGGCCGAGTTTGCTGTACTCCATGGGGGCGAAGGCCTCGGTGCGGGCGAGCCAGTGGATCTTCTCGTGGCCCGCGGGGCGGGCGCGGAGCAGGTCGAGGAAGATCTCGGCGCCTGACTGGCCGGAGCCGATGACGGTGATGTGGTCGGCGGTGAGCAGGTCGGCGCGGTGGGTGAGGTAGTCGGCGGAGTGGATGACGGGGACGGCGGGGGCGGCGACGAGGGGCCGCAGGGGTTCGGGGACGTAGGGCTCGGTGCCGACGCCGAGGGCGATGTGCCGGGTGTAGGTGCGGCCGAGGGCTTCGGCCTGGCCGTCGGCGTCGAGGCGGGTGTGGTCGACTTCGAACAGGGCGCGTTCGTGGTTCCAGCGGATGGTGTCGGCCTGGTGGGAGAAGTGCAGGCCGGGGAGGTTCTCGCTGACCCAGCGGCAGTAGGCGTCGTACTCGCTGCGCTGGATGTGGAAGTGCTCGGCGAAGTAGAAGGGGAAGAGGCGGCCGCGGGCCTTGAGGTAGTTGAGGAAGGACCAGTGGCTGGTGGGGTCGGCGAGGGTGACGAGGTCGGCGAGGAAGGGGACCTGGAGGGTGGCGCCGTCGATGAGGAGGCCGGGGTGCCAGTGGAAGGCGGGGCGCTGGTCGTAGAAGGCGGTGTCGAGTTCGGTGAGGGGGTGGGCGAGGGCGGCGAGGGAGAGGTTGAAGGGGCCGATGCCGATGCCGACGAGGTCGCGGGGTGCTTCGGGGGGCCGGGTGGGGCGCGGGGCGGTGGGCACGGCGGTCATCGGGGGGTGTGTCCTTCCACCAGTTTCAGCAGGGCGGCGAGGTCGCCGGGGTCGGTGTGCGGGTTGAGCAGGGTGGCTTTGAGCCAGAGCTCGTTGTCGTCGGTGCGGGCGCGGCCGAGGACGGCGCGGCCTTCGGTGAGCAGGGTGCGGCGGATGGCGGCGAGGGTCGTCGCGTCGGCGCCGCGGGGCCGGAAGAGGACGGTGGAGAGGGTGGGGGTGTCGTAGAGCTCGAAGGCGGGGTGCTCGTCGACGAGCCGGGCGAGGTGGTGGGCGAGGGCGACGACCTGGTCGGTGAGGGCGCCGAGTCCGGTGCGGCCGAGGGCTTTGAGGGTGACGGCGATCTTGAGGATGTCGGGGCGGCGGGTGGTGCGCAGGGAGCGGCCGAGGAGGTCGGGGAGGCCGGCTTCGGTGTCGTCGTCGGCGTTGAGGTAGTCGGCCTGGTAGGTGAGGGCGGTGACGTCGGGGGCGCTGCGGACGGCGAGGAGTCCGGCGGCGACGGGCTGCCAGCCGAGTTTGTGCAGGTCGAGGGTGACGGTGTGGGCACGGTCGAGGCCGTCGAGGAGGGGGCGGTGGCGGGCGCTGAAGAGGAGGCCCGCGCCGTAGGCGGCGTCGATGTGCAGGCGCGCGCCGTGGCGTTCGCAGACGTCGGCGATCTCGGGGAGCGGGTCGATGAGGCCGGCGTCGGTGGTGCCGGCGGTGGCGGCGACGAGTTTGGCGCCGGGCAGGTCGCTGAGGGCGTCGTCGAGGGCGGCGGGGTCGAGGGTGCCGGTGGGGGCGGGCACGGTGACGGGGTCGGGCAGGCCGTAGAGCCAGGTGGCGCGGGCGAGGCTGTGGTGGGCGTTGGTGCCGACGAGGAGGTGGAGGGGGCCGGGTCCCGGGGTGGTCTCGCGGGCGAGGAGGACGGCGAGCTGGTTGGCTTCGGTGCCGCCGGTGGTGACGAGGGCGTCGGCCGGGTGCGGGGGGTGGGGGTCGGCGTAGACCTCGTGGGCGAGGGCGGTGGTGACGAGGGTTTCGAGGGCGGAGGCGGCGGGGGCCTGGTCCCAGGAGTCCATGGAGGGGTTGAGGGCGCTCGCGGCGAGGTCGGCGGCGGTGGCGACGGCGAGCGGGGGGCAGTGCAGGTGGGCGGCGCAGAGGGGGTCGGCGGGGTCGGCGGCGCCTTCGGTGAGGGCGGTGACGAGGGTGCGCAGGGCGTCGTCGGCGCCGGTGCCGTGGTCGGGCAGGAGGGTGCCGGCGCGGTCGCGGAGGCGGGCGGCGACGGTGTCGGGGCCGCCGGCGGGGAGGGGCCCCGCGCGGCGGGTGGCGCCGTCGTGGAGTGCGTCGAGGACGGTGGCGAGCAGGGGCCGCAGGGCGTCGGGGCCGCGGGTGCCTCCGGCGAGGGGCGGGGGGCTGCTCATGGGCGTCCTTCGGGTCTGGGGACGGGCGCGGGCCGGGGGGCCGTTGTGTGACCAGTCTTGGACGCCGGGAGGGGGTGTCCTGGGCGAATGCGGCAGGACGACCCGAAAGTGGTATTCCAGTGCGGGGTTGGGTGGTTGGTGGTGTATAACGCGGCCCGTGCCCCCGGTGGCGGGGGCACGGGCCGGTCGGGGCGGGGTCAGTGGTGCGGGGTGGTGCGGACCTTCAGGGCGCGGGCGAGGTCGTCGAGTTCGTCGGCGAGTCTGCGGCGCAGGGCGGGGGTGGGGGCGCCTTCGGTGAGGCACTTCTCGCCGAGGCGCAGGGTGTCGTCGTCGACGGCGTGGGCGGGGAAGGCGTGACGGCCGGCGGCCGCGGCGATGGCGGGGCCGCGGCGGTCGGCGAGGGCGGGGGCGTCGGTGAAGTAGCGGGGGACGTAGCGGCGCAGCAGGTCGCTCTGTTCGGGCTGCCAGAAGCCCTGGGCGGTGGCGGTGAAGAGGTAGTTGGAGAGTTCGCGGTCGGGGTCGGTGGTGAACAGGGCGTCCCATGCGGCTTGTTTGGCCTGGGGGTCGGGGAGGGCGGCGCGGCAGCGGGCGGCGCCTTCCTGGCCGGTGGCGCTGGGGTCGTGGGCGAGTTCGGCGTCGATGACGGCGTCGTCGATGGCGCCGAGGACGCTCAGGCGGCCGAGGATGCGCCAGCGCAGTTCGGGGTCGAGGTCGGGGCCGTCGGGGACGGCGCCGGAGTCGAGCCAGCCGCGGACGGGGTCGGGGTGCTGGGCGGTGTCGATGAGGTGGCGTACGGCGGTGAGGCGCAGGCCGGGGGCGGTGCCGTCGGCGGTGCGGTGCAGCAGGTCGGTGCAGAGGGCGGTGAGGAGGGTGAGGGCGGCGGGGCGGTCCTCGGGGGTGCTGTAGCGGTCGGCGATCTGGGTGTGGGCGAAGGTGAGGACGCCCTGGACGAGGGCGAGGTCGCGCTCCTCGGGGAGGTGGGCGGCGGCGGTCTCCAGGTAGGCGGCGGGTTCCAGGTCGCCGTCGCGGACCATGTCGCGCAGGGCGTTCCACAGGACGGTGCGGGTGAGGGCGTCGGGGATGCCGGAGATGCCGCGCAGGGCGGCTTCTTCGGTGGCGGGGTCGAGGCGGAGCTTGGCGTAGGTGAGGTCCTGGTCGTTGGGGACGACGAGGGCGGGGCGGGGGCCGGCGAAGGTGCGGGGTCCGCTCTGGGGCACGTCGAGGTCGACGCGGTCGCGCAGGACGAAGGTGTGGGCGGCGGCGGGGTCGCGGTCGTAGAGGCCGACGGCGATGCGGTGGGGGCGGCTGCCCCGGTGGGCGACGGTGAGGTTCCACGAGCCCGGGGCGTCCGGGGTCTCCGGGGTGTCGGTCACGGTCGTGGTGAGGGTGTCGACGCCGGTGGTGCGCAGCCAGGCGTCGGCCCAGGCGTGGACGTCGCGGCCGGTGCCGGCGGCTCCCGCGGCCAGGGAGTCGAGGAAGTCGGCGAGGGTGGCGTTGGCGAACTTGTGGCGCTGGAAGTGGGTGTTGATGCCGGCCAGGAAGTGTTCCTCGCCGAGCCAGGTGACGAGCTGGCGCAGGGCGGAGGCGCCCTTGGCGTAGGAGATGCCGTCGAAGTTGAGGAGGGCGGAGGCGGTGTCGGGGACGGCTTCGGGGGCGACGGGGTGGGTGGAGGGGCGCTGGTCGGCGTCGTAGCCCCAGGATTTGCGGGCGATGCCGAAGTCGACCCAGGTGTCGGTGTGGCGGGTGGCCTCGGTGAGGGTCTGGTAGCCCATGTACTCGGCGAACGACTCGTTGAGCCAGATGTCGTCCCACCATTGCAGGGTGACGAGGTCGCCGAACCACATGTGGGCCATCTCGTGGGAGATGACCATGGCGCGGGTCTGGCGCTCGGTGTCGGTGACGGCGGAGCGGTAGACGAACTCGTCGCGGAAGGTGACGAGCCCGGGGTTCTCCATGGCGCCGGCGTTGAACTCGGGGACGAACGCCTGGTCGTAGGAGTCGAAGGGGTAGGGCTCGGTGAACTTCTCGTGGTAGCGGTCGAAGCAGGCGCGGGTGATGTCGAGGAGTTCGCCGGCGTCGGCGTCGAGGTGGGGTGCGAGGGAGCGGCGGCAGTGCAGGCCGAAGGGCAGGCCGCGGTGTTCGGTGCGGACGGAGTGCCAGGGGCCCGCGGCGACGGCGATCAGGTAGGTGGAGAGCAGCGGGGTGGTGGCGGCCTGCCAGCGGCCTTCTCCGAGGTGTTCGGTGACGCTGTTGGCGAGGACGCTCCAGCCGTCGGGGGCGGTGACGGTGAGGTCGAAGCGGGCCTTGAGGTCGGGCTGGTCGAAGGCGGCGAAGACGCGCTGGACGTCCTCCATGAACAGCTGGGTGTAGACGTAGGTCTCGCCGTCGGTGGGGTCGGTGAAGCGGTGCATGCCCTCGCCGGTGTGCGAGTAGCGCATGCGTGCGTCGACGCGGAGTTCGTGGGGGCCCGCGGTGAGGCCGGTGAGCGGCAGCCGGTTGCCGGTGAGGGCGGCGGGGTCGAGGGGCCGGCCGTCGAGGGTGGCGGAGCGCAGCTCGGCGGGTTTGAGCTCGACGAAGGTGTCGCCCGGGGTGTGGGCGGTGAACCGGATCTCGGCGCGGGAGTCGAAGGTGTCGGCGCCGCGGGTGAGGTCGAGGTCGACGGTGTAGTGCTCGACGTCGATGAGCCTGGCTCGGGTCTGCGCTTCGTCGCGTGTCAGTACGGGCATGGGCCCTATGGTGCCGGATGCCGTGCGCCCCGCCAGGGGCGCGGGGAACCGCGCGACCGGCCACGACGGAGCGTCAGTGGGCGACGAGAGCGATCGGCATGCGGCGCGCGGGTCACGGGGCTCTGCCCCGGACCCCGCTCCTCAATCGCCGGAGGGGCTTGAATTGGCCGCGATCTGCTCGTGGTGGCGGATGACCTCGCTGATGATGAAGTTGAGGAACTTCTCGGCGAACGCCGGGTCGAGCTTGGCGTTCTCGGCGAGCTGGCGCAGGCGTTCGATCTGGCGGGCCTCGCGGGCCGGGTCGGCCGGGGGCAGGGCGTGCTGGGCCTTGAGGTGGCCGACCTGCTGGGTGCATTTGAAGCGCTCGGCGAGCATGTGGACGACGGCGGCGTCGATGTTGTCGATGCTGTCGCGGAGGCGGCCGAGTTCGGCGCGGATCGCCGGGTCGACTTCCGGCTGCGGGGCGGACGTGCTGGTGGTCATGGAGAGTCAGCCTACGTGGAGCATGGGCGGGTCGTCGGGGTCGGGGATGCGGTCGGACCAGCCGCCGGGGACGGCGCGGCCCTGTTGCTCGCGGAAGCGGACGGGGGCGGTGCCGACGCGGCGGGTGAAGAGGCGGGAGAAGTAGGCGGGGTCGTCGTAGCCGACGCGGCGGGCGACGGCGGCGACGGGCAGTTCGGTGGCGGCGAGGAGTTCCTTGGCGCGGCCGAGGCGGATGCCGAGGAGGTAGTCCTTGGGGCTGCACCCGGCGCCGCGGCGGACGGCGGTGCGCAGTTCGGCGGGGGTCATGCCGTGCCGGGCGGCGTGTTCGGCGACGGACAGCGGCTGGAAGGCGTCGCGGGCCAGGGCGTGCAGGACGGGGTCGCCGTCGGGGGCCATGTCGGCGCGGGCGCGGCGCAGGGCGACGAGGAGTTCGTGGACGGCGGCGCCGGTCTCGACGTCGAGGAGGGGATTGCCGCGGCGGGCCGCGCGGGCGATGCGGCCGACGGCGGCGCGGGCGGGGGCGGCGTCGGAGAGCGGCACGAGGGGGCGGTCGGGCTCGATGTAGCCGAGTTCGGTGTAGGTGGTGGTGGCGGGGCCGGTGAAGTCGACGAAGCACTCGTCCCAGCCGGTGGCGGGGTCGGCGCCGTAGTGGTGGGGGCGGTTCGGGGTGAGCCAGAGCAGGGCGGGGGCGGTGACGGGGGCGCGGCGGCCGTCGGCGTGCTCGAACCAGCCGCTGCCCGCGGTGACGACGACGGCGACGTGGTGGTCGAGGGTGCGGGGGCCGACGGGGGGCAGCAGCCCGTGCTGGAGGCCGACGCCGAGGCAGACCAGGCCGAGGCGGTGGTGGACGGGGCTGGGTGTGAAGTACCGCATCCAGGTGTGGTACGTGGACATGTGTCCCCTCCCGTGGTGTTTCGTGGGGGTGTCCCCGTCCAACACCAGCCGATCTTTGTCCATGGACCCCGTCGCCCGCCAGAGGTGACAGTGGCGGCCGGTGGGTGAGGCGCGCATCAGGCACGGAGGAGCACGTGATGGCCGAGTTCAGGGTGGGCGAGCACGATTTCGAGGTGGACGGCCGGCCGGTGCGACTGCTGTCGGGGGCGCTGCACTACTTCCGGGTGCACGAGGGGCAGTGGGCGCACCGGTTGCGGATGCTGCGGGCGATGGGCCTGAACTGCGTGGAGACGTACGTGCCGTGGAACCTGCACGAGCCGCGGCCCGGTGCGGTGCGGGACGTGGCGGCGGTGGGCCGGTTCCTGGACGCGGCACGGGAGGCGGGGCTGTGGGTGATCGTCCGGCCCGGGCCCTACATGTGCGCCGAGTGGGAGAACGGGGGGCTGCCGCACTGGGTGACGGGACCGTTGGGGGCGCGGATCCGGACCCGGGACGCGGAGTACCTGGGATGGGTGCGGCGCTGGTTCGAGGTGCTGCTGCCGCAGGTGGTGGAGCGGCAGATCGACCGGGGCGGGCCGGTGGTCATGGTGCAGGTGGAGAACGAGTACGGCAGTTACGGCTCGGACGGCCGCTACTTGCGGGCCGTCGCCGACCTCCTGGTCGAACTCGGGGTGAGCGTGCCGCTGTTCACGTCGGACGGGCCCGAGGACCACATGCTGACGGGCGGCAGCGTGCCCGGTGTCCTCGCCACGGCCAACTTCGGCTCGCACGCGCGCGAGGCCTTCGCGACGCTGCGCGCGCACCGGCCGTCGGGGCCGCTGATGTGCATGGAATTCTGGTGCGGCTGGTTCGACCACTGGGGTGCCGAGCACGTCGTACGGGATCCGGCGGACGCGGCGCGGGCGCTGCGGGAGATCCTGGAGTGCGGGGCGTCGGTCAACCTGTACATGGCGCACGGCGGGACGAGTTTCGGGGGCTGGGCGGGGGCGAACCGGGGCGGGCCGCTGCACGACGGGCCGCTGGAGCCGGACGTCACGTCGTACGACTATGACGCGCCGGTCGACGAGTTCGGCCGGCCGACGGAGAAGTTCTGGCTGTTCCGTGAGGTCCTCGCGGCGTACGCGGACGGTCCGCTGCCGCCGGTGCCGGAGCCGCCCGCGGTGCTCGCGGCGCCGGTCACGGCGGCGCTGACGTCGTGCACCGCGCTGGAGGACGTGCTGGCGGCGCTCGGTGGCCCGGAGTCGGTGCACGCGGTGCCGCCGACGTTCGAGGAGCTGGACGTGGACCGGGGTCTTGTGCGGTACGCCGTGACGGTGCCCGGGCCGCGGCAGCCGTATCCGTTGCGGGCGAGCGGGCTGCGGGACATCGCGGTCGTGTACGTCGACGGGGAGCGGGCCGGGGTCCTCACGGAGGAGGAGCCGGTGCTGCCCGAGCCGGTCGCGGGGCACGCGCGCGTGGAGCTGTGGGTGGAGTCGCTGGGGCGGGTCAACTACGGGCCGCGCACGGGCGAGCCGAAGGGGATCACGGGCGGGCTGCTGCACGAGCGGCAGTATCTGCACGGGGTGCGGGCGCGGGGGTTGCGGCTGGACGCGGTGACGCCTTCGGCGGTGGCGGGGCTGGGGTCGCAGGCCGCTGCCCCGGGTGGGCGGGGGTTGTACCGGGGGTGCTTCGAGGTGTCCGGGGCGGGGGACGCTTCGCTGGAGCCGGCCGGGTGGGGGCGGGGGTTCGTGTGGGTGAACGGGTTCTGCCTGGGGCGGTACTGGGGTGCTGGGCCGCAGGGGGCGCTGTATGTGCCGGGGCCCGTGCTGCGGGAGGGTATGAACGAGGTCTGGGTGCTGGAGCTCGACCGGGCCGGGGGGCTTGAGGTGCGGCTGTCTTGAACGGGTGCCCCCCCCGGTCAACCCGTCTTCGTCTGCGGGCCGGTGGGGCTTCTCGCGCAGTTCCCCGCGCCCCTGAGGTGCGCACTGCGTGCGCTACCTCATCGCGCCCCTGGGGCTGCGGCGAAGC
>NZ_JBITLI010000015.1:81295-193683 GCF_044465085.1 Streptomyces sp. NPDC049813 | reverse complement strand
CGGCTGGCTGAGCAGTCTGGGCGGGAGTTGAGGTCCTCGCCGTTGAGGTAGGGGAAGAGGACGTCCTTGTTGCGAGGGTCGCGCTGGATCAGGTCCTCTGCCTGTTCGGGGGTGAGGATGAACCCCTTCCCCAGCACGTTGGACCCCTGGAACGACTGGCCCCTGTTCGCTACCAGACGATTGCCAGTTGCCAAGAGCGCAGGTCAGGACGATTTAGGGAGGGATCCCGCCAAACTCATCGCGCCATGGTAAGGGCTCCACGGCCAGGCACATGACGTTCCCCATGACACTGGACAAGTTCACTGAAGCTCAGCGAGCGGACGGCTACTCGACCAACACCATCGGCGCCCGAGTACGTTGCATCAAGGCCATTGCCCGCTCTGCCGGCGTAACCGCAGGTCAGCTCAAGGTCGATCATGTCATCGCGTACTTCGCCGCACGCCCCTTACGCCCATGGTCACGCAGAACCTACCTGAACCACCTCCAGGCGTTTGGAAAGTGGCTGGGAGTGGACCTCATAGAGGGCATACGCAAGCCCGCAGCACCCCGGTCAACACCTCATCCGCTCCCAGAAGATGAACTCAAGCGGCTCACCGCAGTCACCCGTGGAGCGCACAAGACCTGGGTCCTGCTAGGGGCCTTCTGCGGCCTCCGCGCGCACGAAACGGCCAAACTTGCCAGGGAAGACCTATCCACTCTCGATGACGGCACAGCGATACTCCGCGTTACAGGCAAGGGTGGACGCACGGACACCATCCCTGTGCCACCGGTAGTCATGAAGGCACTCGACCTGACGGGAAGCGGCAGATTCTGGGAAGGAACGCGTGCCGAATCCGTGTCACGAACTGTCGCCGGGATCGCTGCAAAGATCGGCATCCGTATGCGCTACCACCAGCTGAGACACCGATACGGAACGATGGTCTACCGCTCTTCCGGCAGAGACCTGCTCATGACGCAACGTCTGATGCGCCACGCGTCTCCAGCGACCACAGCTGGGTACGCGGCCGTCGCGGACGACCGTGTTCACGTGGTTGTGCTTGATCTTCCAGGAGCTGACCCGGGCGCATCACGGCCAAAGGGGCGGAGAACAAGCTCGCACCAATGCCTGTCGTGCCGCCAGGATGCCCGAGCCTGAAGTGGTGTCCTACCGCGGGGCTTGCGGTAGCTCGGCGGGGCCACGATGCCAGTTGAGCCCTCGATGCGGCTTTGAGTCGTTGCCGAACCAGGACGGCCCTGTGCGGCTCACCGCGACCCCACCAATGTCAGTGAGCCCCCCTATCGTTGTTCGCGGGTGCCAGTCCGCACCCAGGGAGGGATACGCGCATGCCGTCGTCACCACAGAACGCCCCCGTTCCGGAGCCGGGCGTTCCCCACCCCGTGGACGAGGTCCCGCAGACCTTCCAGTCCGGGACGTCATACGACGTCCGGGAGGAACTCGGCAAGCTGATCTCCCGGGATCTGCTGGGGCCGTGGGGCGACGAGACCGAGGCGCTGGCGCCGCACAGCGCGGGGCCCCGTGACCGCTACCTCGGTGGGCTTCTCGGACCCCGGCCCGCGCCGACCGACGCTCCCGTGAAGGTCGCGGCGGGTCAGGCGGAGACCGAGGTCAGCGCTGAGGGGGACGGGCGGGACCCGGAGCTCGCAGAGCGGCTCACCCCGCAGGCCGCCGGACGGCTGTGGGCGTCGTCCATGGGGCTGAGCTTCCTGGTGCCGGCCGATGTGGGCATGCTCAGTCTCGTCGCCTCTTGGGGCCGGTACCGGCAGAGCGACAGTAAGACTGACGACGGCAAACCGGTGCGAGCGTGGTCGCGGGAGCCCGTCCGGTACGAGGTGGACATTCCCGTCGACTCACCGGGCACCGTCCGCAAGGTTCTGGAGGGTGTCGACGACACCGACCCGGACCTTCCCTGCATCCGGCTCGACGTGCACGTGCGGGAGCGCCCAGGCACGGTCGACGGCGCGGACAACCTACGTTTCGTCGACGTGTCGCTGATCAACTCTCTGGAGGAGTCTCGTGAACTGCGGGACGGGCAGTGGCTGTTCCAGACGAAGCTGGAAGTCACGGCATTCGACGGGCAGTCCAGCGTCTTCCTGCCGATCGATGATCCGCTGTCCGATGAGCCCGGCCACATCCTGGAGAACCCCGAAGAGCAGCATCTGCGGCTGCTGTACCGGCAGGAGTTGAAGCACGCTCACGGGCGGAACGTCGCCGTGCACGCGAGTGTCCTGCCGAAGGGGCGGCGCGCGGTCAGGTTGGAGACGACCTGGCTGCCGGTGAAGGACGTGCCGGCCACGGTCGCGCCGAACACAGCTCGTCAGCCGCTGCTCGCCGGTCTTGAGGTGAGCATGGACAAGCTCGCCGAACTGGCCGTCTGGGAGCGGCGCGACGAGCTGTTGAAGGCCCTGCAGCCGCTGGCCGACGGCTACGACGGCTGGTTGCAACAGCAGGCCGCCAAGGCGGAGTCGCTGTCGGGCGAACTGCGGACCACCGCGCTGCGGGCGGTCGACGAGGCCCGCGACGCGTGCGGCCGGATCGCCCTCGGCATCGAGCTGCTGCACACCGACCGGGACGCACTGCGGGCGTTCCGGTTCGCCAACCGGGCCATGGCCATGCAGCGGCGGGCCACGGCGACGGCCGCGCTGCGGGCCGAGGGCGGTGAGAAGCCGCCCACGTACGCGGCGGCCTACGCCGAGATCGATGCGCGCGGTCCCGTGGCCGCGAGCTGGTACCCCTTCCAGCTGGCGTTCGTGCTGCTCAACCTGTGCTCCCTCACCGATCCCGCGCACAAGGAGCGCAGGGCAGACAGCACCGCCACGGTTGACCTCCTGTTCTTCCCGACCGGCGGCGGTAAGACGGAGGCGTATCTCGGTCTCACGGCCTACACGTTCGCCATCCGGCGGCTGCAGAAGGTCGTCGGGGACGGCGAGGAAGCCTGCGAGGGGCGGGACGGCGTCGCTGTACTGATGCGGTACACCCTGCGGCTGCTGACGGCGCAGCAGTTCCAGCGGGCCTCCGCCCTCGTGTGCGCGACGGAGGTGCTCCGCAGGGAGGACGAGGAGGTCTGGGGCCGCAGGCCGTTCCGTATCGGGCTGTGGGTCGGTGCCGGGGTCTCGCCGAACTGGTACGGGGACGCGGCGCAGCAGATCGCCGAGGCCAACGAGTCCGCCTCGGGGCGGCACGCGAACGTCCTCCAGGTGCTGTCCTGCCCATGGTGCGGCGAGGAACTGCGCGCGTGGCGTGACGTGGCACCGGATGACGTACGGCGGCGCGTCATCGTGTACTGCCCGCGTGGGGAGGACGCGGAGCCCTGTCCGTTCTCCCGGATGCAGGCGCGGGGTGAGGGGCTGCCGATCCTCACAGTCGACGAGGAGATCTACCGGCTGGTGCCGAGCCTGCTGATCGCGACCGTGGACAAGCTCGCCCAGCTGCCGTGGCGCGGCTATGCGGGAATGTTGTTCGGGCGCGTGAGTGCCTACTGCGATCGGCACGGCTACCGCCACGACGACCTCGACGAGGAGATCGGTTGCGGGTCCCGGCACAACGCCAAGGACCGGCACAAGGCCGTGACCAGTCGACCGATGCCGCGGCGGCTGCGACCGCCGGACCTCATCATCCAGGACGAGCTGCACCTGATCTCCGGGGCGCTGGGCACCACGGTGGGGCTGTTCGAGTCGGCCGTCGACCAGTTGTGCACCTGGCGGGCGAAGGACTCCCACGGGCAGCTCCGGGACACCGGGCCAAAGATCGTCGCGTCGACGGCCACCACCCGCAACGCCCGTGCGCAGGTGCTTGGCGTGTTCGCCCGAGACCTGGCGATCTTCCCGCCGCAGGTGGTCGACGTCAGCGACACCTTCTTCTCCCAGCAGGTCGACGTCACCCGGGACAACCCTGGGCGGCGCTACTACGGCGTCTGCGCGCACGGGGTGCGCATGAAGGCCGCCGAGATCCGTGTCGCGGAGATCCTGTTGCTCGCCGGGCAGCACATGTTCGACCTCTACGGTGCTCCCGCCGATCCGTACATGACTGTGGTCGGATACTTCAACGCAACCAAGGAACTCGCCGGTATGCGGCGCGTCCTGGACGACGACGTGCCGAGCCGACTGCGGGCCAACGGACGCCGCCGGGGCATCGCCAACCGGCTGCTGCGCGACACCGACATGCTCAACCTCCAGGAGCTGACCTCCCGTATCTCGTCGGCAGAGATCAGCGCCACCCTCAAGCGGCTGGAGATCGGGTTCAACCCGGAGCACGACACATCGGAGCGCAAGAAGGCGATCGTCGACGAGCTCCGGGACGCCGGGAGGGCCCGTCAGCCCCGGGTCCTGCCCGCCCCGCTGCACCGCAGGCCGGTCGACCACGTACTGGCCACGTCGATGCTCCAGGTGGGCGTGGACGTCTCCCGCTTCGGCCTGATGGTCGTCACCGGGCAGCCGAAGAACACCGCCGAATACATTCAGGCGTCCTCCCGTGTCGGACGTCAGGCCAAGCGGCCGGGCATCGTGATCACGCTCTACAACTGGGCACGGCCCCGGGATCTCGCCCACTTCGAGGACTTCGAGCACTACCACGCGACGTTCTATCGGCAGGTCGAAGCGCTGTCGGTGACCCCGTTCACGCGGCGGGCGCTCGACCGGGGCACCACCGCCACGTATGTCTCCGCCGTGCGGCAGGCGTGCGACGAGTTCTCCGACAACGTGGACGCGGAGGGGGTGGACCTCGACGACCCGCGGGTGCGGGACGTCGAGCGGCGGCTGCTGGCGCGCGCGGAGGCCGTGGACGGGGATCGGGCGCGCGGCTACCTCGCCGAGCGCATCGACGCCCTGCGCGACGCCTGGACAGCCAAGAAAGGTGAGCAAGGCCGGCTCGGCTACCGGGGCCAGACCCGGCAGAAGCAGACGGTGCTGGGTCTGCTGCGCAACGCGGACGGCAGCGGATGGGACGTGCTCACCGTCCCGCAGTCGATGCGCGAGACGGAGAACGAGATCAACATGCTGTTGTCCGCCGACACCGTGCTGTCGGCCCCGGCCGGGAACCCCTGGGAGTTCGGACCGCCCGCCGAGGGCGGAGACGGCCCGGACACGGCGAGCGGCGACGAGCACGGCGAGATGCCGGACCCAGACGGGAACGGCGACGACAACGGCACGGCCAGGGGGCGGCGGTCATGAGCGGCGGCGGATACTTCAGGCGGGTGGGGGCGGTACGGCCGAGCCACCTCATGTTCACCGGAGGCGTCGGCGCCCTCGTCGACCTGCCCAACTTCTCCGTCATGGTCAAGGGCCTCGACCACTGGAGCTACGCCGGTGTGCCCGATCCGGTGATCGAGGAACCCCGGCTCCGCGGGGCCGTCAACCGGGCCCTGCGGCGCTACGGCCCCAACCAGGTGGGCGAACTGCGTGCCGCGCCGTGGATCCCCGGCACCGACACCGACCCGAAGGGGAACGCGGCCCGGATCGGTGTGCCCGTAACCCCCTTCCCGCAGTGGCTGCGCTGCACGGCGTGCAATGAGCTGGCCTCCCTAGGCTCGGGCAAGTGGGGATTCGAGAACAACAACGCCCGCCGCCCCGACGAGGCGCGGTTCTACCATGAGAACTGCTACCGGAAGAAGAAGGGCCGCAAGCCCCTCGCCGTGGCCGCCCGCTTCGCGCTCGCCTGTACCAAGGGCCACCTCGACGAGTTCCCGTACACGGAGTTCGTGCACGAGGGTCGCGCCTGCCCCGACACGACGTACCCGACGCTGCGGATGCGCGACAACGGCGGCAACCTCGCGGCCAACGTCTCCCTCGAATGCCTCGTGTGCAAGAAGGCCAAACGCAACATCCGGGACGCGATGGGCGACAAGGGCCGCGAGAACCTGCCCCGCTGCCGTGGTCGGCACCCGCAGTGGGACGGCGTCTACGACACCTGCGACGAGACGCCGTATCTGCTGGTCGTGGGCGCGTCCAACCAGTGGTTCCCCGTGACGCTCAGCGCACTGGCACTGCCCGACACCGGGACCGACTCACTGCGCAAGCTCGTCGAGGAACGCTGGCCGGACCTGGAGGACTTCGAGGACGAGGCGGAGATCGCCATGTTCGCCAAGAAGTCGAAGCACCACCGCTACCTTCGCGACTACGAGCCCGCACAGGTCTGGCAGGCCATCTCCGCCTACCGCGCGGCCCTGTCGGGTGATGCGGGCGCCACCGAGCAGCCGCCGGGCCCTCCGGACCTGCTGACCCCCGAGTGGCAGGTGCTGTCCGCGGCGAAGACCGCCGACCCGACCGAGGACTTCGCACTCGTGGACGCCTCGCTCAGTGGGCCGCTGTCCACCGTCTTCTCCCAGGTGCGGCAGGTGGAGCGGCTACGCGAGGTGCGGGCCCTCATCGGCTTCACCCGGCTGGACGCCCCCGATCCCGAGGACCCCGGCCTGGTCACCCGCGTCGACCTGGGGCGGCGCGAGCGCGACTGGGTGCCGGCCAGCGAGGTGCGTGGCGAGGGGCTGTTTCTGAGGGTGGACGATCACCTGATCGAGCAGTGGGAGCAGCGGGTCGCGTCGAGCGACGCCCTCGCCGCACATGCCGCGGCTTTCGGCCGGTTCCGTGAGCACCGCAGGTCGGAGCGGATCCAGGACGGCTCCGACCTGATGCAAGGCTGGCCGGGCAGTCGCTACATCGCCCTTCACACGCTCTCCCATCTGCTCATCCGCACCATCGCGATGGAGTGCGGCTACAACTCGGCGAGTCTGGCCGAGCGGATCTACAGCGGCGACGCCGAGGAACGGCGGACCGGCATCCTCATCTACACGGCCGTCCCGGACTCGGAGGGCACGCTCGGCGGGCTGGTCTCCCTCGCCGATCAGGACCCGAGCACCGGTGAGAACCGGCTGGCCAGGATCGTGCGGACGGCGCTGTACAAGGCGGGGCGGTGCTCCTCGGACCCGCTGTGCGGCGAGCGTCTTCCCAAGGCGCCGGAGGACTTCCTGCACGGTGCCGCCTGCCACTCCTGCCTGTTCGTGTCCGAGACGACGTGCGAGCGCGGCAACCGGTTCCTGGACCGGCGGTTCATCACCCACCTGGCAGGCGACCCGAAAACGCTGGCCCTCATCCCGGACTTCGGGTGAGCGGATCGACCCGGTGAGCCGCAGACGCTTCGAGGCGGCGGCAGCGACGGCCGCCGCCTCGCTCGGGCCCACACGGACTAAGGCGCTGGCCACGCTCCTCTCCCAGGGCCGCTCCCCGGCGTACATCCTCGGCAGGCTCCAGACGCCGGACGCGCTGGAAGCCGTATCGGCGTTGCTGGCGTCAATGACGGAGGACGGCGTTCCCTCGGCGGAGACGGCGGCGTATCTGCGGGGTTACGCGGCGGCCTGGACCCGGCAGCGCGAGGACACCGAGGCCCGTGCGGTGTGGAGTGGCCCTTCCACGCCTGGGACACCCAGCCGCGCCACCGCCCAGGTGCTGACGGAGGTGGTCGGCGCCGCAGAGCACCGGCTCGTCGCCGTGACCTACTCGGCCCGCTCGTACGCACCGCTGACCGCAGCGCTGTCCGAGGCCGTGGCCCGGGGCGTCACAGTGGACATCGTCGTGGAGACGCTGGAAGGCGCGGGCGGGCTGCTCTCCGGGCGTGAGCCAGCCGATGCCTTCTCCCGCGTACCGGGCCTGCGACTCTGGCACTGGCCGACGGGGCAACGCCCCACTCCCGGAAGCCGGTTGCACGCAAAACTAGCGGTGGCCGACGACCGGATTCTCTTCCTCTCCAGCGCCAACCTCACGGCGGCCGGCGCCGAGCGCAACATCGAGGCCGGCGTCCTGCTGAACGGCGGCCCCATGCCGGGTCGGATGGCGGAACACATAAGGGAGTTGCAGCGCCGAGGGGTTCTCGCACGGTGGCCAGGCGCCCGATGAAGGCCCGGCGCCGTCGAATCATCGCCATTTGCATGGCCGGTTGATGGCCACTTAGCCCTGACGGCCGGAACCTGGCCAACAATTGAGCCTCCGGTTTCACATGATGCAGGAGGTCGCAAATGGTCGCCGTCGCTCTGGTGCACAGCACCGCGCTGATGACGGAGCGGCTCCCCGAAAAGCCTCCGGCATGGCTGACCCGCGGTGAGCGGACCTTCGCGTATCCGTACAAAGACTGGAGGAAGCCGCGCGTCTGGTGCCTCGCCTTCTTCACGGACCGTCACGCCCGCTATGAGCGGCGCAGGATCATCGGGGTGGGCGGCGTCTTTCCGGGCAGGCGGTCGGGTACCTACGAACGCGCCCTGCTTGCCCGCGACTTCACCGCACTCCGGGTTCCGCTGCCGCTCGTCAACCTTGAGGGCGCCATGGGGGCCAGCCGCCGATTCCTCAAGGACGACGGTCGTTTGTCTCCCGCGGCCGGCGACAACCTGCTCGCGGCCATCCGGCATCTGCGGCCGGAACTGAACGAGACGCTGGATGGCCTGGAGAACAGCCTGGGGGCCAATCCTCCGACAGGTCGGGAGGGAGAACAGCGGAGCTTTGAGAAGGACGCGATGGGCACCGTCATGGAGACGTTCGGCGCAGACCGCGATCCACTCGAAGCGTGGCAGCAGCCGCTCAGCGGGGACGATCCTCGCTCCCGGTCCGTCCCCTTTATCGAAGGGATGCCCGACCTCCGGCAGATCGAGGACCAGCAGATCGTCCACGACTACCTTCGCTTCCCTGGCATGGAGGGCGAAGACGCCGTGCAGGTCGGCTGGCGGATCTACCGCCGCAGCTCCGAATCCCACCATCGGCTGTTCGTGTACAACGCCAACCGCACGAACGCCGAGACCGTCATGGGCGTCGACATGATCTACGTGAACGAGCACGCCCGAAGCGTGGCCATGGTCCAGTACAAGCGGATGCGTCAGAGCGGGCCCGGCTGGGTGTACTGGCACGACGCCACCGGCGAGCGGGAGTTGAAGCGGATGGAGACCGTCGACTACCAGTGCAAGGCCGAGGACGAGTGGGCTCGGACCAGCCAGCAGCGGACGACCCTGGGGGATCCACGCCTGATCCCCACGCCCAGCATGGTCAAACTGTGCCGAACCACTCCCTTCATGATGAACTCCGCCGCCCTCATCCCCGGCATGTATCTGACGCGGGAGCACTTCCAGGAACTGCTTCAACGCCCCGAGGCCGACGGGCCGTCCGGCGGGACACGCATCGTCGAGGAGTCGGTTCCCCGGTACCTGAACAACACCACCTTCACCACGCTGCTCAGGGACGGATGGATCGGCACGCGCGGCACCGGCTGGGACTACGTCATCGACCTAATACGCGAGAGCCTGTCCGCCAACGGGCCGGGCTCCGTCGTCGTGGGGATGCACCGGAGCGAGGTTCCGCCCGGCAACCGCCGAGTCAACTGACCCGCGCCGCAGGCGGACGGCGATCGAGGCGATCCGGCTGCCCTGGCACGTACGGACCGGTCTCGCGAATCGGAGCCGGTCAGTAAGGTGATCGTAGTCTTCTGGAGGGGGCGCGGATGGCGACGCTGGGGATGCACCGGGACTTCCTGCTGGAGTTCGCGGCGTTGGAGAAACCAGTCCAGAAGCGGGTCTTCGAGGTGTTCGAGAAGTTCGCGGCAGCCACGCACACTGGGCTGCACCTGGAGAAGCTGACTCACCAGAAAGATCCGCGGCTGCGGACCATCCGCATCACCGGCTTCTGGCGCGGCGTCGTCCTCAAGGGCGAGTCGGGCGATAGTTACCTGCTGCTCAAGGTGCTTCCCCATGACAAGGCCAACGACTGGGCCGCCAAGCACCGCGCGTCGGTGAACGAGGCGACGCAAGGCATCGAGATACGCAACGACGTGGCCCTGGAACGGGCCACGGCAGGGCTGCGTGCGCTGGCCGCCGCGGAACCGACCCGCCTGTTCCCCGCCTCCGACTACCCGGACAAGGTGCTGCGCAGCCTCGGTGTGGACGAGGAGATCCTGCCGATCATCCGGCTGATCCCAGACGAGGATCATCTGGAGGCACTGCACAAGGTGCTGCCGGAGCATCAGTACGACGTACTGCTGGGGCTCGCGACCGGCATGAAGCCCGAGGCGATCGACCGGGAACTGGTGCAGGCGTACGCCCGGACCGCCGCGCGGACCCCCGCGGCTGACGACGGTGACGAGCTGGGCACCGCGATGGCCCGTTCCCGCGGCCGGGTCGCGCTCGTGTCGGGCCCCGTCGAACTGCAGGGAATCCTGGAGCGGCCGTTCGACGCCTGGCGGGTCTTTCTGCACCCGAGCCAGTACCGGGTGGCGTACCACGAGGGCTACGCCGGGCCGGCCCGGGTCACCGGCGGGCCCGGCACGGGCAAGACGGTGGTCGCCCTGCACCGGGCGTACCACCTGGCGCGGCAACTACCCGAGGAGGCCCCCGACGGGTGCGTTCTGCTCACCACCTTCACCAGGGATCTCGCGGCCGAACTGGAGCGCTGTCTCACGCTGCTGGTCGAGGAAGAGAACGTCCGAGCAAAGATCCGGGTGGTCAACGTCGACGCCCTGGCCAACGAGATCGTACGGGCGGAGCGCGGCGGCGCCCCACTGAAATTGGTCTTCGACCAGAAGGAGATCGCCGCCCGCTGGACGCGCATCGCGCAGCGGCTGGGGATCGACTTCACGGACGTCTTCCTCGACCAGGAGTGGCGTCAGATCGTCCTCGCGCAGGCCCTGACCGAACCGGAGGAGTACCTGAAGGCGCCGCGCACCGGCCGCGGCACCGCGCTCCCACCACTGAAACGCCTTCAGGTGTGGCGGGCCGTCTCCGCTTTCGAGGAACAGTTGCGCCAGGCTGGCGAGTGGACGTTCCTTCAGGTGTGTGCGGAGGCGGCACGTGTCCTGGACGGCCGGGAACAGCGGCTGTACCACCACGTCGTGATCGACGAGGCGCAAGACCTGCACCCCGCGCAGTGGCGGTTCCTGCGGGCCCTTGTCGCTCCCGGTCAGGACGATCTGTTTCTCGCCGGGGACACCTACCAGCGGATCTACGGGAACCGGGTGTCGCTGCGCTCGCTCGGCATCCAGGTCGTCGGCCGCTCGCACCGACTCCGGATCAACTACCGCACCACACAGGAGATCCTGGCCTGGTCGGCCTCGCTGCTGACCGGTGAGGAGCCGGACGACATGGACGGCGGGAACGAGACGCTGGCGGGGTATCGCTCCACCATGCACGGAGAGCGACCGGAGACGGCCGGGTATGCCACGAAGCCTGAGGAAATCCAGGCGCTGGTGGCTCGTGTGCGGGATTGGACCGGCGCAGGGGTGCAGGCAGAGGACATCGGGGTGGCAGTGCGCTACGTCCAGCTGGGGCGGGACATCGCCCTGGCCTTGGAGCAGGCCGGACTCGCCGCCTGCGTGCTCGGTGCCGGGCGCGGTGGCGCCGGTGTCCGGATCGGCACCATGCACCGGATGAAGGGGCTGGAGTTCCGCTGCGTCGCCGTCGCCGGGGTGAATGACGGCACCGTGCCGATGAAGTCGGCCGTCACCGCGGTCGAGGTGGACGCCCAGCAGCACCAGGAGGACCTGAACGGCGAGCTGAACCTGCTATTCGTGGCGTGCACGCGGGCGCGCGAGGCACTGCGGGTGTCCTGGCACGGGGTGCCGAGCCCATTCCTGGCGCCAGTCGTCAACCCGCGCCCGTAGTGTTCGTAGATCCCGCACGCCATGGCTGCCGGCCCCATGCATGACGTGCGTGGGGCCAGGAGGGTGTCGTCGCCCCACGCCCCACTTGAGGGGGCACGGAGGGTGTCAGGGAGTGCCCGGGTTCTCGTCCACCATACGGCGGGCCTCTGCCAGGGCCGCTGTATGCGCGAACCACTCCAGCACCGCGCAGATCTCCTCGCTGTGCGCGGCGAAGACCTCCACCGCGAAGGACGGGCGAAGGTCCAGTTTCGCCTCGGCCAGGTCGATGCCATCGATCCCGTTCAGGCGGTTCATCAACTCGCGCCGCAGCGGCTCGTCATCGAACGGGGGACGCTTCTTCAGATACTGGAACACGACCTCGACGGTGCCGGAGACCGGGTAGAGAGCCAGGGGCCACAGCTCTCGGGAAGCGGGGGCGTTGCCGAAACGCACTGTGGGGAAGCAACTGGTCTCGCTCGCTCGGCCGTAAGCGAGATGACCGCCCTGCTGCTCCCAGAAGCGCAGGGCGTCCAGGACGCCGTCGACGGTCTCCTCGGTCTGGTTGTCGCGCAGCTGCGTTTCGAACCGGCCAGCAGCCGACAGTTGCTCGTCGCCGTCGGCCCGCGGTGACGGCTCGGCCTCATCGGTGACGTCCTTGCCCAGCAGGGCCGCCAGGTCGGAGGTGGTCAGGCGGTGGGATCGGCGGGCTCGGCCCGCGTCGTCGAAGAAAACTCCCTCGGCCTCCAGACGGGTTCGTACATCACCGAGGTCCTGGCCGTCCGGCCACCTGAAGCCCGCCGCGACGCGGCCGTCCGCCGTCAGCACCCGGTAGGCGCCGTGCAGGCCCACCTTGGACGCCAGATGCTGGCCGACCGCGACGGCGTGGGTGCCGATGAGCGCCGCGACATCGCCGTACGTCGTCCACGTCCCGGCCGGCATGGCGAGAAGCGCGGCCCGCAGCTCCTTCCAGCCGGACCACTCGTCGTCCACCGGGACCGTGCCCGCGACGGGGCCGGGCCACAGCCGCACCACCCGGTCGGCGAGGGCAGCGGCACGATCAAGGATCTCCGCCTTGCCCCAGCGCTCCCGCCCCGCGATCTCCTGGTTCATCCGCAGGGAGCTGAAGTCCAAGATCTCCTGCTTGCGGCGGAACGGATGGTTCGAGAGCTTCGCGTTGTCGGCCGAGAGGGTCAGGTTGCCCAGGGTGTGGACCAGTAGGGCGTGGAGTTCCTCGGGGCCCTGTCCGTCCTCGGTCTCCTCGGCCAGCAGGTCCAGCCACTGGTGTGCGGGTCTCTGCGGCAGCACGTGCTCTACGGTCAGGTGCGCCTTGGCGTAGTCGACCGGTTCGCTGGCTCCGTAGCTCTCCTCCAGCCTGCGCAGCACCTGGAACCGCTGGTTGCTGCGGCCCGCCTTGTAGAAGGGCCGGGTGCGGATCGCCTCGCGGACGGCGTCGTCGTCGGGCCAGACGCGGGCACCCGTCTTGCTCTTCGACAGGAAGCGGCTTACGGCCTCGGCCGGGTCGTCGTCCTTCTCCATCTCCTTGGCCATCTCCATGAACACCCGGTTGCTGCCCGTGGTGGAGTGCCCGGTGAACAGGCGCCGCACCATGTAGCTCTCGGCGTATACCAGTGCCCGGGCGGCCTGGTGCGGTGTGGCTTGCCCGTCGTCCACGCGGTCGAGCAGATGGAGTGCGAGCGGGTAGTGGGTCTGACCGCCCCACCGGGAGAGCCTCTCCAGTACTTCGCGCAGCTCCGGGTCGGGCTCCCGTTCGGGTTCCAGGATCCGCATCAGACGCTCCGCCCGGCGGGCGAGTGAGGCGATCTCGGCCTCCAGGGCCGCTTCGTCGGAACTCAGGGGCTCCAGGCGCTTCTTCTGGTCCCGGTAGATCTCGCTCTGCTTCGCCCGGCTGTTCCCGGCCACCACCAGGTCGAGCCAGACGAGGAGTTCGAGGTTGGCGGGGCCCAGCCGTTCCTGCATGGGCAGCCACAGATTCTGGTAGACAGACTCGCCTCGGGTCGGCAGACACATGAAGAGGTAGTTGCGCAGGAGGTCGCTCTGGCTGAGTCCGACCCCCGTGTTATTGATCGACTCGAAGATCCGGTAGACGTTGTCGCCCTCCGACGCGGTGATCTCCACGATCGACAGCAGACCGCTCAGCACGGTCTCCACCGCGTCCGTCCACGTCTCACCGGCGTTTTCCTCGCCTTCTGCGAGGGCGCCCAGGAAGGACCGGTAGGCGGCGCCCACGTTGCCTGGGCCGCCCGCTCTGGGTGAGCTCTCGACACAGGCGGTGAAGGCGTCGCGGTCCGCCTGCGTGGGCAGAAGCCGGTAGTGGTCGTCGCCGCTTCGGTATTTGTTGACGAGCACGAGGTCGTGGATGCGCTCGGCCTTCTGCTCCGCGCCGCGTTCCCGGTGGCGGTCGCGCAACGCCGTGAAGGCCAGCATGAGGGTGGTGAGCCGCTGCTGGCCGTCGACAACGAGCCAACGCTGCATGCCGCCAGCGGTGATCCGGCCCGGGGCCAGCACAACGGAGCCGAGGAAGTGCGCCGCGGGGGGCCGTCCTTCCAAGTGCTCCTCAACCAACTCCTGTACATCGTCCCAGAGTTGCCGCAGCTCATCCCGCTGCCAGCTGTAGGTGCGCTGATAGAGCGGCACTTGGTACTGCTTCTCGCCCTGGACGAGTTCGTTGAATGTGGTCTCCTGCGCGTGCACGCGTGTCTTCCCCCCGCTGAGTCCCGGACGACCCATTTTCCACCCACGGGGTGCGTGTGTCCTCGTCCTCGACTGGATCAGTAGCGGTGACGTGTCTTTCGGGAGCCGGGCCTCCCGGCTGCACGGGCGCGCCGCCACACATTTTCGGGCTCGAAGAGGGACTCCGCAGAAGCCACATGATCGGCCGAGTCAGCCGTAGAAGACGCGATTACGCCGCTGCAGGGGACTTGACCTCGAAGAACTAACACGCTGCAGCACTATGGTGCGAGATGTGCGACGCCCTCTGGTTCTCCTCGACCTCGACAACACACTCGTGGACCGACGGGGAACGCTCGCCGACTGGGCCAACGCGTTCACAGTCCGGCATGGTCTGGAGGACGAGGAACAGGCGCACGTCCTGGGCCTGGTGGCCGAGCGGGTTGGCTCGGATGCGTGCGGGGATAGCGCCTGCTTCCAGACAACGTGCACCTAGGTGAGCGACCTTCGCACCGCGTCTACCAGCGCGTGCGCACGTATATCGTCAGCTCCCCCGATGACGTTGTTCATCGCATAACCGAAGGCAACGCCGTGCTCCAAGTCGGCGAAGCCGAGCGAGCCCCCTCGCCCCGTGTGGCCGAAAGAGCCGGCCCCAATCATCGGGTTGGTCTCGGTAGGCAATATGTATCCGGTGCTGAATCGGCTCGGGATCAGCATCACCTGGTCCTTCCCGCTGGCCTGCTCCTTGGTCGCTGCCTCCAGGGTCTCCGAAGCAACCAGCCGCGTACCGTCCACCTCGCCGATCAGCGCGGCGTACATGCGCGCCAGGCCGTGTGCGGTGCCGATGCCGTTAGAAGCGGGGAGTTCTGCGGCCTGCACCTCGGGTGAGTCGAAGTCGATCGCGGCGGGGTCGGTGACCGCGTACGCCCTGTTGCTGAATGACTTCGGATCCCGCCACGCGGCAACCTGCTCGCGGAGTTCCTCAGGAACCGACTCGGCGGGCACGGTAGTGAGATCCACAGCCGGGCGCTGGTACACCATGCGGCTCACCCGGTCGCGTTCATGAGCCGGCAGTCCGATGAAGAAGTCCAGTCCGAGGGGGGCGGCGATCTCGTCGGCGAAGAAGCGGCCGGGTGTCTGGCCGGACACTCGGCGGATCACTTCGCCGACGAGCCAGCCCCAGGTCCGGCCGTGGTAGCCGTGCGCCGTGCCCGGAGTCCACTGGGGACGCTGCGCGGCCAGTGCGGCCGCCATCGGGTGCCAGGCCAACGCCTCGTTCAGCGGCACCGGTTGGTCCAGTGTGATCAGGCCGGCCTGGTGGGACAGCAGGCAGCGCACCGGTATGTCCGCCTTGCCGTTCGCGGCGAACTCCGGCCAGTACTTCGCCACCGGTGCGTCCAGGTCCAGCGCGCCGCGCTCGGCCAGCATGTGTGCCGCGGTCGCGGTGGCCCCCTTGGTCGCTGAGTAGACGAGCTGCAGCGTGTCCCGCGTCCACGGCCGACCGGTCTCGGGGTCGGCGACGCCGCCCCACAGGTCCACCACCGGTCGGCCGTACTGGTACACGCACACCGCCGCGCCGATGTCCCCGTGCTCGGAGAAGTTCGCCGCGAACGCCTCCCGCACCGGTTCGAACCCAGCCGCGACCTCACCGTGGATCGTCGTCATGCCGTCCATCCTGGCATTGCAGCAGCCTGCTCTGACGAGGCGGGCTCCGTCTCGCAATCCGAGAGGCGACGGTCACGCCGCGACGGGCACGGCCTGAAGCCGCTCGCGGAACTCACGAACAGCGGGGACGGACCTGCGCGGTTCGAGGTGCGCGGAGAACTCCTTCAGGCGGTCCAATGCCCGTACGGAACTGACACTGCTCTCCAGGAGTTCGGTGCCGTAGTTCGCGGCGTCGAGCGCCCCGTCCAGGTCGCCGCCGGCGAGCCGGGCCTCGGCCAGGCGGCTGGAGCGTACGGCCTTGTCCCGAGGGGCCGCGCTCTTCACGGATGTCTCCAGGGAACCCGTCGCGCGCTCCACCTGCCCGGACCGCAGCAGGACCTTGCCCTCGGTCGACTTCAACTGCGCCTCACCGAACCAGTTGAGCCAGTCCGGATTTTCCTCCGTCGTGTGGTGCTCCCAGTGGGACACGGCGCGGTTGAGCGCTGTTCCGGCGTTCCGGTGGTCGCCGTCGCGGGAAAGCGCCTCGGCCTTGTGCAGGTAGAGGAAGGACTGGGTGTACGGCGACAGCGTTCGAGGGGCGTTGTCGATGGCAGTGGAGATGAGGTCGACGCGCTCGGCGGTCCGTCCGGCCTCGGAGACGTGAACGCCCATCTCCGCGAGGATGAAGGCACCGAACGCGTCGTCTCCAGCGGTACGGGCGCTGCGCAGAGCGCCGACGTAGTAGCGCTGGCCAGCGGACCTCAGCCCCGCGTCGTAGGCCATCCAGCCGGTCAGGTGCGAAACCCGAGCTGCCAAGGCGTAGAGGCGGATTCGGATGTTCTCCGTGTACCTGCCGGTTCTCAGGAGGCCGGTGACGAGGGCGAGATCGCCACGCGCCTGCTCCAGGAGTGTGGCGCCACCGAGTTGGTCGTCAAGGGTGCGTAGCGTGCTGATGCGTTGCTCGATCGTCGAGACCATCGTGTCCGTGACCTGATCCCCGCCCAGGGCCAAGGCGAAGGCGGACGGCGCGTCCACCCAACTCGCCGCGAGACCCGTCAGGGCGACTCCGGTGATGGTGAGAAAGCCCCGGCGATCCATGCGGCCACTCCCCACGAGTTCGGACAACGCCTCAACGGTACCGGCCTCGGTCCACGGGGCGGTGAGTCCCGTGACTTCCCAGACCGGCAGCCACCGGGGCCAACCTTCCTTCCGTGCCTGCTCGTACGGGATGCGCAGCAAGTCGGCGAGAACGCGCTGAGCGTCCGCATCCGGTTCCTGCCCCTGCTCCCACTTCCATACGGTGGTCCGGTTGGTCGCGAGCGGGATTCCGAGCGACCGCCCGTGCGCCTGCATGAGCCGGGCGAACTCGGCCTTGCCCCATCCGCGCGTCTGGCGGAGGAAGCTCAGCGGGTGGACCGCCAACGGCTCACCAGGTATGTCATCACTCCCGTCATCCCCTCAAGGCGTAGTGGGGAGGCTACTTCGCGTGGCCGGGTACGGGGAGGGCGTCCCCATGAGGAACCCCCTAGAAACGTTCCGCCTTGCTGGCTGGGGCCGTTGACTGAATATCAGCCGCCCACGGAGCCCACGCAGAGTGCAGCTTCCGGAACGGTTCTCAGATCGGCGGCTCCGCCCCTGTTTCCCCGTCGGGGACGGAGCCGCTCTCCAACTCCTCGGAGGCGTCAGCCATGCCCACGCTTGCCCATCGGTTCGTCCTCGCGGGTGAGGAGAGGGAAGTCTCCCTCGCCCGGCGTACGGTCGTCGACAAGGCGCGTGCGTGGGGTGTGCCGTTGAACGACGACTCGGCTGACGCCACCCGTCTCGTCGCCTCCGAGCTCGTCAGCAACGCCGTGGTCCATGGGGAAGGGCCCGTCACTGTCACGCTGTACCACCGGCCCGGCCGCCTGGTGATCGACGTACTCGACGACAACCCTGCTGCTCCGCAGGTGAGTTGTGCCCAGGCCGACGACGAGAGCGGGCGCGGCCTGGCGCTGGTCGAGCTTCTCGCTTCGCGGTGTGCCTGAGAACCTGTCGGCCAGGGCAAACGCGTATGGGCGGAGATCGCGCTTCCCAAGGCGGCGCCCGCCATCCGAGCTGCCGTTCTGCGCAGGCTGTTCGCGCTGCGGCCGAAGCGCGGCGTGGTGGCTGAGCCCGAGTCGCTCACTCTGGCGGTCGCGTGATGGGGCGGCATACCTTACGAGCGAATCCGCTTCCTGATCCCGACGTGGTCTTCCGGCCCACCCGCCGGGACATCGACCCCGTCACCAGAGAGCCCACTGACTACGCGCTATGGGATCGCCACGAGTGGCAGGCGCGCGGCGAGTGCTGGCTGTGGTGCGGACGTGACGACGTCGAGGTGACGTGGATCGGGCCCGTCCGGTCGAGCGTCATGCATGCGGCCCTCTACGCCTGTCGTGCCTGTCTGTATGAGCTGGACCAGCGCGTTCTGGAGATCAAAATGCGCGAGGACGTCGGCGGCCTGCCGAACCACCGCTGACCTGCCCTGTCCCCAGTCTCGGACTGCCGCTCATCGAGCTGCCAATGACTGCCGCCCCACCGCAACCCACGTCTCCCACCGCCGTGGGGCGGCCATAGAGCTCCCGTCGGAGCCCTGACGGGAGAACCGAAGAGGAAGGAGTACGAGGTGGCAGAGCCCACGACACCGCCTCCGGCCCGGAGCGGCCTCCTGGTGGCGGTGCAAGAGCTGACCGCCGTCCACGACCGGTACGACAGCCTCCGGTCGGACAACCAGGGTAGTTCCGGCGACGCGCCGTGGCCGGGTGGCGACGGCAACCTGCACGACAGCGAGTAGGCACCAAGCGGTGAGGGCCGGCGTGGTCGGCCGCGCCGGCCCTCACCGTGTCCGCATCAGTGGTCGAACCCATGGAGGACGCACGATGGAACACCGGTTGATCAGCGCCATCGAGGCAGCGCTCGGCTGGAGTGGAGCCGAGGAGCTGGGCAAGGACTTCGTACGCGGGAGCATGGACGACCCCGCACTCGTCTCCCGCATCATGACCCCGAACCGCCTGCTCGACATCGCGATGCGCAGGAGTCTGAACCGCCCGCAGTTCCGGTGCTTTCAGAAGGGCGAGGAGGTCCACCCGGCCATCTACTACACCGACAGCGTCAGCCCCCGTGGCCAGAGCATCTCCATGGTCAATATGCGCAGCCTGGGCAGGCTCCTGGGCGAAGGCGCGACGGTGATCATGGACCAGGCCAACGTCTTCGATCCGACGATGGAGGCCGCCTGCCGGGCCCTGCAGTGGTGGTCCCGCGAGCGAGTCCAGGTCAACGCGTACCTGACGACGAACGACGCCGCCGGCTTCCCTCTGCACTGGGACGACCACGATGTCGTCATCGTCCAGCTGGCGGGTGAGAAGGAGTGGGAGGTCCGCGCGACCTCCCGCGCGGTCCCGATGTACCGGGACGCCGACCCCAACAGCACTCCGAGCGACGAGATCATCTGGTCCGGCCTGATGCGGACCGGCGACGTCATGCACATCCCCCGGGGCCACTGGCACCAGGCGACACGGACCGGCAGCGGCTCCGGCAAGAGCCTTCACGTCACGTTCGGCATCACCAAGCGCACCGGGGCGAGCTGGCTCGCGTGGCTGGCCGACTGGTGCCGCGAACACGAGATCTTCCGCCACGACCTCGACCGCTGGCACGGAACCAGCACCACCGCGCTGACCGAGGCCGCTGCCCAGCTGGTCAGCGAGCGTCCGCCGGCGGACTTCTTCGACGCGTAGCAGGCGACGACCCTGCCTCGGCACGTGCCGTTCCTCGATGTACTCGGGTCGCTTGACGCCGTGGTGTGCACCACCCATTTCCCGCCCCAGATGCAGGAGCACGGAGAGACCGTCGACGTCGTGGCCTCGGGGAAGAAGCTCACCCTCGCGGCCAAGGCACTGCCTGCCCTGCGTCTGCTGCTCAGCGGTAAGCCGGTCGCGCTGGAGCAGGCCGCGGCCGTCGTCGGAGCCGAGGTGGCGGAGGTCGCTGCGATCCTGGTGGAGGAGGAGCTGTGCGCGGTGCTGACCCCCGAGTTGTTCTCGGGCTACACCGGTCTCGTCACGAACGCCGGCTCCTGACCGGGGCGCTCGACCTTGGAGTTACGGCACTCGACACCAGCACCAACTACCTCGGCTTCCGTTCGCATCAGATCCTGGTGCAGACGGCCGGAGACCTGTTGCCCAAGTTCACCGTCTCCACGAAGGTGGGCTACTTTCCAGGACCGGGCGGGGCGGAGCATTCCTTGGACCCCGTACGGTTGCACGCGGCCGTGGAACAGGCGGCTAGGGACCTGGGGCAGGAGCCGGATCTAGTGTTCCTGCACAACCCGGAACACTCGCTCCGCGAGGCAGGCCCTGATGGCCAGGAGGCGCTGGCAGAAGCGTGCGCTGCCCTCGATGACGCCACGAGCAAGGGCCTGTGCGCCGCCTGGGGCATCGCCTCCTGGGATCCCTCATCCCTGGTGGAACTGATCGGCCCGGCCGTACCGAGGCCAGCGACCCTCATGGTCCGCGCTGGCCTACTCGTCGGAGTCGGAACGCTGGACGCCGCGGACGCCCTCATCAAGGCGTGGGACCTGGACCCCAGCGAGGTATGGGGCATGAGCCCCTTCGGCGGCAGCACCAGCGACTCGGTGTGGGCCAGGATCGACCCCCGCGTCTTCCTCGGTGACAGACGTCAACTCTCTTGCATGCAGGCGGCGTTCATAGCCGCCTATCACCTGCCGAGGGTCGGCGCTGTGGCTGTGGGCACTGATGAGCCTGCCCATCTGGGCGAGCTCGTCGGCGCCCTGGTCGGCGAGGTCGAGGAACGAACGGTCCAGGAGTACCGGAGTCTCCTGCGAGACCGCTCACGCAATCAGCCGGTCTGAAGCTCCCTGATGACCTGTTCGGCCATGCGCCGAGCGGGTTCGAGCCGAGGGTCTTCCGGGTGCGCGTACGGCCCGAGGATCTTCGAGCAGGCAAACAGCGTCATCACCTTGCCGTCCCGGCTCTCGAAATCGGACCGGCGCTCGTGCCATACGCGATCGGCCAGAGCCGGGACAGCAAGGGAACTCGCCCACAGCGAGGCCGCATCCAGACCCCGCGGCGCGTTACCCCAGTCCTCCCAGTCGAAGAGACTGAACGCCGGAGCCGTGACGTTGGCCCAGTTCAGGTCCGCGTGCGCTGGCACCCACTGCTCGATGGCCGTATCGAAATCGCCGGGGAAAACACCACGAACAGACTCGGTGACGAGGGCCTGGGTGACGGTCTCGGTGTCCGGCGTGGCGACCCGCCTCGTGCTCTGTTTCGCCAGCGCGTCCAACGACGCGTTCAGTGCGCCCCACCAGTCGTCCGGCAGCTCCGGGGCTTCACTCAGGATGGCGTTTCCGACAGGAGCCTCTGGCAGGAGATCGGTCTCGTCGGCTCGCCACATTACCGGCCCGTCCGGGGCCCGCCAGACCACACATCCGTGCCATTCGGGCTGGGCGATGCCCTTCAGACGAGCGGCACTCTCAGTCCCGTTCCACCCCTGGTCGGAGATCTTGTCGAACAGGCGCCGCTCAATCCGAACCCAGGTGTCGCGGTCTGTTCTGGCCCCCACGGATCGGCGCTTACGCACCATCGTCTCTGGGAGCAGCCCCACTTGGAGACACCGCTCGACGCGGTCAAGAACCTCGTCAACCGGCTGTACACGTAGGTCGACAGCCTGACCCGTGGAGACCGAGAGCGTCATGGACGCGACCGTAGCAGTGGCGCGGTGAGAGGCGCCTGTTTGCCGAAGTACGGGCGGTAGCCACCAGCCACTTCATAATCCGACTGCAGGGTCCCCACCGCCGTCCTGCCGTTCCTGAACTCTGCCCAGGCTGCCCATCCTGCGTACGGCCCGGGCTTGGAACGGCTGCGCGAGATGGGCGTCCTGATCGGTTCGTCCGGGCCCCACCGCCCGAAGGCCGGGGGCGGGGCGGATGGACCCTGTTGGGAGGAGGCGCTGGAAACTGCTCAAGCTCAGATTGTCCGTGCGGCTGGCTACGGGGTGAGCCGGTTCGGCCCGCGGAAGAGGAAGCTGGCTTGGCGGATGGAGTCCAGACCGAGCATCACCATCAGCACTCGCCCGAGACCCATGCCGAGGCCGCCGTGGGGCGGGCATCCGTACCGGAACGCGTTCAAGTAGTCCTGCATCGGCTCGGAGTTCATGCCCTTCTCGGCGGCCTGCTTCAGCAGCACGTCGTACCGGTGCTCGCGCTGCGCGCCGGTGGTGACCTCCAGGCCCTTCCACAGCAGGTCGAAGCTCAAGGTCACGCTCGAGTCATCGGCAGCCCGCATGTTGTAGAGGGGCCGGATGCCGACCGGGTAGTGCGTAATGAATACGAACTCGTGCCCGGTGGCCTCCTTGATGTGGGCCGAGATGCTCCGCTCGCCTTCCGGGTCCAGGTCTTCCTTCTCCTCTGCCGGGTCCCAGCCACCCTTAAGCAGGATCTCCCGTGCGTCGGCCATGGTGACGCGGGGGAAGGGTGTCGTGGGCACGGTGACCTCGACACCGAAGTGCTCGGCGATCGCCTCGCCGTGCGCGCCGGCGACCTTGGCGATCGCGTGGGCGAGCATCTGCTCCTCGAACGCCATCACATCCTCGACGCCGTCGATCCAGGCCAGCTCCACGTCGACGCCGGTGAACTCGGTGGCGTGCCGGGAGGTGAACGACGGCTCGGCGCGGAAGACCGGTCCGATCTCGAAGACCTTGTCGATGCCAGCCGCGATCGCCATCTGCTTGTAGAACTGCGGTGACTGCGCCAGGTAGGCGCTGCGGCCGAAGTAGCCCACCTCGAAGACCTCAGCGCCGGACTCCGAGGCGGTGCCCATGAGCTTGGGGGTGTGCATCTCGGTGGCGCCCTGCGCGTAGGCGTACTCGCGCATGCCCTGTTCCAGGGTGGTCTGCACGGCGAACAGCAGCTGAGTGGCAGGACGGCGGCGCACGTCCAGGAAGCGCCAGTCCATCCTCTGCTCGAGCCCTGTGTGCTCGTCGATGGGCAGCGGTGTCACGGCTGGGTTCAGAACCTCGACAGCCTCGGGGACGATTTCGAGGCCACCGAGCTTGACCTGGGCTGCGTCGACGACGCGCCCTGTGATCTTGACTGCGGACTCGGGGGTGAGAGCTTCGAGTTGGGCCTCCAGCGACCCGTTGTCGCGCTTGTGGGTTACCTGCACCATGCCGGTGTGGTTGCGCACGATGACGAACTGCATGTGGCGCTGCAGGCGGAGCGTGTTCACCCATCCGCAGACGGAAACTATACGGCCAACGTGTTCTCGCAGGTCGGAGACGGGTACGCGGCTGTGGATCATTCCGTCCTCCGAAGGACGTCGCCATGATCCCTTGGGAGTGCGGGCGAGAAGGGCAACTCGCGGTACCACCGCACTTTCGCCGCCACCGGGTGGCGGCCTCGTTCAGGCCCAGTGACGGGGGCCAGCCGGCGGGGCATTGAACCACCAAACGGGGTCGTTCCTCCCCGCGCTCAGGAGGGTCTTCACCACAGGACGCGAGACCGCCTTCCCAGCTTCCGGCGGCTCTCTCTGCTCGCGTGATCTGTGGGTACTCGTCTCCGTCAACGCGTTGCCCAGCAGGATACGGAGCGGGCAGTGCCAGCAGCAATCAAAAAGACGGGCGTGCAGCCAGAGACGCATGAAGGAACGCGGTTTACTCGCTCGTCGTCATGCCGTCTGCCCCTTCTGCACTCAGGCAGGACGAGGGGGCTGGCCCCTACGTGCGACGGCAAATTTGTCCGCCTTCTTTCAAGTTCGCCACTGGCAGACAGGAAATCCCCGGAAATGACTGGTGCCCGGCCGCAAGCCATGTCAACGTACACACCCCGCCAGAGCACCCACCCCCGAACCCACGGAGGCGCCCCTGTACCCGCACCACCCCAGCGACCCCCTCCGCCCCGACTCGCAGAAGCCGTTGTACTGGTTCACCCCTCGGCACCTGGCTGGTGACGACGGCGTACTCGCCGAGCAGATCGGGTCCGCCCTGAGCGGTCTCGGCTGGCGCATGTGGCCCACCTCCCGCGACACCCTGTTGTACGTGAGCCCGGACCGGCTGTGCGGTGCCGAGTGGGTCCTCGCGGCCTACCCGTTCGAACTGGGCGGGCTGCCCGTGGCCTGGCAACTGAGTGCCCGCCCGGACGCCGACTCCGTGATGACATCGTGGAACGCGTACTTCACCGCCGGTATCCCGTATGAGGCACTCGCCGACCTCCTCGTTGCGGTCGACACCCGCGAGGCGCCCGACATCGGCTACGAGGGGCCCGAGACGGTCCTGAACGCGCTTGGCGCCCAGGGCTGGGTCCGTGACCTGGACAGTCCCCACACCACCGCCATGGACCCCGGGTTCTCCGCCACCTTCTCCCTGGAGCGGCAGCCGCCGCTCGTCCAGGACGCCGATCCGCACCCCGGCTTGATGGGCTGGCAGGCGTGGACGGAACCCGTTCTCGGCGCCCCGTATCTGTGGTGCGCCAGTTTCAGCGCCGGTGTCCCCCATGATCTGGTCGCTGCGTTTGCCTCCTCTCTGGCCTCGCCGGCCGTGGTGTCCCGCCGGACCCTGCCCAAGGACGCTGAGGGCCGGCTCATGGTCGTCCGCCGCAGCTGACGACCCACGCCCCCCGGGTGGCTGGCGTGCCGCTCCTCGCCGAGCGCCGATGTCCCTGAGAGGGCTGTTCCCCGGACTCGCCGGATGACAATTAAGGAGACCCGTATGTTCCGAATATTCCGGCGCCGTGCTCGCACCGACCGTGCGTTCCGTGACGCTCAGCGAGCGGGCCAGGCGTTGCTGCAGATGCACACCGAAATGCCCTGGCCCAATGCACCCGGCCCTGTCGCCGCTGCCGTCCAGGACACCGGGGAGGCTGGGCCGGACTCCGACTTCCTGCCGCCGGAATTTCGGGCGCCGTCCCGCCAGGACGTCGCCGGGTTCATGATGCGCTGGGACCAGCCGCTCGTCCTCGACGGCGAGGTACGCGAGTGTCCCGCATGCGGCGCGTACCGGCACTGGGTTGTCCTCTGCCTGCGCGACGACTCGGTGTGGCTGCGCTGCCGTGCCGGCCATACGACGAGGGAGCTGGGGCTGGACGCGGCCTGGTACCACCGCCACTCCGGTCCGGCCGACCACTGGCACCCCACCCTTGAGGACGGGCTGCGCCACCTCGGCCACTGACTCCCACGAAACCCCCTTTCCCTTCCCCTCCACATCGCCGGCCCCGGAGAGCCGGGTTAGTCAGACCATTCGCTCCGCACCAACATGGGGGTTCCACATGCGTTTTCCCACCACGACAGCGCTCTGCCTGGGAGCTGCGTCCGTCCTGGTCCTGACGGCCTGCTCCAGCGGCAGCACCCGCGCCACGGACCCGACGTCTTCCGCCTCCACATCAGGACACCAGGAGGGCGGGAACGCCCCGGCTGCTGGGCCGTTGTCCTCGGCCGCGCTGGCAAAGAGGCTTCTGGACGAGGGTGACCTGGGCGAGGGCTACGCCCGCAAGCCGGAGCAGCCCGATCAGCACGATGACGTCACCGTGACCGGCTGTCCCGCACTGAGGGAACTCGGCGGCGACGCTGCCGCTGGCGGCAGCCTCGACTTCCCGAGCCGGGCGAAGGTCTCCTTCACCTACGCGAGCGGCAACGGTTCGGATGTCTCTGAGGAGTTGTACAGCGGTACCGCGGGCGAGCTCTCCAGCGGGGTGGGCCGGATCTTTGAGGCGATGACGTCCTGCTCCAGCTACCGGGTCCTCGTCGGCGCGGCCGTCACGGTCACGACTCGGAGCGTGTCCGTGCCCAGGCTGGGGGACGAACGCTGGGGCCAGTTGCTCACCTTCACCGCTGACGGGCGCAGCCGCGTAGTCAAGCAGACGGCTGTTCGTGTGGGGATGGTCGTTGCGGTGGTCTCGGGTTCGGCCGCGCTGGTTGATGCCCATGTGGAGAGGGCGGTGGCGAAAGCCCGTGTGACCACGTGAGTTCGTGTGGATGCCGCAGACCCGGCCGGTGTTTCCGGTCGGGCCTGCGGCATGTGTGGGGCTGGGGTTCACGTTGATGGGCGCGTGGTGCTGAGGGCGCTGGCTGGTGGGCGTGGTCCTGAATCGCCGCCCGCTGGGGTGTGGTTGGTCAGTCTTCTTCGAGTTCGGCGTGCTCTTCGCGTGCGTACAGGGCGCCTTTGGACGTCGGTCAGACGCTCGAACTCCGCGTAATCCTCGTCGGTCATGAGGTCGTAGACGCTGTCCAGGGAGTCGTCGGGCAGCTGGTACGCGTACTTCATGTACAGGCTGACGAGGGCCTTCGCCACCAGGTCGGCTTCGCTCATCCAGTCGGCCTCATCAGGCAGCCTGTGCGCGACGGCCATAGCTATCTCGTCCGAGGTGCTGGTGGCGAACAGGTCGTGCTCGGCGACGGTGAGGGGGCGGCCGTCGCGGCGGTACAGGCGACCGGGTTCGTCGCGGCGGGAGGTGTCCACGTAGGCGAGGAGGATGACGACGCGGGGGCGGATGTCGGTCTGGGCCATGCAGGTGGTTCCTTCCGGAGGTAGGGGGTGGGGCACAAATGCTCCGGACGATCCCCGGTTTCGGTAACCGGGGATCATCGGCTACAGTCCGCGCGCCTGCGGGTCAGCGCCGCCGCGCAGGAGGCCGCTGCTGAAGCGGCACGCCGACTGTGGGGCGGGCTGCTGCCTGGGCGCGGGGGCTGGGGACGTGACGCTCGCCGAGGCGCCGTATGCGCCAGGTCAGCGCGCGGGCCGGGCTGTGGGCGTCGTCGAGCGTGCGCTGTCCGAGGGCCTGGTCCAGGACGGTGGCCGGGTTGTGCCCGGCGGCTTCCGCCTCGGCGAGCACGGTGGCGAGCGCGTCCCAGGAGGCGTCGTTGAGGATGCGCTCGGCGTGCTCCGGCACCACCTCCTGGAGGTGATGGGCGAAGCGGCGCTTGGTCTGGTCACTGGGGGTGCGTTGGGCGAGGCCCGCCAGGACCGGCTCGGTGACCTGCACGTACGCGGTCTGCAGGTAGGGGAGTGCCTGTGCGGCGGCTGCTTCCTGCTGGGCGTGCTGGTGGGTGCGGTGCCAGTGCACGGCGAACGCCACAGCGGTGAGGGCGGCGTCGAGGAGCATCGCCAGCCCCGTGCTGTCACGCTCCTGCGGGTGGTCGCGCCAGATCGCCTGGATGCTGCGGCGCAGGGCGCGGGTGCTGGCGAGATCGGCGGTGATACGGGAGCGGGTGGCGCGCTCGAAGGCGGCTGCGGCCCGTTCGAGTTCGGCCCTCAGCGCGGCCGGAGCGGTGACCGGCAGCAGGTCCAGCGTCGCGCCCAGGGCAACGAGCTGGCCCTGGGCGGCGGGGTCGTCGTCGTGGGCGAGGTGGTGGGGGATGCGCTCGGCGGCGGCGGTGGCCTGGTGCCACGGGTTGCCCGGCCGGGCGGTGGCCGGTTCGGGGCCGGTGGTGGCGAGGTTCTTGCGGATCTTGGGCAGGGACAGGTCGGGGGAGAGGGTGGAGCCCGCGTAGAACACCGGCTCGCCCTTGTCGTTGGTGTCTGCGGGCAGGGCGAAGTTGCAGCCGAGCGCGTCGCCGGAGGGGCCGAGCTTGAGGCGCACGATCACGCCCGTGGCGTCCAGCAGGGCGAAGAACTCGGCTTCGTCGGCCGCGGCGGCGACCGCGCGGCGCACCCGCAGACGCAGCACGTCGCGGGTGGCGGCGTCCTGGCCCAGGCGCTTGGCCTTGAAGTGTTCCTTGCTGGTGGGCCGCTTGGCTCCGGTGCCGCCTCCCTGCTTCAACTGCCTGAGCCCGTAGTCGATTTCGATCTTGCGGGCCTCGCGCTGGACGGCGCGCTGGTCGTAGCCGCGCTCGGGGCGGCGGCCGTCCTGGCGTACGAGGGTGGCGGCGATGTGGATGTGGTCGTTGGCGTGGCGGACGGCCACCCAGCGGCAGGCGTGCTCGTCCCCGTCGGGGGCGATGCCGGCGGCAGCCACGATCCGACGGGCGATGTCGGCCCACTGGGCGTCGGTGAGGATCGGGTCCTCGGGGGCGGCCCGGACGGGGCAGTGCCACACGGTGTCCTTGGGTGCCTTGTCCCCCAGCATCTTCACGGGCTGGTCGAGTTGTGCGACGAGCTGGGCCATCGCGTCCTTCGGATCGCGGTGGGGGCTGCGGCCGGGGTCGGGGGCGAAGCCGTTCCAGGAGGCCACCAGGTGGGGGTCGACGTGTTCGTTGGCCCGGCCTTTGCCGAAGAGGTAGCCGATCGTGCGGCGCGTGGCATGCGGGCCGGCGCTGAGGATGATCTTGGGTATCACCCGCTCACCGCCCCTCAGTGACCTGGGCCACGGCGGTGTCCAGCTCGGCGATGGATGCCTCCACGCGCGCCAGGAGCCGCTGGACGACGTCGGGATATGGCCAGGTACCTTCCTTGTTGAGGTGCCATGTGAGCTGGTTGAGATTGCTGCCGATCATGCCGAGCCGTCCGTTGGCGGCCATCAGCGCCTTGACCATGGCACGGTAGTCGGCGACCGCGGCGGCGAGGTCGTCGGTGCGGGCGGCAGCGAGCGAGCACTCGGCTACGTAGCCGCCAACGGCCATGCCGCTCAGGGCGGCGGCATTCACGATCAGGGCGAACTCGTCGTCGTTGTAGCGAGTGTGGACGCGGCGCTCGCGCAGCTGCTTGTCACGCAGACGGCGACGCGGCGCAGACTGCTGCTGCGGCACGCTCGACAACGACTCGGCTCCCCCTGTCTCGGTTGGCCCCCCTGGGCCGGCCGACTCCGGTGCCGCCTCGGCGCCGGACGCCTCCACCCCCTCCAGGGCGGGGGCCGGATAAGGACTCCTTATCCGACAACTTGCTGCGCTGCCGAGGCCGGTGATCATCCCCTCCTGGGGAGTGGGGAGCTCGTTGTGCGAGTCGTGCATTGAGTGGCTTTCCTTGGGTGTTGGGTGGACTCAGCGTGGGTGGCCGACGGGCGCCGTCGGCGGCTCGGCCTTGACGGTGCGGACTACCTCGCCGGCGGTGTCGCTGGCCACGCTGTAGCCGTCCTTGCGCACGGCTTCCTCCAACAGGTCACGGGAGAGACGTCCGCGCTCGCGGTAGAGGTCACGGGCGTACTCGTTGAGGAGGTCCCGTGTCGCGCGTGGTTTGGGGCTCGGGCGCTTCGACTCCCCCCGCGAGGCCGCCCATTGGTCGTGGCTCGGCGGCTCCTCGCCCGGCTTTCGTTCCGGGCCGACGGTGGTGCGGGCGGGCTGTTGCGGGCGGTTTTCGGGCTGCGGACGGGCTGCCCCGTCGGCGGCATCATCGCCCGCGACCTTGAAGGGCGGGCGGCCCGAAGTTTCTGCCCGCCCTCTTGCCGAGGCCCGCGGGTGGGCCGTCGCGGAGCCGCCTCGCGTACGCGTGGTGGGTTCGGGCCACCGCGCGGGCAATGGCTTGGAGGCCAGGGCAGTGACCTGTTGGCGGGTGGCGAGCTTGCGCAGCAGCAGTTCGTCCTGGCGTTCGTCGCGGTCGACATCGGCCTGTTCCAGAGCCTGGTGCAGGCGGCGGGTGAGGCGCCGTCCTCGCCACTTCGTGCGCTTGTCGGGCGGGATGATCTCTGCCCGGAGGATCAGGGTGACGGCCCGGTCGAGGGCGCGGTCACGGATGATCCGGGCGGCATCCGTGTCCCGGTCGGCAATCCCCAGACGAGCTAGCAGCCGTTCGCGTGCCTGTCGGGTGAGGAGGGCGGTCAGGCTGCGGGAGTCGGCGTGCGGGCTGCGGTGGCGCAGTTCGATGCCCATGGCCAGGTGCCAGAGCACAGCCGCCAGAACCGGGCCGACGACGGCACGCACGGTTCCGCCGACCAGGCCGGACTCGGCGTAGGCAGGCACGATCTGCACGCCGGTGATTACCCAGGTGAGGGTGCCGGGCGCGCCGGGCGCCTGCTTCGGGCCGTTGAGGTTCTGCCGGGCCATGAGTGCGCTGGCGAACAAGGCGAGTTCAGCGGCGGCGAACATCGCGGCGCGCTCGATGGTGCTGCCCATGTCGAGGTAGTCGGCGGCGAAGCGCCGGCTGGTGTCCGCGCTGTAGGCGGTGCAGCCGATCGCGGCGATGGCGGCGACCGGGATCGCGGCGGTGCTACGACGCTTTCCAGTGCTCGGCTTCCGTAGACATCGCTGCAGGGACCATGCGGCGGATAGCGCGACGACGAGCAGGGCCGCGATAGCCGCAGGCGCGGGGAGCCAGTGCGGCAAGGCGGGCATGCCGATGCCGTTGGCGTTGATGAGTGTGGTGGTGCCAGGTGTCATGCAGAGGCTCTCCAAGGGGTCCGCGCGTTCGAGGGCATGCGGAAGCGCGGACGGGCGGGGCGGTGAGGGGGGCGTGCGTCGTTCAGGCGGCGGGCGCGGTGCGGCGTCGGTCGGGCCCGGTGAGGATGACCCGCTCGGTCATCTCTGCGAGGCGGGAGGCGACGCGGTCGCCGAGCGCTGTGCGGAGCTCGGCGGTGGGGAGGTTGGTGGTGATGAGGGTGGGGAGCATGTGCTCGTACCGGTGGTTGATGAGCCGGTAGGTCAGCTCCTCGGTCCATTCGCTGGTCTTGGCCGCGCCGAGGTCGTCCAGGAGCAGCAGCGGGCAGCGGGCCAGCGTCTGCAGTTCCCGTTCGCTGTCGTGGCCGGCGCGGGGGCGGAGGCGCGCGTGGAGGTCGGCGGAGATGGTGGCTTCCCAGCGCAGGCGGACGCCTCGGGTGAGGAGGGCGCGTACGGCGCCGTATGCCTGGTGGGTCTTTCCTGTGCCGGTTGGGCCAGCGATCAGCAGCGACGGGCCCTCGGCGATGCCGGGTCCGGTCGGGCCGGGGCGTCCGGCGCGGGCGATCTGGTCGGCCCAGGCGGTGATCTGGGGGTGGTCGGCCAGGGCGGGGCGGTAGCGGGCGGGGATGCGAGCGTCGGCGAGCTCCAGGGCGGTGACGGTCTCGGGCGCCGGCTCGTGGGCGGCAGCGGTGGTGGGGTCGATGCCGCGGTTGGCGAGGATCGTGTTGAGCCGGTCGGTGATCGCGCCGACCGGCTGGGGTGCGCGGGTGAGGGTGGCGGTCAGAGCTCATCTCCGTAAGCGGCGACGACGTCGGTGGGGTTCGTCCACGCCCGGTGGGCAGCGGGCGTGGCGGAGGATGCCGCGTTCATGACCTCGTGGACCAGGCTCGGCAAGACTCCCGGGGACATGCCCTTGATCCGATGCCGTTCAAGGGCGACCCGGAGGTGGGCGGGAGCGATGCCTTCGTCGAGCAGCGTGCGCACCTGTTTGCCGAGGTGGCTCAGGAAGGCGTCCGGCGGGCGGTGGTTGCACGCGGCGATGTACTCGGCAAGGAGCTGCTTGGCCGAGATGGTGTCGGGCGCGGGGGCGCTTGCGCCCCCCGAAGGGATATCTCCTAGATCCATGGTCCTAGGTCCTAGATCCGGACGGTGAGACGTCACTGCTGCCTCGCCGAGCGCTCTCTGACCCTTCACGGAGGACTCCGTGAAGCGCGCCTGACCTGCGGCTTCGCTATGGTGCCCCGGATGCAGTGCAGACTCACGTCCCTCGCCGGAGCCCTCAGGGAGGACTGCGTGAGGTCGCAGTGAGGACTCCACGACACCGGCTCCCGTGGCAGGTGCGGCGCCGACCGAAGCGTCATGAACCGGGCAGCCCGGGAGGCGGCTCTTGCTGGGCCGGTTGATCTTCTGATGCTGGTGCCAGGTCACGATGTGCAGGTATCGCTTGTGATCCGGGCCCTTGTAGCGGCAGATCAGTCCGGCCTCGGCGAGCTGGGCGAGGTCCGTCTCGACGTCGGAGGGGGTGTGTTCCGGGCGTAGGACCCACAACTGCCCGGCGATGATCGCGGCGTGGTCGCGGTGGCGGCCCTGGTCGTCGGCCTGGGTGAGCAGGCCGAGGAACGTGCGCTCGGCGGTCAGGGACTCGGAGACGAAGGCTTCGGGCTTGATGGTGCGGATTCGTGCCAAGTGCGGGGCGTTCCTCACTCGGTGGCGTGTGCGGCGACATCACGGCTCACCGTCGGTCGGGGCGGGATTCGAGGGGGTGTTGGCGCGGACGCGCGCAGAGAAGCGATTGCGTTTCCGGGGGTGTCGTCAACATAGCCACACCCCAGTCGCGCAAGTCCAGCCCTATCCGGCGCAATCTCTCACGGCAGAAAGGCCGCGAGAAATGGGGCCGGGTGGCAGGCGGGAGCAAAACCGTAAGGCACGATCGGCGGTTGACCAAATAGTTGCCCGGTCGGCCGAGCCAGAAGCATCACATCGGGAAGCTGTTGACGCGCTGGCGACGGCGAAGCTACAACACAACACCGCACGTCAGAGGCGTGATCGGTGCATCGTTCCTTGCTTCTTCCCGACTCCCTGGAACCGCATCCCGGCGAACAACGCGAGCGCAACATAGACCACGATCGCCGGTTACCCAAACCGGCGAATGCACCTTTCAATTGGAGCCATGCCCCCACGCCCACTGGAAGTCGGACCCGCAGGAATGCAGGCGGCCCGCACCATCGAAATCCTCCGAACCGAACGCGGCCTGTCACAACGCCAGTTGGCCGGCCACGTGACCGCCCTCGGCCACCCGATGTCCAACACCATGCTGTCCCGCATCGAACGCGCCCAACGGCGATGTGATGTCGACGACCTCGTCGTGATCGCCGAAGCCCTCCTCGTCTCGCCTCTCGTGCTGCTGCAGAGGCCGACCGCCACGTGACGAGGACCGCTCAGCACCGCTGACCGAGCACGCCCCCACCCAGTAAGGACCCGCCCTTCTTGCACCACTCCGACATACCCCCTGCCCTCGTACGACGCCTTCCCGGCACCGAGGGCGGAGCCCCCTTGCCTCGTCTCTACCGCCCCGAAGAAATCGCCGAAGCCCTCGGCTGCTCCGCCTGGTGGGTCAAGGACCGGGCCCGACGCGGACTCATCCCGCACACCCGTGTCGGCCGCGCCTACCGCTTCACCGGCGCGCACCTCGCCGAGATCGTGCGCCTCCACGAAGAGTGCCCGAAGCGACCCGTCAGCAGCGCGCCGACGAGTCGGGCAGCGACAAGCCCTCCCTCGCGAACTCGTGCCGCCCGGCCTCCTGAGCCGACTACGGCCCCGACGCCAGGGCGTCTGCGGCCCCGACCGCCACGCCGCACCCAGTACGAGACCGTCGCGTAGCGCGCCCGCGCCCAGTCACAAGCCGAGAGCAGGGGAGGAAGACGGAAGTTGGGTTTCGCGGAGAAACGCGGAAACTACTGGCGCGGCCGGTACAAGACCGCGCCCGGCAAGCACCTCACAGTGGTCGACGACACCGGCAAGGCGATCCGATTCGCCACCAAGGGCGAAGCCCAGCGCGCCGCGAGCGAGGTCGAGAACAAGTACCGGCGCGGCGACTGGCGCGACCCGGCACTCGGCCAGGAGACCTTCGGCGAGTACGCGAACCGCTGGTACGGGGCCCAGGACCTGGCCGCCTCGACCATGCAGAACTACAAGCGCCACATCGAGGAGCACCTGCTCCCCGACTTCGAGGACAAGGCACTTGCCGGCATCCTGCGCACGGACGTCGACCTGTGGGAGAAGAAGGAGAAGGCCGTCTACGCGGCCTCCAGCGTCAAGACCTGGCGCTCGACGCTCCACCTGATCTTCGAGGACGCGATCGAAGAGGGTCTGATCACGTCCAACCCGGCCGCCAGACGGCGTGGACGCGGCAAGCGCGCCGGCCGCTCCCGCGACCGTGGCCCGGAGAAGGTCGTCACCGACCCGCTCGGCATCCTGTTGACCGCCGAACGAGCTGCCCTGCTCTCCGGCCGCGATGACGAGTTCGTCGCCGTCGTCCTCAAGGGCTACACCGGCATGCGCTGGGGCGAAATCGTCGGCTTGGAGACCGAGTTCGCCCGCCCCGGGGCCGTCCGCGTCGAGTGGCAGCTGTACGAACTCGACACCGGCGAGCTCGTGCGCTGCCCGCCCAAGGACGACAGCTACCGCACCATCGACGCGATGGACTGGCTGTCGGCCCTGGTCGCCAACCACGTCGCCCGTACGAAGCCGAAACCTTGCCCGTGTCACGGCAAGACCTACGTCTTCCGTGGCCAGGGCACGGCCCGCACTGGTGGCCACCACGGTGCGAAGCTCGTCGACGTCGCACGCCGCGCCGAGGTGTCCACAGGCACCGTCTCCAACGTCCTCAACCACCCCGACCGCGTGACCGAAGCCAAGCGGGCGAGGGTGGAGGAGGCCATCGTGGACCTGGGCTTCGTGCGGGGCGGCGCGGTGGCGCAGCACGCAGCCCACTGGCGCCGAAACGGATTCGCGACGTGGCTGTTCACGCCGGCGGTCTCCGGCTGGTACCCGAAGAAGGCACCGCAGGAAGCCCGCCCCGTAGCGCTCCTCGGTGAGCCGTGGCCCGGCGTCCCAGCCCGAGGGCGTGGCGCCAGACACCGGGCCGACGCCTGCTGGCTCCCGATCGCCAGGGGCCTCACACCCCACGGCCTCCGCCACACCCACCGAACGGTGATGGAGGATCTCGGTACCGAGAGGGTCCTCATGGACGACCGCATGGGCCACATCGACGGCTCCGTTTCGGCGCGCTATGCCCACGTCACCCCCGGGATGCGCACGCGCCTCATGCTCGGATTGACCGAGCAGTGGGAGACGGCACTCGACGCCCGCTTGGCGATGAGCCCCACGTCACCAGTGCGCGTACTCGGCGATGTCCTACGTGCGCGCAGGGAATCACGTCAGCCCGTGGAGTCCTAGCGGCGAATACGGCTGTGCCTCTGGCGGTCACCGCCGGAGGCACAGCCGTCTCTGGCGACGCCTTGTGGAGCAGCGTCAACCTCCTGGAAGTCACCTCGCTCCGGAGGTTATGGCAAACGCCCGGTGAGAGGGCCAGCAGACCTGGCTCAATAGGCACATGGAGATTGGCGAGCACTGGGTGTACCGCGCGAGGCCGAAGGACCTGGGCAGCGAGGTCCGCCAGGTGGAGGTCGTACGCGTGGGCGGCCCCGGCAGGTCTGGCTGGGTCCACGTGCGGTTCCTCGAAGGCGATGCCGCCGGCCTGCAGGAGTGGGTCAGTTCCGGCTCCCTGGTAGCACCGTGGGCGGACGTTGATACGTTCCGCGCGGATGACGCGGCGGAGCTGGCGCTGGCTGAGTCCTCTCGCCACGTCCGGGGCAGTAAGGAGTTCGAGGCCGCCCGCCTGATCCTCGGCTTCGTCCGCCCGAAGAACAGGCTGCGCCTGCGCCGAACGGTGGCCGACGCCGGGGTCCTGGAGCTGAGCCGCCTCGATGAGACGGCACCGCTCATCGGCATGGACGCAGCTGAACTCCGCGGCGACGCCATGGTCTACGAGAACCGCCACGGCATGTGCCTGGCTGGGTGGGCGGTCACCGAGCGGGTCGTCCGCCAGGTCGCCGGCCGCCTCGCCGACGAGATCCTTCCGGAGGTGGACCGCAAGCAACAGGGCATCGAGCAGGAGCGTGCCCAGTCCTCCTGGTACTCCTACAGTCGGCGGGACGACCGGAAGCTGGATGCGGAGGCAGCTGTCCTGCGAACCGTCCGGGCCTGGTGCGGCGAAGACAAGGCCGACCGCTACGACGAGTTGGTAGCCCTGCGCGCCGAGGTCATCCGGCTCGGAGAACTCGTCGAGAAAGCTGTCAAGGCCCTACGCGACCGAGGTCACGGTGTCATCGCCTCCACCATTGAGCGCGACCTTGGCGTCCATATCGCCACCCTTGATCCTGACGTGCGTCGATGACGCCGCGCCATGGGTCCAGCTCCGCCATGGGAGGCGCTGGCTGAGCCGGAGGCTTCTCCTTCTCCGGCCGGTCCGGGTGCCACCCGTCGAGGAACGGCCGCAGTTGCTTCTTCGTCGGCTCCGCGTGGAAGTCACGGGCGGCCAGGCCCTGGCCGTTCGTGGTGGGGTCGAGCTGATCGGCCTCCGAGTTTCCCCAAGCCGACCACTCACGCAGCCTCTCAGCTTCGGAGGCATCTTCCGACGCGGCGGCGACTTCAGCCAGCGCGGCGCAGAACGCCCGGATCTCACCTGCGGCCCGCCACTGTTCCAGGGCCGTGCCGAAGTGTTCGGCCCGTACGGCGTGAACCGCCTTGACCGAAGCCGCACTTACCGCGGCTTCCCACTCTCGCCGCTCGCGCTCCTCCCGCTCCGCCACCAGCCGCCGGCGCTCGGCCTCCTGACGCTCACGCTCCTCTCGCAGACGCCGCTGCTCCGCCTCTCGTTCCAGCCGGGCCCGCTCCTGCTCCTCCGCGCGTGCCTTCAACGCCCGGAAAATTGAAGCGATCTGCTCCTCCAACGGCTTCTTCGCCGTGTCGGCCCATTCCTTCTTCCAGCCGTAGCTGTAGCTGTAGCCCGAGTTCTCGCTGGCCAGCAGCTCCAGTTCGCCGGACGGCTCGGACTTGTGGGCTGGCGTAACCCGCTGCCAGTCGTACGTGCGTCGGCCCGGCTGCTTGGGGACGTACCGTACCTGCTTCTGCCGCTCGCGGAAGCCGACCTCGTACGTCCTGCCGTGAACAGTGAGCAGCGGCCTCGGCTGCCTGCGCTTCTTGGACACTGCGATCTCGCCGTACCGCGCGAGTGCCTGATCGGCGAGGAGCCGAATCAGCGCAAGCACCCTCGGGAGGACCTCCTCGGAGATCTCGAACGCGCTGTGGTCCTTGGTGACCGCGGCGAGCACGTCGTCGACGTCAGTGATCACACGGCTGCGCGCCAAACGGATCCGATTCCACTCGGTGTCGTCCTCACCGGTCACCCGGAGTAGGCCGAGGAAGAAGTCGCCCTTCGCCCGCCCGCTGTACTTCAGGTGATAACCCTCTGGAGCGCACTGCCGCGCCGCGTCGAACGCCCTGCGATACCGAGCCCGTTCCTCGGCACTGGGGTCCGGGATCCGAAGGAATCGTCCGGCCTTCTGCACCTGCGCGATGAGTGCCGGTCCGACAGCCGCCGGCGACGGGCGCGGAGGTTTCGCGGCACGCTTCGATACAGGCTTCGTCTCCGTCGGAGGATCGGCATCCTGCCGAGGGGCAGCGACAACCGGCGTCTCGGCTTCAGACGCCGCCGCGCGAGGCTTGCGTGGAGCCAGTTCTGGACGGTCGGGATGGTGACCGCGCTCCAGATAGAAGCGACCCGCGTCAGTGATCTCCGCCTGCCACCTCCCCTTCTTCCTGGGCATGGTCACCAAGCCCCGGTCTCTGAGCGCGCGAGCCGTGACGGCGAGCTCGGGGCTGTCAGAAGTGACGGGGTCGGTTCCGCCTCCGATGCGGGTGAGGAGCGCGAGCTGCCGGTCATTTAACGGAGACCAAGGGTGCATAGCGATCGTCGTACCGTCTCAGGTCTGCTTGGCACAAGCCGTGCAGTGACTCACTCGCGGCGCGAGGCGTACATCGCGCTAGGAGGCGGCGGAAGGCCACTGCTAGGGAGCCAACCTGGGAGCCGACTCCCGAAGATCACACCCAGTTGGCTCCCAAATGGCTCCCAAAACAGGGTCGAAACGCAAATCAGGCCCGGTACTGATCTCTCAGTACCGGGCCTCACCTGCTGTTTTGGCTGTCGGGGTGGCGGGATTTGAACCCACGACCTCTTCGTCCCGAACGAAGCGCGCTGCCAAGCTGCGCTACACCCCGATGTCGTTGCTCCGCTTCCCTGACCCGGATGGGTCGGTCGCGGCGACATCGATTACTTTAGCGGACCGGCGGCCTGAGACGAAATCCGGTTTTCGGGGCCCCGGATCTGGGGGCGGAACCGGTCCGCGGTGACCAGGAGCAGGGCCAGGACGTAGAAGGCCAGGCCGAAGATCACGGCGTTGCCCAGGACGCCCGCGTAGCCGTGGGCGTCGACGTCCAGGAACGGGTACGGGTAGCGCGCCGGGGTGCCCGGGGTCATGATCGCGCCGCGGATCAGGGCGAAGCCGAAGTAGGCCAGCGGGTAGGCGAGCCAGATGCCCGCGTGGCGCAGGCGCAGGGTCCCGGGGCGGGTCAGCAGGAGCCAGTCCAGGACGGCGCCGATCGGGGTGACCGTGTGCAGGAGCTGGTTCGAGACCTGACGCGCGCCGGTCATCGCGTGGTCGGGGTCGTCCGTCATCGAGAAGCCGCTGGCATCGTTCGCCAGGATCACGTGGTAGACGAGCCCGGTGATGCAGATGAAGAGGAGTGCGCCGCCTGTGAGCAGTCCTGGGAGGGGGCGGCGGGCCGTCGCCGCGCGGGCCGCCGACAGGATGAGGACGATCGCCAGCAGGATGTTGGACTGGATCGTGAAGTAGCTGAGGACGCGGAGCGCGCTGTCGCTGATCGCCAGGTCGATGACGATGCCGGTCACCGCCGCCAGCGCGATGAGAGCGCGGAAGGTGGCGGCCACCGGGCGGCGTCGTCGCGGGACCACTGCTTCCGCCGGTACCGAGCGGGCGCTTGAGGCACGGGGGTCGATCATCCACCCACCGTAGGACGGCGGGGTGGCGGGGAGCGACAGCGCGGGGCCCACGCCCATGCCGAGCCCGCCGTGCCGGGGTGTCTCTCCGGTGTGCCGCCCGGCGCCGCGCTGGTGGGCTGCGCCGGTGTGCCGCTCCGGCGTAACCGCCCGGACCCGCCCGCCGGGGGCCGCTCCGGCGTACCGCCCGGACCTGTCTCTGCCCCCAGCAGAACAACGCCTCACCCGGCCCCGCCGCTCACTACCGTCCCCGCTCATGACGACCGTCACCACGCGCACCATCGCATACTCCGCCGACGGCCTGAAGATGGCCGGTCACCTCGCGCTTCCAGCCGGTGGCGACCGCCGCCCCGCCGTCCTGGTCGGCCCCGAGGGCACAGGGCTCAGTGATGTCGAGCGGCGGCGGGCCGACGCGCTCGCCGAGCTGGGGTACGTGGCGTTCGCCTTCGACCTGCATGGCGGCGGGCGGTATCTGGCCGATCCCGAGGAGATGCTGGCCCGCTGCCTGCCGCTGCTCGCCGACCCCGGCCGGATGCGGGGCATCGGCCACGCGGCGCTCGACGTGCTCCGCGCCGAGCCGCGGACCGACCCGGGGCGGATCGCCGCCGTCGGCTACGGCACCGGGGGCGCCGTCGCGCTGGAACTCGGGCGGGACGGCGTCGACCTGCGCGCGATCGCGACGGTCAACGGGCTGACCACCGGCCGGCCGGGCGAGGCGGCCCGCATCCGTTGCCCGGTGTGGGCCGGGGTCGGATCGGAGGACCTGATCATGCCGCCCGCGCAGCGGGACGCGTTCGCCGCCGAGATGCAGGCCGCGGGCGTCGACTGGCGCCTCGTCGTCTACGGCGGCGCCCTGCAAGCCTTCCATCACCCGTCGGTCGACCACACGGTGCGCCCCGGCGTCGGCCACCACCCGCGCCACGCGCGGCGGGCCTGGCAGGACGTCGTCGGCCTGCTCGCCGAGTGCCTGCCCTTGACCGGAGCCCCGGCCACGCCCCCGGCTACGCGCCCGGCCGAGCCTCCGGCCACGCGCCCGGCCGAGCCCCCGGCCACGCCCTGGGCCGAGCGCACGCCCAAGCCCCCGGCCGAGCGCACGCCAGAGCCCCCAGTCACGCCCCGGGCCACGCCCCCATCGAGCCCGTAAGCCGGGCGCCTCAGCGACCCCGCGGCGCCGCCGTCAGCGTCAGCAGCGACGCCTCCGGCGGGCAGGCGAAGCGGACCGGGGTGTAGCGGTTGGTGCCGCAGCCCGCCGAGACGTGGAGGTACGACGTGTTGCCCTCGGCGGTGTGCCGGGACAGGCCCTTCACCCGGTCGGTGTCCAGGTCGCAGTTGGTGACGAGGGCGCCGTAGAAGGGGATGCAGAGCTGGCCGCCGTGCGTGTGGCCGGCCAGGACCAGCGGGTAACCGTCCGCGGTGAAGGCGTCGAGCGCCCGCAGGTACGGGGCGTGGACCACGCCGAGCGAGAAGTCGGGGCCGCTCAGCGGGCCGCCGGCCACCTCCGCGTAACGGTCGCGCTTGATGTGCGGGTCGTCGATGCCCGTCAGGCCGATCTCGGCGCCGGCCACCTTCAGGACGCCGCGGGTGTTGGTGAGGTTCAGCCAGCCCGCCTCGTCGAAGCCGTCGCGCAGGCCTTCCCACGGGTTGTGGATCACGCCGACGGCGGGCGCGTTGCCGTTCAGGCCGTGCTTGCCGCGGGTCTTGTTCACCAAGTAGCGGGCGGGGTTGAGGAACCGGGGCCCGTAGTAGTCGTTCGAGCCGAAGACGTACGCGCCCGGGAACTCCATCAGCGGGCCGAGCGCGTCCAGGACCTCGGGCACGGCCTCGGGGTCCGAGAGGTTGTCGCCCGTGTTGATGACGAAGTCGGGGCGCAGCCCGGCCAGCGAACGCAGCCAGCGCTGCTTCTTGCGCTGGTCGCTGACCATATGGATGTCGGAGACCTGGAGGACGCGCAGCGGGCGCATGCCCTGCGGCAGGACCGGGACCGTCACCCGGCGCAGCCGGAAGGAACGGGCCTCGAAACCGGCCGAGTAGGCCACTCCGGCGGCGCCCACGGCCGCGATGCCCGCCGTCACCTTCAAGGAGGTCTTCAGGGACGTCTTCAGCAGCTGGGACGTCTTCGAGGAAGCCTGCAAGGGAGCTTCGTATCGCACGCGCATGTCACCCATCGTGTCAGACCCGCCCGGCCCCGGAAATCGGCGGGCGCCGCTCCCCGCGCACCTGCGACAATCGGGCCATGACCACGCTCAAGTCGAAGCTGCAGGACGACCTCAACGCCGCGATCAAGGAGCGCGATGAGCTGCGCTCCTCGACGCTGCGGCTGACCCTCTCCGCGATCACGAACCAGGAGGTCGCGGGCACCGAGAAGCGGGAGCTCTCCGACGACGAGGTGCAGAAGGTGATCGCCAAGGAGGCGAAGAAGCGCCGCGAGGCCGCCGACGCGTTCGAGAAGGGCGGCCGTGCCGAGTCCGCGGCGCGCGAGCTGGCGGAGGGCGAGGTCCTCGCCGTGTACCTGCCGCAGCAGCTCAGCGACGCGGAGCTGGAGGAGATCGTCGGGCAGGCCGTGGCGGAGGCCAGGGCGGCCGGGGCCGAGGGGCCGCGGGCCATGGGCCAGGTCATGAAGATCGCCAACCCGAAGATCGCGGGCCGCGCCGAGGGCGGCCGGGTCGCCGCGACGGTGAAGCGCCTGCTCGCGAGCTGACCCGCGCGGGGCGCGACCCGGGTCGGTGACGCTGACCCGGGGCGCACGCGGGCGGTCCCCGTACAACCGGCCTCGTACAACCGGCCTCGTACAACCGGCCTCGTACAACCGGCCTCGTACAACCGGCCTCGTACAACCGACCCCGTACAACCGGCCCCGTTCAAGCGGTACGACGAAGGGGACGCCCTCACCGAGGGCGTCCCCTTCCTGCGTCCATGGGCGACGCGGCGGGTATCGGCGCCACCCGCCGTCACCCGGAGTCGAGCACCCCGGCAAGGGAAGCGCGGCGACAATCGGCCCCACCCGGCGTCACACCGAGTCGCGCACCCCCCGGCAGGGGAACCGCACGGGCCCGCCCGGGTCAGCGACCCCAGCCGCCCCCGTCACCGCTCCCCCCGTCACCGTTCCCCCCGTTCCCGTTCCCGCCGAACAGGCCCGGCGGGATGGAGAAGTGCGGCTGCGCGTCGCCGCCACCGTTCCCGGCGCCACCGTTGCCGCCGCCGGCACCCGGCTTGCCGTCGTCGTTCCCGTCGCCGTCCTGGCCCTTGTCCTTGTCCTTGTCCTTCTTCCCGTCGGGGATGTGGACGAGGGTGAACTTCGGCGCGGGCTTGCCGGACAGCGCCCCGGTCATGGCGCTGCGCCAGATCGGGCCCGGGGTGTCGGCGCCGTAGACCTCGCCGTGGTAGCGGCCGCCGATGGTGATGTCGGTCATCGGCACGTTCTGCTGCGCGCTGCCCACCCACACGGCGCCGGACAGGTTCGGCGTGTACCCCACGAACCAGGCGTTCTTACGGGCGTCGGTGGTACCGGTCTTGCCGGCGTTGTCCCGGTCCCCGAGTCCGGCCTCCTGACCGGTACCGGAGTCCACCACGCCGCTGAGCAGCGTGTTGATCTTGTCCGCGGTCCCCGTCGACATCGCGCGCGAGCATGACGACTTCGGCACCGGCAGCGCCTTGCCGCCGGGGCCCGTGATCGACTCCAGGGCGATCGGCGTGCAGTACGTGCCCTCGTTGGCGAAGGCGGCGTACGCGGAGGCCATCGTCAGCGGCGACAGACCCGTCGAACCGAGGGTCATCGACGAGGGCACCTCGGGCACCTTCGTCCCGTTGCCCTGCACCACGCCGAGCTTGTCGGTCATCTTGACGACCGGGCACATGCCGACGTCGCCGAGCATCTGCACGAAGTAGGTGTTGACCGACTTCTCCATGGCCTCCCTGAGCTGAAAGGGGCCGACCTCGGACTCGTTCTCGTTCTCCACCTTGTAGCCGCCGTCGTTGACCCACGGCTTGCCGCTGCACGTCTGCACCGTGCTCGGATACGGCATCTCGTACGGCGCCGGATACTCCTGCGTCGCGGGCTTGCCCTGCTCCAGCGCCGCGGCGGCGAGGAACGGCTTGAACGTCGAACCCGTCGGGAAGCCGAAGTTGGAGCCGCCGTACTTGTAGTCGACCGAGTAGTTGTACTCCGTCTCGTTCTTGCCGTAGCCGTACGGCTTCGACTGGCCCATGCCGAGGATCTTGCCCGTGCCGGGCTCGACCAGCGTGACCGCGGTGGCCACCGAGTCCGTCTTGTAGACGTTCTGCTTCACGGACGCCTGCACCGAGTTCTGCGACTGCGGGTCGAGCGTCGTCTTGATCGTCAGACCACCGCGGTCCCAGACCTTCGCGCGCTCCTCCTTCGTCTTGCCGAAGACGGGGTCGCTCTTGAAGACCTTCTCCACGTACTTGCAGAAGAAGGCCGCGCCCTTGACCGCCGTGATGCACCCGTTCTGCGGCCGGCTGACCTTCAGGCCGAGCGGGGTCTTCTTCGCGGCGGCGGCCTCGGTGGGCGAGATGTCGTGCACCTGCGCCATGCGCGTCAGCACGACGTTGCGCCGCTTGGTCGCCTCGGTCTCGTCGTTGACCGGGTCGTACCGGCTCGGCGACTGCACGATGCCGGCGAGCAGCGCCGACTCCTGGATGTTCAGGTCCTTGGCGTGCTTGGAGAAGTAGCGCTGGGCGGCCGCCTCGACGCCGTAGGCCTGCTGCCCGAAGTAGGTGATGTTCAGGTAGTTGGCGAGGATCTTCTTCTTGCCCAGCTCGTCCTCGACCTGGATCGCGTATTTGAGCTCGCGGACCTTGCGGCCGATCGTCTGCTGGGTGGCCTGCGCGACCTTGGTCGGGTCGTCGCCCGCCTCCTCGATGAAGACGTTCTTCACGTACTGCTGCGTCAGGGTGGAGGCGCCCTGGGAGACGCCGCCGTCGCGCGCGTTGGCGTTGATGGCGCGCAGGATGCCCTTCGCGTCGACGGCCCCGTGCTCGTAGAAGCGCGAGTCCTCGATCGCGACGAGCGCCTTCTGCATGTACGGCGAGATGGCGGAGAGCGGGACCACGGTGCGGTCGCGGGAGTAGACCGTCGCGATCTTGCCGCCCTGGTTGTCCAGGATCGTGGTGCGCTGACTCAGCGGCGGGGTCTTCAGATTGGCGGGGATCTCGTCGAACCCCTCGACGGAACCCTTGGCGGCCAGGCCGAGCGCGCCCGCGGCGGGCAGTGCGATGCCGGCGAGCACGGCGCCTGCGAGGACGCTGACGCCGAGGAACTTGGCGGCCTGTTGGGTCGGCGACAGACCGCCGCCGCTACCGGCCGAGCGCTTCTTTCCCATGCGGGGCAGCCTACGTGTCGATTCTCCGGACAGGCGTATATGCCTTGGCCTAAGCTGCACTCAACTGTCACAGCAGTGCGGTCACGTATCAAGACGTGGGACGAACCCGAATCGTTCCCGGCATTTTTTCCGGTGCCTCTTGTAGTCATTCCCGGACCCTCCTGCGGCCCCCCGCGCGGGACCCGCCGGGTGTCCGGAATCGCCTTGTGTGTCGTTCGGCGTCCCTTGTGGTCTCAGTGAACCGTCCCGATTTGCCGGGGTTATTACGCATGTCCCCCGGTCACTCCGTCGGGTGATCTGCCGCTTACGCATAGTCCGTTCGGGCCATCCAAGATTGGGCCCGAAGGGGGTGTTGCGCTGTGCCCACCTTCCGTAACGTCCTCAACTGGCGGCGGTGAATATGCCGCTGCCGCCGTGGGGGAGCCTCGATTCGGGAGAGGACGGCGCCGGTATGGGCTGGGTAGTCGACTGGAGTGCGCAGGCGGCCTGCCGCACTACCGATCCGGATGAACTGTTCGTACAAGGAGCAGCGCAGAACCGGGCGAAGGCGGTGTGCACGGGATGTCCCGTGCGGACCGAGTGCCTGGCGGACGCGCTGGACAACCGCGTCGAGTTCGGCGTGTGGGGCGGCATGACGGAGCGGGAGCGCCGGGCACTGCTGCGCAGGCGTCCGACGGTCACGTCGTGGCGCCGGCTCCTGGAGACGGCACGGACGGAGTACGAGCGTGGCGCGGGCCTGCTGCCCGCGGAGCTCGAGGACGACGAGACGTACGAGAGGTACGCGGCCGTCGGCTAGCGGGCGGCCCGGCCCGCGCCTCGTCGCCCGGGCCGCGCGACTCGCCGCTCCGGCACGTACGGCCTACGCGTCGGTGGCCGGGGTGTCGTCGGCCGCGAGACGTTCTCCGACGTCCCGCAGGCCCGCCAGGTCGTGGACGTCGCCGGGCAGCGCCGCGACCTCGGTCACGGCGACCTCGGGATGCAGCGCGGTGAAGCGGTCACGCGTGCGCCGTTCACGCGCGACCACCTGCATGCGCTCGGCGTGCAGGCGCAGCAGTCCAGCGGTCAGGTGCTCTGCGGTCAGGTGCTCTGCGGACTGTTGTTCCGCGGTCGTCTGGTGCTCCGCGGACTGTTGCTCCGCGGTCGTCAGGTGCTCCGCGGACTGTTGTTCCGCGGTCGTCAGGTGCTCCACGGTCAAGTGCTCCGCGGTCGTCAGGTGCTCTGTGGACGGGTCGTCCGTGGACGGTCGCTCCGTGGTCGGTCGTCGCTCCGCGGACGGTCGCTCCGAGGCCGGGTCGGACGGGCGCTCCGCCGCGGTGGGGGAGTCCGATGCGGCGGCGGGCGGGGTCGACGGAGTAGTACGACCGTCTTTCTTCCCTACCGGCTGATCGACAATGCGGCGCTCGTCAAGATTTTCCGCGGCGGCCAGCGCGCGCTCGGCGGAGAGCCCGCCCGCGTCGCTGGCGTGCACCCGGTTGAGCACGAGCCCGGCGAGCGGCATCCGCTCGGCGGCGAGCCGCTCCACGAAGTACGCGGCCTCGCGCAGCGCGTCCCGCTCCGGCGCGGCCACCACGAGGAACGCGGTGCCGGGCGCCTGGAGCAGCTTGTACGTGGCGTCGGCGCGGGTGCGAAAGCCGCCGAACATGGTGTCCATCGCGGCGACGAACGTCTGCACGTCCCGCAGGAGTTGGCCGCCGAGCAGCTTGCCGAGGGCGCCGGTCATCATCGACATCCCGACGTTCAGGAACTTCATGCCCGCGCGCCCGCCGACCTTCGCCGGGGCCATCAGGACCCGGATCAGCTTCCCGTCGAGGAACGAGCCGAGCCGCTTGGGCGCGTCCAGGAAGTCCAGCGCGGAGCGGGACGGCGGGGTGTCCACGACGATCAGGTCCCACTCGTCGCGGGCCCGCAGCTGCCCCAGCTTCTCCATCGCCATGTACTCCTGCGTGCCCGCGAAGCCCGCGGAGAGCGACTGGTAGAAGGGGTTGGAGAGGATCGCCTCGGCCCGTGCCCCGTCCGCGTGCGCCTCGACGATCTCGTCGAAGGTGCGCTTCATGTCCAGCATCATGGCGTGCAGTTCGCCGCCCTCCGCCCCTTCGGCGGTGACGATGTCCTTGACCCGGCGCGGCGTGTTGTCGAGCGAGTCGATGCCCATGGACTGGGCTAGCCGGCGGGCCGGGTCGATGGTGAGCACGACGACCTTGCGCCCGCGCTCGGCGGCGCGCAGCCCGAGCGCGGCGGCGGTCGTCGTCTTGCCCACGCCGCCGCTGCCGCAGCAGACCACGATGCGGGTCTTCGGGTCGTCGAGCAGCGGGTCGACGCGGAGCGTGCCCGCAGGATCGAGCGTCATCGAACGGTCCCCTGAATCCCTTGCTGTCGCAGTTCCCCGGCGAGCGTGTACAGGCCCGGCACGTCCAGCCCCTCGGTGAGCAGCGGCAGTTCGTGCAGCGGCAGCCCGGCCTCGGTGAGCAGTTCGCGCTGGGCGCCCTCCAGGGCGTACCGCTCCGCGTACTCCCCGGCCTGCGCGAGCAGCGGCTCCACGAGCGTGTCGGCGCCGCCGAGCCCGGCCGACGCGAGCGCCTCGGTGACGGCGGGGCGCACCGAGGGGTCGCGGCTCAGCTCCACGGCGGGCTCGCCCAGCAGGGCGGGCCGCACCATGTTCACCATGATCCGTCCCACCGGGAGCTGCGCGGCGCGCAGGTCGGCGACCCCGTCGAGGGTCTCCTGCACCGGCATCTCCTCCAGCAGGGTGACCAGGTGCACGGCCGTCTCCCGGGACTTGAGGACCCGCATGACCGCCTGCGCCTGGTTGTGTATCGGGCCCATCCTGGCGAGCCCGGCGACCTCGTCGTTCACGTTCAGGAAGCGCGTGATGCGGCCTGTCGGCGGGGCGTCCATCACGACGTGGTCGTACGCGTAGCCGCCCTGCTTCTCCTTGCGGCGCACCGCCTCGCAGGCCTTGCCGGTCAGGAGCACGTCCCGCAGGCCCGGCGCGATCGTGGTCGCGAAGTCGATGGCGCCCAGCTTCTTCAGGGCGCGTCCGGCGCCGCCGAGCTTGTAGAACATCTGGAGGTAGTCGAGCAGCGCCAGCTCGGGATCGATGGCGAGCGCGTGCACCTCCCCGCCGCCGGGGGCGACGGCGATCTTCCGCTCCTCGTAGGGGAGCACCTCCGTCTCGAAGAGCTGTGCGATGCCTTGTCTGCCCTCCACCTCCACCAGGAGAGTGCGCTTGCCCTCGGTCGCGAGGGCGAGCGCGAGTGCGGCGGCGACCGTGGTCTTTCCGGTACCGCCCTTGCCGCTGACGACCTGGAGCCTGCTCACGTATTCGAGCCTAACCAGTGAGCGACCGGATCACGCAGGAGCCTGGGGAACGAGACCGGCCGTTGTGGCCGATACAGTCGGCCCCATGGCTAAGAAGTGGGAATACGCGACCGTGCCGCTCCTCGTGCACGCGACGAAGCAGATCCTCGACACCTGGGGCGAGGACGGCTGGGAGCTGGTCCAGGTCGTGCCGGGGCCCAACAACCCGGAGCAGCTGGTGGCGTACCTGAAGCGGGAGAAGGCGGCGTGAGCGGGAACGTCGAGGCGCGGCTCGCCGAGCTCGGTCTGACCCTGCCGCCCGTCGTCCCGCCGGTCGCGGCCTACCAGCCGGCGGTCCGTTCCGGGGTGTACGTGTACACGGCCGGGCAACTGCCCATGGTCGACGGCAAGCTGCCGCTGACCGGCAAGGTCGGCGACGAGGTCACCGCGGACCAGGCCAAGGAGCTGGCCCGCACCTGTGCGCTGAACGCGCTGGCCGCGGTCAAGTCGGTCGCCGGTGACCTGGACCGCGTCGCGCGGGTCGTGAAGGTCGTCGGCTTCGTCGCCTCCGCGACCGACTTCACCGGCCAGCCCGGCGTCATCAACGGCGCCAGCGAGCTGCTCGGCGAGGTCCTCGGCGACAAGGGCGTGCACGCGCGCAGCGCGGTCGGCGTCGCGGTGCTGCCGCTGGACGCGCCGGTCGAGGTCGAACTCCAGGTGGAGCTGACCGAGGCGTAGTGCTCCGGCGGACGCAGGTGAACTCCGGCTCCAGGGGTGGAGGTCACCTGCGTGTTGTACCCGGGGAGGCTCGGGTGAGCTTCAGGTGGAGGTCGCCTGCGTGTTGTACCCGGGGAGGCTCGGGTGAGCTTTAGGTGGAGGTCGCCTGCGTGTTGTACCCGGGGAGGCTCGGGTGAGCTTCAGGTGGAGGTCGCCTGCGTGTCGCGCCCTCGCAGGCGCCGGTGACGGGCGGGCTCTCGAACATCAGCCCGTCACCGGATAGCCTCCGGCCATGGCAGACGGGCAGTGGTATCCCCCCGAGTGGCCCGAGCGCATCCGCGCCCTGGCCGCCGGCACGCTGGTCCCGGCGGCGCCCCGGCGCGCCGCGACCGTGATGCTTTTGAGGGACGCGTGGGGCGTCGGGGGCGCCGGGAGTGCCGGGGACGCGCGTGGCGCCGGTGACGCGGGTGGTGCGCGTGGCGCGGACGGTGCGCATGACGCAGGCGGTGCGCATGGCGCGAGTGGTGCGGGTGACGCGGATGACGCGGATGGCGTGCATGGCGCGCGTGACGCCGACGGTGCGCATGGCGCGGGTGACCCGCGTGGCGTCGAGGTGCACATGCTGCGGCGGCGCACCTCCATGGCCTTCGCCGCCGGCGCGTACGCCTATCCCGGCGGCGGCGTCGACCCGCGGGACGACGACCGGCAGCTCCGCTGGGCCGGGCCCACGCGCGCGGAGTGGGCCGCGCGCCTCGCCGTGCCGGACGGGCAGGCCGCCCAGGCCATCGTCTGCGCCGCGGTGCGCGAGACCTTCGAGGAGGCGGGCGTGCTGCTCGCCGGGCCCACCCCGGACACCGTCGTCGACGACACGACGGGCGACGACTGGGCCGCCGACCGGCAGGCGCTGATCGCGCGGGACCTGTCCTTCGCCGCGTTCCTGCACCGCCGCGGCCTCGTGCTCCGCTCCGACCTGCTGGGCGCGTGGGCGCGCTGGATCACCCCGGAGTTCGAGCCGCGCCGCTACGACACCTGGTTCTTCGTGGCCGCGCTCCCGCCTGGCCAGCGCACCAGCGACGACTCCTCGGAGGCCGACCGCACAGTGTGGATCCGCCCGCACCGGGCCGCGTCGGCCTACGACCGGGGCGAACTGTCGATGATGCCGCCGACGATCGCCACGCTGCGGGCGCTGAGCGCGTACGACTCCGTGGCCGGCGCGCTGGCCGGGGCGGCGGCGCGCGACCTGACCCCCGTCCTGGCCCAGGCCCGCCTGGCGGACGGCGAACTGGTGCTGTCCTGGCCGGGACACGACGAGTTCACGAAACACATCCCGACGGCGCCGGGCGGGCAGGAGCGGCCGGAGGGTGCCGTGCCCGAGCGGCCGCCGGGCACCGCGTCTGAGTATCCGGAGGGTTCTGCGCCTGAGCGGCCGGAGGGTGCCGCGCCCGAGAGGCCGCCGGGCGCCGCGCCTGAGGGGCCGGAGGGTGCCGTGCCCGAGAGGCCGGAGGATTCCGCGCCTGAACGACCGCCGGGCACCGCGCCTGAGCGGCCGGAGGGTTCTGCGCCTGAGCGGCCGGAGGGTTTCCCGCCCGAGAGGCTGGAGGGTGCCGCGCCTAAGCGGCCGCCGGGCACCGCGCCTGAGCATCCGGAGGGCTCCGCGCCTGAGCGGCCGGAGGGTCTCCCGCCCGAACGCCCGCCGGGCACCGCCCCCGAGCGCCCGCCGGGCACCGCCCCCGAGCGCCCGCCGGGCGGCTCCGCGCACCCGTCGTCGCCCACGGCTCCACCCCCGTCGGCGACCCCCGCCCACACCCCCACCCAGACCGAAGGGTCCCGCTGATGACCGAGGCCGCCGCCCTGCCCGGGCAGCCGCGCGGCGGGGTCCTCTCCGGCCCCGCCACCGCCCGCGCCGTCAACGTCCTCGCGCCGAACGCGTCCGCGATGACCCTCGACGGCACCAACACCTGGCTCGTCGCCGAGCCCGACAGCGATCTCGCCGTCGTCATCGACCCGGGCCCGCTGGACGAGGCCCACCTCGCGCACGTGATCGCCACCGCCGAGCGGGCGGGCCGCCGTATCGCCCTCACTCTGCTCACCCACGGCCACCCCGACCACGCCGAAGGCGCGGGCCGGTTCGCCGAACTGACCGGGACGAAGGTGCGGGCCCTCGACCCGGCGCTGCGCCTCGGCGACGAGGGGCTCGGCGCCGGGGACGTGATCGAGACGGGCGGCCTGGAGCTGCGCGTCGTGCCGACCCCCGGCCACACCGCGGACTCCCTCTGCTTCCACCTCCCCGCCGACCGGGCCGTGCTGACCGGGGACACGGTCCTCGGCCGCGGCACCACCGTCGTCGCCCATCCGGACGGCCGCCTCGGCGACTACCTCGACTCACTGCGCCGCCTGCGGTCCCTGACCGTCGACGACGGGGTGCACACGGTGCTGCCGGGCCACGGCCCGGTCCTGGAGGACGCGCAGGGGGCGGTCGAGTTCTACCTCGCGCACCGCGCCCACCGCCTCGCCCAGGTGGAGACCGCCGTCGAGAACGGGCACGCGTCCGCCTCCGCGGTCGTCTCGCACGTCTACGCCGACGTGGACCGCTCCCTGTGGCCGGCCGCGGAGCTCTCCGTCCTGGCCCAGCTGGAGTACCTGCGCGAACACGGCCTGATCCCGAGCGCGTAGCGGCTCAGACGCGCTCCTCCCGGGGCTCCAGCGGCCAGGTGACGCCCATCGCGGCGAGCCGCGGCGGGTCCGCGATGATGTCGACCCCGCTGACCCAGCCCTCGCGGAACGTGAGGACGAGGACCGAGACGACCTGCCCCCGGGGCGCCTGCACGATGCCCACGCCGTCGCCGACGAACGCGGCGCACGCCGTGTCCACCAGCTGACCGAAGTACGTGGCCTGCCCGGCCACCTCCAGGGCGCCCCGCACCAGCTTGGAGGCCGTGCCGGGGCCCGCGTCGACCCGCAGCAGCACGTCCGGGTCGAGGAGCGCCAGCAGCGCCTCGAAGTCGCCTGCGCGGGTCGCGGCGAGCCACGCCTCGACGACCTCACGCTGACGGGCCAGGTCGGTCGTGGCCGGGATGGTGGCGCCCCGCACCCGGCGCCTGGCCCGGCTGGCCAGCTGCCGGGTCGCCGCCGGGGTCCGCTCGACGATGGGCGCGAGCTCTTCGAACGGCACCGCGAACATGTCGTGCAGCACGAACGCGAGCCGCTCCGCGGGCGCAAGCGTGTCGAGCACGACGAGCAGCGCGAGGCCCACGGAGTCCGCGAGTTCGGCCTCCTGACCCGGGTCCGCGGGCCGCACCACGACATCGGGGACACGGGTCTCGGCCCCGCCCGGTTCGAGCGGGTCCTCCCGGCGGGAGGTGCGGGTGCGCAGCATGTCCAGGCAGATCCGCCCGACGACGGTGGTGAGCCAGCCGCTCAGGTTCTGTACGCCATTGATCCCGGCGCCGGAATCGGATTCGGAACCGGTATCGATATCGGCGTCGGCCCCGGCGCTCTCGCCGGCACTGTCACCGCCGCCGACGCGGTCGCCGACGCGGTCGGCGGCGCGGTCGGCGGCGCGGTCGGCGGTGCGCTGCAACCGCAGCCAGCTCTCCTGGACCGCGTCCTCGGCCTCGCTCAACGACCCGAGCATCCGGTACGCGACGGACCGCAGCCGCCCGCGCTCCGCTTCGAAGCGGGCGGCCAGCTCGGCCGTCGGGGGGTGCGTGGAGGCGTCCACGTGTACGGCCGCGGCCGTGGCCGCATACGTGGAGGCGGGCTGTTCCGCGGAGTGCGTCATGCCGGATTTCCTTCCGGACAAGCGGCCGGGCCGCTACGAAGACGGGCCCCGCCACGCTATGTGGCGAGACCCGGCTACGTAGAGGCGTAAGAACTCAGCGCGAGCGCTTGGCGAGGCGCTCGACGTCCAGCAGGATCACCGCGCGGGCCTCCAGGCGCAGCCAGCCGCGGCCCGCGAAGTCGGCCAGCGCCTTGTTCACGGTCTCGCGGGAGGCGCCGACCAGCTGGGCCAGCTCCTCCTGCGTCAGGTCGTGCACGACGTGGATGCCCTCCTCGGACTGCACGCCGAACCGGCGCGACAGGTCGAGCAGCGCACGGGCCACCCGGCCCGGCACGTCGGAGAAGACCAGGTCGGACATCTGGTCGTTGGTCTTGCGCAGCCGCCGGGCGACCGCGCGCAGCAGGGCGGCGGCCACCTCCGGGCGCGCGTTCAGCCAGGGCTGGAGGTCGCCGTGGCCGAGGCCCAGCAGCTTGACCTCGGTCAGCGCGCTGGCGGTCGCGGTCCGCGGGCCGGGGTCGAACAGCGACAGTTCGCCGATCAGCTCGCCGGGGCCGAGCACGGCCAGCATGTTCTCGCGGCCGTCGGGGGATGTGCGGTGGAGCTTCACCTTGCCTTCGGTGACCACGTAGAGGCGGTCTCCGGGGTCGCCCTCGTGAAACAGGGCATCGCCGCGCGCGAGGGTCACCTCACTCATGGAGGCGCGGAGCTCCGCGGCCTGCTCGTCATCGAGCGCCGCGAAGAGCGGGGCGCGCCGCAGAACGTCGTCCACGAGTTTCTCTCCTATGTCGCCTGCACTGTGGGGTACGGATGTTTCCCGCCACCCATTTTGCCGGACGGTCCAAACAGTGTGATCAGTCACTCAGACACAAGTCTGCCGCACCTGCGTCACAACCCGACGGGGAGGGGGCCAATCGGGGGCCGATCCCCAGGCTCCGGGGCGGATGTCGGTGGCGGGCTCTAGGCTGGACGGGTGTCCAAAAAGCCGGTGACCACGCAGGCAGAGGGGGCTGGAACGGTGGCGGAGAGGCACGATTCCGCTGTGGGCGAACAGGAGCGGGCTGGAGCTCGGTCCACCGGAGCGACCCCACCCCGACCCCCGTCCGAACAGGGAAAGGCCGCCCAGCACATGCCCGCCAAGAAGCGAGCCGCCACGAAGAAGACGCCGGCCGGGACCGCAGGGGCGGCCCCCGCCGCCTCGAAGACGGCCTCCGCCGCCTCGAAGACGGCCCGCCCGGCCAAGCCCGAGTCGCGCACTGCCCTGGTGCGCAGGGCGCGGAAGATCGACCGCGAGCTGGCCGAGACGTATCCGTACGCCCACCCGGAGCTGGACTTCGAGAACCCCTACCAACTGGTCGTCGCCACGGTGCTGTCCGCGCAGACGACGGACTTGAGGGTCAATCAGACGACGCCGGCGCTGTTCGCCGCGTACCCGACCCCGGAGGACCTCGCCGCGGCCGACCCGGAGAAGGTCGAGGAACTGATCCGGCCGACCGGGTTCTTCCGGGCCAAGACGAAGTCGATCATGGGTCTGGCCAAGGCGCTGACCGAGGACTTCGGGGGTGAGGTGCCCGGCCGGGTCGAGGACCTGGTCAAGCTGCCCGGGGTGGGCCGCAAGACGGCGTTCGTGGTGTTGGGCAACGCGTTCGGGCGGCCCGGGATCACCGTGGACACCCACTTCGGCCGGCTCGTCCGCCGCTGGAAGTGGACCGAGGAGACCGACCCCGACAAGGTCGAGAAGGCGGTCGGCGAGCTGTTCCCGAAGAGTGACTGGACGATGCTCAGCCACCACGTCATCTTCCACGGCCGCCGCATGTGCCACGCCCGCAAACCGGCCTGCGGCGTCTGCCCGATCGCCCCGCTGTGCCCCGCGTACGGAGAGGGCGAGACGGACCCGGAGAAGGCGAAGAAGCTGCTCAAGTACGAGAAGGGCGGCTTCCCCGGCCAGCGCCTCAAGCCCCCGCAGTCGTACCTGGACGCGGGCGGCATCCCGGCCCCGCCGCTGGGCGGCACCCCCGGCGGCACGGCCGGGTGACGCGAGACGCGAGACACGATGGGGGTGACATCTCGCGACGGCGGAACGAAACGGGGACGGTCAGGCGTTGGGCCAGTCACGACGGGTACGGGGGCGGCGGGATGAAGCACGTGAGCGAGATGAAGCGGGTGAGCGGGAGCGGCGCGCCGAGCGGTGACACCGCCGGATCCGGTCACGCCGCGAGGGAGTACGCGGGGTCCGGTGACCTCGGGGCCGCCGCGAGCGTGGCCGGGGACGTGCCCGGCGCGGCGTCACCCCTGGCCGGGGCCGGTGGGAGCGACCCCGCAGGGGGACTGCCGCACGTGCCGGACGTCGTGCTGCGCACCGCAGGGCTGCCCGCCTGGCTCGTCCCCGTCGCGGACGCGGCCCGCACCCTCCGCGGCGACCAGCTGAGCCGCTTCCTGCCGCCCGAGGACGGCGGCGGCCGGCAGTCCGCCGTGCTGGTCCTCTTCGGCGAGGGCGAGCGCGGCCCCGAGCTGCTCCTGATGGAGCGCGCGGGCTCACTCAGATCGCACGCGGGGCAGCCCTCCTTCCCCGGCGGCGCCCTCGACCCCGAGGACGGGGACCCGCGGACCGAGGGCCCGCTGCGGGCCGCGCTGCGCGAGGCCTGGGAGGAGACGGGGCTCGACCCGCGAGGCGTCCAGCTCTTCGGCGTGCTGCCGCGGCTGTACATCCCGGTGAGCGGGTTCGTGGTGACGCCGGTGCTCGGCTGGTGGCGGGTGCCGACCCCGGTCGCGGCGGTCGACCCGGCGGAGACGGCCCGCGTCTTCACGGTCCCGGTGGCGGATCTCACGGACCCGGCGAACAGGGCGACGACGGTCCACCCCAGCGGCCACCGCGGCCCCGCGTTCCTCGTCGAGTCCGCCCTGGTCTGGGGTTTCACGGCCGGGGTGATCGACCGGATCCTGCACCACGCGGGGTGGGAGCGCCCGTGGGACCGGGCCAAGACGGTCCCGCTCGACTGGCGCGCATGACAGGGTTGCCCCCGTGCCGTGCCGTCCCGGGGACCGCCCCCGGAACTCCGGCGCGGAAGTGGACACGTGCGATGCGAGGCGAGGCCGGGATTCGGTGAACGTGCTGGACATTCTGCTGCTCGCGGCCGCCGTCTGGTTCGCGATCGTGGGCTACCGCCAGGGCTTCGTCGTCGGCGTCCTGTCGGTGATCGGCTTCCTGGGCGGCGGCCTCGTCGCGGTCTACGCGCTGCCCGCCGTCTGGGGCGCCGCCACCAGCGACGCCCAGGTCACCACGGTCGCCGCGGTCGTCGCCGTCGTCGTCGTGATCGTCTGCGCCTCGGTCGGCCAGGCCTTCACCACCCACCTGGGCAACAAGCTGCGGCGGTACATCACCTGGTCCCCGGCCCGCGCCGTCGACGCGACGGGCGGCGCCCTGGTCAACGTGGGGGCGATGCTCCTGGTCGCCTGGCTCATAGGCTCCGCCCTCGCCGGTACGGCGCTGCCCACCCTCGGCACCGAGGTGCGCGGCTCCAAGGTGCTGCTCGGGGTCGCGCGGGTGCTGCCCACCCAGGCGGACACCTGGTTCGCCGACTTCTCCTCCACGCTCGCGCAGAACGGTTTCCCCCAGGTCTTCAGCCCGTTCGCGAACGAGCCGATCACCGAGGTCCGGGCGCCCGACCCGGCGCTCGCGCACAGCCGGGCCGCACGCACCGCCCAGCGCTCGATCGTCAAGGTCGTGGGGCAGGCGCCCAGTTGCGGCAAGGTCCTCGAAGGCACCGGCTTCGTCTTCTCCGACCGCCGCGTGATGACGAACGCGCACGTGGTCGGCGGCGTCGACGAGCCCACCGTGCAGATCGGCGGTGAGGGCATCAAGTACGACGCCAAGGTCGTGCTCTACGACTGGAAGCGCGACATCGCCGTCCTGGACGTGCCTGAGCTGACGGCGCCCCCGCTGCGGTTCACGGCGACGGACGCGGAGCGCGGCGGCGGCGCGATCGTCGCGGGCTTCCCGGAGAACGGCGCGTACGACGTGCGCCCCGCGCGCGTGCGCGGCCGCATCACCGCGGACGGCCCCGACATCTACCACCGCGGCACGGTTAAGCGCGGCGTCTACTCGCTGTACGCGACGGTCCGTCAGGGCAACTCCGGCGGCCCGCTGCTGACCCCGGACGGCCAGGTCTACGGCGTGGTCTTCGCCAAGTCCCTGGACAACACGGAGACGGGCTACGCGCTCACCCGGGACGAGATCGACACCGACATCACCCAGGGACGCCGGGCGGTCCAGCAGGTCGACACGGACGCCTGCGCCCTGTAACCGCACCCGGGGCCGCGCGCACGGCACGGCCCGCCGCCAGCCAGGTACGCGGAAGGCCCTCGGGTCCGTAGCAACCCTGAGGTACGTGGAAAGCCCCGGGTACGCAGCACCCCTGAGGTACGCGGAAAGCCCGCAGGTACGTAGTAGCCCTGAGGCAGGTGAGGAGTCAGCCGCGCCCGCTGTGGCGCAGCCGGGCCGACACCCACCGGGCCCGCCGCCGCAGGATGCGCGGAATGCCCAGCCGGGGGTCGTGCGCCACGTACTCCTGCGGCGCCCCCCTCTGGAAAGAGCCCAGCGTCATCGCTGGGCGGCGATTGCGTGCTGCGTCACTGTAGTCGTGCGTCCAGCCCATACACCGACGTCTGCCCGGGCCCCATGGTCGGTAACCTCGCGCACGCCCCCCAAATTGGCCTATGCGGCAGGCATTTGGCTGTTCGTAGGACAGGCGTTCCCACCCGGGTCCCGGTCGCTCACCGGTCGGGTTCGGGGTCCCGCAGCCAGCTCACCAGTTCCTTGGAGAACGCGGCCGGATCCTCCTCGTGCGGGAAGTGGCCGAGGCCGTCGAAGAGCCGCCACCGGTACGGCGCTTCGACGTACTCGCCGGACCCCGCGGCGCTGCGCGTACGCATCACCGGGTCGAGCGAGCCGTGCAGATGCAGCGTGGGCACCCGCACCGGACGCTTCATGCGCCGGTTGAACTGGATGCCGTCGGGCCGCGCCATCGAGCGCACCATCCACCGGTACGGCTCGATCGAGCAGTGCGGGGTCGACGGGATGGACATGGCCCGCTGGTAGGTCTCGACGGTCTCGTCGTCGGGCTGTCGCGGCCCCGACCAGTCGCGGACCAGGCGGCCCACCAACGCCGCGTCGTCGGCCGCCAGTTGCCGCTCGGGCAGCCACGGCCGCTGGAAGCCCCAGATGTACGACCCCGCGGTGGTCTGCTTCACGTCGGACAGCATGGCCGAGCGCCAGCGGCGCGGGTGCGGCATCGAGGAGACGGCGAGCCGGCGCACCAGCTTGGGCCGCATCACCGCCGCCGTCCACGCGAGGTAGCCGCCGAGGTCGTGCCCGACCAGCGCGGCGTCCGGCTCGCCGAGCGAGCGCACCACCCCGGTGATGTCGAGCGCGAGGTTCGCGGGGTCGTACCCGCGCGGCGTACGGTCGCTGCCGCCCACGCCCCGCAGGTCCATCGCGACGGCCCGGAACCCGGCGTCGGCGAGGGCGCCCAGCTGGTGGCGCCACGTCCACCAGAACTGCGGGAAGCCGTGCAGCAGCAGCACGAGCGGCCCGTCGCCCAGCTCCGCGATGTGGAAGCGCGCGCCGTTCGCCGCGACGTCCCGGTGGATCACGTCGTAACCACCGGGGACGTCGAGCCGTACGACAGAGGAAGGCGGTTGGGCCGAAGGAGTGGCGGGGTCCGTCATGAAGACGAGCGTGCCACAGCCTCGATGGCCTCGGGGACACGGTCGTCGGCCGTCACCTGACGGGGGTGCGGCTTGGCGTTCTGCAGTACGCCCGCCGACTCCTTGACCGAGGCGGCGACCTTCTGCGGGCCCTTGCCCTTCTTGGCCTTCTTGGCGAAGGTCGAGCCGATCAGCGCGAGCAGCCCGGCGAGGAGCAGGCTGGCGGCGAAGGAGAGCAGGAAGCACCAGGCGAGGTTCCAGCCGCCGTTGCCGTTGTGCCCGCCCGTCCAGGCGTTGATGCCGTAGGCGAGCGCGAAGCTCAGCATCGGCAGCGAGAAGATCAACACCGTCAGCGCCGCCGAGAAGGCGCCACCGCTGACCGCGCCCTTCTTCACGTCCTGCTTGAGCTGCGCCTTCGCGAGGGCGATCTCGTCGTGCACCAGTGCGGACATCTCGGTCGTCGCCGAGGCGAACAGCTGGCCGATGCTGCGTTCGGCGCCGACTGTGCTGACCGTGCTGCCGTCGGGTGCGCTCATCGCGTACTCCCTGTTCTCCTGTAGAAGCCTGTGGATGCTCCGGATGTGCGGACTTGTTGTCAGATCATGCCGGACGCTCGCCCCCGGCGCCTTCCCCGGCCGCCACTTCGGCAAGCCTTCGGTGCTCCGCGGCCTTCTCCTCGTGGAGCGCCGCCATCCGCAGGTGGTACTCCGGACGGCCCACCTGGTAGATGTCGGGCACCCCGTCCTCGTCCTCGTCGCGCTCCTCCGCCTCCCACAGGGCCCGGTACTTGGCGTTGCGGATCTTCAGCAGGACGCCGCTGATCAGCGCCGCGATGACGGAGCCGACGAGCACGGCGGCCTTGACCTCGTCGGTGAGCAGGGCGTCGTCGGCGAAGGCGAGTTCGCCGATCAGCAGTGAGACGGTGAAGCCGATCCCGGCGAGCGAGGCGACCGCGAACACGTCGGGCCAGGCCAGCTCGGAGGAGAGCGAGGCGCTGGTGAAGCGGGCCGTCAGCCAGGTGCCGCCGAAGATGCCGAGGGCCTTGCCGACGACGAGGCCGAGCACCACCCCGAGCGTCTCGGGCCGGGCGAACACGTCGCCGAGCGCACCACCGGAGACCATCACACCCGCGCTGAACAGGGCGAACAGCGGCACCGCGAAACCGGCCGAGAGCGGGCGCACCAGATGCTCGATGTGCTCGCCGGGGGAGTACGCCTCACCCTCCCGGCGGTGGCAGCGCAGCATCAGCCCCATGGCGACACCGGCGATCGTGGCGTGGACGCCGCTGTTGTACATCAGCCCCCAGATGACGAGGGCCAGCGGCACGTAGACGTACCAGCCGCGGACACCCTTGCGCAGCAGCACCCAGAAGAGGAGGAGACCGGCGGCGGCGCCGCCGAGCGCGGCGAAGTTCAGGTCGTCGGTGAAGAAGACCGCAATGATCAGGATGGCCAGGAGGTCGTCGACGACCGCCAGGGTGAGCAGGAAGGCGCGCAGGGCGCCGGGCAGCGAGGTGCCGATGACGGCGAGGACGGCCAGCGCGAACGCGATGTCGGTCGCGGTCGGCACCGCCCAGCCGCCGAGGGACCCGTCCCCGAAGGCGTTCACCAGGGTGTACACCAGGGCGGGCGCGGCCATGCCGCAGACGGCGGCGACGACCGGGAGAGCGGCGGCGCGGGGATCGCGCAGGTCGCCCGCGACGAGTTCGCGTTTGAGTTCGATGCCGGCGACGAAGAAGAAGACGGCCAGGAGGCCGTCGGCGGCCCAGTGTTCGAGCGAGAGGTTCAGGCCGAGCGCGCCGGGCCCCAGATGGACGTCGCGGACGGTCTCGTAACTGTGGTGCAGCGCCGGAACGTTCGCCCAGACGACCGCCGCGACGGCGGCGACGAGCAGCAGCAGCCCGCCGACGGTCTCGGTCCGCAGGGCGTCGGTCAGGTAGGTCCGCTCGGGCAGGGAGAGCCGGCCGAAGATGGTGCGGTCGCTTTTCTGGGGGGCGCTCACTGAGGGGACCTCCGGTCGGGTACGGCTGATGACTTCGCCGACCAGACTTCCCGGCACACCCTGTGGACTGCTTACGCGTTCGTGACGCGTCTTCACCCTACCGGGTGTACCGGACGTGCCTGTTGATCATCACGATACGCACGGAACGGGCATCCGGCGCGCTCGCCGGATGCCCGTTCCGTCTGCCGCCGCCCTGGGCGGGGCGGCCGCTCAGTCCTCGCTCGGTGCTGCCGGCAGCTTGGTCTGGATGAGGTCCATGACGGAGGAGTCGGCGAGGGTGGTGACGTCGCCGACCGCGCGGTTCTCCGCGACGTCGCGCAGGAGGCGGCGCATGATCTTGCCGGAGCGGGTCTTGGGGAGTTCGGCGACGGGCAGGACCCGCTTGGGCTTGGCGATCGGGCCGAGTACGGAGCCGACGTGGTTGCGCAGCTCGGCCACGAGGCCTTCGTCGTCGGCGTTCGCGCTGGAGCGCAGGATGACGAAGGCGACGATGGCCTGGCCGGTCGTGGCGTCGTTGGCGCCGACGACGGCGGCCTCGGCGACGGCCGGGTGGGAGACGAGCGCGGACTCGACCTCGGTGGTGGAGATGTTGTGGCCGGAGACGAGCATGACGTCGTCGACCCGGCCGAGGAGCCAGACGTCGCCGTCGTCGTCCTTCTTGGCGCCGTCACCGGCGAAGTACTTGCCTTCGAAGCGGGACCAGTAGGTGTCGATGAACCGCTGGTCGTCGCCCCAGATGGTGCGCAGCATGGAGGGCCACGGTTCGGTGAGGACGAGGTAGCCGCCGCCTCCGTTGCCGACCTCGTGGGCCTCGTCGTCGACGACGGTCGCGCAGATGCCGGGCAGGGCGCGCTGGGCGGAGCCGGGCTTGGTCTCGGTGACGCCGGGCAGCGGCGAGACCATGATGGCGCCGGTCTCGGTCTGCCACCAGGTGTCGACGATCGGGCAGCGGTCGCCGCCGATGTTCTTGCGGTACCAGACCCAGGCCTCGGGGTTGATCGGCTCGCCGACCGAGCCGAGCACGCGCAGGCTGGACAGGTCGAACTTGGCGGGGATGTCGTCGCCCCACTTCATGAACGTGCGGATCGCGGTGGGCGCCGTGTAGAGGATGCTGACGCCGTACTTCTGCACGATCTCCCAGAAGCGGCCCTGGTGCGGGGTGTCCGGGGTGCCCTCGTAGATGACCTGCGTCGCGCCGTTGGAGAGCGGCCCGTAGGTGATGTACGAGTGGCCGGTGACCCAGCCGATGTCGGCCGTGCACCAGTACACGTCCGTCTCGGGCTTGAGGTCGAAGACGGCGTGGTGGGTGTAGGAGGCCTGGGTGAGGTAGCCGCCGGAGGTGTGCAGGATGCCCTTGGGCTTGCCCGTCGTGCCCGACGTGTACAGGATGAACAGCGGCTGCTCGGCGTCGAACGCCTGCGGGGTGTGCTCCGCCGACTGGCGGCCGACGACGTCGTGCCACCACACGTCCCGGCCCTCGGTCCAGGCCACGTCCTGCTTGGTGCGCTGCACGACGAGGACCTTCTCCACCGACACGCGGGTGAGGGCCTCGTCGACGGCGGGCTTGAGCGCGGAGGGCTTGCCGCGGCGGTAGCCGCCGTCGGAGGTGATGACGACCTTGGCGTCGGCGTCCTCGATGCGCTTGGCGATGGCGTCGGCGGAGAACCCGCCGAACACGACGGAGTGCGCGGCGCCGATGCGCGCGCAGGCCAGCATCGAGATGACCGCCTCGGGGATCATCGGCAGGTAGACCGCGACCCGGTCGCCCTGCTGGACACCCAGCTCGGTCAGCGCGTTCGCCGCCCGGCTGACCTCGTCCTTCAGCTCGGCGTAGGTGATCGCGCGGCTGTCGCCGGGCTCGCCCTCGAAGTGGATCGCGACCCGCTCGCCGTTCCCGGCCTCGACGTGCCGGTCGACGCAGTTGTAGGCGACGTTCAGCTTGCCGTCCTTGAACCACTTCGCGAACGGCGGGTTCGACCAGTCAAGCGTCTCGGTCGGCTCGGTCTCCCAGCTCAGGCGGCGGGCCTGCTCGGCCCAGAAACCGAGCCGGTCAGCCCTGGCCTGCTCGTACGCCTCCGCCGTGACGTTGGCGTTCGCCGCCAGCTCGGCGGGCGGCGCAAAGCGACGCTCCTCCTTCAAGAGGTTGGCCAGGCTTTCGTTGCTCACGACATCTCCCTTACGGTGCTTCGCCGGGCGACCGTTGTGTCCCAAACCACAGCTCATCAGACGCCGCCCCCCGGTGACAAGGGGGGTCGGCGAATTGGTTTAGACCTGTAGACGGCTCCCGGCCGCAGGAGCCGGGAGCCGTACGGTCTCATCCGTGGCACGGGAGAGGGAGAGGCAGGGTTCAGCTCCGCGTGGCGCCGGTGACCTCGCCGCCGACCTCGCTCTCGTCGAAGGAGGCCGCGGCGACCTGTCCGAAGACGAGGTCGGACTCCTCCAGCAGGTAGGCCTGCGCCTCACCCACGTGGAAGTACATGCCGTGCAGCTCCAATCTGCCCTGCGCCAGGGCCGCGGCCACCGACTCGTGCGCCCGCAGGTGCTCCAGCTGCTGCACGACGTTGCCGAGGCTGAGCCGCTCGACCGCGTCCGCGGGCTCCCGGCCGGCGAGCCGGGCTCCGGGCAGCCCCTGGTCGGCGAGGCGCGCCAGGCTGGGCGTGCCGTGCCGCAGCCACCGCTTGAGCGGGGTGAGCGCCCCGGTCCCGGCGGGCGGAGTGCTCAACAGGGCCTGCATGGCCCCGCATCCGGAGTGCCCGCAGACGGTGATCGACTGCACCTTGAGCACGTCCACCGCGTACTCGATGGCGGCCGCCACCGAGTCGTCGCCGCTCTCGGCGCCGGGCAGCGGGACCAGGTTCCCCACGTTCCGCACGACGAAGAGGTCGCCCGGGCCGCTCGACGTGATCATCGATGTGACCAGACGCGAGTCGGCGCAGGTCAAGAAGAGCTGCGTCGGCTGCTGTCCCTCCTTCGCCAGCCGGGCCAGCTCCTCGCGGACCAGCGGGGCCGTGTTGCGCTGGAACGCGCTGATCCCGCTGGCCAGATGGTGCCCGCCGCGCGGCGGGGCGGTCTCGGGCGCCGGGTCGGAGGGGCGGTCGCAGTGGTGGTTGCGCCACGGCGTCCAGGGGCGGCAGCAGGAGTGGCTCGCGCTCGCGGGCTCGGCGATCCGCTGCCCGCCGCGCCCCGCCAGCTCCACCTGGCCGCCCTGCGCGGTGTGTGTCTTCTCCCAGTCCTGCAGGGCCTCGTACGCGGCATGGTCCATGAATGATCCGTCCAGCTCCACGACGCACTGCGCGCCGTGCGGTACTTGGTGCAGCACCCGGCTGAGCCGCGGCACCGCGAGGAACGTCAACTGCCCGCGCACGCGCACATGGTGGCCGCCCCGCGCGTCCTCCTCGTGGGTGATGCGGGTGCGGGCGAGGCGGTGGAGCGCGACGGCGACGGCCACCGCGACCCCGAGCCCCACGCCTTGGAGAACGCCGAACACGACGACACCGAGGGTGGTCACCACGTAGACCAGGACCTCACGGTGGCGGGTGACCGTGCGGATGTGGTGGAGCGAGACCATCTGGATGCCGACCGCCATCACCAGGGCGGCGAGCGAGGCGAGCGGGATCAGCTCCAGGACGGGGACCAGGAGCAGCGTGGCCGCTACTACCCAAACGCCGTGCAGCATCGTGGAGTTCCGGCTGACCGCGCCCGCGTTCACGTTCGCCGCCGAGCGGACCGCGACCCCCGCGACGGGGAGCCCGCCGAGCGAGCCGGAGACGATGTTCGCCGCGCCCTGGCCGAGCAGCTCCTTGTTCAGGTTCGAGCGGCGGGCCGCGGGAGGCAGGTCGGGGCGGGAAGCGGCCAGCTTGTCGACGGCGACGGCCCCGAGCAGCGACTGCACGCTGCAGACCAGGGTGGTCGTCAGGACGGCGGCGGCGATCCCGAGGACGGGCCCGTCGGGCAGCCCGGCGAGCGCGTGGCTGCTCCAGGAGGGCAGGTCGACCGCGGGCAGGCGCAGGCCGAACAGGGCGGTGGCGGCGGTCGCCGAGGTCACCGCGACGAGGGCCGCGGGCACCTTGCGCAGCAGGCGTCCGGCCCGGCCCGGGATGCGTGGCCAGGAGAAGAGGACGGCGAGGGTGAGGGCGCTCACGCCGTAGGCGGCCGGCTGGGCGTCGGCCAACTGGGCCGGGAGCGCCGCCAAGTTGTCGAGGACCGCGCTTTCGGGGGTGCCGCCCAGGACGATGTGCAGCTGGGCGACGGCGATGGTGATGCCGATCCCGGCGAGCATGCCGTGGACGACGGCGGGGCTGACGGCGAGCGCCGTGCGGGCCACCCGCAGGCAGCCGAGGCCGAGCTGGGCGAGGCCGGCCATGACGGTGATCGCGCAGGTGGTCCGCCAGCCGTAGCGCTGGATGAGCTCGGCGGTCACGACGGTGAGGCCGGCCGCGGGGCCGCTGACCTGGAGCGGGGCGCCGCCCAGCAGGCCGGCGAGGAGTCCGCCGACGGCGGCGGCGACGAGGCCCGCCTCCAGGGGGGCGCCGGTCGCCAGGGCGATGCCGAGCGAGAGGGGCAGGGCGATGAGGAAGACCGCGATGGAGGCCGACAGGTCGGCCCCCGCGATCCGGAAGCGGCGGCGGGGCGCCGGTGGGGGGCTGTGCGCCGTGCGGGCGGTGGCTGTGGGCTCGTCCGTCCGGTCGGGGTCACTGGCGCGGGTGGGTACGCAAGCTGTCATGGATCCCGTCTCCTGAGGGGTGCAGCGCGGTCGCGGAAGGTGGGGGACCCCGAAGCGGTGGGCGGGGTCGATTTCGCGGCCGTGGTTCACGGCGTGCAGCGGCGGGAGGAAATACAACACTCGGTAAATGGACCGTAATGCAGAGTAAAGCTTGGGGTCGGATAAATGGGGCAAATGGCCTAAGCATTCACCCCATGGAGCTATTCGTAATTTAAGTCGGCTTGTCGTACTAATACTCCGCGATCCTCGTGCGACGTTGACGGGGCCGCCCGTGCATCCGCGGGCGGCTCCCGCAGTTCACCGTCTTGCAGGCCGACTCCAGAAAGTAGGTGGGCGGAAGATGGCCGCCACCCAGAGGATCGCCACCCTGAGGATCACCGCGGCCGTCGCCGCCACCGCGGCGTGCGCCGCGGCCCTCGCGGGGTGCGCACACCCGGACACACCCCCCGTCCGCGACCCGGGCGCGGGCGGCCCGAAGAAGGCCGCGCCCGCCGCGCCCGCCGCCGTCCGGCTGATCGGCGACGGCTCGACCGCGTACACCGGCCGGCAGCCGCACCTGCCGACCGCCAAGCGGCTCAGACCCGGACAGAAGCCCCCGCAGTTCGTGGTCTTCTCCTGGGACGGGGCCGGGGAGGACAGCCAGCGGCTGTTCTCGCACTTCCGCGAGGTCGCCAAGAAGAACCACGCGACCATGACGTACTTCCTCAGCGGCGTGTACCTGCTCCCCGGGGCCAAGAAGGAGCTCTACCACCCGCCGCAGCACTCGCCAGGACGTTCGGACATCGGCTTCAACGACGTCAAGGGGATCAAGGACACCGTCGAGCAGCTGCGCGGCGCCTGGCTCGAGGGCAACGAGATCGGCACCCACTTCAACGGCCACTTCTGCGGCAGCGGCGGGGGTGTCGGCGAGTGGTCGGTGGACGACTGGAAGAGCGAGATCCAGCAGGCCAAGTCCTTCGTCAAGGCGTGGAAGACGAACACGGGCACGCAGAAGGCGGCGCCGCTGCCCTTCGACTACGACAAGGAACTCGTCGGCGCCCGCACCCCCTGCCTCGAAGGGCAGAAGAACTTCATGCGCGCCGGCCGCGACCTGGGCTTCCGCTACGACACCAGCGGCGTCAACAACCAGCTGTGGCCCAAGAAGAAGGAAGGCCTGTGGGACCTGTCCATGCAGCTCGTCCCCTTCCGCGGGCACTCCTACGAGCAGTTGACCATGGACTACAACTTCATGGTCAACCAGTCGGGCACCACCAAGGGAGACCCCGCCCGGCACGCCTACTGGGGTGACCAGATGCGCGACAGCCTCCTGGCGGGCTTCGATCGCGCCTACAACGGCAACCGCGCGCCGCTGCTCATCGGCAACCACTTCGAGTCCTGGAACGGTGGTGTCTACATGCGGGCCGTCGAGCAGACCGTCGAGACGGTCTGCTCGAAGCCGGAGGTCCGCTGTGTCTCCTTCCGCCAGCTGGCGGACTGGCTCGACGCCCAGGACCCGAAGACCCTCGACAAGCTGGCCGCGCTGGAGGTCGGGAAGGCGCCCGAGCACGGCTGGGACGCCCTGCTCGCCGACAAGCCCGCCCCGGCGTCTCCGGCGGCCCCGGCCTCCTCAAAGGCGTCGGCCGCCACGTCGTGAGGCCGGTCAGACCGATGCGGTGACGCTCTCCTGAAGGACGAAACCGGGGTCGATCTGCGCCACCAGATCGGCTCCGGTCCGCTCGTTGCCCCAGCTCTGCGCGTTCTTCCGGTGGAAGTGCACCATCTGGCGCGTGTACCGCTCCCAGTCACGTGCCTCGTATGTCGCGTCGACGGCGGCCTGGAGTGTCCGCAGGGCCGCTTTGTTGGGCTCCTCCAGGAGGTCGAAGCGCGGCGGGCGCCCCTTCTCCATGGCGCGCACCCAGTCCGATTGCCCGGCGGTGACGAGCAGGTCGTCCCCGATCTCCGCGCGCAGGAAGTCGAGGTCGCCCTCGTCCCGCACCTTGTTTCCCACCACCTTCAGTGCGACGCCGAAGTCGCGGGCGTACTCCCGGTACTGGCGGTAGACGGAGACGCCCTTCCGTGTCGGCTCGACGACGAGGAAGGTCATGTCGAAGCGGGTGAACATGCCCGAGGCGAAAGAATCGGAGCCCGCGGTCATGTCCACCACCACGTACTCCCCCCTGCCGTCGACGAGGTGGTTCAGGCAGAGCTCCACCGCCCCGGTCTTGGAGTGGTAGCAGGCGACACCGAGGTCGGCCTCGGTGAAGGGTCCGGTGACCATCAGGCGCACGGTGGCTCCGTCGAGTTCCACCGGCCGCGCGCAGGCGTCGTAGACCGGATTGTTCTCGCCGACGCGCAGCAGCCGCGAGCCCTCCCCGGGCGGTGTCGTCTTGATCATCGTGTCGGCCGAGGCGATCCGCGGGTTCGAGCCGCGCAGGTACTCCTTGATGAGCGGCAGACGTGCGCCCATGGCGGGCAGCTCGGCCGCGACCTCCTCGTCGAGGCCGAGCGCGGCTCCGAGGTGCTGGTTGATGTCGGCGTCGACGGCGACGACCGGGGACCCGGTGGTGGCGAGGTGACGGATGAAGAGCGAGGACAGCGTGGTCTTGCCGCTGCCGCCCTTCCCCACGAAAGCGATCTTCATGTTCACCTAGCGTAGTGGTGTGACTCCGCGGAGTACCGGTTCCGCGTGAAGAAGACCACTCCTTCGTGGGGGGCGGGCCCCCGGCCCGTAGGGTCGTACTCATGAGTACGACAGCCGATCCCCTTGCCACGCTCGGCACGCTCGCGGGCGTGAGCGACTCCGTGGACTCTGTGCGCAAGGCCGTGGACCGGGTCTACGGACACCGGGTCATGCGGCGCCGCAGCAACGAGGTCACCTCCGAGGCCGCGCTGCGCGGCGCGCGCGGCAGCGCGGCGCTCTCCGGCGCCGACTGGGCGCTCGAAGAGGTGCGCAGGCGCACCGACTTCAGCGGCGGGGACGGCGACGACCAGGCCCCCGCGGTCGGCGCGGCACTGCGGCTGACCGCCGAGGCGGGCCAGCTGCTGTCGATCTGGCGGCAGTCGCCGCTGCGCGTGCTCGCCCGGCTGCACCTGGTCGCGGCCGCCGAGCACGGCGACGCCGTCGGGCGTCCGCGCACGGCGGGCGAGCCGGTCGACGAGCCACTGATCGAGCTTCCGCTGCCGGCGGCCGACGAGGTGGCGGGGCGGCTCGAAGGGCTCGCGCAGCTGGTCATCGGCGGGACCTCGGCGCCCGCGCTGGTGAGCGCGGCCGTGGTCCACGGCGAGCTGCTGGCGCTGCGCCCGTTCGGCTCGCACAACGGCCTGGTCGCGCGCGCCGCTGAGCGGGTCGTCCTGGTGGGCAGCGGCCTCGACCCCAAGTCGATCTGCCCGGCGGAGGTGGGCCACGCGGAGCTGGGCCGGGCGGCGTACCTGGCGGCGCTCGAAGGGTATGTCTCCGGCACGCCGGAGGGGATGGCGGCGTGGATCGCGCACTGCGGCAAGGCCGTGGAGCTGGGGGTCCGGGAATCCACCGCGGTGTGCGAGGCGCTCCAGCGCGGCGCCGCCTGAGCCGGTCGGCCGGACGGCTTCGGACGGCCCCGGGCAGCCCCGGACAAAGGGATGCGGCGGCACGATTCCTCGTACCGCCGCTGGCATGAAGCGCTGGGTTACCAAGCGTCCTCGAGATATGCCCATCAGGTCGGGACGTTGCCCGTGGCCTGGTGCGGCTGGCCCGTAATCGACGGGTCGACGTCGCGTGGGTGCCCGGCGTTCATGCTTCGGTCCGTGGGGCCTTGTTGCGGTTGAAGGTGATCCTCTCGGATGTCCCTGGTCTCGCGGGCCGTTGATTCCTTTGTACTCCTCCCCTGAGGGAAGCGGAAGCCCGGGCCGCACTTCTTTACTTTTACGGTCAAGTAGTGGCGAATCGGGCGCCTGCGGCGTGCGTCCGTCCTGCGGCTGGGAACCGCCGGTCGCCCTTCTGCCGGCCCCGCCGCCGGAAGCCGCCTAGGTGTATTGATCACGAGCGTTGTTGACACCGGCGGGTCTTGAACATGGCGAAGACCTCCGATGTGGTGGAGCTGTCTAGGAACACACCGCACGGAGGTCTTCGTGTCCCACCGTAATGCCCGGCTGACTCTTCATGGCAGGCGACTGCTCGTCGACCGTGTCGGCTCAGGCCGTCCCGTCGCTCATGTAGCTGCTGAGATGGGCATCTCGCGAGCCACGGCCCACAAATGGATCCACCGGTGGCGCCGTGAAGGCGAGGCCGGGCTGGTCGACCGTTCCAGTCGGCCGCACCGCACACCCCACCGCACCTCGGCCACGATGGAGGACCGGGTGTGCCGGCTGCGACGGGATCGCAAGCTCGGACCAGCCCGCATCGGCCCGGTTCTGGGCCTGCCCGCCTCCACCGTTCACCGCGTCCTGACACGCCACGGCCTCAACCGCCTGGCCTGGATGGACCGCCCCACCGGAGCCGTGATCCGCCGCTACGAACGAGACCGCCCCGGCGAGCTCATCCACGTCGACGTCAAGAAACTGGGCCGGATCCCCGACGGCGGCGGGCACAAGGTCCGCGGGCGCGAGGCGGGCCGGCCGATCCGCGGCATGGACTTCGACTACGTCCACTCCGCCGTCGACGACCACACCCGCCTCGCCTACAGCGAAATCCACCCGGACGAGAAGGTCGCGACCTGCGCGGAATTCCTCACCCGCGCAGCCGCCTTCTTCCACGCCCACGGCATCCCCCGCATCGAGCGTGTCCTGACGGACAACGCCTGGGCCTACCGCAAGGGCCTGGCCTGGAAGAACGTCCTGGCCGAACTCGGCGCGAGCGGCAAACTCACCCGCGCCTACCGGCCACAGACCAACGGCAAAGTCGAACGCTTCAACCGCACCCTCGCCGATGAATGGGCCTACCTACGGCCCTACACCTCCAACGACGAACGCACAGCAGCCCTGACAGACTTCCTCCACACCTACAACCACCACCGCTGCCACACCGCACTCGGCGGCCAGCCACCGATCAGCCGTGTCAACAACGCTGCGGGTCAAAACACGCCCTAGGAGGCTGCGGCCGTCCGGCGTCGGCTGGCGTACCAGACGAGCCCCGCGGTGGCCGCCGCGGCGCCCACCGCGGCCGCCGCGACCAGGGCCGGGCGGGACGGGGCGGAGAGGTTCGGCAGTCGCTGCTTGAGCCGGACCGGCTTGTGGAAGTCGAGGATCGGCCACGCGCGCGCGAGGGCCTCGCGGCGCAGCGCCCGGTCGGGGTTGACCGCGTGGGGGTGGCCCACGGCGCTCAGCATCGGCAGGTCGGTCGCCGAGTCGCTGTAGGCGTAGCACCGCGCGAGGTCGTACCCCTCGGAGGCGGCGAGCTCCTTGACGGCGTCCGCCTTGGTCGGCCCGTAGGCGTAGTACTCCACCTCGCCCGTGAAGCAGCCGTCCCCGCCGACGACCATGCGCGTGGCCACCACCCGGTCGGCGCCGAGCAGCCCGCCGATCGGCTCGACCACCTCGGCGCCCGACGTGGAGACGATGACGACGTCCCGGCCGGCCCGGTGGTGCTCCTCAATCAGGGACGCCGCTTCGTCGTAGATGATCGGGTCGATCAGGTCGTGCAGCGTCTCGGCGACGATCTCCTTGACCTGCTCCACGTTCCACCCGCGGCACAGAGCCGACAGGTACGCGCGCATCCGCTCCATCTGGTCGTGGTCGGCGCCGCCGGCGAGGAAGACGAACTGCGCGTACGCGGTGCGCAGCACGGCCCGGCGGTTGATCAGCCCGCCCTGGTAGAACGACTTGCTGAAGGTGAGCGTGCTCGACTTAGCGATGACCGTCTTGTCCAGGTCAAAGAAGGCTGCGGCGCGCGGCATGGAGTGGGGCAAGGACTGGATTTCCACGAGTTTGAGCATAGGCGCCCACCATTCGGCGTAAGCTGTGGCGTGTGGGTTTGCTTGAGAAGCCTCTCGGGTACACCATGGAAGTCACGGATCGTTCGCGACCGTGCTAACCCCGATCTGGCTCCTCCCCCCCCGAGTCAGATCGTGGGGACGACCCCCGCTCTCCCCCCCGGCGGGGGTCGTCGCATGTCCGGACCCGTTTTCGGGTCCTTTTTTCATGCCCGCGCGCCGGGTGGTCCGGGTGGTTCGCGCGGGGACGCCCGGACCGCCCCCGGGCTGGAGCCGTCACACACCGTGACCATAGGGCTGCTCTGGGGAAGTTTTACGTCGGCTCCGTCTTGTCACCGGTATGGGTGATGGGGATATTCACAAGCCTTCTCGTGTCCACAGTTATTGACCAAGATCCCCACGATTTCCCGGATCGCTGCACGGTGATTCCACACGCGAAGTCCGGGCCGGTGTTCATGGCCGGTTCGTTATGGCCGGGCCCTGCCGGGGCGGCCGGTATTCGGCGGTGCGGCGCCGGGCCTCGCGTGGTCGGAGCGCTCGCGGGTGCGGGCGGACGCGGAGGCGCGCGGAGGCGTGCGCGGAGACGGGGGTCGGATCGTGGTGGAGGCCAGGGCAGGAGAGACGCGGCGGGTGCGCCGCGCGCCGTTGATCGTGACGGAGGACGTGGAGCTGCTCGACGACCTCCTGCGGCTGTGTGCCGCGGCGGGCGTGCGGCCCGAGGTCGGACACGGGGCGCCCGAGGGCAGGGGCGGCTGGGAATCGGCGCCGCTGGTGCTGGTCGGGGACGACGCGGCGCCGCGGCTGCGGGGAGCGCCCCGGCGGCGGGGCGTCGTGCTGGTGGGACGGGATCAGGACGATCCCGGGGTGTGGCAGCGGGCCGTCGAGATCGGCGCCGACCACGTGCTGATGCTGCCCGACGGAGAGCAGTGGCTGATGGACCGGATCGCCGATGTCGCCGAGGGCGCGGGCCGCCCCGCGCTCACCGTCGGCGTGCTCGGCGGCCGGGGCGGAGCGGGCGCCTCCACCTTGGCCTGCGCGCTGGCGGTGGCCGCCGCGCGGGCCAGCCGGCGCACGCTGCTCGTCGACGCCGATCCGCTCGGCGGCGGACTCGACGTGCTGCTCGGCGCCGAGGCGGTGGAAGGCCTGCGCTGGCCGGCGTTCGCCCAGTCGCGAGGGCGCGTCGGCAGCACCGCGCTGGAGGAGTCACTGCCCCGGCTGCATGATTTGCGGCTGCTCAGCTGGGACCGCGGCGAGCCGGCCGCGGTGCCGCCCGAAGCGGTCCGCGCGGTGCTCGCGGCGGGCCGCCGCCGGGGCGGGGTCGTCGTGGTGGACCTGCCGCGCCGCGTCGACGCCGGGTCGGTGGAGGTGCTGGCCCAGCTCGACCTCGCGCTGCTCGTGGTCCCTCCCGAGCTGCGCGCGGTCGCGGCGGCGCGGCGGGTGGCCGGCGCGGTCGGGATGGTGGTGCGGGACCTCCGCGTGCTGACGGCGCCAGCGTCGGGGGCGGCGGCGCTCGACGCGGAGGAGGTGGCCCGGCTGCTGGGGCTGCCGCTCGCGGGTGAGGTGCCTGTGGACGGGCGGGTGTCGGCGGGGCGCGGCGAGGGGCTCTCGGCTGGGCTGGGGCTGAGGTCGGGGCCGGCCGGGACGGGGTCGGGCGCCGGGATGGCCATGGGCGGGCCGTTGGGGCGGTTCTGCGCGGCGTTCTGGGAGCGGATGCCGGTGGGGATGGAGGAGGGGGCGGCGGGGTGAGAGGGGGCTCTGGGTGAGCGGGAGTGGGTCGGGGGGAGGGGCTGGTCTTGGTGGGGGTGTGCGTGGCGGGTTGCGAGGGGCTCGGGGTGAATGGGAGTGGGGCGGGAGGCAGGGCAGGGGCTGGTCTCGGTGGGGGTGTGCGTGGCGGGGTGAGAGGGGTTCGGGGTGAGTGGGAGTGGGCTGGGAGGCAGGGGCTGGTCTTGGTGGGGGTGAGCGTGGCGGGTCGAGAGGGCGTGGTGAGCGTGGCGGTGGTGCCGTGGAGCGAGAGGGATGCGGGGGAGCGGGGATGAGTGCTGTGGTGGGGGCGCGGATGTTGGACGGCGTGCGCCAGTGGCTCGCCGAGAACGGGGCGGAGGCGACGCCCGCGCGGGTCGCGGAGGCGCTGCGGGCGCAGGGGCGGATCCTGGGGGACGCCGAGGTGTTGGGGGCGGCGGGGCAGTTGCGCTCCGAGCTGGTCGGGGCGGGCCCCTTGGAACCGCTGCTCGCGGACGCGTCCGTGACGGACGTCCTGGTCTCGGCGCCGGATCAGGTCTGGGTCGACAGAGGCGGCGGTCTGGAGCAGGCCGGGGTCTCCTTCGAGAGCGCGGCGGCCGTACGGAGGCTGGCGCAACGCCTCGCGGCGGTGGTGGGCCGGCGGCTCGACGACGCCCGGCCCTGGGTGGACGCGAGACTGCCCGACGGGACGCGGCTGCACGCGGTGCTGCCACCGATCGCGGTGGGCTGCACGTGCCTGTCGCTGCGGGTCGTGCGGCCACGCGCGTTCACGCTGGAGGAGCTGGTGGCGGCGGGCACGGTGCCACCAGGCGGCGATCGCGTGCTGCGGGCGTTGCTCGACGCGCGGCTGTCGTACCTGATCAGCGGCGGGACGGGCAGCGGCAAGACCACCCTGCTGAGCGCGTTGCTCGGTCTGGTCGGGCCGCAGGAGCGGATCGTCCTGGCCGAGGACTCCGCCGAGTTGCGGCCGGACCACCCCCACGTGGTCCGGCTGGAGGCGCGGCCCGCCAACCAGGAGGGGGCCGGGGCCGTCGACCTGGCGGATCTGGTGCGGCAGGCGCTACGCATGAGGCCCGACCGGCTGGTGGTCGGTGAGGTGCGCGGCGCGGAGGTCGTCTCGCTGCTCGCCGCGCTGAACACCGGGCACGAAGGAGGCAGCGGCACGCTGCACGCCAACGCGGCGAGCGACGTCCCGGTCCGCCTGGAGGCGCTCGGGACGGCGGCGGGGCTCGACCGGGCCGCCCTGCACAGCCAGTTGGCCGCCGCGGTGTCGGTGGTGCTCCATCTCGTACGGGACCGGGGCGGGCGTCGGCGGGTCGCGCAGGTCCATGTGCTGGAGCGGGACGCGGCGGGGTGGGTGCGGACGGTGTCGGCGCTGGAGTGGGGGGAGCGTGGGTTCGCACCGGGGGACGGGTGGCCGCGGCTCGCGGAGTTGCTGGGGGTGCGGACGCTGTGCGGCTCGCAGTGGTGACAGGGGTGTTGGTGACGGTGCTGGGCGTGGGGGCAGTGTTGTGGGCCGCTCGGTGTCGGGAGGCAGAGGTGCGGCGGGCCCGGGCGGTGCTGGGCGGCGGGGTCGGTGTGGAGGTGCCCGGGTGGCGGGACCGGGTCTGGTGGTGGGTGGAGTGGGTCCGGGCGCGGCCCGAGTGGGGGTGTGCGGTCGCCGGAGCGGTGATCGGGGTCGTCGGAGCGTCGCCGTTGCCACTTCTGTTCGGACTCTGTGTCGTGCCCGGGGTGGCGCGGGCGCGGCGGGCCCGGGAGGCGCGGCGGGAACGGGAGCGGCGGGGGGACGCGGTGATCCGGCTGTGCGGGCTCATGGCCGGCGAGGTACGGGCCGGGCGCCAGCCGGGTGAGGCGCTCGCAGTCGCGGTGCGGGAGTCGGACTCGCTGCCCGGGGCGAGAGGGGCGGTGGTGGTGGCCGCGGCCCGGTTCGGCGGGGACGTGGCCGGCGCTCTGCGGGAGGCGGCACGGCAGCCGGGGGCGGAGGGATTGCACGGGCTCGCGGCGTGTTGGCGGGTGGCTGTGGACAGGGGCGCCGGGCTGGCGGCGGGGCTCGACCGGCTGGCCGGGGCGTTGCGGGCGGAGCGCGACCAGCGGGCCGACCTTCAGGCGCAGTTGGCGGGCCCCTGGTCGACCGCGGTGATGCTCGCCGGGCTGCCGGCGCTGGGGTTGCTGCTCGGCTCGGCCATGGGCGCGCAGCCGTTGCGGGTGCTGCTGCACACCGGGGCGGGGGTGGGGTGCCTGGTGGTGGGCGGGGTGTTGGAGGCGGTGGGGATGTGGTGGGCGGTGCGGATCGTGCGGGGGGCGGAGGGGTGAGGGCGGGCCAGGTGGGGTTCGCGTAAGTGGCCGCTTTGGAGCGGGGGCCACCGACTGGGGGCCGTGGAATGAGGGCCGTGGGACGAGGGCTCTGGGGCGAGGTCCGTGGGACGAGGGCCGGGGGACGAGGGCCGGGGGACGAGGGCTCTGGGACGAGGTCCGTGGAACGAGGGCCGTGGAACGAGGGTTTCGGCGCGAGGGAGGGAGAGGTGATGGGGGTTTTCCACAGGCTGGGGGTAGTGCTGTGTGTCGCTGTGTTGGCGGTCTGGTTGGTGGCGGAGGTCGCGGCGCGGCGACGGGAACGAGCGGTGCGACGACGGATGCGGATCGTCCTGGGGGTGGCTGAGTCGCGGCCCGGGCGGCGTTCGTGGGGGATGCCGGTCGTGCTCCGGCGCTGGGCTCCGGTGGGCGGGGCGGTAAGCGCGGGTTACGTGGTGGTGGGTGGTTGGCCCGGGCTGGCGACCGGGATGGTCGCGGGGGTCGTCGTCCGCAGATGGTGGCGGGAGCGAGAGGCGGGGGCGAGCAAGGCGTCGGTACGAGGCGCGGCTGAGCGTGCTGCGGCTGAGCGGCAACTCCCGCTCGTAGCAGACCTCTTGGCGGCCTGCGTCGCCGCGGGGGCGGAACCGGTGGCCGCCGCGCGCGTCGTGGGCGAGTCCGTCGGGGGGCCGGTCGGGCGGGCGATGGAGCGGGGCGCCGCGCAGATGCGGCTCGGTGGTGAACCGCGAGTGGCATGGCGGGAGTTGGCGGCAATACCGCGGGCTGCGGCGCTGGTCCGGCTGCTGGAACGGGCCGGCGAGTCCGGGGCCCCTGCGGCGGCGCCCGTGGCGCAGTTCGCCGCGGAGTGCAGAGCCGAACGAGGGCGCCGCGCGACAGCGGTCGCCCGCCGGGCAGCGGTGATCATCACGGCGCCGGTGGGGCTCTGCTTCCTGCCCGCGTTCCTCGTGATCGGGGTGCTGCCGGTGGTGATCGGCCTGGCGGACGGGGTGTTGGGGGGCCGCTGAGGGGAGGCAGGCGGGGGTCCGCCTCTGGGGGCGGGCGGAATGAGTGAGAGGTGAACGACGTTGATGGGTGAAGGGGTTGAGGTCATGACGGCTGGGATGCAGGGGACGCGGGGCTCGCGGGGTGTGGGGGGCCGGTGGCGTGTGCGGGGGGCGAGGGGCGTTCGGGGTGTGCCGGGTACGCCGGTCGTGCCGGGCGCAGAGGGGCGGGGCGGCGCGCACGAGGTGCGTGGTGGTGACGAAGTGCGGTCCTACGAGCGTCTGTTGGACCGTGCGAAGCGCCGGGCGCAGGTGGTTCGGTCGGTGCGCCGGGATGCGGGCATGGTCAGCGCCGAGTACGCCGTGGGGCTGATCGCGGCGGTGGGGTTCGCCGGGTTGCTGTACCAGGTGGTGACCAGCGGGGGCGTGCAGTCCGCGTTGGAGTCCCTGGTGGCGAAGGCGCTCCATGGCTCGTTCTGAGGCGATGCGGGGGTGGCGGCGGGACCGGGGCATGGTGACGGCCGAGGCGGCTGTGGTGTTGCCGGTGCTGGTGGCGTTCACGATGGCGCTGCTCTGGGGGCTGCTCGCGGCGTCGGCGCAGATCCGGTGCGTGGACGCGGCGCGGGCCGGGGCCAGGGCGGTGGCGCGGCAGGAGGCGCGGGGCACCGCCGTCGACGCCGCGCGAGAAGCTGCGCCGCGGGGTGCGCGGGTCGAGGTGAGCCAGGAAGGCGACCTGGTCCGGGTGACGGTGCGGGCCCGGGCGGCCGGCCCGGGCCCCCTCGGCGTCGAACTGAGCGCGCAGGCCGTGGCGGCGGCGGAGGAGACGGTGGGGGAGGCGTGAAGGGGGACGAGAGGGACGAGGGGAAGGGTGCCGTGGGGAGAGGCGCTGGGGGAGCCGGGCGGGGGGATGCGCGGGCGGGTTCGGCCCGGGGTCCCGCGCCTCGCCGACTGGGTGCGGCCCGGGGCTCCTCGCCCCGCCGACTGGGTGCAGCGCGGGGGCCCTCGCGCCACCGACTGGGTTCCGCCCTTGCCCCCGCGGCCCGCCGACTGGGTTCGGACCGTGGGTCCGCCACCGTGTGGGTGGTCGTGGCACTGGCGGCCGTCGGGGCGGTGTTCGGGGGCGTGTTGGCCATGGGCCAGGCGGTGGAGGCGCGGCACCGAGCAGGTGGCGCGGCCGATCTGGCGGCGCTCGCGGCGGCCGAGCACTGGATGGAGGGCCGCGCCGAGGCATGTGCTCTGGCCGGGCGTGTGGCGCTGGCCCAGGGTTCGAGGGTCGTCCGGTGCTCGGTTGCCGGGCAGGTCGCTGACGTTGTCGCGGCGGCTGGATCGGCCCCGTTCGCCGCGCAGGTCAGAGCCCGGGCGGGCCCAGCGGGTCCTCTGGGTCCAGCGGAACCGGGGGGACAGGGGGGATCGGCCGCGCCGAGCGCGGGGCGGGTCCATTGGGAGCGGCCACCTCTGCCGGTCCGGGCCCGCTAGGGGCCGCCGCTTCCGTCGATCCGGGCCCGCGCCCGTCGGCCGGGGCCTGCTCCGCCCTGCGGGGATCAGCCTCGTCGGCCGCGGTTGCTTTTGCTCCGCCGGGTTGCCCCGGACCGCCCGCGTCCGACTCGGCCGGGCCGAGTCCCGCCCCGCCGGGTCGCCCCGAGCTACCCGTGCCCGACTCCGCCGGGCCGAATTCCACCCCGCCGGGTTGCCCCGGACCGCCCGCACCCGACTCCACCCGGCCGAGTCCCGCCCCGCCGGATTCCCCCGAGCCACCCGCGCCCGACTCCGCCCCGCCGGACTCAACCCCACCCGCCCCCTTCAGCAGGGTCGTCAGAAGGCGGATCGCTCCGCGTTTGTGGAGGGGGTCGTTGCCGTTGCCGCACTTGGGGGACTGGATGCAGGAGGGGCAGCCGGCCTCGCACTCGCAGGAGGCGATGGCCGCGCGGGTGGCGGTGAGCCACTCCTCGGCGGTGTGGAAGGCGCGTTCGGCGAAGCCCGCCCCGCCGGGGTGGCCGTCGTAGACGAAGACCGTGGGCAGGAGCGTGTCGGGGTGGAGGGGGACGGAGACGCCGCCGATGTCCCAGCGGTCGCACGTGGCGAAGAGGGGGAGCATGCCGATGGAGGCGTGTTCGGCGGCGTGCAGGGCGCCGCCGAGGATCTCGGGGTTGATGCGGGCGGCGTCCAGCTGGTCCTCGGTGACCGTCCACCACACGGCGCGGGTGCGCAGCGTGCGGGGAGGGAGGTCGAGTTTGGTCTCGCCGAGGACCTCGCCGGTGATGAGACGGCGGCGGAGGTAGCCGACGACCTGGTTGGTGACCTCGACGGAGCCGTAGCACAACCGGCCTTCGCCCCAGGGGACTTCGAGGTCCGTCTCCAGGATGGAGATGGCCGTGGTGTCGCGGGCGGTGGTGGAGTAGGTGGGGTTGCCGGGTTCGACGAGGGCGACGTCGTCGTCGAGGTCGAGGTGCTTGACCACGTAGGTGCGGCCCTGGTGCAGGTGGACGGCGCCGTCGTGGACGGTGGTGTGCGCGGAGGCGGCGTCGACCGTGCCGAGGAGCCGGCCGGTGGCGGCTTCGACGATCTGGACGGGGTTGCCGCCCTCGCCGCGGATGTCCGCGAGGTCGGCGGCGGACTCGCGGCGCGTCCAGTGCCAGGCCTTGACCCGGCGGCGCAGCAGCTTCGCCGCTTCGAGCTGGGGGAGCAGCTCTGTCGTGGCCGGGCCGAACAGGGCGAGGTCCGGTTCCGTGAGGGGGAGTTCCGCGGCGGCGGCGCACAGGTGCGGCGCGAGGACGTACGGGTTGTCGGGGTCCAGGACCGTCGACTCGACCGGCTGGTCGAAGAGGGCTTCGGGGTGGTGGACCAGATAGGTGTCCAGCGGGTCGTCGCGGGCCACGAGGACGGCGAGGGCGCCCTGGCCGGACCGTCCGGCCCGGCCGGCCTGCTGCCACAGGGAGGCCCGGGTGCCCGGGTAGCCGGCGATGACGACGGCGTCCAGGCCGGAGACGTCGATGCCGAGTTCGAGGGCGGTGGTGGCGGCGAGCCCGAGGAGCTCGCCGGAGTGGAGGGCGGCTTCGAGGGCGCGGCGTTCCTCCGCGAGGTATCCGCCCCGGTAGGCGGCGACGCGGTGGACGAGGGAGCGGTCGATCTCGGCCAGGCGTTCCTGGGCGATGACCGAGATCAGCTCCGCGCCGCGGCGGGAGCGTACGAAGGCGACCGAGCGGACGCCCTGCACGGTCAGGTCGGTGAGCAGGTCCGCGGTCTCGGCGGTGGCGGTGCGCCGGACCGGCGCACCCTTCTCGCCCTGCATCTCGGTGAGCGGCGGCTCCCACAGGGCGAAGACGAGGTCGCCGCGGGGCGAGGCGTCGTCGGCGACCTCGACGACCGGCAGCCCGGTCAGACGGCCCGCCGCGACCGCGGGATCGGCCGCCGTGGCGGAGGCGAGGAGGAAGACCGGGGAGGAGCCGTAGCGGGCGCACAGGCGGCGCAGGCGCCGCAGGACCTGGGCGACGTGGGAGCCGAAGACGCCGCGGTAGGTGTGGCACTCGTCGATGACGACGTACTTGAGGGCTTTCAGGAAGGAGGACCAGCGCGGGTGGGAGGGCAATATCCCGCGGTGCAGCATGTCGGGGTTGGTGAGGACGTAGTTGGCGTACTGGCGTACCCACTCGCGTTCCTCGAAGGGGGTGTCGCCGTCGTAGACCGCGGGGCGGATCGCCGTGCCGAGCGGTTGTGAAAGTTCTTTCACCGATCGGCACTGGTCCGCGGCGAGCGCCTTCGTCGGGGAGAGGTACAGGGCGGTCGCGCCGCGCCCGTTCGGAGCCTCGGATCCGGCCAGCAGCTCCGAGAGGACCGGGACCAGATAGGCGAGGGACTTGCCGGAGGCCGTGCCGGTGGCGACGATCACCGATTCGCCGTCCAGGGCATGCTCCGCCGCGCGGGCCTGGTGCGCCCACGGATCATCGATCCCGGCCGCCTGCACCGCCGCGATGACCTCGGAACGGATCCGGTCCGGCCAGACTGCATGACGACCCGGACGAGGGGGCAAGTGCTCCGTATGAGTGATGCGCGCAGCCCTGTTCGGACCCGAGGCGAGCCGCTCCAGAACCGCCCCGGGAGAGGGGCGGGAGGCAGCGGACGGCAGGGGTCGGTCGGGTCGGTGTTTCTCGGCCATCGGCACCGAGTGTGTCACTGGCGTGACGGACAATGCCTCCAAGGCGTCGTGCACGCCTGCCGGTAAGTGATTGAATGCCATCGCGGCTGGCGAACCGTCCCGGGGGATCAAGCCGAGGTATCCCCGAGGGGCGACCGCTCGATAGCAAGGTGCTGGAGGATCCGTGGACCTGTCCCTGTCGACCCGTACCGTCGGCGATCGTACGGTCGTCGAGGTCGGTGGCGAAATCGATGTATATACCGCGCCCAAGCTGCGCGAGCAGCTGGTCGAGCTGGTGAACGACGGCAGTTTCCACCTCGTCGTCGACATGGAGGGCGTGGACTTCCTCGACTCCACCGGGCTCGGCGTGCTGGTCGGCGGGCTCAAGCGGGTGCGGGCCCATGAGGGCTCGCTGCGCCTGGTCTGCAACCAGGAGCGCATTCTCAAGATCTTCCGGATCACGGGCCTGACCAAGGTGTTCCCCATTCACACCTCGGTCGAGGAAGCCGTGGCGGCGACCGACTGACCTCGTTCAGTCGGTCAGGCCGGTCCGGTGGATCAGCTTGATGGCGGGGATCGGGCCTGGCCGGCCCGGTCCCCGAAAGCACGCCCGTACGACCGAGGGGGATGCATGGCCACCGTCGAACTCCGCTTCAGCCCTCAGCCCGAGCACGTCAGGACCGCCCGTCTCGTGGCGGCCGCAGTGGCGCGCAGGGCCGGGGTGGACGAGGCGGTCCTCGACGAGGTCAGGCTCGCCGTCGGCGAGGCGTGCAGCCGCGCGGTCGGGCTGCACCAGAGCAGCTCCATCCAGGCGCCGGTGCGCGTGGCGCTGATCGAGGAGGAGAAGCAGTTCTCCATCGAGGTCGGCGACGAGGCGCCCCGGACGGTGGCCGATCCCGGCGCGCCCGGTGCCCAGGGCGCCGACGAGCTGGAGGCGGAGGGCGAGGACGAGATGGGTCTCGCCGTCATCAGCGGGCTCGTGGACGATGTCGAGGTCACCGCGGACGAGTCCGGAGGTCTCCTTCGGATGACATGGCCGACCGCGCCGTTGACGCTGCCGTAGCACCTCCGTGGCTGCGTAGCCCGTAGCCGGTAGCCGGTAGCCGGTAGCCGGTCGGTAGCCGTAGCTCCCTAGCTCTGCCCCGGCTCCCTCTTCTGGCCGAGTCCCGGCCGCCCCAGCCGCTTCTTCCGGCCGAGTCCGGCCGCCCGAGCCCGCTCCCGCCCGCCGCCCGAGCCCACTCCCGCCGGCCCTCCGTGCCGGTTCTGGACGAGGTTCCTCCGAGGCCCCGTTCGCCCCTGCGTGGTGAACCGGGCCTCTTCTGCGTTCCCTGGGTTTCCTGAGACGAATTCCGCGCGCACCCGCCTTGCCCTGCGCGAACGCCCTCGCATCACCCTCGCATCGCCCTCTAATTCCTAGATCAGCGATCTTTGTTAATGCTCTGAGGGTGTTATTCATTTCTTCCCCGGTGGGGCCCCGCCGGTGTCCGCCGATCTTTTGCCGGGTAGCAAGAAGAAGAACATCAACGTTTGCCCGCGCACTGTTTTGATCAGGTTCCGCTCCCTACAATCCGTCCACATCTTGAGCTCAGCCCAAGCGTCAAGGAGGACGAATGGCGGAGCCCTCTACCTTCGCAGCCGCAGTCCTGACGGACGACAACCGTCTGATCGTGATCCTCATCGCCGTCGTCGCGCTCGCGGCGCTCGCCGTCGCCGGAGTCCTGGTGCGCCAGGTGCTCGCGGCCGGTGAGGGAACGGATTCCATGAAGAAGATCGCGGCCGCGGTCCAGGAAGGCGCCAAAGCCTATCTGGGCCGCCAGCTGCGCACCCTCGGCATTTTCGCCGTCGTGGTGTTCTTCCTGCTCATGCTGCTTCCGGCGGACGACTGGAATCAGCGCGCGGGGCGGTCGATCTTCTTCTTGATCGGCGCCCTCTTCTCGGCGATCACCGGCTATATCGGAATGTGGCTCGCGGTGCGCAGCAATGTGCGCGTCGCCGCCGCGGCCCGGGAAGCGACCCCCACGGAAGGCGAGCCGGAAAAAGATCTCACCGCTGTCTCGCACAAGGCAATGAAGATCGCTTTCCGCACGGGCGGCGTCGTCGGCATGTTCACGGTGGGGCTCGGTCTGCTGGGCGCCTCGTGCGTCGTGCTCGTCTACGCGGCCGACGCGCCCAAGGTCCTGGAGGGATTCGGGCTCGGCGCCGCGCTGATCGCGATGTTCATGAGGGTCGGCGGCGGCATCTTCACCAAGGCCGCCGACGTCGGGGCCGACCTGGTCGGCAAGGTCGAACAGGGCATCCCGGAGGACGACCCGCGCAACGCCGCGACGATCGCCGACAACGTGGGCGACAACGTCGGGGACTGCGCCGGCATGGCCGCCGACCTCTTCGAGTCCTACGCCGTCACGCTGGTCGCCGCGCTGATCCTCGGCAAGGCGGCGTTCGGCGACGCCGGACTCGCCTTCCCGCTGATCGTGCCCGCGATCGGGGTCGTCACGGCGATGATCGGCATCTTCGCCGTCGCGCCGCGCCGCGCCGACCGCAGCGGGATGAGCGCCATCAACCGCGGGTTCTTCATCTCGGCGGTGATCTCGCTCGTCCTCGTGGCCGCGGCCGTCTTCGCGTACCTCCCTGGGAACTACGCCGACCTGGACGGAGTCACCGACGCGGCGATCCGCGGCCACGACGGCGATCCGCGCGTCCTCGCCGTCGTCGCCGTGGCGATCGGCATCGTGCTCGCCGCGCTGATCCAGCAGCTCACCGGGTACTTCACCGAGACGACCCGCCGCCCGGTCCGGGACATCGGCAAGACGTCGCTGACCGGACCGGCGACCGTGGTGCTCGCGGGCATCTCCCTCGGGCTCGAATCGGCGGTGTACACGGCGGTGCTGATCGGGCTCGGCGTGTACGGGGCGTTCCTGCTCGGCGGCGCGTCGATCATGCTCGCGCTGTTCGCGGTGGCGCTGGCCGGCACCGGGCTGCTCACCACCGTCGGCGTCATCGTGGCCATGGACACCTTCGGTCCTGTCTCCGACAACGCGCAGGGCATCGCCGAGATGTCCGGCGACGTCCAGGGCTCGGGCGCGCAGGTCCTCACCGACCTGGACGCCGTCGGCAACACGACGAAGGCCATCACCAAGGGCATCGCCATCGCGACGGCCGTGCTCGCGGCGGCGGCGCTGTTCGGCTCGTACCGGGACGCGATCCTCACGGCCGCCGGGGACGTGGGGGAGAAGGTCGGCGACGGCGGACCGATGAACCTCGTGATGGACATCTCGCAGCCCAACAACCTCGTCGGGCTGATCGCCGGCGCCGCGGTGGTCTTCCTCTTCTCCGGACTCGCCATCAACGCCGTGTCCAGGTCGGCGGGGTCGGTGGTCTACGAGGTGCGCCGGCAGTTCCGTGAGCACCCCGGGATCATGGACTACACGGAGGAGCCGGAGTACGGGCGCGTCGTCGACATCTGCACCAAGGACGCCCTGCGGGAACTCGCCACGCCCGGGCTGCTCGCCGTGATGGCCCCCATCGCGGTCGGCTTCACCCTCGGCGTCGGCGCGCTCGGCGCGTACCTCGCCGGCGCCATCGGCACGGGCACGCTGATGGCGGTCTTCCTCGCCAACTCCGGCGGCGCCTGGGACAACGCCAAGAAGCTCGTCGAGGACGGCCACCACGGCGGCAAGGGCAGCGAGGCCCACGAGGCGACCGTGATCGGCGACACGGTCGGGGACCCGTTCAAGGACACCGCGGGCCCCGCCATCAACCCGCTGCTGAAGGTGATGAACCTGGTCGCGCTGCTCATCGCGCCCGCGGTCGTCAAGTTCAGCTACGGCGACGACGCGAGCGTGCCCGTCCGGGTCGTGGTCGCCGTCATCGCGCTCGGCGTCATCGTCGGCGCCGTCTACGTCTCCAAGCGGCGCGGCATCGCGGTCAGCGACGACGACGGGGACGGCGGGAAGCCCGCGGGGCGGGTCCCGAAGCCGGCCGACCCGGCCGTGGAACCGTCCCGCACGTAGCGGCGTACGGAAGACCGGTCTCAACAGGTGGGCGGACAGCGGCGCTTGACGGGCTGTCCGCCCGCCGGTGTCTCCGCACCCGTGTCACCTGCGCCTTCCGCGCGTCTGCGGGGCCGGTGCGCGTTTCTTCCGTGAGCCTTCTCTCCCTTGGTGCAAATGGCTGCTAAAGGTCAACAAACCGGTCTTATGGGATGTCCGAGGTGCGATTGTCGTGTGCCCGGCGTGTAAGTTCCGGGGCCGAGAGCCATGGAAGGGACCGATCCGGTGAACAAGAAGCTTGCCGCCGCACTGTCCGGCGGTGCGGTACTGGTAATGGCCTTGTCGGGCTGCGGCGACGACGGCAACGACAAGCTCGACTCCTGGGCCAAGGAGGTCTGCGACAAGGTCCAGCCGCAGGCGAAGAAGATCGAGTCCGCCAACGCCGCGATCCAGAAGGAGACGTCGGACAACAGCGCGCCCGCCGACGTCAAGAAGACGGACTCGAAGGCGTTCCAGGACATGTCCGACGCCTACAAGGCGATCGGGGACGCCGTCGACAAGGCGGGCGCCCCGAACGTCGACGGCGGCGAGAAGAAGCAGCAGGACGCCGTCAAGGAACTGGACAAGATCTCCACGTCCTACGCCGACCTGCGCAAGCAGGTCGACCAGCTGGACACCGGCGACCAGGCGAAGTTCGCCGAGGGGCTCAAGAGCATCGCGGGCGAGCTGGACAAGCTCAGCCAGAGCGGCAGCGACGCCCTGAAGAACCTGGAGGAGGGCGACGTGGGCAAGGCGATGGCCAAGCAGGAGAGCTGCAAGAGCGCCTCCGCGACCCCCTCGGGTTCCTGATCCGCGATCCCGTCGGGTCCTGATCCGCGATCCCGTCGGGTCCTGATCCGCGATCCCGTCGGGTTCCTGAGCGGCGACCCCGTCGGATCGTGACCCACCACCTCGTCGGGTCCCGACCTGCCATCCCTTCGGCGCCCCCGGCGCCGCGGCACGACCGCGGCGCCGGGGGCGCCGTCGCGTCCCGCGGCGCACGCACGCCCGTGCGGCGCAGGACGGCGTCCCGCGTGGCGTGCGGATGCCCGTGCGGCGCAGGACGGCGTCACAATGGAGGCGTGAGTTCTTCCGCTTCCGCCGTCCTGCCCGCCGCCGACCGCCCCGACGCCGCCCGCGCGCTGCGCGACGCCCTGCTCGTCGCCGAGTTCACCGCCGACGGGCTGCTCGACCTGCTCGGGGCGCCCGCCTACGCCGCGCTCGCCCGCAGCGAGACCGTGCCCGCCCTGCGCGCCACCCGGGGCGACACGCCCCTGGAAACGCTCGTCCGGCTCTTCCTGCTGCAACAGCCGGTGCCGCGCGAGCGGGCCGCCGGGGTGCTGCCGCTCGACGCCTGCCTGGAGGGCGGGTGGCTGCGGGGCGCCGGCGACGACGTGGCCGCGACCGTCGACGTACGCCCGTACGGCGGGCCCGACGGCGAGGACTGGTTCATCGTCTCCGACCTCGGCTGCGCGGTCGGCGGCGCCGGTGGCATCGGCAGCGACGACGAGGGCGTGGTGCTCGGCGTCGGGGGCGCCTCCACGACGCTCGCCGGCCTCACCGTGCGCACCCCCGTCGACTCGGCGCTCGACCTGGGCACCGGCTCCGGCATCCAGGCGCTGCACGCGGCGCGGCACGCCACCCGGGTCACCGCCACCGACCTGAACCCCCGCGCCCTGCACATCACCGCGCTCACCCTGGCCCTGTCCGGGGTGCCCGCGGCCGACCTGCGCGAGGGCTCCCTCTACGAGCCGGTGGGCGAGGCGACGTACGACCTGATCGTGTCGAACCCGCCGTTCGTCATCTCACCCGGCGCGCGCCTGACGTACCGCGACGGCGGGATGGCCGGGGACGATCTGTGCCGCTCGCTCGTTCAGGGAGCGGGGGAGCATCTGAACGAAGGGGGATACGCGCAGTTCCTGGCCAACTGGCAGCACGTGGAGGGCGAGGAGTGGACCGAGCGGCTGCGCTCGTGGGTGCCGCGCGGCTGCGACGCCTGGATCGTGCAGCGCGAGGTGCAGGACATCACGCAGTACGCCGAGTTGTGGCTGCGCGACGCCGGTGACCACCGCACCGACCCGCAGCGGTACGCGGCCCGGTACGACGCGTGGCTGGACGAGTTCGAGGCGCGCAAGGTGACCGCCGTCGGCTTCGGATGGATCACGCTCAGGAAGGGCGCCGCCGAGGAGCCCTCCATCGTGGTGGAGGAGTGGCCGCACCCCGTCGAGCAGCCGCTCGGCGAGACGGTCCGGGCACACTTCGAGCGCGTCGACTGGCTGCGCACGCACGACGACGCGGCCCTGCTCGAAGCCTCGTTCACGCTGGCGGGCGAGGTCGTGCAGGAGCAGGTCGGGCTGCCGGGCGCCGAGGACCCGGAGCACGTGGTGCTCCGGCAGGGGCGCGGCATGCGCCGGGCGACGAAGGTCGACACGATCGGCGCCGGGTTCGCGGGCGTCTGCGACGGGTCGCTGAGCGCCGGGCGGATCCTGGACGCCATCGCGCAACTGGTCGGCGAGGAGCAGGTGTTGCTGCGCGACCGGACGCCGGCCCAGATCCGCACGCTGATCGAGCAGGGCTTCATCACGCCCGCCGGGCCGGTCGGATAGCGCGCCCCCCGGGCTCGCAGGGCTTCATCACGCCCGCCGGGCCGGTCGGATAGCACGCCCCCGGGCCCGCAGGGCTTCATCACGCCCGCCGGGCCCGTCGGACAGCGCGCCCGCCGGACAGTTCCTCTTCGCCTGCCGCTGCCCGGGAGTTCACCCGCGCTTCCCCCGCCCGTGCCAGCGTCCGGCCAGGGCGGCGTGCGCCGTCCCGGAGGCGGGAGGCAAGGCGATGGAGAGTGCACCTGCGGTCTTCGCGGGCACGGTGTTCGCGTTGTTCGGCGCGGGACTCGTCGTGTGGACGGGGGCGCGCACGGCACATCGCGAGCCGGTGGCGTACGGGGTGCGCCCGGTGGCGTCGGCGGTGGTCGCCGGGGTGAGCGGCGTGGTGTGCCTGGCGCTCGCGGCATGGTGTTTCAGCCAGATCTGACGCGGCCTCAGTACGGCATGGGAGAGCCCCGGCCGCAGTACGGCCGGGAAGAGCCCCGGCCTCAGTACGGCCGGATAAGCCCCGGCCGCAGTACGGCCGGAAAAAGCCCCGCACACGGCGACGCCCGCCTCCGGAAGCGGTCCGGGGCGGGCGTCGGCGCGTGTGACGTCAGCGGAGCGGGCGGCCCTGCGCGTCCGTGCGGTCGTTGCTGGTGAGGAAGATGATGCCGTCGATGAAGCCCCACAGACCACCGGCGCCGCAGGTCACGATGGAGACGACGAGCTGCCAGACACCGGTCTTGGTGTCACCCACGTAGAAGCGCCCGACGCCGAACGAGCCGAGGAAGATGCCGAGCAGACCCGCGACCAGCTTCTGCTTGTCGGAGTACGGGCGGCCCTGCGGGTCGACGCCGAACGGGGCCTCGGGCGTGGCGCCGGGGAAGGGCTGGGACATGGGAGTTGCTCCTAGGGACAGAAAAATGGCGCGACGACGCGCGCCGTTGAGCGGAAGGATTCCGAGAGCGACGCACCGGTGGGGACACGGCGTGGCCTCGGGAGAACGAAGCGTAGGGGGGTCCGCGGGGTGTCATGGACCCGGGGAGTCGATCGTGGCGAGTTCGTGACCTTGTGCGGACGGCGGTGACGTCGCGTCAGATCACGTTGCGCAGCACGGTCCACACCCCGGCGACGGCCAGCAGGGCCACCTGGAGCCGGGCGCCGGCCACCGGCCGCCAACGGCGCCCGCGCAGCCCCTCGTAGAGCCAGCGCCCCAGCAGGTACAGGACGAACGGGGACGCGGCCAGCAGCAGGCCGTTGTCGTGCCAGGCCGTGCCGAACCGGCCGTGCATCAGGTCGTACGCCATGCGGGTGCCGCCGCAGCCGGGGCAGAGCAGCCCGGTGAGCGCGCGGAACGGGCAGCCGGGCAGCCAGTGGCCCGGCTCGTGCGGATCGGTGCCGTACAGGTACGCGGCCCCGGCGGCCCCGGCGGCGAACACCGCGAGGGGTGCCGCGGCCGGGGCGCGGGGTGCGGTACGCGAGGAGGCGTCCACGCCGGCCACTAGGAGCGCAGGATCCGGCCCTGCGCGTCGGTCGTGTTGCTGCCGGCGAGCATGACGATGCCGTCGATGAAGCCCCACATGCCGCCGATGCCGCAGGTCAGGACGCCGACGAGGAGCTGTCCCACGGCCAAGCCGGTGTGGCCGGTGTAGAAACGGCCGACGCCGAACGTGCCCAGGAAGATGCCGAGCAGGCCGGCCGTCATCTTGGACTTGTCCGAGTACGGCCGCCCGTACGGGTCGTAGCCGTAGGGCGCCGTCGGGTCGTAGCCGACCGGCATGGCGGCGCCCGGCTGGGGCGGGTAGCCGCCGCCGGCCGGCGCGGAGCCCGGGTAGGGGTAGCCGTAGGTGGGCTGGCCGCCCTGCGGGGGCTGGCCGGGAGCGGCGCCGTAGCCGGGCTGGCCGCCCTGCTGCGGGTAGCCGTACGGGCCCGCGCCCGGCTGGTCCTGCGGGGGCTGCTGGCCGTAGGGGTTGCTGTCGGACATGGGGATGCTCCTGGGTCGGGATGCCGGTGGGGACGGACCGGGGCTTCCCTCGGGCTCCCCCAGCCGACCGCCATCTTGTCAGGAGCAGATAAGGCTGGGGAGCGCAGGAGCACGATAGGAGCGCAATAGGGACCTTCGTGACCAGAGTGTGGCACTGCGCGCCACGCACGGTGATCTTGCGGCTACACGGAGGCGAGGGCTCCGCTCCCCGGTCCGGGGGCAGGATCACGAGGAGTCGGGTTACCGTTCCGAGTGGCTGCTGCGTGCTTTTCCCGTTTGACACACGGGCGGGAGGTACCGTCACACTCCGCAGCAGTACCGCGACCACCGACGGGACACCGTCAAGAAACGGCCCCGACCGCCGACCGGAGAGAAGAGCGAAGTTGTCCCCGACCAGCGAGACCGCACAGGGCGGCCGCCGACTCGTCATCGTCGAGTCGCCCGCCAAGGCGAAGACGATCAAGGGCTATCTCGGTCCTGGGTACGTCGTCGAAGCGAGCGTCGGGCACATCCGCGACCTCCCCAACGGCGCGGCCGAGGTCCCCGAGAAGTACACGGGTGAGGTGCGCCGCCTCGGCGTGGACGTCGAGCACGACTTCCAGCCCGTCTATGTCGTCAACGCCGACAAGAAGGCACAGGTCAAGAAGCTCAAGGACCTGCTGAAGGACTCCGACGAACTCTTCCTCGCCACCGATGAGGACCGCGAGGGCGAAGCCATCGCGTGGCACCTCCTGGAAGTCCTCAAGCCCAAGGTCCCCGTCCACCGGATGGTCTTCCACGAGATCACCAAGGACGCGATCCGCAGCGCCGTCGCCAACCCCCGCGAGCTGAACAAGCGGATGGTCGACGCCCAGGAGACCCGGCGCATCCTCGACCGCCTCTACGGCTACGAGGTCTCGCCGGTCCTGTGGAAGAAGGTCATGCCGCGTCTGTCGGCGGGCCGCGTGCAGTCCGTGGCGACCCGGCTCGTCGTCGAGCGCGAGCGCGAGCGCATCGCCTTCCGCTCCGCCGAGTACTGGGACCTGACCGGCACCTTCGCCACCGGCCGGGCCGGCGACCCCTCCGACCCCTCGTCCCTGGTCGCCCGGCTCAGCGCGGTCGACGGCAAGCGCATCGCGCAGGGCCGCGATTTCGACTCGCTCGGCCAGCTCAAGGGCGGGAACTCGGCGAACACCCTGCACCTGGACGAGGCGAACGCCCGCGCGCTCGCCGCCGCCCTCCAGGACACCTCGTTCGCCGTCCGCTCCGTCGAGTCCAAGCCCTACCGCCGCTCGCCGTACGCGCCCTTCCGGACGACGACGATGCAGCAGGAGGCCTCGCGCAAGCTCGGCTTCGGCGCGAAGGCGACCATGCAGGTGGCGCAGAAGCTGTACGAGAACGGCTTCATCACCTATATGCGTACCGACTCCACGACGCTGTCGGACACCGCCGTCTCGGCCGCCCGCGCGCAGGTCACGCAGTTGTACGGCGCCGACTACCTGCCCGACAGGCCGCGCACGTACGCGGGCAAGGTGAAGAACGCGCAGGAGGCCCACGAGGCGATCCGCCCCTCCGGCGACCGCTTCCGCACGCCCGCCGAGACGGGCCTGTCCGGCGACCAGTTCAAGCTGTACGAGCTGATCTGGAAGCGCACCGTCGCCTCCCAGATGAAGGACGCCGTCGGGAACTCGGTCACGGTGAAGATCGCGGGCCGCGCCGCCGACGGCCGCGACGCCGAGTTCAGCGCGTCCGGCAAGACCATCACCTTCCACGGCTTCCTCAAGGCCTACGTCGAGGGCGCCGACGACCCGAACGCGGAGCTGGACGACCGCGAGCGGCGCCTGCCGCAGGTCACCGAGGGCGACCCGCTCTCCGCGGAGGAGCTGACGGTCGACGGCCACGCGACGAAGCCGCCGGCCCGCTACACCGAGGCCTCGCTCGTCAAGGAGCTGGAAGAGCGCGAGATCGGCCGCCCGTCGACGTACGCGTCGATCATCGGCACGATCCTCGACCGCGGCTACGTCTTCAAGAAGGGGACCGCGCTCGTCCCCTCCTTCTTGTCCTTCGCCGTCGTGAACCTGCTGGAGAAGCACTTCGGCCGGCTCGTCGACTACGACTTCACCGCCAAGATGGAGGACGACCTCGACCGCATCGCGCGCGGCGAGGCGCAGTCGGTGCCGTGGCTGAAGCGTTTCTACTTCGGTGAGGGCGACGGCTCCGGCTCGGCCGCGGAGGCGGGCAACGGGGACGGCGACCACCTCGGCGGCCTCAAGGAGCTCGTGACGGACCTGGGCGCGATCGACGCCCGCGAGGTCTCCTCCTTCCCCGTCGGCAGCGGCATCGTGCTCCGGGTCGGCCGCTACGGCCCCTACATCGAGCGCGGCGAGCGCGATTCCGAGAACCACCAGCGCGCGGACGTCCCCGAGGACCTCGCCCCCGACGAGCTCTCCGTGGAGTACGCGGAGGAACTGCTCGCCAAGCCGAGCGGCGACTTCGAGCTGGGCACGGACCCGGCCAGCGGCCACCAGATCGTCGCCAAGGACGGGCGCTACGGGCCCTACGTGACCGAGGTGCTCCCCGAGGGCACCCCGAAGACCGGCAAGAACGCGGTGAAGCCGCGGACCGCCTCGCTCTTCAAGACGATGACGCTCGACACGGTGACGCTGGAGGACGCCCTCAAGCTGATGTCGCTGCCGCGCGTGGTGGGGACCGACGCCGAGGGCGTCGAGATCACCGCGCAGAACGGGCGGTACGGGCCGTACCTGAAGAAGGGCACGGACTCCCGCTCGCTCCAGGCCGAGGAGCAGCTCTTCACGATCACCCTCGAAGAGGCGCTGGCGATCTACGCGCAGCCCAAGCAGCGCGGGCGCGCGGCCGCCAAGCCGCCGCTGAAGGAGCTCGGCGAGGACCCGGTCAGCGGCAAGCCGGTCGTCGTGAAGGACGGCCGCTTCGGCGCGTACGTCACCGATGGCGAGACGAACGCCACACTGCGCTCCGGCGACTCCGTGGAGGAGATCACGCCCGAGCGCGGCTACGAACTGCTCGCGGAGAAGCGGGCGAAGGGCCCGGCCAAGAAGACCGCGAAGAAGGCGGCCAAGAAGGCACCGGCCAAGAAGGCGCCCGCGAAGAAGGCGGCCGCCAAGAAGACCGCGGCCAAGACGACGACCGCCGCGAAGAAGACGGCGGCCAAGACGACCGCCGCCAAGAAGGCGGCTCCGGCCGAGTAGCAAGCAGGGCCCGGGCCCTGGGCGGTTCGCGCGGCACGGCGGAACGGTTCGCCCTCGCGGGGGTGGGCGGTTCGCGGCTTATGTGGAGGGGGCGCCTCCGGGTTCGACGACCCGGGGGCGTCCGTTTGTTCGGGTGGGCCTCCGGAGTGTCGGTCCGTCCCGATAGGCTGGACGAATGACCCGTGCCGAGCAGCCAACGGCCCCCCACACGGCCCCAGACGACGCCCTGGTAGCGGACTCCCGAGAGCGCGCCGTGCGTGCGCTCCTGCGCGCTCCCCAGTTGAGGCGGCTGTGGTCCGCACAGCTCGTCGGTGGGGTCGGTGATGTACTCGGGCTGCTTGTGCTCGTGGTGCTCGCGCTCCAGGCTGCCATCGCCCAAGGGGCGTTCGGCGGCGGATACCGGGGTGTGGCCTTCGCCGTCGCCGCGGTGTTCGGGGCGCGCATCCTGTCGACCCTGCTCTTCGGCGCCGTCCTGCTGGGACCGCTGACCTCGCTGACGACCCCCGGCGGCCCCCTCGACCGGCGCTGGACCATGGTCGGCGCCGACGGACTGCGCGCCGCCCTGCTGATCGTCGCGCCCCTGTGGATCGACTGGACCCCGGACAACGCACCGGCGCTGCTCCTCGTCACCGCGTTCGTCGCCGGTGTCGCCGAGCGGTTCTGGACCGTCGCCAAGGAGAGCGCGGCGCCCGCGCTGCTGCCCGCGCCGCCTCCGGAGGGCGCGGCCGTGCGGCCGCTGCCCGACCACATGGACGCGCTGCGCCGGCTCTCCCTGCGGACCGGCTTCGTGGCGATCCCGCTGGCCGCCGCCGTCCTCGTCCTCGTGACGCTGGTGCAGAACCTGATCGGCGCCGGCGTCGACTGGTTCGCCCAGCACCAGGTCGCGCTCTCCTCGTACGTGGGCGCGGGCCTCTTCGCCGCCTCGCTCTCGGTCGTCTTCTTCCTCGAACTGCCCGGCGCGCAGACCCCGCGCGCGCGGTCGCCGCTCGAAGGGCTGCGCCGCCCGCGGACCGGCGCCGGTGTCGACAAGGGCCGTACGGGCGCGATCCCGCTGCTCGTCGTCGCCTGCGCCGCCGTCGCCGGCGCGATCGCCGCCGCCGTCGCCGTGTCCGTGCTGCACGCCAAGGACCTGGGCGGCGGCCCGGTGACGTTCGGACTGCTCGTGCTCGGTCTGACCGGCGGCACCGTCGTCGGCATCCGCACCGCGCCGACCGTGCTCCCGTCGCTCTCCCGGCGCCGGCTGCTCGCGCTCGCCCTCGCGCTCACCGGCATCGCGCTGCTCGCCGCGGGCCTCGTCCCCGACGTCACCACCGTGCTCCTCGTGGTGACCGTCGCCGGGGTCACCGCGGGCATCGCCGCGAACACCGGGCACACGCTGCTCGACCAGGAGAGCGAGGAGTACCGGCGGGCCCGCGTCACCGAGCACCTCCAGGCCGTCGTCCGGGTCAGCGTCGCGCTCGGCGCCGTGCTCGCGCCGGTGCTGGCCGGGCTGATCGGGCCGCACCGCGTGGAGAACGGCAAGTTCGTCTTCGCCCACGGCGGCGCCGCGTTCACGCTGATGCTGGTGGGCGCCCTGCTGCTGCCCGTCGCCGCCCTGGTCCTCGCCAAGGCCGACGACCGCAGCGGCGTACCCCTGCGGCACGACCTGCGGGACGCGCTGCTCAAGGGGAACGACCCGGCGCAGGCCCCCGCCGCCACCGGCTACTTCATCGCCCTGGAGGGCGGCGACGGCGCCGGGAAGTCGACGCAGGCGGAGGCGCTCGCGGAGTGGATCCGCGGCAAGGGCCACGAGGTCGTGCTCACCCGCGAACCGGGCGCGACCCCGGTCGGCAAGCGGCTGCGCTCGATCCTCCTCGACGTCTCCTCCGCCGGCCTCTCGCACCGCGCCGAGGCACTCCTGTACGCCGCCGACCGCGCCGAGCACGTCGACACCGTCGTGCGGCCCGCGCTGGAGCGCGGCGCCGTCGTCATCTCCGACCGGTACATCGACTCGTCCGTCGCCTACCAGGGCGCGGGCCGCGACCTGTCCCCGACCGAGGTCGCCCGGATCAACCGCTGGGCCACCGGCGGGCTCGTCCCGCACCTGACGGTGCTGCTCGACGTGGACCCGCAGGCCGCCCGCGAGCGGTTCACCGAGGCGCCGGACCGGCTGGAGTCGGAGCCGGTGGAGTTCCACGCGCGCGTGCGCTCCGGTTTCCTGACGCTGGCCGCCGGCGACCCGGGCCGCTACCTCGTCGTCGACGCCGGCCAGGAGCCGGAGGCCGTCACGACGGTCGTCCGCCACCGGCTCGACCAGCTCCTGCCGCTCTCGGAAGCCGAGATCAAGGCGCAGGAGGAGGCCCGGAAGGCCGCCGAGGAAGAGGCGCGGCGCAAGGCCGAGGAAGAGGCCGCGCGCAAGGCCGAGGAGGAGCGCATCGAGCGCGAGCGCCAGGAGCAGCTCGCCAGGCTCCGCGCCGAGGAGGAGGAGCGCAAGCGCCGCGAGCTGGAGGAGGCGCAGCGGATCGAGGCCGAGCGGCAGGCGGAGGAGGCCCGGCAGCGCGCCGAGGAGGCCCGCAAGAAGGCCGAGGCCGAGCAGGCCCGCCTCCTCGCCGAGGAGAAGGCCCGGGCCGCCGAGCAGGAGCGGCTGCGCAAGCGGGCCGAGGAGGAGGCGCGGCTGCGGGCCGAGGCCGAGGAGCGCCGCCTGGAGAAGCAGCGCAAGGCCGAAGAGGCGCTGCTGCGGGCGGAGGAGGCGCGGCGGCTCGCGGCGCAGGCGGCTCAGGCCGCGCAGGCGGCTCAGGCGAGTACGGCGGGGAATCGGTCTGCTTCGGCGTCGTCGGGTTCGGCGTCGGCCTCTGCCGGGACGACGAGTTTCCGTAAGGCGGAGGCGGCTTCTACGTCCGAGGACTCCCAGGTCTCCGAGGTCTCCGAGGCGTCGGGGGCTGCGGATCGGTCCGCGGCGGCTGCCCCCGCTGGGCCGGCCGTGTCGCCCGTGCCGCCCGTGCCGGACAACGAGACCACGGTGCCGACGCCGATCGTGCGGCCCCAGGCGCCATCCGAGGCCGAGGAGACGGCGGTGCTGCGGCCGGTTCGGGACGTGCCGGGCCGGGACGAGCCGGGCCGACACGAGCGGGGCCGGGACGTGCCGGTTCGGGACGCCGAGGAGACCGCGGTGCTGCCGCCCGTCCGGGACGCGGCGCCGGGGCCGGTCCGGGAGGCGGAGGAGACGGCGCAGCTGCCCCGGCCCTCCGTCGGTGCCGCCGACGAGACGGCGGTCCTGCCGCAGTTCTCCGAGGGGGCCGCGAACCGGGTGCCGCAGGGGTACTTCCGTGACGAGCACCCCGCGTCGCCGTCCGCGCACGAGGTGCCGCCGGAGAGCGCCGCCGACCGTACGGCGGAGCTGCCGCAGCTCGACGAGGAGGGCCGGCCGCGTCGCCGCCCCCGCCCGGACTGGGCGGAGGAGACGCCGTTGGACGACCTGCCGACACTGGCGGACGAGCTGCTGGGCGACCAGGCCGACGACCACGAGGCGCACGATGCGCGCGCCGAGGGCGATGACGGTGGCGCCGGGGGCAAGGGCCGGAAGAACCGGCGCCGCCGTTAGGCGCTCCGCCTGAGGCGATATTGGGGCGTGGCAGGGCCGGGCTCCGGGTGGAGCTCAGGCCAGCCTCAGCTCCACCCAGTCCACCGTGTCGCCGTCCAGCCGGTACCGGTCGACCTCGACGGTGAACCCGGCGCGCTCGGCGAAGCGCAGCCCGGCCTCGTTCGAGGAGAGGAGCACGGTCTCGATGTGCTCGGCACCCAGCGCCCGCGCCGTGGCGAGCCCGCGCGCGTACAGGGCCCGGCCGAAGCCGCGCCCCCTGTAGGCGGGCAGGACCCGGGAGATCACCGTGGCCACGCCGTCCCGCGGCCTGCGCACGGTGGAACAGCCGACGAGGTCGTCCCCGGCGTAGGCGACCTCCAGGACGTTACGCCCGGCGCGCTCGATGACGTCGTCGAGCGAGAGGTACGCCGAGTCGGCCGGCACGATCATGTTGTGCGCGCGCTGCCAGTCGACGGCACGCACGCCGTCGGTGGCCGGGTCGCCGGTCAAGGTCTCGATACGGAGATCTGTCATCCGGGTAGCCAAGCGGGTGCGGGGCCGGTTTGTCAGTGGGGTTCGGCACATGGGTGGCTCGGGGTTGGTGGTGGGGGCCGATGCGGGGGTTGTCGGTGCGGCCCGCCACGGCCGTGCCGGGTGGGGGGCCGCCAGGGGCCCTGCCGCGGCGGCGGGACTTGTCAGTGGTGCCCGGCACAATGGCGGGAGCACGAGAAAGGGCGGTGCCCCCATGACCGTATGGGACGACCTGGTCGGTCAGGAGCGCGTGGTCGCGGAGTTGAGCGCGGCGGCGCGGGACGCGGACGCCCTGGTGACCGCGGCCGGGGCCGGGGCGCCGCCGCCCACCGCGTCGAAGATGACGCACGCCTGGCTGTTCACCGGCCCGCCGGGCGCCGGCCGGGTCACCGCGGCGCGGGCCTTCGCCGCGGCCCTCCAGTGCGTGTCGCCGGACCGGGCGCTCGGCGGCGCCCCCGGCTGCGGGTTCTGCGACGGCTGCCACACCGCCCTGCTCGGCACGCACGCCGACGTCTCGGCGGTCGCCGCGGTCGGTACGCAGATCCTGGCCGAGGACATGCGCGACACCGTCCGCAAGTCGTACACGTCACCGGCGACGGGCCGCTGGCAGGTGATCCTCGTCGAGGACGCCGAGCGGCTGAACGAGAAATCGGCGAACGCCGTGCTGAAGGCCGTCGAGGAGCCCGCCCCCCGCACCGTGTGGCTGCTGTGCGCGCCCTCCGTGGAGGACGTGCTGCCGACGATCCGCTCCCGCTGCCGCCTGTTGACGCTGAGCACGCCCGGCGTGGACGCCGTCGCCGACATGCTCGTACGGCGTGACGGCATCGAGCCCGACGTCGCCGCGACCGCCGCCCGCGCCACCCAGGGCCACATCGACCGGGCCCGCCGCCTCGCCACCGACCCGCGCGCGCGGGAGCGCAGAGCCGCGGTGCTGAAGGTGCCGCTGCGCGTCGCGGACGTCGGTGGCTGCCTTAAGGCGGCCCAGGAGCTGGTCGACGCGGCCGCCGAGGACTCCAAGCAGCTCGCCGAGGAGGTCGACACCAAGGAGACCGACGAGCTGAAGGCGGCGCTCGGCGCGCAGGCCGGCGGGCGGATGCCGCGCGGCACGGCCGGGGTCATGAAGGACCTGGAGGACAAGCAGAAGCGGCGCCGCACACGGTCCCAGCGCGACTCGCTCGACCTGGCGCTCACCGAGCTGACCGGCGTCTACCGGGACGTGCTGGCGCTCCAGCTCGGCTCACGGGTGGCACTCGCCAACACCGACGTCCAGGACACGCTGGAGCGACTGGCGCGGGACACGTCGCCGGAGTCGACGCTGAGACGCATCGAGGCGATCGGGGCGTGCCGGGACGCCCTGGACCGGAACGTGGCGCCGTTGCTGGCGGTCGAGGCGATGACGATGGCTCTGCGCGCGGGGTAGGGCGACGGCGGGGGCCGGGGGCCGGGGGTAGCGGGTTGGCGCAGGGCCGGGGGCGGGGGTAGCGGGTTGGCGCAGGGCCGGGGGCGGGGGTAGCGGGTCAGCGCGGGGCTGGCGGCGGGGGTAGCGGGTCAGCGCGGGGCTGGCGGCGGGGGTAGCGGGGTCAGCGCAGGGCCGGAGGCGGGGAGTAGCGGGATACCGCGCGGGCGGGCCCCCGGCGGAAGGCAGAGCAAGACCATCCGCACCGAAAGTGACGAGCACTTCGCGGAGCGTTACTCTCACTCGATGGACTTCAGGCGCCACCCCTCCACCGTCCGCCGCCGTACCGCCCTGCTCGCCGCCGCCACCGCAGTGGTCGTGGCCGGCATCTCGGCCTGCTCGCAGGGGAGTTCGGGCTCCACGGACGTCGCGCTCGCCGCGCTGCCCAGCTCCGACCAGACGCGGCTGAGCGCCTACTACGACCAGACCCCGAAGTGGCGCGAGTGCGGCACGGCCGGCTTCGAGTGCGCCACGCTCAAGGCACCGCTCGACTACGACGAGCCGTCCGCGGGCGACATCGACCTCGCGGTCTCCCGGAAGAAGGCCACCGGACCGGGCAAGCGGCTCGGCTCGCTCCTGGTCAACCCGGGCGGCCCCGGCGGCTCCGCGGTCGGCTACCTCCAGGCGTACGCGGGCATCGGCTACCCCAAGCAGGTCCGCGCCCGCTACGACATGGTCGCCGTCGACCCGCGCGGGGTCGCCCGCAGCGCGCCCGTCACCTGCCTCGACGGCAAGCGCATGGACACGTACACGCAGACGGACGTCACCCCCGACGACGCGCAGGAGAAGAAGCAGCTCTCCGCGGCGTTCGACCGGTTCGCGTCCGGTTGCCAGACGGGCAGCCGGGTCTCCAAGCGGGTCCTGCCGCACGTCTCCACCGTCGAGGCGGCCCGCGACATGGACCTGGTGCGGGCCGCGGTCGGCGACGAGAAGCTGAACTACGTCGGTGCTTCCTACGGCACGTTCCTCGGCGCGACGTACGCGGGCCTGTACCCGGAGCGGGTCGGGCGGCTCGTGCTGGACGGCGCGATGGACCCGTCGCTGCCGGCCCGCGAGATGAACCGGCAGCAGACCGCGGGGTTCGAGACCGCGTTCACGTCCTTCGCGAAGGACTGCACGGCCCGCGCCGACTGCCCCCTCGGCACCGGCACCCCGAAGGAGGCGGGACAGCGGCTGACCTCCTTCTTCACGCAGCTCGACCGCACGCCGATCGCCACGGGCGACCCCGACGGCCGCAAGCTGGTCGAGTCCCTCGCGACGACCGGCGTGATCGCGGCGATGTACGACGAGGGGGCCTGGCCGCAACTGCGCGAGGCGCTCACCGCGGCCATGACCAAGAAGGACGGGGCGGGGCTGCTGGCCCTCTCCGACAGCTACTACGAGCGGGACCCCGACGGCTCCTACACCAACCTGATGGCCGCCAACGCCGCCGTGAATTGCCTGGACCAGCCGCCCTCCTTCACCTCCGCGAAGGAGGTCGAGGACGCGCTGCCCGCCTTCGAGAAGGCGTCCCCGGTCTTCGGCGCGGGCCTCGCCTGGTCCGCCCTGAACTGCGCGTCCTGGCCGGTCGAGGCCACCGGGGAGGCCCACCGCATCACGGCCGACGGCGCCGCCCCGATCGTGGTGGTCGGCACGCTCCGCGACCCGGCGACCCCCTACCCCTGGGCCAAGGCCCTGGCCGCCCAGCTCTCCTCCGGCCGCCTCCTCACCTACGACGGCGACGGCCACACCGCGTACGGCCGCGGCAGCGACTGCATCGACGGGGCGATCAACACGTACCTGCTCACCGGCACCCCGCCGAAGGACGGAAAGCGCTGCTCATAGGGGCCGGGCCGACCCCGCTCCCGGTCCTCGCCCCGCCTCCTCCTCTTGATCCACGGCGGGGAAAACCCGGGGCGGAGCACCCCACCGGACCGTGTAGGATTGGCGACGTTGCTGACGCACTCCGGTGCGCGCGGCGGCGCCGCCTTAGCTCAGATGGCCAGAGCAACGCACTCGTAATGCGTAGGTCTCGGGTTCGAATCCCGAAGGCGGCTCTTGTGGAAGCCCCAGAACTCACTCGCCGTGATCTGGGGCTTTTGCTTTTGTAGGCCATGACGTCCTGAGTGGCGCCCTCCCTCCTCGTCTCGCCCTTGCGCCCCGCCCCCCTGTGCCTCGGCCCGGGCCACCGCATCCCTCGGCGGCGGCGCCTGCTCCGCGAGATACGGGGGCCGGCCTCGCGGGAGGCTCCTCGGCCTCCCGACGCTATTTGGTGTGGTTCTCGCCTTCTCTCGTTGCGATCGGTAAGCCGTGAGTGTGAGGATGCTGGGCATGTCGGGGGGCGGGGGATACAGCGGGGCACCGGAGGCGATCCGCCGGACCGGGCCCGATGAGTACGCCGAGATAGCCCCCTCCCGCCGCGGGCAGGACGCCCTCCGGCAAGGTGTGGAGTGACGGACCGCCCGCACCTTGACGGCACCGGAAGGACGCGTCGGCCCGGCGCCGGATGAGTCCCGGGAGCCGCGGAGCGTGACCGAGCCGTCCGGTGCCGAACACTTCCCGTTGCCTTGTACGCCGAGATTCGCAACAGATGGCTACGCGCACATGACGGGCATCGCGCCGGACGAGGCCGTAATGGACATCGAGGATGAGGGGATACAGGCGTGACCGACGGGGGCGGCAAGGGTGCGAAGGATCTTCAGGCCAAGGGCCTCGATCTGATCACCAGGGGCCTGACCGAAGCCCTGGGCGAGCTGAGAGAACTCGGGATGGTCGGCGAGGCAGGGGCCGGGCGGGGGTTCGGTGACATCTCGCTGTCCGGGCTCGAGTTGGGGCACGAGGGCGTGACGGAGAAGCTCCAGTCGTTCTGTGAGCGCTGGGAGTGGGGCGTGCGCTCGCTGATCCAGGAGGGGAACACGTTCGCGGAAGGCGTCGGTCTCTCAGCAGGCACCTACTACGAGACCGACCACTACGTAGAGGGTGCCTTGAAGATCGGGCTGAACTCTGCGATCGGCAATCCCTACGCCGCTGAGGACGAGGTCACGCGGCAGGGCTGGGGAGACATCGCGACCTCCGGTGTGCTCGGCGGCCCCGACTACAGCGCGGAGTCGTGGGACCGGGCCAACGAGAACGTCAAGCAGGGCTACAAGGACGCGGGCCGCGACATCATGACCTCCCGCACCGCGCTGTACGGCCTGAATCCGCAGAACCTGCACGGCAAGGCCGGGATGTCCGACGCCGAGTACAACCAATGGCTCGACGATCGGTTCGGACCCTCCCCCGAAGCCCGCGCCGAGGCTGCCGGGCAGCAGGGCGGTCGGGCCGGGGGCGAGCAGTAGTGGGTCTCATCGGCGACCTCAAGGACGGCTTCAACGACGGCCTGAAAGCCGGCGAGGACCTGATCGACTCGGGCAAGAAGAAGCTTGGGGAGGTCGTCGACTACGGCAGCGACAAGCTCGGCGACGGTCTGGACCACGTCGGCCTGGACAAGGCCGGCGACTGGGTTCATCGGGGCGGTGACTACGTCGCGGCGGGCCTGGGAGCGACCCCGACCGAACAGGGCCTGGGCCACACCGACGACCCCACCGAACTCGTCCATGGCAAGCCCGGCGCGATCCGGGGAGCGGCCAAGCACCTCAAGGACTTCTCCACCGCCTTCGACAAGGTCGGCCGGGGCATGCGGAAGGTCGACGCCTCGGGATGGAAGGGCGAGGCCGGGGATGTCTTCCACCGCAAGATCAGCATCCATCCCGCCAAGTGGGCCCAGGCGGCTGACGCGTGTGAGGACGCGGCCAAGGCGCTGGACTCGTACGCCGACTCCGTCAAGTGGGCACAGGACAAAGCGCAGGACGCGATCGACGCGTACAACCGCGGCAAGCGCACCAGCGCGGAGTCGGCCAAGGCGTACAACAAGAAGATCGACGCCTACAACGCCAAGGCCCTCGCCGGCGAGGATCCCGGCCCCGAGCCGGAGCCCTGGAAGGACCCGGGTGCGGCGGAGCGCGCGACGGCCGAACACATCCTGGAGGATGCCCGCCGCGCCCGTAACGAGGCCGGTGCACGTGCCGAGGCCGCCGTGGCGTCCGCTCTGGCGCATGCTCCGGCCGAGCCGCCGCCCCTGACCCAGCTGAGCAACACACTCAGCGACGCCGGCACGGCACTCGACGTCGAGTCCACGCACCTGCTGGGCGGTGTGATCAAGGGCAGTGCGGGCCTGGTCAACTTCGCCCGCGGCCTGAACCCGTCCGACCCGTACAACCTCACGCACCCGGCCGCGTACTACCAGAGCCTCAACATGACGCTGACCGGCCTGGTCTCCACCGGTACCCATCCCGAACGCGTCGTCACGGCCGCCATCGACGGACTGAAGAACGACCGGTCGGAGTTCGTCGGGCGACTGCTCCCGGAGTTGCTCGGCACCAAGGGTGCGGGATTCGCCAAGAGTGGCGTGCGGCTCGCCATGAGGGAGGGCACGGAGGCCGCCGCGACCAGCATGGCGAGCCGGGGCCTGCGGACGGCGGACGACCTCGGGAGCGCGCGCGGAGGTCTGCAGGCGGTGGACGACATCGGTGGCGCACCGCATCTGCCGGACTCGTGGAAGTTGGGCGAGGACACCCTTGGGAAGGACCTCGAGGGCGCGGCGCACGCGGACGACGGGCTTCGTCCTGCAAAGGGCGTCACGGATGGGGAGTTCGCACAGCTCACCAATGAACAGAAGCACGCAGTCGCTTCATCTGAACTGTATGACGGTGCGCTCACCTTCCGGGACGAGAACGCGGCGATCGCCCACGGACGAGAAACGTGGAACAGATACGCGGACGATCTCCCCGCGTCAGCCAAAAAATCTCTGCTCGACTACTCGGACGACCACTTCGGAGACGCGAGCCCACACTATGCGACCTACAAGGAGATGAACGGGTACCTCCGCGGAGCCGATGAGTTGGGCACTCCTCAGGTCATGCACAACATCGCGGAGGCCGACAAGGCGCTGGCCGGGAATGCGCTCACTCAGGACACCATGGTGGTGCGCGGGCAGGACGTGGAGTACCTGGGTGTCTCGAAGCCCGAGCACCTGATCGGGGAGCAGATCCACGACCCCGCATACATGTCGACATCACTCGGCGACAATGGGGCCGTCTTCGACAAGGATGCGATCGTGCATCTGCGAGTGCCTGAGGGGCACCCAGCCCTGTGGATGGAGAAGGTGAGCCATTACGGCCTCAGTGAGCGAGAGCTACTCCTCGGGCGCGACACCACTTACCGAGTGACCCGTGCATTCACGGACGGCGACAAATGGCACATCTACGGCGAAGTTCTGCCTCAGCGATAGATTAGGAAAGCTCACATGAACTCCGAGCGCGACGACGCAGAACCCCGCTTCGTCCAGCGGACCACCAACCCCCACTTCGAGGAAAGTCCCAAGGTCGTCGTGAGTGGTGGTCCGCCGCGCTATGCCTTCGGTACGGGCCGTCCCGTGCGGTACGTGGCTCTTGCTGACGATCAGGACGAGGTGTTCGGCTACCTCTGGTTCAACGACGAGGACGATGCTGCGGACTGGACGCCGCTAGCGGCAGGGGGCGCACGCGCCAGAAGCCTCGGGGGGGTATGGACCTTTCGCCTGGATGCGGGCAAGGCTCGAGGGCTCACGCCCTCGCAGACCGTGACCGAGTTGGTGGAACAGTGGCCCACCGCCGGGAGCACCCATATCGTCGCGGGCCCTTACGCCGAGGCGGAGAGTTCGGCGGCGTTGGAGGCACTTGCCGGACACTCCACGCAGAAACGCCGGAAGAATGCCGCCGCCGGTTCCATGTTCGGGCTGGCCCTTGGTGACGCCATGGGTTACCCCACGGAGTTCTTGAACATGGCTCAGATCACGGCCAAGTTCGGGCCGTGGGAAAAGATGGGCCTGCCGCTTTCCGCGGGCGACGTGGTGCGGGTCACTGATGACACCCAGATGGCCTTGGCCGTCGGCGAGGCGCTGGTGGAGGCCGGCGCCGGTGAGCCGGGAGCCCGCCGTACTCGCGGAGCCACCGGTGTTGCCGCGGCACTGACTCCTGCCTCCGTCGAGTCGGCGTTGCGCAAGCAGTTCGTGGCCTGGCTCCACGACCCCGACAACAACAGGGCCCCCGGCCAGACGTGCTTGCGTGCGTGCGCGGCTCTGGAACGAGGTCTGCGTTGGCAGGACGCCACGGTCCGGGGTTCCAAGGGTTGCGGCGCCAACATGCGTGTCACTCCGGTCGCCCTGATCCCGGGTCTCCGACCGGCACACCGTGCAGGCATCGCACAGTTGCAGGCGGCGCTCACTCACGGCCATCCCACCGCGCTCGCGGCCAGCGACCTGACCTGTCATGCCACCTGGCTGCTGGCACACGGTTGCGAACTCGCCGACCTGCTACCCCGGTTGCGTGCCTACGCGGAGGACTCCCGGAACACGTACCACGTCGAATGGCTGGGTGATCTGGCCGTCTCGGCGGGCGCTCCCGACCCGCGCGCGTTCATCGCCCTCGGCTGGGACGAATGCCTGCGTGCCCTCGACACCGCGGCCGCTGCCCTGCGAACGAAGGACGTGAGCCGCGACCCCTGTGAGGCGGTCGGTGCGGGGTGGGTCGCCGAGGAAGCCCTGGCCACCGCTCTGTACTGCTTGTTGGTCGTTAACGGCGACCCACGAGGGGCGGTGGCGCGCGCTGCGCACTCGTCCGGCGATTCGGACTCGATCGCCGCACTGGCAGGAGCGTTCGCCGGGGCCAGGCACGGGCTCACCTACTGGCCGCCGGAGTGGCGCGAGGCGTTGGAGTACAAGGAGCGGATCGCTGCCTTGGCCGCGGTCTGGGACAACGCGGCCTGAACCACGAGGACGCGGACGATGATGAGTGCCGGTGCGCGAGGGCCTGCTCAGCGCGCCTACGACTGGCTCGGCGAGGTCTACGGCGGACTGGTCGAGCTCGCCGCCCCGCGCCCCGTGGCCGAGACGGACTCCGCTTGGATGATGGCCTGCCGTGCCGTGACCCAGCCGGGGTTCCCGCGCACGCCGATGCTCGCGGCCTCGGTGGTGGTTCCCAAGATCGGTGGCTACCCGCACCACCCCGCGTCGGCCGATCCGCTGACGGACCTTCTCTCCGTGCCGCCGGAGGAGGCCGCTCTGCGGGTCACCGACCAGAGCCACAGAATCAACGGCCGAGGCCGCGTCGTCGCCACCCATACCGCCCTCGGCGGCCACCCCTCGGTCGCGGTGCCCTGGCAGCCGGCGCACGAGGCCCCCGGCTGGTGGGCCAGGCTGAACCGGCGCTACTTCCCGCACTTCGAGCACGTACCCGTGGGCGACTGGGACCAGGTGGTACGGGCCGTCGGGGAACCGGGCCCGGGCACCCGGAGCGTGGTCTGGGTGCGTCGCGCGATCGGCGGGTACGAGGCCACGGGCCAGTTGATCTACGCCCACAACGACCGCGGCCGGGTGGTCTTCCTCGACGGGCCTACGGGCTCGCTCGCCCGGCTCGACACGCAGTGGGTCCGCGAGGTGACCCTCCTCCGCGCTCTGCCCGGCGTGTGTCGGGCCGTGGGCGAGGACCGAGGGGAAGCGGAATGATCCTCGCCGGCCCCGCCCGAGTCCGGTCACGGACAGCGCTTCTGGTCGCGCTGCCTGTTACCGCTCTCCTGTTCGCGACAGGATGTTCCAAGACCGTGGACGAACTCGATCACACACCCGAAACCATGACCGTCGACAAGGCCCGCGACAAGGCGGGTGAAGTGTCCAGCCAGATCCTTGACCTGATCGGCATCAAGGACGGGAAGGTCACCGAACCCGGTCCGAGGATCTCGCCTTGCAAGGAAGACACCGAGCACCTGTTCTCAGCCAGTCACCCATGGTCCGTCTACGGAGTGTCCGAGGACGAGCTGACCGCCGGGTTCCAGCGTCTTCGCAAAAGCCTGCCTGGGCACGGCTGGAAGATCGTCGCCTACGGGCCGAACAAGAGCAAGGCCAAGACGCTCGAACTCACCGCCGACTCCACGAAGCATCGTTTCTCAGTGAACGCCGAATTGTGGGTGTCGAATCCCGCGACGGGAAAGGAGCCTGAGCCGAAGATCCTTGTTCATGTCGTCTCGGCGTGCTACCGGGCTCCCAAGGGCACGAAGCTGGACCAGGAGTTCTGACGGCGTGGAGCGGAGTGGAGTGGAATGGTCGGTGGGCGAGGCGTTGGCCTTCCGTCGGTGTATGCGCAGACCGTGGTGGTGCTGTTCGACGTCCTGCGAGTGCCTGGAGGGGCTGACAGCGGCGCCTCGACCGCTCCTCGCTTCCGCCGGCAACCTCTAGGAGCCGCGTGCCTCCCGCCTCCCCGTCCGCCCACCGGCGGCGCCGCCTTCACCTTGGATCGCTCACTCTCTTAATGATCGGCCTACTCATCAGTGGGTGCGGTGTGACGGACGACAATGCGAGGACGCCTTTGTCGAGCGACCCCGGCACGTCGGGCGGTTCCGCCGTGAAGATCCCCTCGGCCGGGACCGCCACGACCGACGACGGTGTCGCCGCCGTGAAAGCGGTCTCCAGCCAGATCTACGAGTTCACCGGCGTCGCAGGCACCGCTTCCGCGGCGGGGCCGGGGGTCAGGGAATGCGCGGGCAAGGACCCCGACCGGTACTTCCAGGTCTACCACCCGTGGAACTTCAAGCCGAAGTCCGCAGCCGACAACGACGTGGCGGTGCGGAACCTCAAGGAGAGGCTGAGCACCGGCGGTTGGGTGATCAAGGATTCCTACCGCGACAACAGCCCGAACAAGAACCTGAACCTCGTCGCCGACAACGACGCGAAGAAGATGAGTGTCTGGGTCGTCGCCTACAGCAAGCGGACCACCCCGAGCCTCGGCATCGAAGTCACCTCGGGCTGCTACCAGGTCCCCGAAGGCGAGACGGTCGAGCACTCCTGATCGGCTGCGTCTGTGAGTGCGCCGGCGGCGGGAGGGGGAACCAGTGGTGGGCGGGGCGGCCGCGGTGTGTGTCTCACTTCGCGTCCGCATAGCACTCCACCACCGCCACCGTGAACGGGAACCGCACCGGCGTCTCGCCGAACGTCAGGCGGCCCGCCAGGTCCGAGGCCGCCGCGATCGCCGCGGTCACCTGGGCCGTCTCCTGCTCGGGGCAGTGCACGATCACCTCGTCGTGCTGGAAGAAGACAAGTTCGGCCGCCAGGCCCGCGAGGGTCTGGCGCAGTGCCGCCAGCATCAGCAGGGCCCAGTCGGCGGCGCTGCCCTGTACGACGAAGTTGCGGGTGAAGCGGCCGCGGGCGCGGGAGTTCGAGGACGCGTAGCCGTACCCGGGGCCCTGCGCCGGGCCGCCGCCGGGTTCTGCGCCGTCCGGCGCGTCCTGGGGCAGGCCGGCCTCCTCGGCCTCGGTCGCGCCCGCCGCCGGCGGGCAGGTGCGGCCCAGCCAGGTGCGGACGAGCCGGCCCTCCTCGCCGGCCCGGGCGGCCTCGTCGACGTAGGCGACCGCCTTCGGGAAGCGGCGGCGCAGCAGCGCGAGGTTCTTCAGGCCGTCGCCGGACGTCTGGCCGTATATCGCGCCGAGCACGGCCAGCTTGGCCTGGCCGCGGTCGCCGGAGAACGCGCGGTCCGAGACCGACTGGTACAGGTCGCCGGCCTGCCCCGCGACCTCCATGAACCCCGGGTCGCGCGAGATCGCCGCCAGCACCCGCGGTTCCATCTGCGCCGCGTCGGCGACGACGAGCCGCCAGCCGGGGTCGGCGACGACCGCGCGGCGGATGATCTTCGGGATCTGGAGCGCGCCGCCGCCGTTCGTCGTCCAGCGGCCCGAGACCGAGCCGCCCGGCAGGTACTCGGGCCGGAACCGGCCGTCCCGCACCCAGTCCTGCAGCCAGGACCAGCCATGCGCGGTGTAGATGCGGTACAGCTTCTTGTACTCCAGCAGCGGCGCCACCGCGGGGTGGTCGAGGGAGCCGATCTCCCAGCGCCGGGTCGAGGTGATCTTGATCCCGGCCTCCGCGAACGCCTTCACCACGTCCGCGGGCAGCTCGGGCCGCACCCGCCGCCCGAACGCAGCGGAGATCTCCTCCGCCAGCTCCGCGAGCCGGCGCGGCTCGCCCCCGCCCGTGTACCGCTCGCCGAGCAGGTCGTGCAGCAGGTCCCGGTGCACGTCGGCCCGCCAGGGGACCCCGGCCGCGTGCATCTCGGCGGCGATCAGCATGCCCGCCGACTCCGACGCGGTGAGCAGCCGCATCCGCTCCGGCAGGCCCGTCGCCGCGTGTCTGCGCTGCTGGTCGGCGTAGACCTCGACGAGGTCGCCGAGCGGTACGTCGACCGGCGGGCGCGGCTCGAACAGCGAGGACTGCGAACCCGGTTCGGCGACGCGCGGCGGCGGGTCCGGCGGGACGGGCAGCGCGCGCAGCCGGGCCAGGGCCGCGGCGGCGGAACGGGGCTCGCCGTGCCGGCCCGCGTGGGCGAGCAGGAGGTTCTCGGCGGCCTCTATGTCGTAGCAGCGCTCGACCGGTACCCCGGCGGCGAGCAGCCGCGGGTACACCGCGTGCGTCTCCCGCCACACCCACCGCGCCACCCCGGGCCGGTCCCGTACGGCCGTCACCAGGTTGGGCTCCCGGACGACCGGTCCCGCGGGCAGCCCGTCCCGGCCCAGCGGCACGAGCTCCGCGCCGCCGTGCTCGGTGGGGGCGAGAGCCCAGCGATCGTTCACACGGCCGAGTGTCACACCCGCCACTGACAATTCCGCGCGCCGACATCTCGGCCGGGGCGCGGGGGAGATTCCCGTGCGTGGCGTGGCGTGGCGTGGCGTGGCGTCGCCGTTGTTCGGTTGTTTGACTGGGGCCCCGCTCCCTTGCCCCCCGAGCCGCCGACCCGCCGACCCGGAAACCGTATGAGCAACGGCCCGTACGAGAATCCGCGGAGCCGCAACGTAGAGGACGTGACGACGTGCGCATCAGCCGCCGCACCCTGCTGACCACCGGCACCACCCTGGGCGCGACCGCCCTGACGGGAGTGGGAGCCGCCTCCGCCTCCGGGACCGGCTCCGCGGCCGGGGCCCGCGGTGGGCTCGGGCGCCGGCTGGCCGCCCTGGAGCGCGAGCACGGCGCCCGCCTGGGCGTGTTCGCCCAGAACCTCCGTACCGGCGCCGCACACACCCACCGCGCGGACGAGCGCTTCCCGCTCTGCTCCACGTTCAAGACCCTCGCGGTCGCCGCCGTACTGCGTGATCTGGACGACGACGGTACGTACCTGGCTCGCCGCGTCCGTTATACGCGGGCCGACCTCGACCGGGCCGGGGGCGCCCCCGTCACCGGGCGGCCCGAGAACCTCGCGCACGGCATGACCGTCGCCGAGCTCTGCGGCGCCGCGCTCTCCTACAGCGACAACACCGCCGCCAACCTCCTCCTGGACCGGCTCGGCGGCCCCGCGGCCGTCACCCGGTTCGCGCGGTCGGCCGGGGACCGGGTGACCCGGCTCGACCGCTGGGAGCCCGAGCTGAACTCGGCCGAGCCGGGACGGATCACGGACACCACCACGCCGCGTGCCATCGGCGCGACGTACGCGCGTCTCGTCCTCGGCCGGATCCTCGACCCCGGTGACCGGGCCCGCCTCGCGGGGTGGCTGCTGGCCAACACCACCAGCGACGAGCGGTTCCGCGCCGGTCTGCCCGCCGGCTGGGTCCTCGCCGACAAGACCGGCACGGGTGCGTACGGCACCGCGAACGACGTCGGCGTCGCCTGGACCCCCGGCGGCGACCCCGTCGTCCTCTCCGTCCTCACCACGAAGCCCGCGCGGGACGCCACCGCAGACGACGCGCTGGTGGCCCGGGCGGCCGAGCTGATCGCCGCCGCGTGAGCACCGGCCCCTGACCGCCCAGGCCACCGGGCGTACCGCCCCGGCTGCGACCATGGGAGGAGGGCACTCAGAACGTAGAAGGAGGCAGGGGATGTCAGTGGGTCTCGCCGGGGCGGCCGCCCCCGAGCCGGGCGCCGGCGCGGCATGAGCGCCGGTTCCACCGTCGAGCGCGCCTTCGCCGCCGCGCTGTTCTCCGCCGACGGCGACCTGGACACCGCCGCCTCCCTCCTCGCGGCCGATCCGTCCGCCGACGCGGAACTCGCCCTGCGCGGGCGGGAGTTCGTTCGCCGGGCCTGGGAGCGCGGCTGGCAGCCCGCCGACGTGATCCGGATGGTCGGGCGCGAGCTGGAACCCGCGCACGCGGGGCGGGCGGCCCGGTTGATCCGCGCCGAGACGGGCCGCTACGCGACGCTGCCGCCGCGCTGGCCGGACCAGCTCGCCGCGCTGCCCGCCGACGAACCGCGGCAGGACCGGTTCTCGGCCGCCACCACGGCCCTGGAGCTATACCGCCTGCTGCTGCGGCTGCCCGCCATCGAGCCCGTCGGGCCGGTGCCGGGGGAGGCCGTCAGCACCCCCGTCGCGGGTGAGCCGCGCACCCTGGCGCGGATCCGGGCGCTGCTCGCGAAGGCGGAGGCGACCGGGTATCCGCCGGAGGCCGAGGCCCTGTCGGCCAAGGCGCAGGAGCTGATGGCGCGGCACTCGGTCGACGAGGCGCTGCTCGCCGCCCGGACGCACGCCGCGGACGCGCCCGTCGCGTGCCGGATCGGCGTCGACGCCCCGTACGAGACGGCCAAGGCGGTGCTCCTCGACGCGGTGGCCGGGGCGAACCGCTGCCGCGCCGTGTGGAACAGCGCGTTCGGCTTCTCCACGGTCGTCGGCTTCGCGCCCGACCTGGAGTCCGCCGAGGTGCTCTATACGTCGCTGCTGGTGCAGGGGGTCGCCGCGATGACGCGGGCCGAGGCGGAGCAGCGGGCCGGGGGCCGCAAGCGTACGAAGACGTTCCGGCAGGCTTTCCTGGCCGCGTACGCGCACCGGATCGGCGACCGGCTCACCGCCGTGGCCGAGCAAGTGGTGGACGGGCAGGACGCGTTGCTGCCGGTGCTCGCGGCACGGGACGTCGCGGTGACCGGCCGGGCGCAGGAGATGTTCCCCGAGACGGTGACGACGCGGATGAGGGGGGTCGCGGACGAGGCGGGCTGGGTCGAGGGGGCGGCTGCGGCGGAGCGGGCCCGGGTGGGGCGGGGTTCGTAAGGGGGCGCGCCGCGGGTGGCGCCGCCTTCGTTGGCGGGTGCGGCGCCGTCGTGCCTGGCGGGGCACCACATGCGCCCCGTCAGGGGCGCGGGGAACTGCGCGACCAACCACGACGGCGCCGCACCGACCGATGCACCCATCGAGGCCCCGCCACTGAAGCGCGCCGCTCCGTCGAGGCCCCGCCACTGAAGCGCGCCGCTCCGTCGAGGCCCCGCCACTGAAGCGCGCCGCTCTGTCGAGGCCCCGCCACTGAAGCGCGCCGCTCTGTCGAGGCCCCGCGACTGAAGCGCGCCGCTTCGTTGAGGCCCCGCGACTGAAGCGCGCCGCTTCGTTGAGGCCCCGCCACTGAAGCGCGCCGCACCACGCGCACACCGAACCCACCCGCACCGAATGCCCGTATTATCACGGAGTGAGCTGGTTCCGGGCGCTGAAGGACACCACCCGCTCGGGCCTGACCGTCGAGCGGAAACGCCTGGAGCCCCTGATCGCCCTGCGCGGCACGGTCGGCCTCGCGATCGTGATCGCCATCAGCCTGTCCCTGTTCGGTCCGGCGGTGGCGGCGGGTTCGGCGTTCGGCGGGTTCCAGGCGGCGATCGCCACGTTCCAGCGCAGCTGGCGGCCCCGGCCGGAGCTGGCGCTCGCCTCCGGCGCAAGCCTCGGCGTCTCCACCTTCCTCGGGTACCTCACCGGCTCCCACCTGTTCCTGTTCCTGCCGCTGCTGGCCCTGTGGACGTTCCTGGCGGGCCTGTCCTGGGCGGCCGGCCCGACCATCGGCATCATCGCGTCGTCGAACGTGGCGATGATGCTGGTCACCATCACCCTGCCGACGACGGTCGCCGAGGCCGCGGGGCACGCCGCCATGATGGCCTTCGGCGGCCTGGTCCAGGCCACGCTGGTGATCCTCTTCCCTGTACGTCGCTGGGGAGCGCACCGGGACGCCCTCGCCGACGCGCTGGCCGCCGAGGCCGACTACGCGCGGCGGCTGCGCCACGATCCGGTCGCCGAGTTCGACCCGGCGCCGCTGATGCTGGCCCGCAGCGCCGCCGCGCTCACCCCGCGTCAGGCCCGCACGCGCCCCGCCCAGCTGCGCGGCACGCGCGGGGTGGCCGAGCGCATCCGGCCGGTGCTCGCCTCGCTCGCCGATCCGGCGGTCGGCGTCCCCGCCGAGGGGCCCGAACGGGACCGGGCCCGCGAACTGCTCGCCGCGGCCGGTTCGATCCTGGACGCGGCGGCCCGCGCCATCCGTCAGGGCACGCCGGTCGCCATCCCGCCCGGCGCGGTCGCCGCGTTCCGCGCCCCTGACACCGGGACCATCCTGTCCGGCCCGGCACAACGGGCGGCGAACCGCCTCGGACCGCTCCTGCGGGACGTCCTGGAGACGGCGGGCGGCACTCCGGACGAGGAGCCCGTCACGCTCCCGCCGGCCGCGGCCCTACGCCGCCGCCTCACCCGTCCCCGCCGCCGCGGCGTCCCGTCACCCGCCACCCCGGACCTGACCCCGCTGGCCAAGACCGCCCCGACTCCCGGGGACCCGGCCCCGCCGGCTGAGGAGACCGCACCTGCATCCCGCCCCTCGGACCCGGCCCCGCCACCCCGGGCCGACTCCCCGGACCCGGCCCCGCCGCACCAGAACCCACCGCCCCCATCCCCATCCCCATCCCCACCCACGAAGCCCCCACCCCCTCGCCCCCTCCGCCGTCCCTCCCTCTTCCAGCTGGTCCCCGCCGCCGTGCGGGCGATTCGCCGGGAGGCGCGGCCGGGGTCGCCGATCCTGCGGCATGCCACCCGGGTCTGCGGGGTCGCCGTCGCCGGGTACCTCATCGGCGGCGCCCTGCCGCTCGGCCACGGCTACTGGGCGCCCATGTCGGCCGTGATGGTCATGCGGCCGGACTTCTCGCAGACGTACTCCCGGGCCGTCGCCCGTTTCGGCGGCACCCTCGTCGGGGTCGCGCTGGCCACCGCCGTCGTCCAGCTCGCCCATCCCGGCACGGAACTCTCCGCCGGTCTCGCCGTACTGTGCGCCGGGCTGATGTACCTGCTGATGCGCACCGGCCAGCTCGCGTCGCAGGCCTGCGTCGCCGCGTACGTCGTGTTCCTGCTCGGGATGGGCGGCGAGGCCTGGAGCCAGACGGTTCCCGAGCGCCTGGTGCTCACGCTCGCCGGGGGGCTGCTGGCGACCCTCTCCTACGCGCTCTACCCGGCGTGGGAGACCCCGCGCCTGCGCACCCGGCTCGCGGACTGGCTCGCCGCGCTCGGCGAGTACGCGGCCGTCGTCGTCGATCATTACGCCCACCCGGCGGGCAAGGCCTGCCCGGACGTGCGCGCGGCCCTGCTGAAGGCGCGGGACGCCCACATCGCCTGGCAGGAGGCCGTGAACCGGGCCGGCACCGAACCCGTCCGCCACCGGGGCCTGTCCAACGCCGCCGCCGACGACGCCGCGCACGCCCTGCACCACCTGGGGCGCGTCGCGATGCTGATGGAGGCCCACCTCCCGGAGCGCGACGCCACCCCCGTCCCGGCCGCGGCGGCCCTCGCCGACGCGCTGCGCACGGCGACCCGCGACGGCGCGCGCGCCCTGCGCGAGCGCCGCGTGCCGCGGTGGCAGCCGGTCCGCGAGGCGCTGGAGGCCTGGGACGGCGAGGGCGTCCCCGACCGCGTCGTGCGGCGGGGCGCCGGGATGCTGGTCGAGACGCTGGAGGAGCTCTCGGACGCGCTGGACACCGACGTGCCGCCGATGACCGTCAAGGCGGCGGAAAAGAAGGCGGACGGGCCACGCGACCCGTGAGGCCCCGCGACCCGTGAGGCCGCGCGACCCGTGAGGCCGCGCGACCCGTGAGGCCGCGCGACCCGTGAGGCCCCGTGACCCGTGAGGCCCCGCGACCCGTGAGGCCCCGCGGCCCATGGCATCGCGGCCCATGGCACCGCGAGAATGCGGCCGTCAGCCGTCAGCCGTCAGCCGTCAGCCGTCAGCCGTCAGCCGTCAGCCGTCAGCCGTCAGCCGTCAGCCGTCAGCCGTCAGCCGTCAGCCG
>NZ_JBITLI010000015.1:0-81199 GCF_044465085.1 Streptomyces sp. NPDC049813 | reverse complement strand
CGTAGCCGTCAGCCGTCAGCCGTCAGCCGTCAGCCGTCAGCCGTCAGCCGTCAGCCGTCAGCCGTCAGCCGTCAGCCGTCAGCCGTCAGCCGTCAGCCGGTGAGCCGTCAGCCGGTCAGCCAGTCGGCTCCCCGCTGGGCAGGCCCGTCGGCAGCCCCGTGGGCAACTTGCCGTCCGCCGACTTCGTGAAGGTGTCGGCGGTCCCCGCCTTCCAGGACACCTTCATCGTCTTGCCGTCGTTGGACTCGATTGCCCCGACGGTGCGGTCGGTGTTGCCGTCCGCGCACTTGAGGTCGAGCGCCGGCTTCGCCGCGTCCGTCACGGTCCCGGTGCACAGGTGCCCGTCGCCCGTGCTCAGCGACGCCTGCGTACCGCCGACGACGAGGACGACGGCCTGCCCGCCGGTGGTGGCGCTCCAGATGCCCTCGCTGTCCTTCGCCGAGCCCGCGGAGCCGGCCGGGCCGGAGCCGTCCGAACCGGACGAGGCCCCGCCGGACGCCGGCGACGACTCCTCCTTGCCGCCACCGCCGCCACCGCCGCCACCGCTGCCACCGCCGTCGTCACCGCTGCAGCCGGTCACGGCCAGCGCCGCCACGACCGCCGCGACGCCCACGACCACACGATTCCTGATGCGCACACCATCCCCCTCGGTCTCTGCTGTCGCTCTATGTCACTGCTGTCGCGGCCGAAGTTACCAGCCGTTACGGACAGCCGTGGGAGTGACGCATCTCACCGTCCGGAGCATCGAGGCCTTATTGAAAATGGGAGCCATTTTCATATACTGAGCCGCATGGCACGCAACGAACTCCGCCCAGCGATCAAGCTCAGGTCCACCGCGGGGACCGGCTACACGTACGTGACCCGCAAGAACCGCCGCAACGACCCCGACCGGGTGACCCTGCGCAAGTACGACCCCGTCGCCGGCCGGCACGTCGACTTCCGAGAGGAGCGCTGACCATGAACAACGCCATCCACCCCGCCTACGCACCGGTCGTCTTCCGGGACCGCGCCGCCGGCCACGCGTTCCTCACCCGCTCGACCATGACGAGCGAGCGGACGATCACGTGGCAGGACGGCCGGACGTACCCCGTCGTCGACGTCGAGATCTCCGACGCCAGCCACCCCTTCTACACAGGTAACCAGCGCGTCCTGGACACCGCGGGCCGCGTGGAGCGCTTCGAGCGCCGCTACGGGGCTTCCTCATAGGCCTCGTAGGCCTCGTAGGTCAGATGTGAGAACTCGTAGGTCAGATGTCAGAACGGGAAGCGGCTGCGCCCGTGCTGCACCGAGATCCACTTCTGCGTCGTGAAGGACTCGACGGTGGCCTCGCCGTTCAGGCGGCCGAGGCCCGAGCGCTTCTCGCCGCCGAACGCGACGAGCGGCTCATCGTGCACGGTGCCGTCGTTGACGTGGATCATCCCGGTGTCGATCCGGTGCGCGAAGGCCACGCCCCGCTCGATGTCCCCGGTGTGCACGGCGCCGCTCAGTCCGTAGGGGGTGTCGTTCGCGATCCGGACCGCCTCCTCGTCCCCGTCGAAGGGGATGAGGAGGGCGACCGGGCCGAAGATCTCCTGACGCAGCACGGGGGAGTCGGCGGGCAGCCCGGTCAGGACGACCGGCTCCACCAGGTTTCCGTCCACGTCGCCGCGGAGCAGCACCGTCGCGCCCTCCCGGACGGCCTGGTCCACCACGCCCGTCACCGCGTCCGCCTGCGTGGAGTTGATGACCGGGCCGATGACCGTCGCCGGGTCGCGCGGGTCGCCCGCCTTGAGCGTGGCGACCTTCGCGACGAACTTCTCCGTGAACTCCCGCTCGACCTTGCGGTCCACGAGGATGCGGTTCGCGGCCATGCAGACCTGGCCCTGGTGGACGTAGCGGCTGAAGACGGCCGCGTCGACCGCGTAGTCGACGTCGGCGTCGTCCAGGACGGTCAGCGCGCTGTTGCCGCCGAGCTCCAGGACCGCGTGCTTGAACTGCGCGGCACACACCGTCGCGACGTGCTGGCCGACCTTGTCCGAGCCGGTGAAGGAGATGACCTTCGGCACGGGGTGGGTCAGCAGCGCGTCGCCGATCTCGGCGATGTCCGTGATGACCACGTTCAGCAGGCCCGGCGGCAGCCCCGCGTCCTCGAAGATCTTCGCGACCAGTGAGCCGCCGACGACCGGGGTGTTCTGGTGCGGCTTGAGCACGACGCCGTTGCCGAGCGCCAGGGCGGGCGCCACCGACTTCAGGGACAGCAGGAACGGGAAGTTGAACGGCGAGATGACCCCCACCACGCCCACCGGGACCCGGTAGAGGCGGTTCTCCTTGCCGTCCACCGGCGAGGGGATGACCCGGCCCTGCGGGCGCAGCGCCAGCTGGACGGCCTCGCGCAGGAACTCCTTGGCGAGGTGGAGCTCGAACCCGGCCTTGACCCGGGTGCCGCCGAGCTCGTCGATGATCGCCTCGGCTATCGACTCCTCGCGCTCCTCGACCAGGTGCAGGGCGCGCTCGAAGACGAGCCGGCGCGTGTAGGCGTTGGTCGTCGCCCACTCCTTCTGCGCCCGCTCGGCCGCCCGGTACGCCTCGTCGATCTCCTCGACCGAGGCGGCGGTGATGGAGGCGAGCTTGTCCCCGCTGTACGGGTTGAAGTCGATGACGTCCCACGCGCCGCGCCCCTGACGCCAGACGCCGTCGATGTACTGGCGGTCCAGTTCCGTGAAGTAGTCCTGGGCGGACTGGGACGGCTGGGACGGTCGCGTCGTCATGAGGGAGATCCTTGCTGCAGCGCCGGACACCTGATGACACGTCATCGTACGGTTGTTACCGATCAGTTGCGACGGTTACGGCCTCAACTGGCATCCGGTTCAATCGAATTCGGTCGCGATCCGACGCAGCAGCGCGAGGCTCTCGTCCGGTGAGGGGCACTCCTCCTGCAGCTGGGCCATGGCCCGCTCGTACTGGGCCACGTCCTCGGCCTTATCCAGGTACAGGGCGCTGGTGAGCTGTTCGAGGAAGACGAGGTCCGAGAGGTCGGACTCGGGGAAGGTCAGCAGGGTGAAGGTGCCGGACTCGCCCGCGTGCCAGCCGTGGCTGAACGGCATGACCTGCACGGTCAGATGCGGCAGCTGGGCCATCTCGACGAGGTGCTCCAGCTGGCCCCGCATCACCGCGGGCCCGCCGTGCACCCGGCGCAGCGCGGCCTCGTCGAGCACGAGGCGCACCTGCGGCGCCCGCTCCGAGACCAGCACCTTCTGCCGCTCCAGGCGCAGGGCCACCCGCCGGTCGATGTCCTCCCGGGGAGCGCCGCGCATGCCCCGCTCGACGACCGCGTGCGCGTACGCCTCGGTCTGCAGCAGGCCGTGCACGAACTGCGCCTCGTAGCCGCGGATCAGCGACGCGGCGCCTTCGAGCCCGATGTATGTCTGGAACCAGCCGGGCAGGACGTCGGAGTAACTGTGCCACCAGCCCGCGACGTTGGCCGCCTTCACCAGGGAGAGCAGCGCCTCGCGCTCGGTCTCGTCGCTCACCCCGTACAGGGTGAGCAGGTCCTCGACGTCCCTCGCCTTGAAGCTCACCCGTCCCAACTCCAAGCGGCTGATCTTGGATTCGGAGGCCCGGATCGAGTAGCCGGCGGCCTCCCGGGTGATGCCGCGCGATTCCCGCAGGCGCCGCAGTTGCGAGCCCAGCAGAATGCGCCGCACCACCGAGCCGCTCGCGTCCCCAGCGGTCACGTCACTGCCTCCCCATCGGTTCAAGGGCCGAAGTCTGCCATTAAAACGCTCCCCCCCGTACTCGTTCGGTTACAGAAATGGAGAGATCACGAAAGCCCTGCGCAAGAAGTCGTAGGAAGAAATGCGGGAGAAGCGGTACGGGAGGGCTCAAGTCCGGCGCGTGCACGTGCATCTGCCCTTGCATCCGATGTACGCATTCGGAACGATGGCCACGCCACCGCTCGCTACGTACTGCGAATCTGGGGAGTGCCTCGCATGGGGACGAACAGATCGGCCATGCTCGAGCCCTTCGACGCGTTGAGGCAGGGGCTGCCTCCGCTCGACCCCTCGGCCGTCTCCAGCGCCGCCTCCTGCGCCCTGCCCGCCCGGTACGAAGCGGTGCGCAGCGCGCGGCAGTTCACCCGCCGCACGCTCGCCGACTGGGACGTCCCCGAGCGCTTCGACGACATCTGCCTGGTCGTCTCCGAGCTGGTCACCAACGCCCTGCGGCACGGGCTCCCGGCGCAGACCCCGCCCGGCCAGGAGCCGCCGGTGCGGCTGCACCTGATGCGATGGGCGTCGCGGGCGGTCTGCGCGGTGCGCGACCCCAGCTTCGAGTCGCCGGTGGCCGGGGACGCGGGGGAGGACTTCGCGGCGGAGTCCGGGCGCGGCCTCTTCCTCGTCGAGTCCTTCAGCGACAGCTGGGGCTGGCACCCGCTGGCCGGCACGCTCAGCGGCAAGGTGGTCTGGGCCCTGTTCAGGCTGTGAACGTGGGGCCGTCTCGACGTACGGACGGGTAGGCCGGAGCGGGTCCGGTGTCTACGCGCGTCGAGATTGTCCGGAAGGGGATCAGGCGCCCGCTATCAGGTGATCGAACTCGCCGTCCTTCACGCCGAGCAGCAGCGCCTCGATCTCGGCGGGCGTGTAGACGAGCGCCGGCCCCTCCGGGAAGTTCGAGTTGCGCATGGCCACCTTGCCGCCGGGCAGCTTCGCCAACTCCACGCAGGAGCCCTGGGAGTTGCTGTGCCGGCTCTTCTGCCAGACCACTCCGTGCAGCTCCGTGGCCGCCATGCCGTTGTACGCGTGATGCACGGTTCGCTCCCCCGCTGATGCTGAAACTGTGAACTGGCCCTGAGGCAGAGGTGAAAGCGGAGATCAACTTTCTCGACTGACCAGGAGCATAGCCGCGTTCATATGCCGATGCATGGGCAGATGCACGTGCACGGGGGGTGGTCTCGTGGTTACAGAACATCTGACGCCTGCCCCGGATCCTGACACTCATGTCGCCGGGAAAGCGGACAGGATCTGACCTACATGGCGCATACCTTTCTCTGTGTCGGAGCGAATGCCGGAGCGGAAGGCGCCGGCGACTAGCCACGGACATCCAGCGACATCCAGCGACATCCCGGACGAGAGGCGGCCGTCATGGTCATGCACGTGAACCCCGAGGCACCCGGCGACGAGCGCGGCGCGCTGCTCGCCTTCATCGCCGAACAGCGCGGCGGCGTGCGCCGGGCGCTGCTCGGACTCACCGACGAGCAGGCCTCGTCGAAGCCCAGCGCCTCCGAACTCTCCCTCGCGGGCCTCCTCAAGCATGTGGCCGAAGTCGAGCAGGGCTGGATCGCGCGGGCCCTCCAGGTCGCCCCCGACGTCGAGCGCACCGCCGAGACGTGGGGCGACAGCTTCCGCCTGGTCGGCGACGAGACGGTCAAGGACGTCCTGGCGCGCTACGAGGACGTCGCGCGCCGCACCGAGGAGTTCTTCCGCGCGGTGCCCAGCCTGGACGACACCTTCCCGCTGCCGGACCAGCCCTGGTTCAACGGGTGCCCCGCGGTGTCGGTGCGCTGGCTCGGCCTGCACCTGATCCGCGAGACCGCCCGGCACGCCGGCCACGCCGACGTCATCCGGGAGTCGCTGGACGGCAGGACGGCCTTCGAGCTGGTGGCCCTCGCACAGAACTGAGGTCCTACGCTGGCCGTATGTCAGCGATCCGCCTCCTGGTCCTCGGGGCCGTCCGCCAGCACGGCCGCGCCCACGGCTACCAGGTGCGCGCCGACCTGGAGTACTGGGGCGCCCACGAGTGGTCGAACGCCAAGCCGGGCTCGATCTACCACGCGCTCAAGCAGATGGCGAAGCAGGGACTGCTGGTCGCGCACGAGACCGCCCCGTCCACCGCGGGCGGCCCGCCGCGCACCGAGTACGAAGTGACGGAGCAGGGCACCGAGGCCTACCTCGCCCTGCTCCGCGCGTCGCTGACCGCCTACGACCAGCGGCCCGACATCCTCACCGCCGCGCTCGGCTTCATGGTCGACCTGCCGCGCGCGGAGGCCGTGTCCCTGCTGACCGAGCGGGTGCGCCGGATCGAGGAGTGGCGCGCCTCGGTCACCGGGCACTACACGCCCGAGGGCGGCCCCGGACAGCTGGGCCACATCGGCGAGATCATGAACTACTGGGTGCACTCCGCCGATTCGGGCGCGGCGTGGACCCGCGCCCTGATCGGCCGCATCGAGAGCGGCGCGTACACCTTCGCGGGCGAGGGCGAGCCGTTCGTCGGCGTCCTGGCGGACGGGCAGGAGAACCCGTACGCGAGCCCCGACCGAAGGCCCTAGGGCGTGTTTTGAAAGTCCCGCCTGCCCCGCGACGCCCGGCACGCACGCTCGCGGCGTTGCCGAAGCGCCCGAATAGCTCCGCTATTAGGACGCTCCGGCGCCTTGCGATCGCACGCACCGGACGCCGCGGGGCCCGCCCTTCGGGCGGACGACGGGACTTTCAAAACACGCCCTAGTGGTGGAACCCGGTGGCCGCGGACTTGTCCCGGGTGAACGGCCGCTCCTGCCGGCGCAGCTCCGGCAGGAGCAGGGTCAGGTCGTCGAGCAGGAGTTGCGCGAGGTCCGCCGAGAACCCGTTGCGGCACACCACCCGCAGCACCGCCAGGTCCTCGCGGTGCGCGGGGAAGGTGTAGGCCGGGACCAGCCAGCCGCGCTCGCGCAGCCGCCGCGAGACGTCGAACACGTCGTACGCCGTCACGTCCGGCGCGGTGGTGAAGGCAAAGACCGGCAGCTCGTCGCCGCGGGTGACCAGCCGGAAGTCGCCGAGCGCCTCGATGCGTTCGGCGAGCCCGCGGGCGACGTCGCGGGTGGCCTGCTGCACCGCCCGGAAGCCCTCGCGGCCCAGGCGCAGGAACGTGTAGTACTGGGCGACGACCTGGGCGCCGGGCCGCGAGAAGTTGAGCGCGAACGTCGGCATGTCCCCGCCCAGGTAGTTGACGCGGAAGACCAGCTCCTCGGGGAGCGCCTCGGCCGTGCGCCACAGGGCCCAGCCGACGCCCGGGTAGACCAGGCCGTACTTGTGGCCGGAGGTGTTGATGGACGCCACGCGCGGCAGCCGGAAGTCCCAGACCAGGTCGGGGTCGAGGAAGGGGGCGACCATCGCGCCCGAGGCCCCGTCCACATGCACGGGGATGTCGAGCCCGGTCCGCTCCTGCAGGGAGTCGAGCGCGGCGCACAGCTCCGCGATGGGCTCGTAGGAGCCGTCGAACGTGGAGCCGAGGACCCCGACGACGCCGATGGTGTTCTCGTCGCACAGCTCGGCGGCGGCCGCCGGGTCGAGGTGGAAGCGGTCGCCCTCCATGGGCACCTGCCGGGCCTCCACCTCCCAGAAGTTGCAGAACTTCTCCCAGCACACCTGCACGTTCACGCCCATGACGAGGTTGGGGCGGGCCTCACGGGAGGGGTAGCGGTCCGCGTTGCGCCGGGCCCAGCGCCGCTTGAGCGCCATGCCGGCGAGCATGCACGCCTCGCTCGACCCGGTCGTGGAGCAGCCCACGGCGGCGGCCGGGTCGGGCGCGTTCCACAGGTCGGCGAGCATCGCCACGCACCGCTTCTCCAGCTCGGCGGTGCGCGGGTACTCGTCCTTGTCGATCATGTTCTTGTCGCGGCACTCCGCGAGCAGGACACCGGCCTGCGGCTCCATCCACGTCGTGACGAAAGTGGCCAGATTCAGCCGTGCGTTGCCGTCCAGCATCAGTTCGTCGTGGACGAGCTGGTACGCGGTCGCGGGCGGGAGCGGCTTGTCCGGCAGCCGGTGCTTGGGCGGCGCGTCGGCCATGCCCGCGGTCGGGTCGGCCTCCCCGTAGAAGGGGTTCACGGAGAGCGGGCGCTCTTCGCCGGGCTCCTCGGACGGGCTCTGGTGCAGCGGGGGCATGGCGTCAACTCCTGAGTTCCAAAAGGGGCGTGGCGGGTCGGTCAGCGCACGGACGTGCCGTCCTGCGTCAGCTGCATCTGCGGGCGGCCCGTCACCAGGAGCCAGGCGGGCAGGGACGCGACGCACATCAGGGCGAGGATCGCGGGCGAGGCGACGAGGACGGCGGCGGTGAAGAGGCTGATCCAGCCCTGCCGGGTGATCGCGAGCAGGAGGCCGAGGACGCCCGCGGCGACGGCGACCGACACGTTCACCGCCGGTACGAGGGCGTGCGCGCACAGTCCGAACGCGGCCCCGACGAAGACGGCCGGGAAGATCCGCCCGCCCCGGAACCCGCACGCGGCGGCGATCAGCAGCGCGGCCAGCTTCACCACGGTCATCACCGCGAACTGCCCGGCCGACCAGCCCTGCGGGTCGGCGGCCAGCTCGCCCACCTCGTGCAGCCCCTTGAACAGCGTCAGATGCCCGCCGAGCGCGCCCAGCAGGCCGAGCACGAGCCCGCCGAGCGGCAGCGCCAGCATCGGGTGCCCCAGCCGCGCGAACACCCGGTGGGCGTAGGGGAAGGCGTACACGGCGAGCATGCCGAGCACGGCGGCCGCGCAGGACACCACGAGCGCGGCCAGCAGATCGCCCCAGCCGGGGCGGCCGAAGGGCGGCAGGCCCAGGTCGAAGGAGGGCGAGGCGATCAGCGTCGTCGTCAGGGCGCCCGCCGCGGCGGCCAGCAGCGGCGCGAAGAGGTTGTCCCAGAGCGAGCCCCTGATCGGCATCGGCTTGCCGGCCAGCGCCTCGGAGACGACGAGCGCGGCGGCGACCGGGGTACCGAACAGGGCGCCGAGCGTGGCGGCCGAGGCCAGCGAGACCCACAGCGCGCCGGGCGCCCCCGGTGCGGCCTTGCGGCCGAGCCAGAACGCCAGCGCGACGTTGGTGGCGATGATCGGGTTCTCCGGCCCGAGGCTGGGGCCGCCCGCGAGCATCAGGGCGGCCGCCACGACGAGACCCGGCAGCACGTACGGCGCCACCGGCTCCTCGCCGCCCAGGCCGAGCGTGGCCGGATCGGGGCCGGCGTGCCCCGGCGCCTTCCACACCACCAGGCCGACCAGCACGCCGGTGGCGGTGAGCATCACGATCATCCACAGGGCGCCGTAGCCGCTGACGCCGAGCGCGTCGGGCAGTGCGCTCCAGAGCACGTCCTGGAGCCGCTCGGCGGCCTCGCTGACCGCGAGGAACAGCAGACTGCACCCGACGCCCACCACGAGGGCGGGCGCGACGAGGGGCAGCAGGGTGCGAGCGGAGACGGCGGGCGGGGCGGCCGGGGGCGGCGCGACGGCGGCTTCATTGCTCACGGCGACACCTTAAGCGGACATTCAGCGCATAACACCCGGAGCCTGCGGCCGGGCTTGCACCTCACGTGACGTGAGGAGCCAGGCTGGCGCACGTACGGACCGCGGGAACGCGACGACGGAGGGAGAGCGGCGGATGAGCTACGCGGTGGGACACGTGGCCCGGCTCGCCGGCGTCACGGTGCGCACCCTGCACCACTACGACGAGATCGGCCTGCTCGTGCCGGGCGGGCGCGGCCCGACCGGCCACCGCCGCTACACCGACGAGGACCTCGACCGGCTCCAGCAGGTCCTCTTCTACCGGGAGCTCGGCTTCCCGCTGGAGGAGGTGCGCGCCCTGCTCGACGACCCGGCCACCGACCCGCGCACGCACCTGCGGCGCCGGCACCGGGAACTGCGCGCCCGTATCCGCAGGCTTCAGGAGATGGCGGACGCCGTCGAACACGCGATGGAGGCACAGAAGATGGGAATCCAGCTCACCCCCGAGGAGCGGTTCGAGGTCTTCGGGGACAAGGACCCCGAGCAGTACGCCGAGGAGGCCGAACAGCGCTGGGGCGGCACGGAGGCGTACGCCGAGACGCAGCGGCGCACCGCGGCCTACACCAAGGAGGACTGGAAGCGCCTCCAGGCCGAGGTCGACGATTGGACCGCGCGCTACGCGGCCCTCGTCGCCGCCGGGGAGGACGCGGCGGGCGAGCGGGCCATGGACCTCGCCGAGGAGCACCGCGCGCACATCGGACGGTGGTTCCACGAATGCCCCTATGAGCTGCACGTCTGTTTCGGCGACATGTATGTGGCCGACGAGCGCTTCACCGCCTACTACGAGGCCATCGGCGAGGGAGTCGCCCAGCACCTGCGGGACGCGATCCACGCGAACGCGGCACGGCACACCGGCTGAGGCGGGTACGGGCACGCGCGCGTGCCCGTACATACCGACAGGTTTGCCACAGTTGACGCACAGTGCATCCTGAGAGGGCCACTGGAACCTGGCAGCGGCGAGCGGCGTTGATAACTTTGCATCGCCATTGCCTTGGCTGCTCTCGTTCTGTTCCTTTTCCCAAGCCCTCAGGAGCCCGGACCCGTGATGACGCTTGCTCTCGGACCAAGCTGGCTGGACCCGGACTACTTGCTGAACACGTTCGGCATCTGGGGTCTGCTCCTGATCGTGTTCGCGGAGTCGGGCCTGCTGATCGGCTTCTTCCTGCCCGGTGACTCGCTGCTGTTCACCACGGGCCTGCTGATCACCGCCGGCACCATGGACTTCCCGCTGTGGGGGGCCGTCGGACTGATCTGCCTCGCCGCGATCCTCGGCGACCAGGCGGGGTACGTCTTCGGCAAGAAGGTCGGGCCCTCGCTGTTCCGGCGCCCGGACTCCAAGCTCTTCAAGCAGGAGAACGTGCAGAAGGCGCACGAGTTCTTCGAGAAGCACGGCCCCAAGTCGCTGGTCCTGGCCCGCTTCGTGCCGATCGTGCGCACGTTCACGCCGATCATCGCCGGCGTCTCCGGCATGAAGTACCGCTCGTTCCTCACGTTCAACGTGATCGGCGGGGTGCTGTGGGGCGCCGGCGTGACGCTGCTCGGCTCCTGGCTGGGCAACATCGAGTTCGTCCACAAGAACATCGAGGCGATCCTGATCCTGATCGTCCTGGTCTCGGTGGTGCCCATCGCCATCGAGTTCCTGCGGGCGCGCGGCAAGTCCAAGAAGGCGGCGGCCCAGGGCGGGCCGGGTACGGCCGCGGACCCGGGCCAGGCCCCGTCCCAGCGCGGCCGGCACGCCAAGCGGTAGGGCGGGGCACGGCGGGCCCGGGCACGATGGCGGGAAGAACCGCCCTAGAAGCCGCGTGTGCGCTTGGCCGCGCGGCGGTTCGCCGCCCCGGGGGAGCGGATGAACAGCCGGGAGATCTCGCCTCCCAGGTTCACCCCGATCGCGATGGCCATGGCGAGGGCCGCCGCCTTGGACAGCGAGACGAGCCCCTGGTTCACGTCGTTGTGGGCGATGGCGAGCAGCCCGAAGTACGTCGCCGAACCGGGGAGCAGCGGCCCGATGGCGGCCGTGACGTAGGGCAGCGCCGACGCGAACCGGTACCGCGAGAAGAGCTGGCCGAACAGGCCGACGAGCCCGGCCGCCGCGGCCGTGGAGGCGACCGGCGAGATCCCGCCCGCGTCGTGCATCGCCCCGTAGACGACCCAGGCCACCCCGCCGTTGAGGGTCACCGCGAGGACGGTCGAGCGCTCCTGCTGCAACAGCACGGCGAACGCCAGTGACAGCGCCATCGACGCGGCGATCTGCCACAGCGGCCGTTCGACGGGCTTCAGCGCCGCCTCCGGGTTGAGCTGCGCGTTCAGCTGCACGCCGACGTACAGCATGATCAGCACGCCGATGACGATGCCGACGAAGAAGTACATGACTTCCAGCAGCCGCGCCGAGGCCGTGATGTAGAAGCCGGTCAGGCCGTCCTGCACACCGGCGACGAGCGCCCGCCCCGGCAGCAGCGCGAAGAGCCCACCGGTGATCACCGCGGACGCCTTCACGTCCACATGGGCGAGGGTGAGCACCAGGCCGATCGCCGCGGGCGGCATCGCGGCCACCGTGAACTGGTAGAACTCCGGGAAGCCGCGCCCCGCGCAGAGCCACGCGAGCCGGTCGCCGAGCATCGCGCCGACGGCCGCGGCGACGAACACCAGCAGATCACCGCCGACGAGGATCGAGGCGGAGCCGGCCAGCAGCCCGTTGGCCCCGGTGAGCGCCCAGCCGGGGTAGGGGTGCCGGTTGCGCCGGATCTCCGCGAGCCGCCGGTACGCCTCCTCCAGCGTGATGTCGACCTCGTCGTCCTCGTCGCTGATGTCGTCGACGAGCCGGAACACCGCGGCGAGCCGGTTGTAGTCGGTGCCGCGGCGGCGCACGGTGCGCGAGGCGGTCACCGGGTCGTCGACCAGGGACGGCTGGAAGGTGATCGACAGCAGCGTGAACGTGACCGTCGGCTCGCACCGGTCGAGCCCGTAGGAGCGGCAGACGGCGAACATCGCCGCTTCCACGTCCTCGGCGCCCTCGCCGCCGGCCAGCAGCAGCTCCCCGATACGCAGCGTCAGGTCGAGCACGCGGGGCACGGCGGGCCCGGCGTCGTCCTGCTTCTGCGCCGGTTCGGGCGCGGGCCGCTCGGCGACCGGCATCCGCAGCATCGTGCGCATCCGGTCCTGCCAGGGCGCCTCCTTGGTCAGCTTGACCATGGGGATGCCGTGCGCGGGAGTGAACGCCGCCGGGGACTGCCGGGAGCTGTAGGTCCTGGGCGGGGTGAACGCGGACCCCTCGGTGTCGACCGCCTCGGGTGCCTGCACGTTCAGCCCGTCGGGCAGGGCGAACTCCGAGGTGACCGAGGAGTCCTCCTCCATCACCGGAGCCGCCGACACCACCCCGATGGGCTGCGTGAACTGACTGCGGGCCTCGTCGGACTGCGGCTTGCGGTCCTCCGGGGCCTGCGACTCGCGCTCCGTCACCTGTTCGGCACCTCTGTGGTTCCTTGCTTTCGCGCGTCTACGTACGTCTACACACGTCTACGTAGACGTCTGCCTCCCGTACGCCTCAGTATGCGCACGAATACGCAAACGGGCCGCACGACCCCGGCTGGGGTCGTGCGGCCCGTCCGTGGCCGGTCCGGTCAGTGACCGCCCTGGTCCTGCGCACGCTTGTACGAGCGCTCGATCTCGGCCTCGGCCTCGGTGCGGCCCACCCAGTCGGCGCCCTCGACGGACTTGCCGGGCTCCAGGTCCTTGTAGACCTCGAAGAAGTGCTGGATCTCCAGGCGGTCGAACTCCGAGACGTGGTGGATGTCGCGCAGGTGCTCCATCCGCGGGTCGGTCGCCGGGACGCACAGCAGCTTGTCGTCGCCGCCGGCCTCGTCCGTCATGCGGAACATGCCGATCGCGCGGCACTTGATGAGGCAGCCCGGGAAGGTCGGCTCGTCCAGGATGACCAGGGCGTCCAGCGGGTCGCCGTCCTCGCCGAGGGTGTTCTCGACGAAGCCGTAGTCCGTCGGGTAGGCGGTCGAGGTGAACAGACGACGGTCCAGACGGATGCGACCGGACTCGTGGTCGACCTCGTACTTGTTCCGCGATCCCTTCGGAATCTCGATCGTGACGTCGAACTCCACCGGTGGCTCCTCCATGATCAACACATACGACTGGTGGTTAAGTGTCCCTCACGCAGGTGTGTGATCGCGAAAGGGGCTGGTCCGCGGTGCCGGAGCTGAAGGCTTCGCAGCTCTTGACGAGCGTGGCGAAGACCGCTGCCACATCGGTTGCGAGGAGCGGGACCAAGCACGTCACGGTCGCCGCGACGGCGGTGGGCCTTGCCCTCGCGGCCGTCGTGGTGGCCACGACCGGCCCCTGGGACGCTTCGGGTCAGCGTACGGCCGAGGCGCGCCGGGCGGCCGTCCGGGACGCCGGGGGTGGCGCAGATCACGGTGGCGCCCCCGGGACGCGGCCCGGGGCGCCGCAGGCCGCGCCGAGCGCCGCCGCGGTCCTGGCCGCGCCCGGCGCCTCGGTGCCGGGCCCGACCCGCGGCGCCCTGGCCGCCGTGCTGGACCCGCTGCTGAAGGACCCGGCACTGGGCACGCACCGCACGGCCGCGGTGGTCGACGCGGTCACCGGGAAGCAGCTGTACGGCAGGTCCGCGGGCGACGCCCTCACCCCGGCGTCCACCATCAAGCTGGCCACGGCCGTCGCGGCCCTGACGGCGGCGGGCCCCGACCACCGCATCGCCACCCGTACGGCCCTGGACGCGGACGCCGGACGACTCGTCCTGGTCGGCGGCGGCGACCCCACCCTGACGGCGCGTCAGAAGAATCCTTACGGCGCCGCCAGCCTGCGCACCCTCGCCGACAAGACGGCCGCCTCCCTGAAGAAGAGCGGCCACACCGAAGTGACCCTCGGCTACGACACCTCGCTCTACTCCGGGCCCGCCACCCACCCGATCGGCCCCAACGAGAACCTCGCCCAGGTCACCGCCCTCATGGTGGACGAGGGCCGCACCGACGGTTCCGACAGCGGCCCCGCCACGCGTGCGGTGGACCCCGCCGCGGCGGCGGCGCGGACGTTCGCCGACCTCCTGGACGAGCGCGGCATCCGCACCAAGGGCGGCGCCCCCGCCCCCGGCAAGGCGCCCGGCGACGCCGAGGCCGTCGCGAAGGTCGCCTCGCCCCCGCTCTCCGCCCTGGTCGAGCGCATGCTGACGCACAGCGACAACGACATCGCCGAGGCCCTCGCCCGGCAGACCGCCGTCGCCGCCGACGAGAGCCACGACTTCGACGGCGCGGGCCGGGCCGTCAGGAAACAGCTCGCCACCCTGCGGCTGCCGCTCACCGGAACCCGCTTCGCCGACGGCAGCGGCCTCGACCGCACCGACAAGATCTCCGCCGACCTGCTCACCAAGCTCCTCGCCACGGCCGCCGAACCCGGCCGCCCCGGCCTGCGCTCCGTCCTGACCGGCCTGCCCGTCGCCGGCTTCACCGGCACCCTCAGCAGCCGCTACGAGGACGCCGCCGACGCCTCCGGGATCGGCCTGGTCCGCGCCAAGACCGGCACCCTCACCGGGGTCAACACCCTCGCGGGCACGGTCGTCGACGCCGACGGCAGGCTCCTCGTCTTCGCGTTCATGACCCAGAACGCCCCCGGCCCCCAGTCGGCCCAGGCGGGCCTGGACCGCCTCGCCTCCACGGTCGCCGACTGCGGATGCCACTGAGCCCGGACGACCCCTAGGGGGCGCCCGGGTCGAACTGGGGGCCGCCCCCGGGGTCCAACCTCCTCCGTGTACGGAAGGGGTCACGTACCGTTGACGCATGACGAGCATCGGCGGTGCTGCTTCTTCAGGGATGGTCGACTGGAACCTCGCGGTGACCACCGCGACCCGATTCGTACGACCAGGACCGGAGGTCAGCCGCGACGAGGCGCGCGCCATCGTCGCCGAGCTGCGCCGGTACGCCAAGGAGTCCGAGGAGCACGTGCGCGCGTACACGCGCATGGCCACCGAGGACGTGCACGACACCCCCGTCCTCGTCGTGGACCGGCCCGGCTGGGTGAAGGCCAACGTCGAGGGCTTCCGCGAGATCCTCAAGCCGCTCCTCGACAAGATGCAGGAGCGCCGCTCGGGCCCCGGCGGCGCCGTGCTCGGCGCGGTCGGCGGCAAGGTCACCGGCGTCGAGCTGGGCATGCTCCTGTCGTTCATGTCCTCCCGCGTCCTCGGCCAGTACGAGACCTTCGCCCCCGCCTCCCGCGACCTGCCGGCCGCACCGAGCGGAGGGCGGCTGCTGCTCGTGGCGCCCAACATCGTGCACGTCGAGCGCGAACTGGAGGTGGACCCGCACGACTTCCGGCTCTGGGTCTGCCTCCACGAGGAGACGCACCGCACCCAGTTCACCGCGGTGCCCTGGCTCCGCGACCACCTGGAGAGCGAGATCCAGTCGTTCCTCGCCGAGACCGACGTCGACCCCTCGACGTTCCTGGAGCGCATCAGGGAGGCCGCCCAGTCCCTGGCCGGCGGCCGCCCCGAGGGCGAGGAGGACGACGGCGGCCGCTCCCTGGTCGAGCTCGTCCAGTCCCCGGCCCAGCGCGAGATCCTCGCCCGCCTCACCGCCGTGATGTCCCTGCTCGAAGGGCACGCGGACTACGTGATGGACGGCGTCGGCCCCGCGGTCGTGCCCTCGGTGGAGGAGATCCGCGAGAAGTTCCAGCAGCGCCGCCAGAAGGGCGCCTCCCGGCTCGACATGGCGCTGCGCAAGCTCCTGGGCCTCGACGCCAAGCTGCGCCAGTACCGCGACGGCGAGCGGTTCGTCCGTGCCGTCGTCGACGAGGTCGGCATGGACGGCTTCAACCGCGTCTGGACCTCGCCCAACACCCTTCCCACCAAGGCGGAGATCGCCAAACCGGCGGAGTGGGTCGCACGGGTGCACAACAAGGCAGACGGGTCCCACGACGCTCCGTAGACCACGCCCGGAATTGCTCAGGATCACCCATCCGAGGGACCGTGGCCCGTGGGTGGGCGTGCGATGCTCGGGGAATCGCTCGTCTCTGTCACCATCGACACACTCTGCGTGACCGAAGTCGCCGGATCACCGTTGAGCGTTCCAGCCGGTGCAGTTTCTGGCGCCCACCCCCTAGACAACGGAATGAAGGGAACCGGACATGGGTCCCCATCCTGCGGTCGCGGCGATACGCCTGGCGGTCCGCCGCGTCCTCCACGACATCCTCAGCGCACACCCCCAGCCCTCCTCCGCCCAGCAGCCCCTCGTGCTGGTCGCCTGCTCGGGCGGCGCCGACTCCATGGCGCTCGCCTCGGCCCTCGCCTTCGAAGCGCCCAAGCTCGGCATCCGCGCCGGTGGCATCACCGTCGACCACGGTCTGCAGCCCGGCTCCGACAGCCGCGCCGAGGACGTCGCCCTGCGCCTGACCGCCCTCGGCCTCGCCCCCGCCGAGTCCGTCGCCGTGTCCGTCGGCCGCGCGGGCGGCCCCGAAGCCGCCGCCCGCGACGCCCGGTACGCCGCCCTCGACGCCGCCGCGGAGCGCCACGGCGCCGCCGCCGTCCTGCTCGGCCACACCCGCGACGACCAGGCCGAGACCGTCCTGCTCGGCCTCGCCCGCGGCTCCGGCATCCGCTCCCTGTCCGGCATGGCCGCCGTCTCCGGGACGGGCGGCCGCTACCGGCGCCCCTTCCTCCAGCTCGACCGGCAGACCGCGCGCAAGGCCTGCCTCGTCCAGCACCTGCCCGTCTGGGACGACCCGCACAACACCGATCCGGCCTACACCCGCTCCCGGCTCCGCCACGAGGGGCTGCCCGCCCTGGAGAAGGCGCTCGGCAAAGGCGTCGTCGAGGCCCTCGCCCGGACGGCCCAGCTCTCCCGGGACGACGCCGACGCCCTCGACGGCTGGGCCCAGCAGGCCGCCGACTCCGTCCGCGACACCGCCGGCCTCCTCGAATGCGCCAAGCTCTACGCGCTGCCGCCCGCCGTGCGCCGCCGCATCCTGCGCCGCGCCGCGATCGAGGCGGGCGCCCCGGCCGGTGCGCTCTTCGCCCGGCACATCGAAGAGGTCGACCGCCTGATCACGGGCTGGCGGGGCCAGGGAGAGATCAACCTCCCGGGCAAAGTCGTCGCCCAGCGGCAGGGTGGCAGACTGGTCATCCGGCAAGGCTGACGGAAGACCACGACTTCGGTGGGCTCCGAGTGGCCGGTGGGACGACCGAAAGTGATGCGGGTGGACGCGAAAGACATGGGCACCGACCTTCAGTCGGTGCTCATCACCAAGGAAGAGATCGACGCGAAGCTGGCGGAGCTGGCCGCGAAGGTCGACGCGGAGTACGCGGGCAAGGACCTGCTGATCGTCGGAGTGCTCAAGGGCGCCGTCATGGTCATGGCGGACCTGGCGCGTGCCCTGGCCACCCCCGTCACGATGGACTGGATGGCGGTCTCCTCGTACGGCGCGGGCACCCAGTCGTCCGGCGTCGTGCGGATCCTCAAGGACCTCGACACCGACATCAAGGGCCGGCACGTCCTGATCGTCGAGGACATCATCGACTCCGGGCTGACGCTCTCGTGGCTGCTCACGAACCTCGGCTCGCGCGAGCCCGCCTCCCTGGAGGTGTGCACGCTGCTGCGCAAGCCGGAGGCGGCGAAGGTCTCCATCGACGTGAAGTGGGTCGGCTTCGACATCCCGAACGAGTTCGTGGTCGGGTACGGCCTGGACTACGCCGAGAAGTACCGCAACCTGCCCTTCGTCGGCACGCTCGCACCGCACGTCTACGGCGGCTGAGCCCGCGTCAGGCGGCCGGGAACCCTCGCGGGGCCCCCGCCGTTGGAGAAGCGAAGGGCCGTTTGCCGGTCCTCCCCTGCGGCGTCGGGTGACAATGCTGGGGTACCGTCCGAAGAACAGTTCTTCAAACAGCTTCAAACAGCCTTATCAAACTCACTATGGCAGGAGGGACGGGGCGTCATCGCTCCGTATGGATGGACGTGAAGCGATACTTCCGTGGGCCGGTCATGTGGATCGTGCTGGCCGTCCTTGCCGTGGTCGTGTTGATGCAGGTCGTCGGTTCGTCCGGCGGCTACAAGACGGTGGACACCGGCCAGGTCATTCAGGCCATCAACGACAACAAGGTGCAGTCGGCCAAGCTGACCACCGGTGACGACAACACCATCAAGGCCGAGCTGAAGGACGGCCAGAAGGTCGACGGCTCGAGCAAGATCCAGGCCAGTTACATCGGCGACCAGGGCGTCGCGGTGGCCAAGGACCTGCAGGCCAAGTTCGAGGACAAGCAGATCCCCGACGGGTACACCGTCTCCCCGTCGAAGCAGAACCCCTTCGTGGGCATCCTGCTGACGCTGCTGCCCTTCGTCCTCATCGTGGTCGTCTTCCTGTTCCTGATGAATCAGATGCAGGGCGGCGGCTCCCGCGTCATGCAGTTCGGGAAGTCCAAGGCCAAGCTCATCACCAAGGACACCCCCAAGACGACCTTCGCCGACGTGGCGGGCTCGGACGAGGCGGTCGAGGAGCTCCACGAGATCAAGGAGTTCCTCCAGGAGCCAGCCAAGTTCCAGGCCGTCGGCGCCAAGATCCCCAAGGGCGTGCTCCTCTACGGCCCGCCCGGTACCGGCAAGACGCTCCTCGCGCGCGCCGTCGCCGGTGAGGCCGGGGTCCCGTTCTACTCGATCTCCGGCTCCGACTTCGTCGAGATGTTCGTCGGTGTCGGCGCCTCCCGGGTCCGCGACCTCTTCGAGCAGGCCAAGGCGAACGCTCCGGCGATCGTCTTCGTCGACGAGATCGACGCGGTCGGCCGCCACCGCGGCGCCGGCCTCGGCGGCGGTCACGACGAGCGCGAGCAGACGCTCAACCAGCTGCTCGTCGAGATGGACGGCTTCGACGTGAAGGGCGGCGTGATCCTCATCGCCGCCACGAACCGGCCGGACATCCTCGACCCCGCGCTGCTGCGTCCCGGCCGCTTCGACCGGCAGATCGCGGTCGACCGCCCGGACATGCAGGGCCGCCTGGAGATCCTCAAGGTGCACCAGAAGGGCAAGCCGGTCGCGCCCGACGTCGACCTGTCGGCCGTCGCGCGCCGCACCCCGGGCTTCACGGGTGCCGATCTGTCGAACGTGCTGAACGAGGCCGCGCTGCTCACGGCCCGCTCGGACAAGAAGCTGATCGACAACCTGTCGCTCGACGAGGCGATCGACCGGGTGGTCGCGGGACCGCAGAAGCGGACCCGGATCATGTCGGACAAGGAGAAGAAGATCACCGCGTACCACGAGGGCGGACACGCCCTGGTCGCGGCGGCCTCACCGAACTCCGACCCGGTGCACAAGATCACGATCCTCTCCAGAGGCCGTGCCCTCGGCTACACGATGGTGCTGCCGGACGAGGACAAGTACTCGACCACGCGCAACGAGATGCTCGACCAGCTCGCCTACATGCTGGGCGGCCGCGCGGCCGAGGAGCTCGTCTTCCACGACCCGACCACGGGCGCCGCGAACGACATCGAGAAGGCCACCGGTACGGCCCGCGCGATGGTCACGCAGTACGGCATGACCGAGCGGCTCGGCGCGATCAAGTTCGGCGGTGACAACAGCGAGCCCTTCCTGGGCCGTGAGATGGGTCACCAGCGCGACTACTCGGAAGAGGTCGCCGCGCTCGTCGACGAAGAGGTCAAGAAGCTCATCGAGACCGCGCACAACGAGGCCTGGGAGATCCTGGTCGAGAACCGCGACGTCCTCGACAACCTCGTCCTCGCGCTGCTCGAGAAGGAGACGCTGAACAAGGAGCAGATCGCCGAGATCTTCGCTCCGATCGTGAAGCGCCCGGCCCGCCCCGCGTGGACCGGCTCCTCGCGCCGCACCCCCTCGACCCGCCCGCCGGTGCTCTCCCCCAAGGAGCTGTCACTGACGAACGGGGCGAACGGTTCGACGCCCGCCATCGAGACCACCACCCCGGTGGACACGGTGAAGGAAGAGCGCCCCGAGAGCTGACCGAACCCTCACCGGGCCCGGAATGCAGGCCGCGCCCCCCACGCTTTACGGTGTGGGGGGCGCGGCCTTTTGCGGTGCCGTGCCGGTACATACGAGGAAGAGGCACCACAATGACCGACCCGGTGACGCTGGACGGCGAGGGCACGATCGGCGAGTTCGACGAGAAGCGGGCCGAGAACGCCGTGCGCGAGCTGCTCATCGCGGTCGGCGAGGACCCGGACCGCGAGGGCCTGCGGGAGACGCCGGCCCGGGTCGCGCGCGCCTACAAGGAGATATTCGCGGGGCTGTGGCAGAAGGCCGAGGATGTCCTGACGACGACGTTCGACCTGGGGCACGACGAGATGGTGCTCGTGAAGGACATCGAGATCACTTCGTCCTGCGAACATCATCTCGTGCCGTTCGTCGGGGTGGCCCACGTCGGCTACATCCCGTCGGCCGACGGCAAGATCACTGGCCTTTCCAAGCTCGCCCGCCTCGCGGATGTCTACGCCCGCCGTCCGCAGGTGCAGGAGCGCCTGACGACGCAGATCGCGGACTCCCTGATGGAGATCCTGGAGCCGCGCGGCGTCATCGTCGTCGTGGAGTGCGAGCACATGTGCATGACGATGCGCGGGGTGCGCAAGCCTGGGGCCAAGACCATCACGTCGGCCGTGCGGGGGCAGCTGCGGGACCCGGCGACCCGGGCCGAGGCGATGAGTCTGATCATCGGGCGGTGAGGGTCAGGCGGCCGGGGCCGTGCCCTCTGTGTCGTCGTCTTCGGGGAGCTTGCAGACTCGCTCCATGAAGAGGGCCGCCGCTATCACCGCGATGCCCGCGAGGACCGAGAACCCGGCGTAGATCGCCTGATCACGCCGGGCCGGGATCTCCAGGGACTCCAGCAGGAACGCGCCCGCCCCGCCGTACATGCCCGCCACCAGCGCCGCGACCAGGGCGCTGGCCTGGCCGAAGACGAGCGCTCGCGCGGCCATCATCGGGTCGACCCCCTTGGCCCCGGGACGGCGCTCGCGCTGGGCGCGGAGCCGGGAGCGCAGGGACAGGGCGGTCGCGAGCAGCACTGCGGCGATCACCGCCAGCACGATGGGCGCGGCCGGGGGGACCCGCGGCAGGGTGCCGACCGAGTCCCACAGCCGGGCGCCGGCCCAGGACAGCACCCCGGCGGCCAGGAACAGGCCGGCCAGAGTCCTGATGCGCAGTTGCTTCATCCCCGTAGGTCGCCCCTCGTGTGTCTTCGGTCTGCCCGCTAGACCTTAACGATTACTCGGGCAGTCGAAGTTCCAGGTCCGCGCGCGGGCTCACGCCGTCCCGGGTCACGGCGGTGAGCAGCTCGGCGACCGGGCCGCGGCCGGGCAGCTGGGCGTCCGGCTCCACGTCGTGCCAGGGCGCCAGGACGAAGGCACGCTCGTGGGCCCGCGGGTGCGGCAGCGTGAGCGTCGGGTCGTCCGAGACGACCTCGGCGTAGGCGACGATATCGACGTCGATGGTGCGCGGGCCCCAGTGCTCGTCCCGCACGCGGTGGAACGCCTCCTCGACCGCGTGGGCGCGCTCCAGGAGCGAGGCCGGCGGCAGCGTCGTCTTCAGGACCACCACCGCGTTGAAGTACGCGGGCTGGCTGCCGGGCTCGACGCCCCACGGCTCGGTCTCGTAGACCGGGGAGACGGCTTTGACGCGGACGCCGGGGGTGTCCTCCAGGGCGTCGACGGCTCCCTGGAGGGTCTCCAGGCGGTTCCCCAGGTTCGCGCCGAGGGAGAGCACCGCGCGCCGGGGGTTCGACAGGGTGCTGTCGGCGGCGTCCACCTGCTCCACCACGGAGGTCGGCACCGGCTGGACGGTCGGGTCGAACTGAGTCTGGTTCATACTCGGCTCCGGGTGATCGTGACGGTCACGTCGTCGAAGGGCACGGTGATCGGGGCGTCCGGCTTGTGGACGCAGACCTCGACCTCCAGGACCCCTTCGTGCTTCAGGCACGTCTGGGCGATGCGCTCGGAGAGCGTCTCGATGAGGTCGACCGGCTCGCCTTCGACGACGGCCACGACCTCCTCCGCCACGATGCCGTAGTGCACGGTCTTCGCCAGGTCGTCGTCGGCCGCCGCCGCCCGGGTGTCAAGGCCGAGTACCAGGTCCACGATGAAGGTCTGGCCTTCCTCGCGTTCCTTGGGAAAGACGCCATGGTGCCCGCGGGCCTTGAGGCCGCGCAGCGCGACACGATCCACGCGAATCACTCCTGCAGTCGTCGGTAGAGGCCGGTCCGTCGATGTGCGGTCGACCGGTCGGCCTCGCTCGAATCTACCTGCGAGCACTGACAACGCTCGCCCGCGGGGGCTATGGACAGAGCGGCCCCCGGCTGGTAGCCGCCCATACCCCGGCAGCCGGGGAACCAACCAGGACGGAGAGATTTCCAGCCCCCTCGGGGGCGGTTACCACTCAGGCGAGTGGACCGCCGTCCCCGGGGTTGTCCGGGTCGCCGGGGAGCCCGGTGATGCCGTCCTCGCCCGCGGAGCCGGACGCGTCGTCGGCGTCGGCCAGTACCGGCGAGGCGTGGTGCGACCAGAGCTTCCAGCCGTCACGGGTGCGCCGGAAGACGTTCGTGGCGACGACGAGCTGGCCGACGAGCGGGCCGAGCTCGTCGCCGTCCGCCGGGGCGGGGCCGCCGCTCAGGATGTTCTCGGTGCAGGTCACCAGGGCGGTGTCGGCGACGACGCTGATCCGCACGTCGGTCAGAAAGAACTGGATGTACTCCGTGTTCGCCATGATCAGCGCGTACGAGCGCAGCACCTCGCCGCGTCCGGCCAGCGCGGGCCAGCCGGGGTGGACGCAGCTGATGTCCGTGGGGTCGGCGTCGTCGGGGTCCGCGTCCTCCGCGTAGGAGACGTCCTCGGGCGCCAGCCACAGGGAGGTCAGCTCCTCGAAGTCGCCGCGCTCCACGGCCTCGTAGTAGGCGCGGTTGGCGTCCTCGACGGCCTGCGTATCGGCGACGGTCACCGGGCTCCCTCGACGGCGCGCGCGACCCGGACCGCGTCGGCGGTGGCCCGCACCTCGTGGACGCGGACCGCCCAGGCGCCGGCGTGCGCGGCGAGCGCGGAGACGGCGGCGGTGGCGGCGTCGCGCTCGCGCGCGGGCGGCGGGGCGCCCTCCTCGCCGGCCAGGACGTGGCCGAGGAACCGCTTGCGGGAGGCGGCGACCAGGATCGGGTGGCCGAGGGCGCGCAGCTCGCCGAGGTGGGCGAGGAGGGCGAGGTCGTGCGCGGGGTCCTTGGAGAAGCCGAGGCCCGGGTCGACGACGATGTGGTCGGGGGCGACGCCGCCCTCGATGATGGCCGCCACGCGCGCGTGCAGTTCGCTCACGACCTCGCGGACCACGTCGTCGTACGTGCCGCGGACGGTCGCGCCCTGCAGGAAGCCGCGCCAGTGCATCACCACGAAGGGCGCGCCCGCGGCGGCGACCACCGGGACCATCGCCGGGTCGGCGAGGCCGCCGCTGACGTCGTTGACGAGGCGGGCGCCCGCGGCGAGGGAGCGCTCGGCGACGGAGGCCCGCATCGTGTCGACGGAGACGGTGACGCCTTCGGCGGCGAGGCCGCGCACGACGGGGATGACGCGCTTGAGCTCCTCGTCCTCGTCGACGCGGGTGGCGCCGGGGCGGGTGGACTCGCCGCCGACGTCCACCAGGTCGGCGCCCTGGGCGACCAGGTCGAGGCCGTGCTTGACCGCGGCGGTGGTGTCGAACCAGCGGCCTCCGTCGGAGAAGGAGTCGGGCGTCACATTGACGACGCCCATGACCGCGCAGCGGTCCCAGGCGGGGAGGTGGGCTACGTGGCCGCGGTGGCCCTGGGACGTGCTCATGGCTTCCAGCCTAGAGCCGGTGCGGGGGTGGGCGTGCCCGGCGGTGGGGGCGGCGGGCGCGGGCGGCGTTCGGACGGGGCCCGTGCCCGGTGGGGGCGGCGTTCGGACGGGGCTCGTGCCAGGTGGTGGGGGCGGCGTTCGGGCGGGGCCCGTGCCCGGTGGGGGCGGCGTTCGGGCGGGGCCCGGCTCGGCTCGGGTGCGGCCCGGTCCCGGCCGGTCCGTGTGCGGCCCCGCCCCGCTCAGCTGGAGCCCGGGCCGGTGTCCGCGGGGCCCGGGCCGGAGGTCCCCGGTCGTATCGGGCGGCGCGGCGCGGCGCGGGTGAGGCGGAGGGGGCGGGTGGGTGGGAGGACGGTCAGGCCGGTCTCGCGGGTCCAGGCTTCGGCGCCCGACGCCGAGCAGCCCATGACGGCCGGGGTCCACGCGTGGGCGCGGGCCTCGTCCATGAAGCGCTCGATGGCGCCGGGCCAGGCCTCCTTGTCGCCGACCGGGTCGCCGGCGGCGAGCATCACCCCGGAGACGACGCGGTAGCGGACGGCCGCCTTGCCGCTGGGGGAGAGCACCACCCTGTGGGTGCGCCACCGGGCGACGCGCCTGGAGGCGGTGTGGTCGCCGTGCTGCTCCAGGAGGGCACGCAGGCGTGCCGCGTCGTCCTCGCGCAGGCGCGCGGCCGGGCGCCCGGGGCGGCAGGCGAGGCAGACCGTGGTCAGGGCGGTGACCAGGCTCAGCGCGCGGAGCGAGAACGTGACGGTGCTCGCCGCCCGTCCCGTGTAGTCGAGCGGCCCGGCCCCGCCGAACAGGCCGTACAGGACGTGCTCCAGCCGCTCGGCGAGGCTCGGGTCGCCGACGAGCTGGTCCGGGTGGGCGCTGACCACGGCGAGGCCCAGCAGGATCGAACCGGCGCCCATCAGGACGAAGTTGGCCGGCGCGGGTCTGCGTCCGTGTGGGTCGGGCGGGGCGTCGAAAAGGCCGCGGTGCGCGGCGAGCGGCCACAGGAGCAGCAGTGGGACGGCGACGCCCACGACCGAGGGCCGGTACGCGAACTGTGCGCAGGCGCCGAGCGGCAGCAGCACCAGGGCCGCCCGGCGGGCCCGCCGCTCGCGGTGGACCAGGCCTCGCGTGAGCAGCAGCACCAGGACACCGCTGGCGAGGGTGAGCGCCGCCGCGTACGGCCCGAGTGCGCTGGGGAGCCGCTGGGCGAGGTGCGGCAGGCCGCCGTGCCGGGGCGGCGGCAGGACGCCGGCGGCGACGTCCAGCAGCCCGGCCAGGACACACGCTCCGGCGATCAGGTGCGGCACGGCCTCCGGGCGGGGGCCGCGCCATGCCCGCCGCGGGGCCCCGCACGGGCCCTGGCCCTCCGCATCCATCCTGACGAACATCGCATTCCCGTGGTTCCGCAAGAAACGTGAACGCGGGGGCCAAACGCGGCATCCGCGACGTGCGTCCTTTAGGACGGGTCGCGGCGGGCGGGGGTTCACTCCGGACCGCGGCCGGTTGCGCGGACGTCCGCGCAACCGGCGCGCGGAAGTCCGGGCGAGCGGCGCCGCGGATGTCCGGACGAGCGGTGCCGCCGGTTCCCGCCGCGGGGCCGCCTCCGGCCGAGGCCTGCTTACGTGTGCAGTGGTGCCACGGTCTCCAGTTCGACCTCCGCGCGCGCGATGTCGCGCGCGTCCGCGGCGGTGGAGCGGCGCAGCGCCTCATGCAGCCTGGCCGGCGTCAGCACCCCGAGGAAGCGGCCCTCGGAGCGCGCGTCGATGACCGCGATCCACCCCGCGTCGTGCTGGAGCATCGTCGCGAACGCCTGCTTGAGCGAGGCGCCGACCGGCAGCCAGGCCTCCATGCGGCGCGCGTGGTCGCGTACGGTCGCGCCGCCCGGGCCGCTCTCTTGCGCGGCCTCGCGCGCGTGCTCGGCGGAGATCCAGCCGTGCAGGTTGTTGTCGCTGTCCAGGACGACGGCCCAGCGGGCGTCGAGTTCCCGGGGCAGCGGGTCGTCGAGGTGGACCACGGGCGGCTGCTCCAGGTCGCCCTCCTCGATGGGCGTCACGGACAGGCGCTTCAGTCCCCGGTCGGCACCGACGAAGTCAGCCACGTACGGGGTGGCGGGGGCGCCCAGGACGGCCGAGGGGGTGTCGAACTGCTCGATGCCGCCTTGGCCGTACACGGCGATGCGGTCGCCGAGGCGCACCGCTTCCTCGATGTCGTGCGTGACGAACAGGACCGTCTTGCCGAGCGTCTGCTGGAGCCGCAGGAACTCGGTCTGCAGGTGGTCGCGGACCACGGGGTCGACCGCGCCGAACGGCTCGTCCATCAGCAGCACCGGCGGGTCTGCGGCCAGCGCCCGGGCCACGCCGACCCGCTGGCGCTGGCCGCCCGAGAGCTGGTCGGGGTAGCGGTCGCCGAACGTCTTCGGGTCCAGGCCGACCAGGTCGAGCAGTTCGGCCGCGCGGGCGCGGGCCTCGGCGCGCTTGACGCCGAGCAGGTGTGGCACCGTCGCGGTGTTGTCCAGCACCGTCTTGTGGGGGAAGAGGCCCACCTGCTGGATGACGTAGCCGATCCGGCGTCGCAGCTGCACCGGGTCGATGGCGGATATGTCGTCGCCGTCGAGGAATATCCGGCCCGCGGTGGGTTCGATGAGCCGGTTCACCATCTTCATCGTCGTGGTCTTGCCGCAGCCCGACGGGCCGACGAGCGTGACCAGTTCGCCCTCGTTCACCTCGAAGGACAGGTCGTCGACGGCAGTGGTGCCGTCCGCATACCGCTTGCTGACGTGCTCGAACCGGATCATGGGAGCCTATTCTGCCGCGCCGGGGCCGCGTTGGGCACGCCCCGGCACGTCAGTCATGTGAAGGGAATGTTGCGGGCGGGGGTCGGGTCTCGGCCATTGTCAGTGGCGGCCGCTAGGGTCGTCGGCAGTCGGGAACGTGCGTGCGCGAGTACGGGTACCTGACATACGTTCGGGGGATTCGGGGGAGGTGGGCGGGGTGAGCGAACAGAACTGCCTGGTGGCGAACGATTGGGTGTGCGGAGAGTATCTGCGCACGCGCAGCCAGGAATTGGTCGACGCGACCGTGCAGCACGTGGGAATCACCGTGGCCTCGGTGCTGATCGGCGTGCTCATCGCCTTCCCGCTGGCGCTGCTCGCCCGGCACAAGCGGGCTTTCGCCGGGCCGGTGCTCGGCCTGACGACCGTCTTCTACTCGATTCCGTCGCTGGCGATGTTCTCGCTGCTGCTGCCCCTGTTCGGGCTTTCGGCCTCGCTGGTGGTCACCGGGCTCGTGCTCTATTCGCTGACGATTCTCGTGCGCAACATATTGGCGGGGCTGCAGTCCGTGCCGGAAGAGGCCCGCGAGGCCGCGCGCGGGATGGGGTACGGACCGCTGCGGCTGCTGTGGGAGGTCGAGCTGCCGCTGGCGCTGCCGGCCCTGCTGGCCGGTGTCCGTATCGCCACGGTCTCCACCGTGGCGCTGACGACGGTCGGCGCGATCGTCGACTACGGCGGCCTCGGCACGCTGATCCTCGACGGCCTCGACAGTGACTTCAAGGCCCAGGTGCTGACCGCCTCTGTGCTCTGTGTGGTGCTCGCTGTCCTCGCCGACCTGCTGCTGCTCGGCGTGCAGCGGTGGCTCACGCCGTGGACGCGGGTGAGCGCCGGGCGCTCCGCGCGCGGACCGCGCATACGGAAGGCCGCGGTCGCCGCGGAGCCGGAGAAGGTGGCATGAACGCGATATCGGGTGCGTACGACTGGCTGAGCACGGGGGCCAACTGGCAGGGCGAGAAGGGGGTGTGGCACCGCCTCGCCGAGCACCTGTACTTCAGCGGGGTCGCGCTCGCCGTCGCCTGTCTGCTGGCGCTGCCGCTCGCCCTGTGGCTCGGGCACATCGGCAAGGGCGGCGCCCTCGCGATCAACGTGTCGAACGTGGGGCGTGCGGTGCCGACGCTCGCCGTCCTCGTCCTGCTGACCCTCACCCCGCTCGGCCGCCACGGCGACGTGCCGACGCTGATCGCGCTGGTGCTCTTCGCGGTGCCGCCGCTGCTGACCAACGCCTATGTGGGGATGCGCGAGGTCGACCGCTCGGTGGTGGAGGCCGCGCGCGGCATGGGCATGAGCGGCCGCCAGGTCTTCGCCCGGGTCGAGCTGCCGCTGGCGTACCCGCTGGTGATGACGGGGCTGCGGTCGGCGGCGGTGCAGGTCATCGCGACGGCGACGCTGGCCGCGATGGCGGGGGAGGGCGGGCTCGGGCGGATCATCACGGCCGGGTTCAACCTGCAGAACACCTCGCAAGTGGTGGCCGGTGCCGTGCTCGTGGCCGCGCTGGCGCTGCTCGTGGAGGCGGTCTTCGTGGCGGTGGGCCGGGTGCTCGACCCCATGCGGGGAAGGGCCTGACGGGGGCGGCGGTGCTTCCCGCCGACGGTGACCGACCGCGACCGACCGCGACCGCGCGCGACCGCGACGGCCGTGCGTTCGGGGGCGGGCGGGAATCTGCGCGCATGGGGTCCGTGGACGGGCAGGGAGTCCGGTGCGGGGAGCCCGTAAGTGCGGTGCTTTGTGAAAGTCCGGCAGTGCGACCGAGCAGTGCAACAAGGAGAGCGATGAACAGCAGAATGCGTCGAATGGCTGTGACGGCCGTGGCGGTCGGTGCGCTGAGCGCGGGACTTGCCGCGTGCGGTGGCGACAGCCTGGAGGGCAAGGACGACGCGGGCAGCAGCGGCGACTCCGGTGCCAAGAAGGGCAAGGTCGTCGTCGGCGCCGCCAGTTTCACCGAGGCCAAGGTGCTCGGTGAGCTGTACCGGCAGATATTGAGCGACGCCGGGTACGACGCGTCGGTCAAGACGGTCGAGAACCGCGAGATCTATGAGCCGCAGCTCGCCAAGGGCGCCATCGACGTCGTGCCCGAATACGCGGCGACGCTCGCCGAATTCCTCAACCTGAAGAAGAACGGCGCGGATGCCAAGCCGGTCGCCTCCAGCGATGTCGAGGCCACCGTCACCGCGCTGCGCGAGCTCGCGGAGCCGCAGGGCCTGAAGGTGCTGGACGCGGGCGGCGCGGTCGACCAGAACGCGTTCGCGGTGAGCGAGAGCTTCGCCGCCAAGCACAAGCTCAAGACGCTCTCGGACCTGGGCGCGTCGGGCCAGAAGGTCAAGATCGCGGCCGGTGACGAGTGCGAGGAGCGGCCGTTCTGCGCGCCGGGGCTGAAGAAGACGTACGGGATCGACGTCACGGGGATCGACCCCAAGGGCGTCGGCACCACGCAGTCCAAGCAGGCGGTGAAGAACGGCACGGACCAGCTGGTCCTGACGACCACGACCGACGCGACGCTGAAGAACTTCGGTCTCGTCCTGCTGGACGACGACAAGAAGCTGCAGAACGCGGACAACATCATTCCGGTGGTGAACGCGAAGGACGCCGGTGATCAGGGGATAACCGACGTTCTCGGGAAGCTGACCAAGACGCTCACCACGGAGGATCTCGTCGAGTTGAACCGCAAGGTCGACGCCGAGCGGCAGAAGGAGGCCGATGTCGCGAAGGACTATCTGGAGTCCAAGGGCCTCATCGGTAAATGATCTTGATGGGCCGGAGAGCGGGTTCGGGGGAGTGACGGAGGCGTAAGTGGGTGCCTTGTGGTGTGAGTTCGGAGGATTCTGTGCCGCCTGTGCCCGGATTTTGCCGGGCGGGGCTTCGCGATTCGCCTACGCGCGGTAAGTTTCTGGCCATGCCACGTGGACGCCACCGCCATTCCCCACCCCTGCACCGCATCCTGCCGCCTTCGGTGATCGCCGGTGTGCCGCTCGTCTGCGCGGGCGGCGTCTGGCTCTCCGGCGATCCGCTCGTCCTGCGCTGCGTCACCGCGGCCGCCGCCGCGGCGGCCGTGGTCGGCTCGGTCGTGATGCGCCGCTGGGACCGGCTCGCGGGCAAGCAGGTCGCCGACCTGACCCGGGGCGCCGCGAGCGAGCGCTGGCGGCACGAGGAGGCCGTGGCCGAGCTGGAGGGCGACCTCGAGGAGTCGCGGGAGCTGCGCGTCAAGCTGGAGGGCAAGCTGCGCGCGAAGCGGTCCGAGCTGGCCGCGCTGCGCAACGAGCACGCGGCGCTGCTGCGGCGGTACGCGAACGCCGAGACGGAGCGGGCCAGCGCCCTGGAGGGCCGGCGCCGGCTCGCCATCGAGGCCGCGGTCCCGACGCGGGCGCTGCCACCGGCTCAGGCGTCGGCCCCGGCCCAGGCTCCGTCCCCGGCCGAGCCGGGTTCGGGCGGGACGCCGTCCGGTCCACCGGCCGGGGCGGCCCTGTACCTGCGGGCGAACGCGGCCCTCGACCGGCTCGCGCGGCGGCCCGAGCCGCCCGCCGCCGCCGAGGAGAGCGATTCGCGGGGGAAGTCCCGCGCGGCGTCCGGTCACTACACCGTGCCGGTCGCCGCGGCGGTGGCGCCCGCGGCGCCGGTCCGCAAGGTCCCCCAGGGCGGCTTCGACTTCTTCGGGACGAGCGGCGACGACGCCCAGGCGCAGGCCGGGACCGAGGCGGCCGCCGAGGCCGAGACCGCCGCCGAGGCCGGGCCGGAGACGCGCGCGGCGGCGGAGCCGGACGAGGACCTGGCCGACGTCATCGGGGAAGAGGCGCTCGCCGAGCAGGAGGTCATCGACCTGACCGCCCATGACGAGACCGAGCAGATCGACGTGAACGACCTGCGGTCCGCACTGCGGGCCTGAGCCCCTTTGGGGGCCTGTCGCAGCCGCGTACATGAGCGGGGGCGGCGCATAAGCGGGGGCCGCACATAAGCGGCGGCGCCAGATGAGCGCCCGCGCCACATAGGCGCCAGTGCCACATGAGCGCCTGCCCCACATAAGCGGGCCGCGTCGCACAAGAAGGCGCCCTACTCCTGCAGGGCGCCTTTTCGTATGACCGGTAGGGCGCCTTTTCACATGACCGGCCGGACCGGGTCGCGGCGGAGGCCGGCGGCACTCCCTACGGCGTCGTGCTCATCCAGCGGTCCGGGCGGGCCGCCCTGCGCCCGGTGCGCGACCGGTCCGCCTGGGCCCGCAGCAGCTCCGCGGCCTCCTGCGCGTCCCGCAGCCGGGCCGTCACGGTGCTGTTGGCCCCGGTGTCCAGGTGGAGCCCCGCCACTCGCCAGCAGCGCTCCCAGGGCCCCTGGGTCAGCCGCACGCTCTGCACCTTGGCGTGCGGGACGAGGGCGACCCGGCGCCGCAGGAGCCCGTGGCGCGCGGCGAACGCCGTCTCCGTGACGGCGACCCCGTAGGCCCGCCACCAGACCGGCACGCACCAGCGGCCGCGCCGGGACGCGGGGACGAAGTCGGCGGGCTTGGGGACCGCGACGCCCGGCAGGATCCGTGCGATGACGTCCTCGGCGTGCTCGCGCGGGGCGACGGGGACGAGGACGGAGTTCGCGGACCCGGCGACGCGCAGTTCGACGCGGACCCAGCCGCGCCGCCGCCACAGCAGCGGCTCGACGACGCGGACGGTCTGCACCCGGCCCGGCGGCACCGTCTCGTGCACCCGGTCGAGCAGCCCGTGGTCGATGCGCAGGCCGTCCTGGGACTCGCCCACCGTCCAGTCGTACTCCTTGATGAAGCGGCCCGCGCTGTGCGTGAAGGCCGCTCCGGCCAGCGGCACCCCGGCGCCGATCACTGTCCACAGGTTGTGGGTGGCGAACCACAAGAAGGCGGGTACGGCGGCCGCCGCCAGCAGCATCCCCCACGGGGCGCCCGTCAGGAGCAGTGCCACCGCGAGCGTGCGCGGGGGCGTGTGCAGGATCTGGCGCGCCGGAGCCTCGCCCACCTCGTGCGCCGACTCGGGGGCGAATCCGGCGGCGCGGGCGAGGAGTTCGGCCCGCAGGTCGCGGGCCTGCTTCTCGCCCAGGTAGGAGAGCTCGTCCTTCTTCTCGGCGCCTACGACGTCGAGTTTCAGCTTGGCCACGCCTACGAGGCGGGCCACCAGCGGCTGGGTGATGTCGACGGCCTGGAGGCGGTCGAGCCGGATGTGGGCGGTGCGGCGGAAGAGCAGGCCCGTACGGATGCGCAGTTCGGTGTCGGTCACGGCGAAGTGCGTGAACCACCAGGTGAGGAAGCCGTACAGGGCGGCGGCCGGCACCAGCACGGCCAGGCCGATGAGCAGGGTGGCGCCGGTGAGGTGGGCCAGCTGGCGCTGGGCCTGGTCCATGTCGTGCACGGCCCAGCCGAGCAGGACGGCTATCGGCGCCCAGGCCCGCCGCAGCGGCGTGACGGGGTGCAGGCGCTGCTCCCGTACGGAGCCTGGGGTCTTCGTGGCCGGGGAGTCGTCGGGCTCGTGGGCGGAGCCGGGGGGCTTCGTGGCCGGGGAGTCGTCGGTTTCGTGGGCGGAGCCGGAGGGCGCCGTGGCAGGTGAGCCGTCGGCCTCCCGTACGGAGCCTGGGACCTTCGTGGCCGGGGAGTCGTCGGCCTCGTGGGCGGATGCGGGGGGCGCCGTGGCAGGTGACCCGTCGGCCTCCCGTACGGAGCCCGGGACCTTCGTGGCAGGTGACCCGTCGGCCTCGTGGGCGGAGCCCGGGACCTTCGTGGCCGGGGAGCCCTCGGCCTCGTCGGCGGAGCCAGGAGGCGCCGTGGCCGGGGCGCTCTCGGGCTCGTGGGAGGCCGTCACAGGCCCGCCGATCGGGCCTCGCCGAGCTCGGTGAGGCGGTCGCGCAGCCGTTCGGCCTCGGCCGGCACCAGGCCCGGGATCGTCGCGTCGGTGGCCGCGGCCGCGGTGTGCAGTTGCAGGCTGGACAGGCCGAACTTCCGCTCCAGCGGGCCCGAGGTCACCTCGACGAGCTGCATCCGGCCGTACGGCACGATCGTTTCCTCACGCCACAGGACGCCGCGGCTGATGAGCAGGTCGTCGGCCCGCTCCGCGTACCGCCACGAGCGCCAGTTGCGGCCCAGCATCGGCCAGCCCCACGCCAGGACGGCCAGCGGCAGCAGGGCGAAGAGCGCCCAGGCCGGACCCGCGAAGAGCCCGAGCAGCACCCCGGCGGCCACGGCGGGCGGCACGGTGCACAGCGCCAGCAGCAGCCGCCGCACCGCCAGCAGGCCGGGCCGCACGCCCGTCCAGAGCGGCTCGTCCGCCGACCGGTCCTCGACGCCGTCCGCGGGCTCTGTCGCCCCTGTAGTCCCCGTTTCCATACGACCACCCTACGTAGGAGAGACTGTCCGCATGACGCCCACGACTCAGGCCACGGTCGGCATCGGTGGTGCCGCGGAGAGCACGGACATGGTGCTCAACATCGGTCCGCAGCACCCCTCTACGCACGGGGTGCTGCGTCTGCGTCTCGTGCTCGACGGCGAGCGCATCCAGCAGGCGGAACCGGTCATCGGCTACATGCACCGAGGAGCGGAGAAGCTCTTCGAGGCGCGCGACTACCGGCAGATCGTGATGCTCGCCAACCGCCACGACTGGCTCTCCGCCTTCTCGAACGAGCTGGGCGTCGTGCTCGCCGTGGAGCGGATGCTGGGCATGGAGGTCCCCGAGCGCGCGGTCTGGCTGCGGACCCTGCTCGCCGAGCTGAACCGGGTGCTCAACCATCTGATGTTCCTGGGTTCGTACCCGCTCGAACTGGGCGGAATCACTCCGGTCTTCCACGCCTTCCGGGAGCGCGAGGAGCTCCAGAACGTCATGGAGGAGGTCTCCGGAGGCCGCATGCACTACATGTTCAACCGGGTCGGCGGCCTCAAGGAGGACCTGCCGCTCGGCTGGACGGGCCGCGCGCGGGCCGCCGTCGCGGACGTGCGCTCCCGCATGGACGTCTACGACCGGCTGGTCCTCGGCAACGAGATCTTCCGGGCCCGCACCCGCGGCGTCGGCGTCCTGTCACCCGAGGCGGCGCACGCCTACGGGGTCAGCGGCCCCATCGCCCGCGCCTCCGGCGTCGACTTCGACCTGCGGCGCGACGAGCCGTACCTCGCCTACGGGGAGCTGCAGGACACCCTGAAGGTCGTCACGCGGCAAGAAGGTGACTGCCTGGCGCGCTTCGAGTGCCTCCTGGAGCAGTCCCACGTCGCCCTCGACCTCGCCGACGCCTGCCTGGACCGGCTCGCCGACCTCCCGCCGGGCCCGGTCAACCAGCGCCTGCCCAAGGTCCTCAAGGCGCCCGAGGGCCACACGTACGCGTGGACGGAGAACCCGCTCGGCATCAACGGCTACTACCTCGTCAGCAAGGGCGAGAAGACGCCGTACCGGCTGAAGCTGCGCTCCGCCTCCTACAACAACATCCAGGCGCTGGCCGAGCTGCTGCCGGGGACGCTGGTCGCCGACATGGTGGCCATCCTGGGATCACTGTTCTTCGTGGTCGGCGACATCGACAAGTAGGGGCCTGCCCGGCCCGTCGTGGCCTGCGGCCCCCGCGTGGCCTGCGGCCCCCGCGTGGCCTGCGGCCTCCGCGTGGCCTGCGGCCTCCGCGTGGCCTGCGGCCTCCGCGTGGTCGGCGGCCTGCGCAAGAAGCGCGCCGCCCGGCAGTTCCACCGGCTCCAGCAGCCAGCCGAAGTCCCCCAGGCCGCCTCGGGCCGTCAGCTCCGCGGCCTCTCCCGCCCGCGTGAGCGCCCGGACGTACGCCGCCGGGTCCTGGGACGCCAGCGCGAGCGGCGGGCGGCCCCCGGTGACCCCCAGGGCCCGCAGGGCGGTGTGCTGCGCGACGACGCGGGCGTCCCGGGTCACCGCGCACGCGTCCAGGGCCACGTGCGCCGTGAGGTCGCAGGAGCCGTCCGGCACCGGCGCGCTCTCGCGGCCGTCCCGGAAACCGGTCAGCGTGCCGAAGGGCGGCCGGGCCGCGCGCGCGTGGGCGTAGTCCACGGCGACGGCCAGGCCGCGCCGCAGGGAGCCGACCGCCGCCGCCCACGCCGTGTCCCGGTCGAGGCCGACCTCGGCGCGCAGCCCGGGCTCGGCGGGCAGCGGCCACCACGTCTCCAGCCAGCGGCGCGGCTCGTCGTCGAGCGGCGCCGGGTCGAGGCTCTCGGTGCCGTCCGGGCGCACGAGGACGCGGCGGGCCGTGCCCTCGGCGTCCGTCTCGACGACCTCCAGGGGCACGTTGTCGAGCCACTCGTTCGCGAAGAGCAGGCCGCTGACCCCGGAGGGTGGTGCGGCCCGCCACTCGATCCGGTGATCGAGGTGCGCGGGGCGTTCCGCTTTCTCCACCGCGTAGGCACGCACGCGTGCGGCCACCCCGGCCGGCAGTTCCCGCAGGACACCCGCGACCAGCTCGCCCCGGCCCGCCGCCATGTCGACGAACGCCAGCTCGGCGGGTTCCCCGAGCGCCGCGTCGACCCGGCACAGAAGGGTGGCCACGGCGCCCGCGAACAGCGCGGAGGCGTGCACCGACGTACGGAAGTGCCCGGCCGGCCCCTCGGGCCTGCGGTAGAAGCCGCGCGGGCCGTACAAGGCCTCCTCCATGGCCTCGCGCCACCCGGTCCCGTCGCCCTGCTGTGCGTGCTCCACGCCCGAAGGCTATGCGCAAGGGGCGGACGCGCCTCCACCTTGGGGAGTACGCGCGCCCGGCGCGGATCGGTCCTCCGGTTGACCCCGGCGGGCCGCGGGCCTGCCTACGCTGGGTTACGTGCAGCGTCTCTACGACTTCCTCCGCAGACACCCGACGTGGGTCGACGGCTTCTGGGCCGTGATCCTGCTCGGGATCTCGGTGGCGAGCGGCAGCGGCATGAACGGCTCGCCGCCGCGCGGGAACGAGGCGGTCTCGCTCGGCTGCGCCGTCCTGCTGTCCCTGGTTGTGGCTTTGCGCCGCCGGATGCCGCAGAAGATGCTGCTGCTCGCGATCGGCGCGGGGCTCGCGCAACTGGTCTTCGGCGCGCGGGTCAACCCGTCGGACTTCGCGATGCTGGTGATCATCTACACCGTCGCGGTGAGCGGCCCCCGCTGGGCGTCCCGGCTCGCCCTCGCCGGCGGCCTGTGCGCGGCGCCGCTCGCGGAGCTGCGCTGGCCCACGATGAGTTCCAGCGGCGCGGGCCACGTCGCGATAACCGTCTTCCAGATGGTGCCGTTCGCCCTCGCCTGGGTCCTGGGCGACTCGCTGCGCACCCGCCGCGCCTACCTGGCGCAGCTGGAGGAGCGCGCCGCCCGCCTGGAGAAGGAGCGCGAGGCCCAGTCGAAGGTCGCGGTCGCCGCGGAACGGGCGCGCATCGCCCGCGAGTTGCACGACGTCGTCGCGCACAACGTGTCGGTGATGGTGGTGCAGGCCGACGGCGCCGCCTACGTCCTGGACCAGGCGCCCGACCAGGCCAAGAAGGCGCTGGAGACCATCTCGGGCACGGGCCGCCAGGCGCTCGCCGAGATGCGCCGGCTGCTGGGCGTGCTGCGCACCGGCGAGCACGAGGAGGGCGGCGAGTACGTGCCGCAGCCCGACGTCGAGCAGATCGAGGACCTCGTCGAGCAGGTGCGCACGGCGGGACTGCCGGTCGACTTCAAGGTGGAGGGCACCGCGCGCCCGCTGCCCAGCGGTGTCGAGCTGACCGCGTACCGCATCGTGCAGGAGGCCCTGACCAACACCCGCAAGCACGGTGGCCCGAACGCGGGCGCGAGCGTCCGGCTCGTCTACTTCGACGACGGCCTCGGCCTGCTCGTCGAGGACGACGGCAAGGGCGCCCCGCACGAGCTGTACGAGGACGGGGGCGCGGACGGCCGCGGCCACGGTCTGATCGGGATGCGGGAGCGCATCGGTATGGTCGGCGGCACGCTCGACGCGGGCCCGCGTCCCGGCGGTGGCTTCCGCATCAGCGCCCTGCTGCCGCTCAAGCCCGCCCAGTGACACGCACCGGCGACCGAAGCCGCACCCGCCGCCACGAGATGTGAGGACCCGCCCGATGTCGATCAAGGTCATGCTCGTCGACGACCAGGTACTGCTGCGCACCGGCTTCCGGATGGTGCTCGCCGCCCAGCCGGACATGGAGGTCGTCGCCGAGGCCGGCGACGGCGTCGAGGCGCTGGAGGTGCTGCGCGCGACGGCGGTGGACGTGGTCCTCATGGACGTGCGCATGCCGAAGCTGGACGGCGTCGAGGCGACCCGGCGGATCTGCGCGGACCCCAACCCGCCGAAGGTGCTGATCCTGACCACGTTCGACCTCGACGAGTACGCCTTCTCCGGCCTGAAGGCGGGCGCCTCGGGCTTCATGTTGAAGGACGTGCCGCCCGGCGAGCTGCTCACCGCGATCCGCTCGGTGCACAGCGGCGACGCGGTCGTCGCGCCGTCGACCACGCGGCGGCTGCTCGACCGGTTCGCGCCGATGCTGCCCAGCGGCGCCAAGGAGCCGCGGCACAAGCAGCTGGAGCGGCTCACCGAGCGCGAGCGCGAGGTGATGGTCCTCGTCGCCCAAGGCCTGTCGAACGGCGAGATCGCGGCGCACCTGGTGCTCTCCGAGGCCACCGTGAAGACGCACGTCGGCCGCATCCTCACCAAGCTGGACCTGCGCGACCGCGTCCAGGTCGTCGTCCTCGCCTACGAGACGGGGCTGGTCCGCGCAGGCGGCCACGGCTGAACCGCGCGCCCCGCGGCCCGCCCGCGAGAAGCCGCGCGCCCCGCGGCCCGCCCGCGAGAAGCCGCGCGGACCGCGGCACGCCGACAAGCCGCGCTCACCGCGCCACGCCCGCGACGAGCCGCGCTCACGCAGCACGCCGAAAGGCTTCGCTCACCGCGCCACGCCCGCGAAGAGCCGCGCTCACGCAGCACGCCGAAAGGCTTCGCTCACCGCGCCACGTCCGCGAAGAGCCGCGCTCACCGCGCCACGTCCGCGAAGAGCCGCGCTCACGCAGCACGCCGAAAGGCTGCGCTCACCGCGCCACGTCCGCGAAGAGCCGCGCTCACCCCGCCACGCCCGCGAGAAGCCACGCTCACCGCAGCACGCCCTCGATGAAGTCGCCGCCGAGCCGCGAGACCACGCTCAGGTCCAACTGGTGCTGCACATAGCGCCCCTTGCGCCGCGTCGTGATCAGCTCCGCCTTCTTCAGCACCGACAGGTGCCGGGATATCTCCGGCGCCGACATCCCGTGCGCGTCGGCCAGCTCGCTCGTCGTGTACGAACCGCGCGCCAGGTGGCGGCAGAGCCGCATCCGCACCGGGTGGGCCAGCGCCGCCATGCGCCGCGTCAGCTGCTCGACGGAGGGCGGCGCGGTGGGCCCTGGCGACGAGACGGGGTACGTGATCATCGGCTGCCAGCCCGCGCGGTGCAGCACCCACAGATGAGGCCACCCCAGGCTGGTCGGCACCAGGACGAGGTCCCCGTCCGCCACCGACGCGACCCCCTCGGTGATCTTGTCGACGGTCACGGTGCGGCCCGGCGCGTCGAGCGAGACCGCGGCGGAGGCGGCCTGGAGGGCGGCTCCGATGCCCTTGCGGCGGACGAGCTCCGTCTTGTGCCGCGCGTCGGCCGCCAGCTGGTGCTGCACCCGGGACCAGACGTCCGCGAAGAACGCCTCCTCGCAGTCGCGCAGCAGCTCGCGGAACCAGGCCCGGACGGCGGGCGGGTCGTCCAGCAGCCGCTGGGTGAACCGCACCTGGTGCGCCCCGCGCGCCGCCGCCAGGTCGAGCGCGCGCTCACGGGTGCGCGGATCGTCGAGCCGGCTGACGCTGCGGCTCGCGTACGTGGACTGGCAGGTGAACTCCAGCGCCGCGTCCACGAACTGCTCGTCGGAGAGCTTGTCGAGCAGGTCGAGCTCCTCGGCGAGCGTCGCCCCCGGGCGGCCGCGGCGCCCGGCGATCCCGGCCGACGGCGTGAAGACGTCCGAGAACGTCGTCCGCCACAGGAAGTCCGCCTCGCACAGCCGGTCGGCCAGGCACGGGTCCAGGCACGCGGACACGCTCGTCGTCCACCCCTGGAGCCCCGGATGGTGCGCGGGCTCGGCCAGCGCGTGCAGCGCCATGCCCAGCTCCGCCAGGGGCGAGGGCACGACGGCGACGCGCTCGGGCGTCAGGCCGGTGATGTCGATCCGCACGCTCATGACCCCATGGTGCCCGCCGCCACCGACAGCGGGGGCGTCGATTGACGGGAGCCGTCAATCGACGTGACCGGGGCGCGGGGCCCGGAGGAGTGTCCTGGTCATCGGCCCCGGAGCGCGGCGGGGAGCGGACCGTACCGTCCGGGCTCGCCGCGCCGCGGGGGACAGCGCGACAATGATGATGTTGAGCGAGGTGTTCGTCATGACCGTCAACCAGCAGTACGCACTCGACGTCTACCGGGCCGCCCAGCGCGGCGAGTCACCGGGCCCCGCCCCCGGCACGTACGACTGGGCCGCCCTGCGGGAGTTGCGGGACAACCGCCGCTTCGAAGCCGTCGTCGCGGGCCGCCCGGCGCGCGGTCGGACCCGCGCCGCGTTCGCCCGCGGCCTGCATGCGCTGCGCTCGGGGACGCGCCGCCGCACCGCGCGCCACCGGCCCGCGGCGGGGTGCTGAGCCGCCGCTACGCCGGGCCCGGCAGCCGGCCCACGAGGCCCACGAGGTCCGTGAATTCCGCGACGGCCGCGCGGACGTCGCCGGCGCTCCACTCAAGGCCCGCCGCGGTGACCGTGACCTCGGTGACCGACAGGCCCGGCACCGCGCCCGTCGCCCACCAGCGCCCGAACAGCGCCACCCGCGTCTCCTCCGCCTGCGCGACGGCGGCCTCCGAGAGCACCTCGGGCGCGTAGGGCAGCCAGACCCGGAACTGGTGCGTGTGCGGCGGCCGCGGGTGGACCCGCGCCCACGGCACCCCGGCCTCCGCGAAGCCCTCCTGCATCGCTTCCGCCACCACGCGCGCGTGCGCCACGTACTCCGGCAGCCGCGGCAGCTCCCGGTCCAGGCCCGCCAGCGCTGCGATCACCTGCGGGAACTGCTGGAAGACCTGGCCCCCATACCGGTGCCGCCAGGCCCTGGCCTCCTCGACGAACGAGCGGGGGCCGGCGAGCGCCGCGCCGCTGAGCCCGCCGAGCGTCTTGTAGAACGACACATAGACGCTGTCCGCCAGCTCGGCGATCTCGTCGATCGGCCGCCCGAAGTGGTCCGTGCACTCCCACAGCCGTGCCCCGTCGAGGTGCACGACGGCGTCCCGCGCGCGTGCCGCCGCGCACACCTCCGTCAGCTCCTGCCAGGAGGGCAGCACGAAACCGGCGTCCCTGAGCGGTAGTTCGAGCATCAGCGTCCCGAACGGCTCGTCGAGCGCGTCCACCTCGTCGGCCGTGATCTGCCGCGGCTCCTGGGTGGGGTGCACCGTGCGCAGCCCCGAGAGCTGCGCCAGGGCGTCGCGCTCGTGCACCTCCGGGTGGGCCAGCGGGTGCAGGGCGACCGTCGGGCTGCCGGTGCGCCCGGCCCAGCAGCGCAGCGCGACCTGCTGGGCCATCGTGCCGGTGGGGAAGAACGCGGCCGCTTCCTTGCCGAGCAGTGTGGCGACCCGCGCCTCCAGGTCGGCGACGACCCCGTCCCCGTAGATGTCGAGGCCGCCGCCGGGGTCGGTCACCGTCTCCGCGGCGGCCGACAGCTGAGTGAGCCGCTCGCCCAGGGTGCTGTCGCTCGGCAGCCGGGCCAGCGTCCGCCGCGCGCCCCGGCGGGCCGCGATCCGGCGCGCCGCCTGCTGCGCCTCGGGTGCGTCGGACTCGTCGTTCTCGTTCATCCACGGATCATGTCGTACGCGCGTGCGCTTGCCCACAGCCTGTGGACGACCGAGGCCCCCGCGCCCAGATAGCGTTAACATGACGAGAAATCGTCCGGTACCCCGAGCGGACTGGAACGGAAGGCCCTCGCCCCGTGTCACTTCCCTCCCCGAACCCCCGACCCGAGCCGCCCGACCCCAAGGACCGCCCGGCCCGCCTCACCGTGGGCGTCGTCGGCGCCGGCCGCGTGGGGCCCGCGCTCGCCGCGTCGCTCCAGCTGGCCGGGCACCGCCCGGTCGCCGTCTCCGGAGTCTCCGACGCCTCCGTGCGGCGCGCCGCCGCCCTCCTGCCGGACGTGCCGCTGGTGCCGCCCGCCGAGGTCCTCGCCCGCGCCGACCTCGTGCTGCTCACCGTCCCGGACGACGCGCTGCCGGGCCTCGTCGAGGGCTTCGTGGAGACCGGCTCGATCCGCCCCGGACAACTGCTCGCCCACACCTCGGGACGGTACGGCGTCAAGGTCCTCGACCCCGCTCTGCGCGCGGGCGCCCTGCCGCTCGCGCTGCACCCCGCCATGACGTTCACCGGCACCGCCGTCGACGTCCAGCGGCTGGCCGGCTGCTCCTTCGGCGTCACCGCGCCCGAGGAGCTGCGCCTGGCCGCCGAGGCCCTGGTCATCGAGATGGGCGGCGAACCGGAGTGGATCGCCGAGGAGATGCGCCCGCTCTACCACGCGGCCCTCGCCCTCGGCGCGAACCACCTGGTCACCCTGGTCGCCGAGGCCCTGGACCTGCTGCGGGAAGCGGGCGTCGCCGCCCCCGACCGGATGCTGGGCCCGCTGCTCGGCGCCGCCCTGGACAACGCCCTCAGGTCCGGTGACGCGGCCCTGACCGGACCCGTCGCCCGCGGCGACGCCGGCACGGTCGCCGCGCACGTCACGGAGTTGCGCAAGCACGCCCCCGGGACCGTCCCCGGCTACCTCGCGATGGCCCGCGCCACCGCCGACCGCGCCCTCGCGCACGGCCTGCTCAAGCCCGAACTCGCCGAGGACCTGCTGGGCGTCCTCGCGACCGGCGCGGAGGAGACCCGATGAGCCCGACGAGCCCGACGACCCCGACGACCCCGACGAGCCCGAGGAGCCCGAGGAGCACAGCCCTGCTCCACGAAGGCGCCCAACTGCGGGCCCGCACGCGCGAAGGGCGGCGCGTCGTCGTCATGACCATGGGCGCCCTGCACGAAGGCCACGCCACCTTGGTCCGCACCGCCCGCGAGCACGCGGGCCCCGACGGCGAGGTCGTCGTCACCGTCTTCGTGAACCCGCTGCAGTTCGGCGCGGGCGAGGACCTGGACCGCTACCCGCGCACCCTGGACGCCGACATCAAGATCGCCGAACAGGCGGGCGCCGACGCCGTCTTCGCCCCCTCCGTCGACGAGGTCTACCCCGGCGGGCAGCCGCAGGTGCGCATCGCGGCCGGGCCCATGGGCGAGCGGCTGGAAGGCGCCTCGCGCCCCGGCCACTTCGACGGCATGCTCACCGTCGTCGCCAAGCTGCTGCACCTCACGCGCGCGGACGTCGCCCTGTTCGGGCAGAAGGACGCGCAGCAGCTCGCCCTGATCCGCCGCATGGTGCGCGACCTGAACTTCGACGTGGAGATCGTCGCCGTGCCCACCGTCCGCGAGAGCGACGGCCTGGCTCTCTCCTCCCGCAACCGCTACCTGTCGCCCGATGAGCGCCGCAGCGCGCTCGCCCTGTCCCGCGCCCTGTTCGCGGGCCGCGACCGGCACGCCGCCCAGCAGGCCCTGCGCGCCCGGGCCGCCGAGCTCCCCTCCACGCACGCCCGCGCCCTGGCGCTCGGCGCCCTCGGCGAGGCCCGCGCCGCGGCCGACGCCCACGCCGTCGCCACCCCGGGCGGCCCCGCGGCCGTGCGCGCGGCGGCCCGCCAGATCCTGGACGAGGCCGCGCGCCTGCGCCCCCCGGTCGAACTGGACTACCTGGCCCTGGTCGACCCGGCCGACCTCACCGACGTGGGCGACGACTTCGTGGGCGACGCGCTGCTCGCCGTCGCCGCGCGCGTCGGCACCACCCGGCTGATCGACAACCTGCCCCTGACGTTCGGAGCCCACCCGTGAGCGCTTTCGTAGACACCGGCATACGTCTGCACGCCCCCGCCCCCGGCTGGTCCGTCGAGGCCGACGTCGTCATCGTCGGCTCCGGCGTCGCGGGCCTGACCGCGGCCCTGCGCTGCGAGGCCGCGGGCCTGACCACCGTCGTGGTCACCAAGGCCCGCCTCGACGACGGCTCCACCCGCTGGGCGCAGGGCGGCATCGCCGCGGCGCTCGGCGAGGGCGACACCCCCGACCAGCACCTGGACGACACCCTGGTGGCGGGCGTGGGCCTGTGCGACGAGGAGGCCGTGCGCACCCTCGTCACCGAGGGCCCCGGTGCCGTACGCCGCCTCATCGCGACCGGCGCCCACTTCGACGCGGCCGACGACGGCGAGCTGGCCCTCACCCGCGAGGGCGGCCACCACCGGCGCCGCATCGCGCACGCGGGCGGCGACGCGACGGGCGCCGAGGTCTCCCGCGCCCTGGTCGAGGCGGTCCGCGCGCGCGGCATCCGCACCGTGGAGAACGCCCTCGTCCTGGACCTGCTGACGGACGCCGACGGCCGCACGGCCGGGGTCTCCCTGCACGTGATGGGGGAGGGCCAGCACGACGGCGTCGGCGCGGCCCTGGCCCCCGCCGTGGTCCTCGCCACCGGCGGCATGGGCCAGGTCTTCTCGGCGACCACGAACCCGCACGTGTCGACCGGCGACGGCGTCGCCCTCGCCCTGCGCGCCGGAGCCGAGGTCAGCGACCTGGAGTTCGTCCAGTTCCACCCGACGGTGCTCTTCCTGGGCGCGGACGCCGAGGGCCAGCAGCCGCTCGTCTCCGAAGCCGTCCGCGGCGAGGGCGCCCACCTGGTGGACGCGGACGGCGTGCGCTTCATGGTGGGCCAGCACGAGCTGGCCGAACTCGCCCCGCGCGACATCGTCGCCAAGGGCATCACGCGCCGCATGCAGGAGCAGGGCACCGACCACATGTACCTGGACGGACGCCACTTCGGCGCCGCCATGTGGGAGCACCGCTTCCCCACCATCCTCGCCGCCTGCCGCGCGCACGGCATCGACCCGGTCACCGAGCCCGTCCCCATCGCCCCGGCCGCGCACTACGCCTCCGGGGGCGTCCGCACCGACCCGCGGGGCCGCACCACCGTGCCCGGCCTGTACGCGTGCGGCGAGGTCGCCTGCACCGGCGTCCACGGCGCCAACCGGCTCGCCTCGAACTCGCTCCTGGAAGGGCTCGTCTACGCGGAGCGCATCGCGGACGACATCACACGGCAGCACGCCGGGCAGCAGCTCCACGCGCGCGTGCCGGCGCCCCTGCCCCACCCGCGGACCCCGACCCACCCGCTGCTGCCGCCGGAGGCCCGGTTCGCCATCCAGCGGGTGATGACGAAGGGCGCGGGCGTGTTGCGCTCCGCCGACTCGCTCGCCGAGGCCGCCGCGCAGCTGGGCCGCATCCACGCCGAGGCCGTCAACTCGCTGGCCGAGGACGGCAAGACGGCCGAGCCGGGCGTGGACACCTGGGAGGCGACGAACCTGCTGTGCGTGGCCCGCGTCCTGGTCGCCGCGGCCCGCCGCCGCGAGGAGACCCGCGGCTGCCACTGGCGCGAGGACTTCGCCGACCGCGACGACGCGAACTGGCGCCGCCACATCGTCGTGGGCCTCAATCCCGACCGCACTCTGGCCACACACACCACTCAGACCGCAGACTTCCCGGCAACGACCCTTCAGGAGCAGTGACCGACGTGAGCGCCACCCCCGACCTCCCCCTGGCAGCCGTCGACAGCGCCGGCTGCGGTGACGGCTGCGGCTGCGCGCAGGGCGCAGCCGACGACGCCGCGGACGCCATGGAGTGCGGCCTCGACCCGTCGCTCGCCCAGCTCCTGCTGGACGCGGGGCTGCACCCGGTCGAGGTCGAGGACATCGCCCACATGGCGATCGCCGAGGACCTCGACGGCGGCGTCGACGTGACCACGGTCGCCACGATCCCCGAAGAGGCCGTCGCCACCGCCGACTTCACCGCCCGGGAGAACGGGGTGGTGGCCGGTCTGCGGATCGCCGAGGCGATCATCTCCGTCGTGGCCACCGACGAGTTCGAGGTCGAGCGGCACGCCGAGGACGGCGACCTCGTGAGCGCGGGCCAGAAGCTGCTGTCCGTCACCACCCGCACCCGCGACCTGCTCACCGCCGAGCGCAGCGCGCTCAACCTGCTGTGCCGCCTGTCCGGCATCGCCACCGCCACGCGCGCGTGGGCGGACGCGCTGGAGGGCACGAAGGCAAAGGTCCGCGACACCCGCAAGACGACCCCGGGCCTGCGCTCCCTGGAGAAGTACGCGGTCCGCGCGGGCGGCGGCGTCAACCACCGCATGTCCCTCTCGGACGCGGCGCTGGTCAAGGACAACCACGTGGTCGCCGCGGGCGGCGTCGCGCAGGCCTTCCAGGCGGTCCGCGACCGCTTCCCGGGCCTGCCGGTCGAGGTCGAGGTCGACACCGTGCACCAGCTCCGCGACGTCCTGGAGGCGGGCGCCGACCTGATCCTCCTCGACAACTTCACGCCCGAGGAGACCGAGGAGGCCGTGGCGCTCACCGCCGGCCGCGCGCTCCTGGAGTCCTCCGGCCGCCTGACGCTGGAGAACGCGGCGACGTACGCCAGGACCGGCGTCGACTACCTCGCCGTCGGCGCCCTCACCCACTCCTCGCCGATCCTGGACATCGGCCTCGACCTCCGAGGGGCGAGCGCCTGATGCTGCTCACCATCGACGTGGGCAACACCCACACCGTCCTCGGTTTGTTCGACGGCGAGGAGATCGTCGAGCACTGGCGCATCTCCACCGACGCGCGCAGGACCGCCGACGAGCTCGCGGTCCTGCTCCAGGGGCTGATGGGCATGCACCCGCTGCTCGGCGACGAGCTGGGCGACGGCATCGACGGCATCGCCATCTGCTCGACCGTCCCCTCGGTCCTGCACGAACTGCGCGAGGTCACCCGCCGTTACTACGGCGACGTCCCCGCCGTCCTGGTCGAACCCGGCATCAAGACCGGCGTCCCGATCCTCATGGACAACCCCAAGGAGGTCGGCGCCGACCGCATCATCAACGCGGTCGCGGCCGTCGAGCTGTACGGCGGCCCGGCGATCGTCGTGGACTTCGGCACGGCGACGACGTTCGACGCGGTCTCCGCGCGCGGCGAGTACGCGGGCGGCGTCATCGCCCCCGGCATCGAGATCTCCGTGGAGGCGCTCGGCGTCCGCGGCGCGCAGCTCCGCAAGATCGAACTGGCCCGGCCGCGCAGCGTGATCGGCAAGAACACGGTCGAGGCCATGCAGGCGGGCATCGTCTACGGCTTCGCCGGCCAGGTCGACGGCGTCGTGCACCGCATGGCGAAGGAACTGGCCGCGGACCCGGACGACGTAACGGTCATCGCCACCGGCGGCCTCGCGCCGATCATCCTCGGCGAGGCCTCGGTCATCGACGAGCACGAGCCGTGGCTGACCCTGATCGGCCTGCGGCTCGTGTATGAGCGCAACGTCTCGCGACAGTGAGCGGCGCGTCTCGCGTGAGTGACCGGCACGTCTCGCGTGAGTGACTGGCGTGGCGGGCGCGGGACGCGCGTTCCCGAGGACGAGGCACGCCGGAAATTTGCCGGTTAAGACGATTTGTCCGTAATAGGCCGTACCGTCGCTCCATGCCCACGCCCTACGGAAACCGCGGCGGCCTGGCGTTCGGTGCAGAGGAGCTGCGTGTGCTCCGACGCGCCCTCGCCCTCGCCCTCCATCCCGGCCCCGCCTCGGACACGGAAGTCCGGGACTGTCTGCGACTCGCGGAATCGGTCGACGACGCCGCGCGGGAGGGCGCCCGCATGCGGGCCTTCCTCCTCGCCGACCTCGACCGGTACCGGGCCGCGCTGCCCGGCTCCGTCACCGGCTATCTGAGCCTGCTGGAGGACGCGCTGGCCGCCGGGTACACGCCCGGCGCCGACGACCTCGCGGGACTGCGCGCCCTGCGCGCCAACCCCCGCGCGGCGGCCCTGCTCGGCCGCTGCCGGGTCCTGGCCGAGCAGGACGTGCGGGCCCGCCTCGAGACCCGCCACCGGCCGCGCGTCCCGGCCTCCCGCTCCCATCTGCTCGCGCTGCCCGGCGGCCTCGCGGCGGCCGGCCGCCCGCCCGCGCGCCCGGCTCCCGCCACCCCGCCCAAGCCGGTGCCCACCCCGGCCGAGGTCTTCCCGCCCAAGCGGCGACCCGCGCAGCCCCCTGCCCCGCCGCAGCAGTGGGCCGTGGGCTAGCTACTCTGGGAGGCATGGACTACGTCTCCGCGCTCGTGCCCCCCGTCGTGATGGCCGCGTTCTTCATCGGTCTGATCGTGACGATCGTGAAGTCGCAGGGTGGCGACAAGAAGGCCAAGGAGGACGCGGCCGTCGACGCCGCCCTCGCGCGCGCCGAGGCCGCCCGCCAGAGCGGTGCCGTGCAGCGCGAGGCCGGCGCCTGACCGCACCGCGGCCGGCGGCCGGGACCGTACGGAGGGGCGCTCACAGGGCGCCCCTTTTGTCATTGGTTCCGGCCGTTCGCCACGTCCGTCGTTGAATTACCGTCTTCTCCCACTATTGTGCTGTTCGTGCCGCGGCCCTTGGGAGAACTCGAAGACGCAGTGATGACACGGGTGTGGAAGTGGAACCGCCCGGTGACGGTGAGGGAAGTCCTGGAGGATCTCCAGCAGGAGCGGTCGATCGCGTACACGACGGTCATGACCGTATTGGACAACCTTCATCAGAAGGGCTGGGTGCGCCGCGAGGCGGAAGGCCGGGCCTATCGATATGAGGCCGTCTCCACCCGCGCCGCCTACTCGGCCGCACTGATGAACGAGGCGTGGGCCCGCAGCGACAACCCCGCGGCCGCGCTCGTCGCCTTCTTCGGCATGATGTCGTCCCAGCAGCGCGAAGCCCTCCGGGATGCCATGCGCATCGTTCAGCCCGAAGTGCCCGCCGAAGCCCCGCCCGAAGTGGCGCCCGAAGTACCCACCGAAGTGCCCTCGGGCCCCGGGGAAGCCGGCGACGAGCCCGGGCGATAGCGTCCGCACATGCCAGCAGAGCCCCCTGAAGTCTTCCCGCGCTCCGATTCACCCGCTAAAGCGGTCACCGCCGTCACCGTCCGCAGGGCCAGGACCGCCGATGTGCCCGCGGTTCGCCGACTGCTCGACGCGTACAGCCGCCAGGGGATCCTGCTCGACAAAGCGACCGTGACGCTTTACGAGGACATCCAGGAGTTCTGGGTCGCGGAACGGGACGACAACGCCGAGGTCGTCGGCTGCGGCGCCCTGCACGTCATGTGGGAGGACCTGGCGGAGGTCCGCACACTCGCGGTGAACCCACAGGTCAAGGGCGCAGGCGTGGGCCACCAGCTGCTGGACAAGCTGCTCGGGACCGCCCGCTGGCTCGGTGTTCGCCGGGTTTTCTGCCTCACCTTCGAAGTCGAGTTCTTCGTCAAGCACGGCTTCGTGGAGATCGGCGAGACGCCCGTCGATACGGTCGACACCGATGTCTACAGCGAGCTGCTCCGTTCCTATGACGAGGGCGTCGCGGAGTTCCTCGGTCTCGAACGAGTGAAACCGAACACCTTGGGCAACAGCCGGATGCTTCTGCATCTGTGATCGCCGGGCCGGTATTCCGGCAACGGTCGGTCAGCGGTTCCCTATGTCCGAAACGCGCATGTTTTCGGCCCGGCCGGGCAGCGTACAACTCCGAGATCTCTACCGATCTCAGCCAGGGGTTTGTGTTTTTCCGGCAAAAGCGGTTTGCTTTCCGACGTACTGCAGTACTGCATATAACAAGGGGACGGCGAAACAGCGGCCGCGGTCGCGGGAGGCCGGCCTTCAGTTATCGATGAAAGGAAATCCCGGTGGCACAGAAGGTTCAGGTCCTTCTTGTCGATGACCTCGACGGCGGCGAGGCGGACGAGACCGTGACGTTCGCGCTCGACGGCAAGACGTACGAGATCGACCTCACCACCGCCAATGCGGACAAGCTGCGCGGTCTGCTCGACGCGTACGTGAAGGGCGGCCGGCGCACCGGCGGCCGTGCCGCGAGCGGCCGGGGCAAGGCGCGCGCCGCGTCCGGCGGCAACCAGGACACCGCGCAGATCCGCGCCTGGGCCAAGGAGAACGGCCACGAGGTCAACGACCGCGGCCGTGTCCCCCAGGCGATCCGCGAGGCCTACGAGAAGGCCAACGGCTGACGCCTCGGCGCCGCCGACGCGCGGCGCAGCCGGGCCCGGTGGCAGTGCGTCGCGGCCGTGTCCACGAGTCGTACGAGATCGGGGGCGCCCCCACCGCCCCCCACGGCCGACCAGGTCGCGACGGCCGTCAGGCTGGTCAGGGCCGGCAGCACCGGCTCCAGCTCGTGCCCGGGCTCGGGGGGCCGCACCCAGGTCGCGGCCTCCCGCGGACCGGTCCACCCCGGTGGCGTGGGCGCGTCGATGAACCCGTCCGCCCCGATGGCGACGAGGTCCAGCGGCAGCGCGCCCCACTCCAGCCAGTCGAGCAGACCGGGCAGCTCGTCGGCGCCGCCCGCCGCGACCAGCAGCTGCATCGTCTCGCCCCGCACGGCCACCGGCGAGCGGGGATCGCACCGGTGCAGCATCGCGAAGCCCGCGTCGGCGGGCAGCTCCAGCACGTCGAACCGCTCGCCCGTGCGCAGCCGCGCACCCCGGGGGCCGGGCTCCACGGCCCAGCCCAGCTCGGTCTCGTACCACTGCCGGACGAGAGCGGAGCCGCAGGCGGCCGCTTCGAGCGGGCGCCGGGGCGTCGGGACGGCGGAGCCGGGGACGGACGAAGAGGCGACCATGCCAGGAGCAACCCCGAAAAGCGCCGCGGGGTTACGTGCTGTGCCCGGACGGACGCGCTGAGTTCCGGCCGAAACGGCGCGCGGAGGCACGCGGCGGCGCAATGGTGTTCGCCCGTAGCGGAGGGAACCGGCGCGCGCCGCATGGACTGTCGGTGAGTGCGGGTAAGACATCCCTAGTGGGAGGGGCGACACGCGTGCGCCGGGCATCTCGCGTTCGCCATCGGCGTAGTGATGGCGGGGGTATCTGCCTGGCCTGCGGGAACATCGTCTCGCACCATCGGGTTGGAGCAGTTGTCGGCGTTCGGGGGCAGGAGAACCTCCGAGTCGGGGTCCGGGTGTCGGCAGTTGGAATGAGCGGTCCCCGCTTGCGGGACTAAGCTGCGGAAGGACAGGGAGGGGACCGACCCCTTACTGCCTGACCGCTCTGAGGAGCGATTAACGATGTTCGAGAGGTTCACCGACCGCGCGCGGCGGGTTGTCGTCCTGGCTCAGGAAGAAGCCCGGATGCTCAACCACAACTACATCGGCACCGAGCACATCCTCCTGGGCTTGATCCACGAGGGCGAGGGTGTCGCCGCTAAGGCCCTGGAGAGCCTCGGGATTTCGCTCGAGGCGGTCCGCCAGCAGGTGGAGGAGATCATCGGCCAGGGCCAGCAGGCCCCGTCCGGCCACATTCCCTTCACCCCCCGTGCCAAGAAGGTCCTGGAGCTGTCGCTCCGCGAGGCCCTTCAGCTGGGCCACAACTACATCGGCACGGAGCACATCCTGCTCGGCCTGATCCGCGAGGGCGAGGGCGTCGCCGCCCAGGTCCTCGTCAAGCTGGGCGCCGATCTCAACCGGGTGCGGCAGCAGGTCATCCAGCTGCTCTCCGGTTACCAGGGCAAGGAGACCGCCACCGCCGGCGGTCCTGCCGAGGGCACGCCCTCCACGTCCCTGGTGCTCGACCAGTTCGGCCGCAACCTGACGCAGGCCGCTCGTGAGTCCAAGCTCGACCCGGTCATCGGGCGCGAGAAGGAGATCGAGCGCGTCATGCAGGTCCTGTCGCGCCGGACCAAGAACAACCCGGTCCTGATCGGTGAGCCCGGCGTCGGCAAGACCGCCGTCGTCGAGGGGCTCGCCCAGGCCATCGTCAAGGGCGAGGTGCCCGAGACCCTCAAGGACAAGCACCTCTACACCCTCGACCTCGGCGCCCTGGTCGCCGGCTCCCGCTACCGCGGTGACTTCGAGGAGCGCCTGAAGAAGGTGCTCAAGGAGATCCGCACCCGCGGCGACATCATCCTGTTCATCGACGAGCTGCACACGCTCGTGGGTGCGGGTGCCGCCGAGGGCGCCATCGACGCCGCTTCGATCCTGAAGCCGATGCTGGCCCGCGGTGAGCTCCAGACCATCGGTGCCACCACGCTCGACGAGTACCGCAAGCACCTGGAGAAGGACGCCGCGCTGGAGCGCCGCTTCCAGCCGATCCAGGTCGCGGAGCCGTCGCTGCCGCACACCATCGAGATCCTCAAGGGTCTGCGCGACCGCTACGAGGCCCACCACCGGGTCTCCATCACGGACGAGGCCCTCGTCCAGGCCGCCACCCTGGCCGACCGGTACATCTCGGACCGCTTCCTGCCGGACAAGGCGATCGACCTGATCGACGAGGCCGGTTCCCGGATGCGCATCCGCCGGATGACCGCGCCGCCGGACCTCCGCGAGTTCGACGAGAAGATCGCGGGCGTCCGTCGCGACAAGGAGTCGGCCATCGACTCCCAGGACTTCGAGAAGGCGGCCTCTCTCCGCGACAAGGAGAAGCAGCTGCTTGCGGCGAAGGCCAAGCGCGAGAAGGAGTGGAAGGCCGGCGACATGGACGTCGTCGCCGAGGTCGACGGCGAGCTGATCGCCGAGGTCCTCGCGACCGCCACCGGTATCCCGGTCTTCAAGCTGACCGAGGAGGAGTCCTCGCGTCTGCTGCGCATGGAGGACGAGCTCCACAAGCGCGTCATCGGCCAGAAGGACGCCGTCAAGGCGCTCTCGAAGGCGATCCGCCGTACGCGGGCCGGTCTGAAGGACCCGAAGCGTCCGGGTGGTTCGTTCATCTTCGCCGGTCCGTCCGGTGTCGGTAAGACGGAGCTGTCCAAGGCGCTCGCCGAGTTCCTCTTCGGCGACGAGGACGCGCTGATCTCCCTCGACATGTCGGAGTTCAGCGAGAAGCACACGGTCTCGCGTCTCTTCGGTTCGCCCCCCGGCTACGTGGGCTACGAAGAGGGCGGCCAGCTGACCGAGAAGGTGCGCCGCAAGCCGTTCTCCGTCGTCCTCTTCGACGAGGTGGAGAAGGCCCACCCGGACATCTTCAACTCGCTGCTGCAGATCCTGGAGGACGGTCGCCTGACCGACTCCCAGGGCCGCGTCGTGGACTTCAAGAACACGGTCATCATCATGACGACCAACCTCGGTACGCGGGACATCTCCAAGGGGTTCAACCTCGGTTTCGCGGCCACGGGTGACACGAAGTCCAACTACGAGCGGATGAAGAACAAGGTCTCGGACGAGCTCAAGCAGCACTTCCGGCCCGAGTTCCTCAACCGTGTCGACGACGTCGTCGTCTTCCCGCAGCTCTCGCAGGACGACATCCTGAAGATCGTCGACCTGATGGTCGGCAAGGTGGACGAGCGTCTCAAGGACCGCGACATGGGCCTGGAGCTCTCGCAGTCCGCGAAGGAGCTCCTCTCCAAGAAGGGGTACGACCCGGTGCTGGGCGCGCGTCCGCTGCGTCGCACGATCCAGCGCGAGGTCGAGGACACCCTCTCGGAGAAGATCCTCTTCGGCGAGCTGCGTCCGGGCCACATCGTGGTCGTCGACACGGAGGGCGAGGGCGACAGCAAGACCTTCACCTTCCGCGGCGAGGAGAAGTCGGCGCTGCCCGACGTCCCGCCGATCGAGGACGCGGCCGCGGGTGGCTCCGCGGGGCCGAACCTGAGCAAGGACGCGTAACCCCTCCGGGGCGAGCCTGAAAAGGGTGGGCCCGGACCGTTCCTTCTGGACGGTCCGGGCCCACCCTTGCGTCGTGCCACCGGCCACCGCTTCTTCGTGTCACCGGCCACCGCGCGGAGTGCGGACGAGCCCGCCGGGGTCAGCGGGCGGCGACCGTGACCTCGGCCGCCGGGAAGAGCCGGGCGTACGGGGCCGGGTCCTGGTCGCCCCGGCGGCCCGGGAAGACCTCGACGGCGCGGACCGCGGGGAAGAGCGGGGCGTGCCGGGCGAACTGGCCGGGGCCACCGGGCAGGTGCAGGCCGAGCCGGGTGATGCGGGGCAGCTCCGGCAGCGGCACCGGGGGCAGGATGTCCCCGGCCAGGAAGAGACCGGTCAGCCACGCGTGACCGGCCAGCTCCTCCCAGTCGTCGGCGGTCAGGCGGTCCAGGGTGGCGCTCAGGCTGAGGTAGGTGAGCCCGGACAGGACGGGCAGCGCCCGCAGGCCGGTGGTGGCCGTCGCGCCCCGGGTCAGATACAGGGCCCGCAGCCGGTCCGAGAACGGCAGCTCGTCGGTGAGCGCCACGCCGGACAGCGGGTGGCCGACCGTCAGCGAGGAGAGCCGCTTCAGCCGGTCGAGACCCCGGACGCCGGGCATGTCGGTGACGCCGAGGTAGTCCAGGGAAAGCCCGGCGAGCGGCGTGACGTCGGTGAGGTGCGGGCAGCGGGTCAGCGACAGCGACCGCAGAGCGGGCAGCTCCGCGAGCGGCGCCAGGTCCTCCACCGCAGGGTTGTCGGCCAGCGCGAGGGCCTCCAGCCGCTCCCGGTCCGCGACCGCGAGGATCTCCTGCCACGTGTACGGGCCCGTGAGGTCGAGCCGCCGCCACCCCGTCATGGACCGGGCCGCCTCCCACTGGCCGCGCTCGCGCACGGTCAGATCGAGCCGGTCGCGGTCCACATGGGCCAGCACCTCGTCGGCGTACCGCTGCGCGGGGAACCGGTGCCAGGTGCCGACCAACTGGCGCCGGACCTCGAACGACGGGTGCTCCCGGTACTTCTTCAACACCGGCAGTGAGCCCTCCTCGCCGAGCAGGGACGCGGTCACGGTCACCGCGAGCGCCGCGTCGTCCGTGAGGCCCCCGGGCCCGGGCAGGAGTTCCAGGACGAGCCGGCCGGCCTGGGCCAGGCGCTCCGCTTCCGCCTTCGAGGCCGGCGGGATCAGGGTCGCCGCCCGCCGTCGCACCTCCTCCGCGACCTCCTGGTCGACCGAGGTCGCGTCCTGGAGGCAGGCCAGGGCCAGCAGGGTCATGCGCGGGCTGTCCGCGGTGAGCAGGCCGCGCAGCAGGCGCCCGCGCTCGCGGGTGCGGGCGTGCGCGACGGCCATGCGCAGGACGTCCTCCCACTGGGTGTCCTCGGCGCGGCCGAGCAGGACGTCGAAGTGGCCCTCCTCCACGGCGTACCGGGCGGCGAGGTGGTCGAGGAAGGTGCGGTGGGCGAAGTCGAGGACGCCCGGGGCCGGGCTGCGCAGGACGCCGCTGCGGAGCAGGAGATGGCGCAGGATCGCGGGTGCGTCGCCCTGGGCGGCGGCCGCGGGGACGGAGGACATCGCGCGTTCGAGGAGGGAGAGGGCCGTCTCCTCGTCCATCTCGCTGCGGCCGGCCAGGACGAGGGCGTAGGCGAGGCGCTGGAGGAGTTCGATCTGGTCCTCGGTCTCCAGGGCGATGCCGTCGAGGCCGCTCATGCCGCGCTGCCGGTCCCGTTCGGTGAGGATCATCTGGAGGGCGGCGTCGTACAGGGCCTTGCGGCGGGGCGGGAGGTAGCCGCGCCGGGCCCGGTGCAGGGCGCAGATCAGGCCGCACAGCAGGGGGTTGGCGGCGAGCCGGGCGAGGTCGGGTTTGGTGCGCAGGGCGTCGAGGAGGGGTTCCTCGTGCTCGGGGGCGCCGGCCGCGGTGTGCCAGCGCCGGACGAAGGCGGTGACGCGGGGGCCGTCCATGGGGGCCAGGGCGAGTTCGGTGAAGCCGTCGCCGGCCAGCCACTCGGGGCGGACGGCGGTGGGGCGGGCGGTGAGCAGCCAGCGGTTGCCGGGGTAGCCGCGCACGAGGGCGAGCAGCCAGTCGCGTACGCGGGTGCGGTCGGCGGCGGGCACCTCGTCGAGGCCGTCGACCATGACAAGGGCGCGGCCGTCGCTCAGCACGCGCTCGGCCCACCCGTCGGGCGGGGTGTGCGGGCAGTCCGTACCGGCCAGGAAGTCGGCGGGGGCCGGAAGGCGGGGCGCGCGGATGAGCGTGCGCAGCGGCAGGACATAGGGGACGCGGTCCTCGGTGGTGGTGGCCAGCCACTGGATGAGGGTGGTCTTCCCGGAGCCGGCGCCGCCGCGCAGCAGGACGCGGTCGTGGTCCGCGAGCGTGTCGGCGGCGGGCACGCGCACGGTGACCGCGGCGGGTTCGGGGGCGCCGGGGCCGGGCGGGCCGTCCTCGGTGGCGGTCGCTTCGAGGTCGAGGTAGGCCAGGTCGAGGGGCCAGGTGTCGGCGGTGTCGGGCGCGTCGAGGCCGAAGATCGTCAGGCGGTTGTGGCGCAGGGCCAGATAACGCCGGTAGCGCTGTTCGAACGCGCGGTCCGTGGCGCCGCCCGGGACCCGCGCGAGCAGCGCGTCCAGCTTGGCGATGGTCTCGGCCTGCCCCCTGCTCTGCTCCACCAGGGTGCGGGCGACGAAGGTCGACCGCTGGGTGAAGAAGTGCAGGATGTGCAGGCACGCCCACTCGGTGAGGGAGTCCAGGAAGTAGGCGGCGTCGGTGGACAGGCCGGGGGCGGGGGCCGCGGTGCGCAGGGCGCGGGCCAGCTCACGGTGGCCGAGCCGGACCGCCTGGACGTCGTCCATGCCCAGCTCGCCCAGGGAGCGCAGGGTCCCGGCGAGCGCGAGCACCACCGCTTCGCGCTCGTCGTACGGGAACGGGGGCTCGCCGGGGCCGTCGAGCGCGGCGGCGACGAGCTTGTCGGCCAGGCGCTCGACGTCCCGCTCGGTCAGCGTGCGCTTCTCGCCCTGGAAGGAGACGAGTCCGGAGATGCGGACGGGGCGGTCGGTGAGGCCCGCCCCGGGGCCTTCCTGGACGAGCAGTTTCCTGAGCGCGGGGGCGATCAGGCCGGAGGCGAGCCGGGTGCCGAGGACAGCGGGATCCATGGTCCGGGAGCGTAGCCCCGATCACATTCGGCGGAGGTTGGATCTTGCCCGCCGGTGACAAGCCGCACAGGTGATTTGTCCCGTACTAACCGAAATAGTGGGACGTTGGTCTCGTGGGGCGGTTGTTACGTGGTCGATGGGCGGCAGTGATTTGTCCGTTTTAGGAACAAAGAGGCATGTGCGGCCCGGAGGGCTGGGGATCGGGTGTGCCAAGTGGGCCTAAACCATGGATCGGCGGATAAATCCGGCACTTCGGGTGGGGTTCGCGAGGGGTGTCAAGAGACCGCCGTCACCCCGGGACGGTACGAGGTTTCGTAGTAGATGAGGCTTTTGAGCCGAGGTGGGGGTGGGGGTTACCAAGGGATGGCCGACCCGGCGACACGAGGACGTGAGCCGGGTCCCTTCCCGCCCGGCGGAATCCGCTCAGGTTCCCGGCGGGCGCACCGGACCCGAATGTCCCCGAAGCTCGAAGAGGTCTCCCGCATGTCGAAGCGCACCATGTCCCACCGCCCCACCACGTCGATCTTCCGCAAGCGTGCCGCCGTCGTGGCCGCCGGTCTCGGAATGACCGCCGCGCTGGGCGCCGGGGCCGCGTTCGCCGCCGACTCCGCCCAGGGCGCGCTGCCGGGCGTCTCCGCCTCCTCCGTCGAGGCGCAGGCCACCGCCCAGGCCAAGGCCGCCGCCTCCGCCAAGGAAGCCGCCGCGAAGGCCAAGGAGGCCGCCGAGAAGAAGGCCGCCTCCTGGATCGACCCGGTCAAGAGCTACAAGCTCTCCGCCGGCTACGCCCAGGGCGGCGGCATGTGGGCCTCCGGCAAGCACTCCGGCCAGGACTTCGCCGTGCCGCTCGGCACGGACGTGATGGCCGCGCACGGCGGCACCGTCGTCAAGACCGGCGGCAACGGCGCCGGCGACGGCCCCGCCTACGGCAACGCCGTCGTCATCAAGCACGGCAACGGCACGTACTCGCAGTACGCGCACCTGTCCCGCGTCGACGTCCACGTCGGCCAGAGCGTGACCACGGGCCAGCACATCGCCAAGTCCGGCAACACCGGCAACTCCAGCGGCCCGCACCTGCACTTCGAGATCCGCACGACGCCGAACTACGGCTCCGCGGTGAACCCCGTGTCCTTCCTGCACTCCAAGGGCGTGCACGTCTGATCCGCACCTGCGGCGGTGCTCCGCCGGGGCTCAGCTCCGGTGGGCCTGGGTGACCAGGTCCGTGGCGACCTCGAGGATGGCTTCGCGCTTCTCCTCGAGGTCGCCTTCGACGTCCCGGAGCACGAACATTCCGGCGTGCATGGAGAACAGCGCGCTGAAGCAGCGCACCCGGTTGGTCAGGGTGACGTGCTCGGGCAGCAGGTGGTCGAGGAGTTCCTTCATCCGGTCCTTGAAGTCCTCGCCGATCCGCAGCTCGCGCATCGTCGCCTGGTTCTCCTGCATGAAGCGGAACAGTGGCGCCGCATTGGTCAGCGCGACCCCGTACCGGGTGAGGATCTCGCGCTTCGTCTCCAGGGTGGGCGGCTGCTGCCCGGCCCAGACGATCAGCTCGTCGATCGGGGTCATCAGGTCGTCGAAGAGGCTGACGACGATGTCTTCCTTGGTCTTGAAGTGGTAGTAGAGCGCGGCCTTGGTGACGCCCAGGCGCTCGGAGATCTCTCTGAGGGAGGTCTTCTCGTATCCCTGCTCGGCGATGAGTTCGAGGGCCACGTCCTGAATGCGCTGGCGCGTGTTCCCGCGCCGCTGCTGCGGCTTGCTGCTGCCCGTGACCATCGCGTGCCTCTCGTGCTCCTCGGAAGTCCCTTGGGAGAAACTTACTTGACGCCCGGCTAGTTTCCGCTCTACCTTCACCATCGTAGGTAACTAGCCGGGCGTCAAGTAAGTACCCGGCGATCCATCCGTACCTGGGGGAGCTGGGGAACATGGCGACAGCGGCGATACACGACAAAGAGCAGGCGAAACAACCACGCAGCGTACGCGTCGTGCTGATGGCGCTGATGATCGCCATGCTCCTGGCCATGCTCGACAACATGATCGTCGGCACCGCGATGCCGACGATCGTCGGTGAGCTCGGCGGACTCGACCACCTCTCCTGGGTGGTCACCGCCTACACGCTCGCCACCGCCGCCTCCACCCCGATCTGGGGCAAGGTCGGCGACATGTACGGCAGGAAGGGCGCCTTCCTGACCTCCATCGTCATCTTCCTGATCGGCTCCGCGCTCAGCGGCATGGCCCAGGACATGGGCCAGCTGATCGGCTTCCGGGCCGTCCAGGGCCTCGGCGCCGGCGGCCTCATGGTCGGCGTCATGGCGATCATCGGCGACCTGATCCCGCCCCGGGAGCGCGGCAAGTACCAGGGCATGATGGCCGGCGTGATGGCGCTCGCCATGATCGGCGGACCGCTGGTCGGCGGCACCATCACCGACCACCTCGGCTGGCGCTGGGCCTTCTACATCAACCTGCCGATCGGCGCCGTCGCCCTCGTCATGATCACCGCCGTGCTCCACCTGCCGAAGAAGCGCAGCAAGGGCAAGATCGACTATCTCGGCGCGGCCCTGCTCACCATCGGCATCACCTCGATCGTGCTGGTCACGACCTGGGGCGGTACCGAGTACGCGTGGAGCTCCGCCGTGATCATGGAGCTGGCCGGCATCGGTGTCGCCGCGCTCGTCGGCTTCGTCTTCTCCCAGACCAGGGCTGCCGAACCGATCGTGCCGCTGCACATCTTCCGCAGCCGCAACTTCACGCTGATGTCCCTGATCGGCTTCATCACCGGCTTCGTGATGTTCGGCGCGGTGCTCTTCCTGCCGCTCTACCAGCAGGCCGTACAGGGCGCGTCCGCGACCAACTCCGGTCTGCTGCTCCTGCCGATGCTGCTGTCGATGATGGTCGTCTCGCTGGTCGCGGGCCGGGTCACCACCAGCACCGGCAAGTACAAGGTCTTCCCGATCGTCGGCAGCGTCCTGATGGTGGCGGGGCTCTTCCTGCTGGCGCAGATGGACACCGGCACCTCGCGCCTCACCTCCGGTCTCTACATGGCCGTCCTCGGCGCCGGCATGGGCTGCCTGATGCAGATCACCATGCTCGTCGCGCAGAACAGCGTCGAGATGAAGGACATGGGCGTCGCCTCCTCCTCCACCACGCTCTTCCGCACCCTGGGTTCGTCCTTCGGCGTCGCCATCATGGGCGCCCTGTTCAACAACAAGGTGCAGGACGTCATGGCCCAGCGGGCCGGCGCCCTCGGCGGGAAGGTCACCGAGCACTCGGCGCAGCTGGACGCGGCCAGCCTGGCGAAGCTGCCGGTCCAGGCCCGCGAGGCCTACCAGTTCGCCGTCTCCTCCGGCACGCACTCCGCGTTCCTGCTCGGCTCCATCGTGGCGGTCGGCGCGCTCGTGGCGGCGTGGTTCGTGAAGGAGGTCGCGCTGCGGGGCGCCGGTCCCGACAAGGCGGCGGGCCCGGACGAGCCGGCCGAGGGCGGTGCGGCTGGGGACGCCGCGCGGGGCGGCAGGACGGTGGCAGAGTCCGTCTGAGCGGACCGCCCCCACATCCGCACTCGGCTGTTGACCGGCCCCGGCGCCTCGGCGCCGGGGCCGGTTTCTCTTGGAGCGGGGGCCGGGGCTGGGGCCGGAGCCGGAGCGGGGGCTGGGGCCGAGCCCGGAGCTGGAGCAGGGGCTGGGGCGGGGGCCGGAGCCGGAGCAGGGGCCGGGCCGGGGTCGGGGCCGGAGCAGAGGCCGGAGCCGGGGCCGGGGCTGGGGCGAGGGTGGGCTACTGGGCGGTGGTGTCGGGTAGGCGCAGCATCGGGAAGCTGCCGGTGTTGGTCGGGGCGTGTTCCGGCAGCCACAGCACTGCCACGGCACCCTCGGCCGGGGTGTCGGGTTCGGCTCCCGGCGGGCGCACGTTACGGAAGGTGAGGCGGGCGCCCAGCACCTGGGCCTGGCCCGCCGCGATGGTCAGGCCGAGGCCGTGGCCGTGGCCCGCACGGTCGGCGGCGCCGGTGCGGAACCGGCTCGGCCCCTCCTCCAGCAGCTCCTCCGGGAACCCGGGCCCGTGATCGCGCACCCGGATGACGCGGCCCTCGACGCTCACCTCTATGGGCGGCCGGGCGTGCTTGGAGGCGTTCGCCAGCAGGTTGATCAGGATGCGCTCCAGGCGGCGCGGGTCGGTCGTCACCTCGGACTCGTGGATCACCTGGACGGAGACGCCGTCGGCGGCGCGGGCCGCGATCCGGCGCTCCACGAACTCGCCGAGCATGATGTCCTGCAACTCGGCCCGCTCGGCGGCGCTGTCCAGCCGCGCCACTTCGAGCACGTCCTCGACGAGGGTGCGCATGGCCTGCGCCCGGTCCTTCACCAGCTCGCTGGGCCGGCCCTCGGGCAGCAGCTCGGCCGCCGTGAGCAGGCCGGTGACGGGCGTACGCAACTCGTGCGCGATGTCCGCGGTGACCCGCCGCTCCGCCTCTAGCCGCTGCTGCAGCGCGTCGGCCATCGCGTCGACGGCCCGGGCGAGATCGTCGGTCTCGTCGCGCACCACACCGCCGATGGCCTCCCGTACGCGGACGTCGGTGCCGCCCCGGGCGACCTCGCGGGCCGCACCCGCCGCCTTGCGCAGCCGCCGGGAGAGCTGGCCGCCGATGAGGACGCCGAGCGCGCTGCCGCCGAAGACGACCGAGATGGAACCGATGAGGAGGGCCTGGTCGAGGTCGTTCATGACGGTGGCGCTGCGGTCGGTGAACCGGGTGTGCACCGAGAGCAGGTCGCCGTTGCTCAGCGGGACCGCGGCCCAGATGTCGGGCACGCCGTTCGACGGCTCGGAGACGTAGGTGGCGCGGCGGCCGGAGAGCGCCTTGGCCCGCAGCTCGCGCGGCAGGTCGGGGTCGTTCACCTTGAAGCCGACGGGCAGATTGCCGCCCCGGGCCTCGAACTGCCGCTGCACGAACTGGATCCGCTCGTCCTGGACGTCGCGGGCGTTGTCCAGCATCGAGACCCGGGCGGCGTTGTGCACCACCAGGCTCAGGGCGACCGCGACGAGGGCGCCGACCAGCGCGATCGCCACGCTGATCTTCCACCGCACCCCGGTGTGCAGGCTGCGCCGCAGCCGCCGGGGCAGGAGGGTGCGCAGCGTGACCCGGGAACGGGCGCCACCCGCGCCCGGGCCCCCGCGGCCACCGGGACCTCCGGGGACACCGGGACCTCCGGGGCCACCGGGACCCCCGCGGCCACCGGGACCTCCGGGGCCACCGGGACCCCCGCGGCCACCGGGACCCCCGGGGCCGCCGGAGCCCTCGCCGGAATCGCGTGCCCGGCGCGGGCGCGGCGCCCGCGCCTCGTCTCTCGTCCCCCTCATATCCGCTTCCCCATCGGCCCGCTCAGGCCTTCAGTTTGTAGCCGAAGCCGCGGACCGTCTCGATCCGGTCCTGGCCGATCTTCGTGCGCAGCCGCTGGACGTGGACGTCGACGACGCGGGTGTCCCCGCCCCAGCCGTAGTCCCAGACCCGCTCCAGGAGCTTGTCGCGGGAGAGGACGGTGCCGGGCGCCGAGGAGAACTCCAGGAGCAGCCGCATCTCCGTCGGCGTCAACGCCACCGTGGCGCCGTCCTTGCGCACCTCCATGCCCTCCGTGTCGATCTCCAGGTCACCGAAGTGCAGGACGCCGCCCTCGGCGCCGGCCGGCTCCTCCACGGCCGGGGAGGAGCCCGCGGCGGGACCGCCCGCGTGGCCGAAGCGGCGCAGCACGGCACGGATGCGGGCGACGAGCACGGCCCCGTCGAACGGCTTGGTCACATAGTCGTCCGCCCCGGCCTCCAGGCCGAGCACGACGTCGATGGAGTCCGCGCGCGCGGAGAGCATGATCACCGGAACCGTGGACTCGTCCCGGATGCGACGGCACAGGGAGACCCCGTCGAGCCCCGGCACCATCACGTCGAGCAGCGCGATGTCCGGCCGGTCCGCGCGGAACGCCTCAAGGCCCGCGAGCCCGTCGGGCATGGCCGTGACGGCGAAGCCGTCCCGCTCCAGAGCGAGCTGGGTGGCCTCGCGGATGACGTCGTCGTCCTCGACGAACAGCACGTGGGTCTGCTCCCCCTTGCGCTCGCCCATGGCGCCCATGCGGTCTCCATCCGGTCGTCTCGAACTGCGTGCCTGTGGCTGTGCTCAGCCGTCGTCCGTGGGGGCGGGGGACTCCCCGTCCACGGCGTGGCTGTAATCGTTGTGCGTGCGGCTCTCCTGGGCGAAGCGCGTTCCGCTCCAGCGGTAGGTGAGGACCTCCTCGCCCGACGGAGAGGCGACCGAGTCGCCCTTCTCGTAGACCTGTTTGGTGACCACCAGATCACCCCGGTCTATCTCCCCGTAGACCGGGGGTTCCTCGGTCTGGAAGACGTTCCGGTAGGTGCCGTCCTCGTCCCGGTACACATAGGTCCCGATGCCGACGGCGTCACCGCAGGTCATCACATTGATCACGACATCGCTCGACGCACCGCCGGTGAGATTGCCGTAGCTCACGTCGACCGGGTACTCGTTCGCCACGCAGGGCTTGAGGTCGCGCTTGATGTCGGTGCTGACCCGGGGGTCGTCCTTCACCAGGCGCACCGCGTTCACCGGCTTGGGGGTCGTCGGGGTCGTGGGCGGTGCGGCGCTCGCGGAGGCGGCCGGCTCCGTCGCGCCCACCGGGTCCGTCCGGGCCGGGCCCTCGTCGCGGGCGCCGGTCCCGCCGGCGGAACAGGCCACGAGGGCCCCGAGGAGAACTCCGACGGCGGCGATCCCGGCAATGGCCGAACGCCCCGCCTGCAGAACCCCCAGGACCCTCAGGACCCCACGGAACCGAGAGGCACGTGTGCCTAGGCCGCGCAACGCTCCCGCTCCTCACGTTCGAGCGCGCTGGACATCCGCTCTTCGCGGTCGCGGCTCTCCAGCTCCTCACGGAGCCGGGCGAGGGCGCGGTGCAGCGTGCTCTTCACGGTTCCGGCCGACATGCCGAGGGCGGCGGCCGTCTCCTCTGTGGACATCTGCTCCCAGTGTCGCAGCACCACGACGCTGCGCTGCTTCGGTGCCAGCACCTTCATGATGTCCATCAGGAGCGCGCGGTCGGCGTGCTGCTCCGTGGAGTCGTCCATCGAGGACTCGGGGAGCTGCTCGGTCGGGACCTCTTCCAGCTTCCGGGCGCGCCACCACTCGGTCCGCGTGTTGATCATGACCCGGCGCAGGTACGCGTCGGCCAGCCGCTTATCGGCTATGCCCTCCCAGCGGCCGTACGTACGCACGAGCGCGGTCTGCAGCAGGTCCTGGGCGTCGACCGGGTCCGGCACCAGGCGCCGGGCACTGCGCAGCAGGGCGTCCTGCCGCGTCCGGACGTACTCCTCGAACCCCAGCACCTCTCCGCCGTGCGCCATGATCAACCGCCTCCCGCTACCTGTTCCCCGTTGGCCCGCACCGGTCATGTGCGGTCATGAGGGAGAAGTTACGGAGGTGTTGTCACGGCGATGTCCGTTCCAGCCTGCGACGAACGCACGGCTGTCCGTCGGTTGTGTAACGAACCGCCGAAACGCCGGAAGACGGCCCGGAGACGGCCTGCTCAGCCCATGGGCAGCCGGTACAGCCCGCCCGGGAGGGGTTCCACGAGTCCGTCGTCGACCAGCCCGTCCAGGGCGCGGGCCCGCTGCACCGGCTCGTGCCACACGCCGTCGAGCGCGGCCTGCGGGACCGGGCCGACGGCGTCCCGCAGCACGGCCAGCAGCTTGCCGCGTACCTGACGGTCCGTCCCCGCGTACGTCTGTCCGCGCCGCGCGGGCCCGTCGTGCGCGGGCTTGCCGGCCAGCCGCCAGGTGCACATCGCGGCGATCGGGCAGCGGTGGCACTCCTCGTTCTTGGCCGTGCACACCAGCGCGCCCAACTCCATGGAGGCGGCGGCCCACTTGGCGGCGACCGCGTCCTGCTCGGGCAGCAGGGCGCGGGCGAGCTTGCGCTCGGCGGCGGTGGTGGCGTTCGGCGGGTACTGCACGCCGGCCACGGCCCGGGCGAGGACCCGCCGCACGTTCGTGTCGAGGACGGCGTGCCGCTGCCCGTACGCGAACGAGGCGACGGCGGCCGCGGTGTACTCCCCGATGCCCGGCAGCGCCAGCAGCTGGGCGTGGCCCGTCGGTACGTCGCCGCCGTGCCGTTCCGTTATGGCGACGGCGGCGCCGTGCAGGCGCAGGGCGCGCCGCGGGTAGCCGAGCCGGCCCCAGGCCCGTACGGCCTCGCCCGGGGCGTCCTTCGCGAGGTCGGCGGGGCGGGGCCAGCGGGTGATCCACTGCTCGTACACGGGCAGCACCCGGCTCACCGGTGTCTGCTGGAGCATGAACTCGCTGACCATCACGGACCAGGGGCCCGCGTCCGGGCGGCGCCAGGGCAGGTCGCGGGCGTGGGTGTCGAACCAGTCGATGACGGGTTCGTGAAGATCGGAGCGGCCGGGGACGTTCTCGGGGGTCTTCGTGAGCGCAGTCATGGCACTCCGATCCTGCCATGTCCTGGGGCGGGGCCGGGGGCGACCCGCGTCGGGAGGTGCGGGGTCTGTTTGTGCGGGGTTGTTGCGGGCCCTGTTTCGGTAGCGCGTCCGGCGCTGGGGTGCCGCCTTGCCCACCCTGCCGCCCTGGGGGTCCCCCCGGACGGAGTCTGGGGGAGGCAGATTGCCCAAGGCGGGCTGGGTGCCCGGGGCGGGGTTGTTGCGGGCCCTGTTTCGGTAGCGCGTCCGGCGCTGGGGTGCCGCCTTGCCCACCCTGCCGCCCTGGGGGTCCCCCCGGACGGAGTCTGGGGGAGGCAGATTGCCCAAGGCGGGGCGGCTTCCCCAGGCGGGGGGGCGGTCTCCGAGGCGACGGCGGTGCTCGCCCGGGCCGGACGGTCCACCGGGGCGCGGTCGCGTGCGAGACGTGCGGGTGGGGACGGGGCGGTGTGCCCCCGCAGGACACCGCAGGGACCAGGCACCGGGTCAGAGCCTCTGGGCGGACAGCGGGGGGTCAGACCGTACCGGCCGAGGAGGTACACCGGCCCGGCCCCACCCAACCCACCGGCCTAGCTCAGGCGCAGCCCCCCGTGGCACCCGCTCCGCTCATCGCCGATGCGCACCGACCCGCGACGACCGCTTCGCATAACCAGGCCCAGGCCCGGGCCGGGCCGGCGCCCCCGGGCCCGCGAACCAGCGGGCGAGCCCGTTTCCGGAGCCCCGCATCGCCTCCGTCACCCGCGCTCCCGGCCGGGTGACGAGGCGGATGAGGAGGAGGGCGACGAGCGTGCCGAGCAGCAGTCCGGCCGCGACGTCGTGCGGGTAGTGCACGCCCACGAAGACCCGCGAGAACGCCATGAGGAGCGCCATCGGGACGGTCAGCAGACCGATCCTCGGCCAGGCCAGCGCCAGCCCGACCGCCGCCGCGGCGGCGATGGTGGCGTGGTTGCTGGGGAAGGACCAGTCCCCGTAGACGGGGCAGGAGACCAGGGAGGGCAGCGCCCCCGCCACGGCCCGGCACGGCCGCTCCTCGTCGATCCCCGACTTGATCAACTCGCTGCACACGTACGCCACCGCGGTCCCCAGCGGCGCGAGCACCGCGACCGCGAACGACCGTGGATCACCGCGCCGCGCCCGCGCCCAGGCCACGACGAACAGCACGGCGAACGTCAGCAGGCCCAGCTCCGTCCACACCTCCATGAGGTGCTGGAACCACGAGGGGGTGTCGTGGGCGAAGTCGGTGATGCCGCGATAGAGATCGGAGTCGATGGTTCCCATGGTGACGGACAGTACGCAATGCCCGGGCCGCCCCTCACCCCGCCTCCTGACGCCCCGCGCGTGATGATGATCCGGAAAACTTGACGGTGGGCGGCGGGTGGACGCAGGAGTACGGCCCGATCTCTCGTAAGGTTTGGGCCGTGGGATCTCTGCGCAATCCGATCGGGCCGCTTCCCTCCTCCATCTACTGGCGCCGGAGGGTGGTTCTGGCGTCTGTCGTGGCGCTGTTGGCGCTGCTCGTCGTCTGGATCGTCAACTTGGGCGGCGGGGAAGGGAACGACGGCGCCGACGGATCCAACGGCAAGCACCCGACGGACGCGATCACGCCGGGCCCCTCCGGCACCGGTCCCGCGATCAGTGAACACCCGGGCGGCCGCGACGAGTCGGGCGGTTCGGGCACGGACGGCGGCTCTGGTTCCGGCGCGGGCGCGGGCGGTTCCGCGGGTGCGGGCGGCGGCGGAGGAGCCGGCGGCGCGGGCGACTCGGCGGGCGGCGCCGGCGGCAACGGCAAGGGCAACGGCACGGGAAGCGCGGCCGGTTCGGTCTCCGGCGACCAGGTCCCGGCGGGCTCCAGCCTGCCCGACTGCACGACGGGTGGCGTGACGCTGTCGGTGCGCAGCCTCCACAACTCCTACGCGCCCGGGGAGAAGCCGAAGCTGGAAGTGGTCGTCAAGAACACCACCGAGAAGACCTGCAAGGTGGACCTCGGGGCGCAGACGACGGTCGTCACGATCACGAAGGCGGACGACGACAAGAAGTACTGGTCGTCCGAGGACTGCCCGGCGCGGACCGGCAGCCTGCTGATGCAGGTGCCGGCGGGAGGCAAGATCACGCAGACGCTGACGTGGGACCGGAAGCCGAGCGCGCCGCACTGCGCCACGCCTCCGGCGGGGACGGCCGGGTTCGGTACGTACCTGGTGGAGGTCAAGGGGGCGCAGCTGGCCAAGACGCAGACGTCGTTCGTCCTCAAGGCGGACTGACGCGAGCCAGGCGGGCAGCACGCCCCCATGCCCCCATTGCCCCCATGCCCCACGCCCCCATGTACCTGGACGTACGCAGGCGTAGCTAGACGTACCGCTCCAGGATCGAGGACTCCGCGAGCCGCGACAACCCTTCCCGCACGCTGCGCGCCCGCGCCTCCCCGACGCCGTCCACGGTCTGGAGGTCGTCCACGCTGGCGGCGAGCAGCTTCTGCAGGCCGCCGAAGTGCTCCACGAGCCGGTCGATGATGGCGCCCGGCAGCCGCGGCACCTTGGCGAGGAGCCGGAAGCCGCGCGGCGACACGGCGGAGTCCAGCGCCTCGGGCGAGCCGGTGTACCCCAGGGCGCGGGCCACGGTGGGCAGTTCGAGGAGCTCCCCGTGGTGCAGCGAGTCCAGCTCGGTGAGCGCCTCGTCGACGGTGCGGGACCGCTTGGCCGTCGGCTCGGGCACGTAGTCCCGTACGACCAGCTCGCGCTCGGGCTCGACGCCGGCGATCAACTCGTCGAGCTGGAGCGCCAGCAGGCGTCCGTCGGTGCCCAACTCGACGACGTACTCAGCGATCTCGGTGGCGATGCGGCGCACCATCTCCAGGCGCTGCGCGACCGCGGTGACGTCCCGGACGGTGACCAGGTCCTCGATCTCCAGCGCGGAGAGCGTGCCCGCGACCTCGTCGAGCCGCAGCTTGTACCGCTCCAGGGTGGCGAGCGCCTGGTTGGCCCGGGACAGGATGGCCGCCGAGTCCTCCAGGACGCGGCGCTGCCCGTCCACGTAGAGCGCGATCAGCCGCATCGACTGCGAGACGGAGACGACGGGGAAGCCGACCTGCTTGCTCACCCGGTCCGCGGTGCGGTGCCGGGTCCCGGTCTCCTCGGTGGGAATCATCGGGTCCGGGACCAGCTGGACGCCGGCCCGCAGGATCTTGTCGAGGTTCGAGGAGACCACGATGCCGCCGTCGAGCTTGCACAGCTCGCGCAGGCGCGTGGCGGTGAACTCCACGTCGAGGACGAAGCCGCCGGTGCACATCGACTCGACGGTCTTGTCGGAGCCGAGGACGATGAGCCCGCCGGTGTTGCCGCGGAGGATGCGCTCCAGACCGTCCCGCAGGCCGGTGCCGGGCGCCACCGCGCTCAGCGCCGCGCGCATCGAACCGTCCGCACCGGAGCTCCCTCCCGCGGAATCCGTCCGGGGGGAACCCCCCTTACCGAGAGCTGCCGCCCGGTCGTTGGCTGCCACTGCACTCCTCCGGATCGCAGACTCTGAGGCGCCGCCCTGGGTTCTGGCGCGTTCGCACGCACAGGCGAGACCAGGGCAAAGTCTACCGGCGCTCCTCCGTCTCCCGTGGGGCCTCTCGGCGACGGCTCCTCGGCAGCACCCGCAGAGCGTCCCCTATATCGGCGACTTCCAGGACCTTCATACCGGCCGGGATCTTTCCGGGGTCGCCCGGCACCAGCGCGTGCGTGAAGCCGAGCCGGTGCGCCTCGGCGAGCCTGCGCTGCACTCCGGTGACCCGTCTGACCTCGCCCGCCAGGCCTACTTCTCCGATCGCGACGAGGTTCTTCGGCAGCGGGGTGTCGCTCGCGGCGGAGGCGAGGGCGAGCGCGACGGCGAGGTCGGCGGCGGGTTCGGTGAGCTTCACGCCGCCGACCGTGGCGGAGTAGATGTCCCGCTTGCCCAAGGCGCTGATCCGGCCGCGCTGTTCGAGCACGGCCAGCATCATGGAGACGCGGGAGGTCTCCAGGCCGGAGGTGGTGCGGCGGGGCGAGGGGATCTGGGAGTCCACCGTCAGGGCCTGGACCTCGGCGACCAGCGGGCGGCGGCCCTCCAGGGTGACGGTCAGGCAGGTGCCGGGGACCGGCTCGTCCCGCCGGGTCAGGAAGAGGCCGGAGGGGTCGGCGAGTCCGGTGATGCCCTCGTCGTGCAGCTCGAAGCAGCCGACCTCGTCCGTCGTCCCGTACCGGTTCTTGACGCCGCGGACCAGGCGCAGCCGCGCGTGCCGGTCGCCCTCGAAGCTGAGGACGACGTCCACGAGGTGCTCCAGGAGGCGGGGGCCCGCGATCGCGCCGTCCTTCGTGACGTGTCCCACGAGCAGCGTGGACATGCCGCGCTCCTTGGACGCGCGGATCAGCGCGCCCGCGACCTCGCGGACCTGCGCCATGCCGCCGGGCGCCCCGTCGATCTCGGGGGAGGCGACCGTCTGTACGGAGTCCATGATCAGGAGGGCCGGTTTGACGGCGTCCAGGTGGCCGAGGACCGCGGAGAGGTCGGTCTCCGCCGCCAGGTACAGGTGGTCGTCGATCGCCTTGATGCGGTCGGCGCGCATACGGACCTGGGAGGCGGACTCCTCACCGGTGACGTAGAGCGTCTTGTGCTCGGCGTCGGCGGCCTTGGCGGCCACGTCCAGGAGCAGCGTGGACTTGCCGACGCCGGGCTCGCCCGCCACCAGGACCACCGCGCCGGGCACGAGGCCGCCGCCGAGCACCCGGTCCAGCTCGGGCACGCCGGTGCTGCGGGCGGTCGCCTGCTTGCCGTCGACCTGGCCGATGGGCAGGGCGGAGGTCGTGACGCGGCCCGGCGCGGTCGTGCGCACCGCGGGCGCGCCGTACTCCTCGATCGTCCCCCACGCCTGGCACTCGGCGCAGCGGCCCAGCCACTTGGCCGTCTGCCAGCCGCATTCGGTGCAGCGGTAGGACGGACGGTCTTTGGCGGATTTCGTACGGGCAGCCATGCACGGAACGGTAGCGGGCCCCTCTGACAACAGCCGACGCGATCGACGCCAGGCCTCCCGGCCTTGCCCGACCCTGCCCAGGCACGACCCGAAATCGCGGCCCCGAAACGCGGCCCGGATCGCGGCCGACCATGCCACTGGCGGTTGCCCCGTGTCACCGCGCTGGCCACGGAATACGGCGTTCCTGTCCCCCTTTGAGGGATCGTTTCACCCGTAAGGATTAAAAGTGCTCAAGGCGGCGGAAGTGGCCCGGGCCAGCCGCCTACGGTCGCACGGGTGATGAGCAGCAGGCCGGAAACCCCCACGCACCCCACCGGCGCACACCGGGCGCACCGCTCCGGGACGAGGCGGCCGGTGCAGCGCGCCGTCCAGCAGCGCCCGCCGGCGCGGTACGAGCCCTGTCTGGACGGCCTGTTCACGTACTGCCTCTCCGTGCTCTGCGACCACGATGAGGCGATCGCCGCATGCGGCGACGCCCTCGCCCTCGCCGAGCGCCGCGGCTCGCGCGCCCCGGCCGCCGACTCCGAGGCCGACCGCAGGGCCTGGCTGTACGCGCTGGCCCGCTGGTCCTGTCTGCGCCGCCTCGCCGAGGCCAAGCGCAGGCGGCAGGGCACGCACGCGTCAGGAAAGCGCCCGCCCGAGCCGCCGGAGAGCGGCGCCGCGGCGGCCCCGGCCCCGGCCCCGGCCCCCGAGGACACGCTCCTGCACGAGGAGCGGCGCCGCCAACTCGCCCAGCTGGCCTGGCCGGAGGCGGCCGGCACCACGCCCGAGCAGCGCGAGGCGCTCGAACTGGCCGTCCGCCACCAGCTGTCGCCGCGGGAGGTCGCGGCCGTCCTCGGCACCGACCCCGGCGTCACCCGCGACCTGCTCGCGGCCGCCGCCTGCGAGGTCGAGCGCACCCGCGCCGCACTGGCCGTCGTCGAGACCGGCACCTGCCCCAGCGTCGCCCGCCTGACCGGGGACAACCAGCTGCTGCTGTCCAGCGCGCTGCGGCGCGAGCTGGTCCGGCACGTCGACGACTGCCCCCGCTGCCGGCGCACCGCCGAGCGCGCCGCCCCCGGTTCCTGGCCCGGCACCTCCGTGACGCCCGCGGCCCTGCCGCTCGTCGAGGCCCCTCGTGCCGCCCTGCACCGCGCCATGCACGCCCCGCACCCCGGCGGCGCGCCCCGCTTCGACCGGCGCGGTTTCCCGATGGACCCCAAGGACCGCGCGGCCCGGCGGGACCGGCTGCGCTCGCGCGCCGTGACGACGACTGTGGTCGCCACCGTGGTGGCCGCCCCCGTCATCGCCCTGTGGGCCGCCTACCGCGGCGCCCCGCAGACCGGCGAGGGCAGCGACGGACGCTCCATCAGCGCCGGGGAGCTGGGCGGTCCCGGCTCGCTGAGCGGCGAGCACGCGGACGACGCCTACGAGAACGCGGGCAACGCCAGCACCGCCCCCGACCCCCGCTTCAGCAAGAACGGTCACGCGCCGGACGTCTCCGTCGAGGTGATCTCGCCGCCCACGCGCGCGGGCGCGGGCCCCGGCCGGCTCACCGTGGAGGCGCAACCCAGTGGCGACACCACCCTGATCACGCTGACCGCGTCCGGCAGCTCCACCGTGGAGTGGTCCGCCCGCACCGGCGCCTCCTGGCTGTACCTCAGCCGGTCCTCCGGGACCTTGCGGCCCGGCCAGTCGGTGACCCTCCAGGTCCATGTCGACCAGGACCGCGAGCCGCGCGGGCACTGGAGCGCGCGCGTCGCGATCGACCCGTCCGGCGCGGTCATCTCCATCGAGGGGTACGGGCGCTGGGGCAGCGGGCAGCCCGGCCGGGGGCCCGGCCACGGCCACGGGCACTGGCCCGGACACGGTCACGGCCACGGACCGGGCCACGGCCACGGGCCGGGGACCGGCGAGCCCGACCCCGATCCGACCGGGCCCTCGCACCCGCCCACCGGCCCCGGGGACCCGTCGCCCTCCGACCCCGACCCGACCTCGCCCGGCCCGGACCCGACGTCCCCCGGCCCCGACCCGACGCCCAGCGACTCGTCACCCGCGCCGTCGGGATCCGGGGGGACGTCGTCCCCGTAGGACGGTGTGCCGGTGTTCCGGACCGGGCCTGTCCGGGGGTGCGGCCGCACCCCCGGAGCTCTCGGCCCCCGCGCCCCCGGCCCTGTCCCTACCGCCCCGGATCCGCCGGATGCGGGGCCGGGAGGCGCAGGCCCGCCGCCGAAGCGGCCAGGCGCTCCTCGCAGAGCTCGACCAGCTTCGCGTAGCCGTCCTTGCCCATCAGCTCGGTCAGCTCGGGGCCGTACGAGACGTACACCGGGTCGCCCGCGCCGTGCGCCGAGGTCGCCGACGTGCACCACCAGTGCAGGTCGTGGCCGCCCGGGCCCCAGCCCCTGCGGTCGTACTCGCCGATCGAGACCTGGAGCACCCGCGTGTCATCCGGCCGGTCGATCCACTCGTACGTCCGGCGGACCGGCAGCTGCCAGCACACGTCGGGCTTCGTCTCCAGCGGCTCGCGGCCCTCCTTGAGCGCCAGGATGTGCAGCGAGCAGCCCGCGCCGCCCGCGAAGCCAGGCCGGTTCTGGAAGATGCACGACCCCTGGTAGGGGCGGGTCTGGCGCTCCCCGTCCTCGTCCTTCGACACCCAGCCGGTCTGCGTGCCCACCTCGTGGTGCTGCCAGATGTCCGGCGTGAGGCGCGCCACGTGCTGCGCCACCCGCTTCTCGTCGTCCTCGTCCGAGAAGTGCGCGCCCAGCGTGCAGCAGCCGTCGTCCGCGCGGCCCGCCTGGATGCCCTGGCAGCCGCTGCCGAAGATGCAGCTCCAGCGAGAGGTCAGCCATGTCAGATCACAGCGGAACACCTGCTCGTCGTCGGCCGGATCGGGAAACTCGACCCACGCGCGCGGGAAGTCGATCCCCTGCTCGTCCGGCTGATCCGGGCGACCGGACCGGATCTGCAGGAGCGGCTGCGCCGGCTGCTGTGCCGGCTCCACCTGCTGCTGCTTCGCCGACTTCGTCTTCTTGTCGCTCTTGTCGGCCTTGGCCTTTTTCGTCTTTGGCACGAATCCAGAGTAAGCGCGCCGGGGGCGACGGGAAGACCTCCGCGGCGGCCGGCCGGACACACGGGCGCAGTAGCGTTCCTTACATGAGACTCGGTGTCCTCGACGTGGGTTCGAATACGGTTCATCTGCTCGTGGTGGACGCGCACAGGGGCGCCCGGCCGCTGCCCGCGCACTCCCACAAGGCGGAGCTGCGCCTGGCCCAACTCCTGGACGCGCGCGGGGCGATCGGGGCCGACGGCGTGGCGCGGCTCGTCGACACGGTCCGCGGCGCCCTGGAGGCCGCCGAGGACAAGGGCGTCGAGGACCTGCTGCCCTTCGCCACGTCCGCGGTCCGCGACGCGAGCAACGCGGACGCGGTACTGGCCCAGGTCAAGGCCGAGACCGGGGTCGAGCTGCGGGTGCTGAGCGGGGCGGAGGAGGCGCGGCTCACGTTCCTCGCCGTGCGGCGCTGGTTCGGGTGGTCGGCGGGGAAGCTGCTGGTGCTCGACATCGGGGGCGGTTCGCTGGAGATCGCTTACGGGATGGACGAGGAGCCGGACGCGGTGGTGTCGCTGCCGCTGGGAGCCGGGCGGTTGACGGCCGGGTGGCTGCCCGGCGACCCGGCGGACCCGGCGGACGTGAAGGCGCTGCGGCGGCATGTGCGGGCGCAGATCGCGCGGACGGTGGGGGAGTTCAGCCGGTTCGGGGCCGCGGACCACGTGGTGGCCACGTCGAAGACGTTCAAGCAGCTGGCCCGGCTGGCCGGGGCGGCCCGCTCCACCGAGGGCGTGTACGTGCAGCGGGAGTTGAAGCGCAGGTCCCTGGAGGACTGGGTGCCCAGGCTCGGTTCGATGACCGTGGCCGAGCGCGCGGAGCTGCCCGGGGTCTCCGAGGGCCGGGCCGGCCAGCTGCTCGCGGGGGCGCTGGTGGCGGAGGGCGCGATGGACCTGTTCGGGGTGGAGACCCTGGAGGTGTGCCCCTGGGCGCTGCGCGAGGGCGTCATCCTGCGCCGCCTCGACCAACTCCCCGCGGCCAGGCCCACCGTGTGATCCGGGCCACCCGGCCCGGCCCCCGCGGCGCGTGCGGAGCGGGGGCCTGAGCGGCCCCCGGGCTCCGCGTCGGCGCCCGGTACGCCCCACCCCGTACTCTGTCTGCGTGGCAGAACCAGTGGTGCGCATCCCGGATGCGAAGGTCGCCCTGTCGACCGCCTCGGTGTATCCGGAGTCGACGGCGACGGCCTTCGAGATCGCCGCACGCCTGGGGTACGACGGCGTCGAGGTCATGGTCTGGACCGATCCCGTCAGCCAGGACATCGACGCCCTGCGCCGGCTCAGCGACTACCACCGCATCCCGATCCTGGCCGTCCACGCCCCCTGCCTGCTGATCACGCAGCGGGTCTGGTCCACGGACCCCTGGACGAAGCTGCAGCGCGCGAAGGCGGCGGCGGAGAAGCTCGGCGCGTCCACCGTCGTGGTGCACCCGCCCTTCCGCTGGCAGCGCAACTACGCCCGGGAGTTCGTCGCGGGCGTGTGGCGGATGGCCGACGAGACGGATGTGCGGTTCGCCGTCGAGAACATGTACCCGTGGCGCTACCGGGACCGCGAGATGCTCGCGTACGCACCGGACTGGGACGTCACCAAGGACGACTACCGCCACTTCACCGTCGACCTGAGCCACACCGCGACCGCCCGTACGGACGCGATGCAGATGGTCGACCGGATGGGGGACCGGCTCGGCCACGTCCACCTGGCCGACGGCAACGGGTCGAACAAGGACGAGCACCTGGTGCCGGGCCGCGGCACGCAGCCCTGCGCCGAGCTGCTGGAGCGGCTGGCGGGCAGCGGGTTCGACGGGCACGTGGTCATCGAGGTCAACACGCGGCGCGCCATGTCGAGCGCCGAACGCGAGGCCGACCTCGCCGAGGCGCTCGCCTTCACCCGGCTCCAGCTGGCCTCCGCGGTGCGCGTACCGCGTTCGTGAGCCCGCGCCCGCCGCGGTGAGTGCCCCCGGGCCCGCGCGTCCCGGCACCGCCCCGCCCGCGGCATGAGACGACGACGGGCTTCCCGCACCCCACATGAGACAACCATCCCGCCATCTGGACAGGGTGTCCAGGGTGCGGATGGGCGGCGTACGCTCGGACGCACGTCTTTTCTGCCCTAAGGAGCGAGCGACGATGCCCGAGCTGAGGTCCCGCACAGTCACCCACGGCCGCAACATGGCGGGCGCACGCGCCCTTATGCGCGCCTCCGGTGTACCCGGTGCGGACATCGGCCGGAAGCCGATCATCGCCGTGGCCAACTCGTTCACCGAGTTCGTGCCCGGGCACACGCACCTGGCCCCGGTGGGCCGCATCGTCAGCGAGGCGGTCGTCGCCGCGGGCGGCATCCCGCGCGAGTTCAACACCATCGCCGTCGACGACGGCATCGCCATGGGCCACGGCGGCATGCTCTACAGCCTGCCCTCGCGCGACCTGATCGCCGACTCCGTCGAGTACATGGTCGAGGCGCACTGCGCGGACGCCCTGGTCTGCATCTCCAACTGCGACAAGATCACCCCGGGCATGCTGAACGCGGCGCTGCGGCTCAACATCCCGACCGTCTTCGTCTCCGGCGGCCCCATGGAGGCCGGCAAGGCCACGCTCGTCGACGGCACGGTGCGCAAGCTGGACCTGGTCAACGCCATCAGTGACGCGGTCGACGAGAGCATCTCCGACGAGGACATCCTCCGCATCGAGGAGAACGCCTGCCCGACCTGCGGCAGCTGCTCCGGCATGTTCACCGCCAACTCGATGAACTGCCTCACCGAGGCCATCGGCCTCTCCCTGCCGGGCAACGGCTCGGTGCTCGCCACGCACACCGCCCGCAAGGCGCTGTACGAGAAGGCGGGCGCCACGGTCGTCGAGATCGCCAAGCGCTACTACGACGGCGACGACGCGTCCGTCCTGCCGCGCTCCATCGCCACCCGCGCCGCCTTCGACAACGCCATGGCGCTGGACATCTCCATGGGCGGCTCCACCAACACGATCCTGCACCTGCTGGCCGCCGCGCAGGAGGCCGAGCTGGACTACACGCTGGCCGACATGGACGCCGTCTCGCGCCGCGTCCCCTGCCTCTCCAAGGTCGCCCCGAACGTGGCGCCCGGCGGCACGTACTACATGGAGGACGTGCACCGCGCCGGCGGCATCCCCGCCATCCTCGGCGAGCTGTACCGCGGCGGCCTGCTCCACGAGGACGTGCACACCGTCCACTCCCCGTCCATCAAGGAGTGGCTCGGCACCTGGGACGTCCGCAGCGGTTCGGCGTCCGAGGAAGCGGTCGAGCTGTGGCACGCGGCCCCCGGCTGCAAGCGCTCAGCCGAGGCCTTCTCGCAGTCCGAGCGGTGGGACAGCCTCGACACGGACGCGGCCGGCGGCTGCATCCGCGACGTCGCCCACGCCTACTCGAAGGACGGCGGCCTCGCCGTCCTGAAGGGGAACATCGCCGAGGACGGCTGCGTCGTGAAGACCGCCGGCGTCGACGAGTCCATCTGGACCTTCGAGGGCCCGGCCGTCGTCTGCGAGTCGCAGGAGGAGGCCGTCGAGAAGATCCTGCTCAAGCAGGTCAAGGAGGGCGACGTCGTCGTCATCCGCTACGAGGGCCCCAAGGGCGGCCCCGGCATGCAGGAGATGCTCTACCCGACCTCGTACCTGAAGGGCCGCGGCCTCGGCAAGGCCTGCGCGCTCGTCACCGACGGCCGCTTCTCCGGCGGCACCTCGGGCCTGTCCATCGGCCACGCCTCGCCCGAGGCGGCCGCGGGCGGCGCCATCGCGCTCGTCGAGGACGGCGACCGCATCCGCATCGACATCCCCGGCCGGACCATCGAACTGCTGGTGCCGGACGAGGAGCTGGCCGCGCGCCGCGAGGCCCTGGGCGGCGTCTACGCCCCCAAGGCGCGCGAGCGCAAGGTCTCCGCGGCCCTGCGCGCCTACGCGGCGATGGCCACCAGCGCCGACCGCGGCGCCGTCCGCGACGTCTCCAAGCTCGGCTGACCCGGCCCTCCGCGGCGCCGGACGCTCACCAGTTCTCGGGGCGGCTTCCGTCCACCCCGAAGACGGTGCCGTCCGGCGCACTCCCGTACACCCGCCCGTCGGCCACCACCGGCGTCCGCAGCTCGGCCACCACCCGGTCGGAGCGGGCGCCCGGCCGCGGGCGCGTCTGGCCGAGGGGCTTGCCGGTGCCGGGCGCGACGGCGAGCAGGCGGCCGTCGGGGGCCGCCGCGTAGACCCGGCCCGCACCGTCCACCGCCGGCGCCGAACCCCGGCTCACCGAGGTCTCCGAGCGCCACAGCTGCTTCCCCGACGCCAGGTCCTGCGCCACCAGACCGCCGCCCGTGGCGAGCAGATACGCGATCCCGTCGTGCACCGCCGCCGTCGCCTGGGACAACGGCAGCGTGAGCGCCACCCGCCGCGGGTCCGCGCCACCGGTCAGCCGGTGGCCGACCAGCGCCACGGTGGCGTCGTCCAGGTCGCGCTGGGTGCACCAGAGCCTCCCGCCCGCCACCCCCACCGGTGTGGCCGAACCCGGCGAGCGAAGCTGTCGGCGCACCGCCCCCGTCACCGGATCCACCGCACTCACCAGCGTGTTCACCCCGTCGGGTGCCGGAGTCGTCACGTAGGCCAGGTTCCCGCCGACGTACGACAGCACGGGCTGCGACACCGGCAGCCGATGCCGCCAGCGCTGCTTGCCGCTGCCGGCGTCGACCGCGGTCAGCGTCCCGTCGGGCGCGGCCAGCAGCACGCTGTCGCCCACCGGCTGCACCTGGCCCTGGTAGGCCGCGATCCCCATCGACCAGCGGGTCCTGCCCGTCACCGGATCGAGCGCGAGGAGCCGCGAGCCGTCCGGGGAGACGACCTGGAGCAGCCCGCCGGCGAGCACCGGCGCCGGGGCACCAACAGCGCTGTCAGCGCCATCAGCGCCGCCCGCCGCCTCGCGCAGCCAGAGCACCCTCCCGTCGCGCGGATCGAGCGACGCGGCGAGCACCCCGGGCGCAGTACAACGCAGCGCCCCCTTCCCGTACGAGCACACGGGCGCGGCCCCCGAACCGAGCGGCCGGCTCCAACCCCGGAACGCCGCGGGCGCGGCGGCGCGGGCCGTGCGCGGCCCGGCACCGTCGGCGCGCTCCGGCACCAGCGACAGGGTCGCGGCCAGCACACCGCCCAGCGCGAGCACGGCCGCGACGGCGCTCCCGACCCGTACGCGCCGCCGCCGACGTGACGCCCGCGCGCCACCAGCGGCCGACTCCTCGGCGTCCGGGTCTGCGACGGGCGCGGCGCCGCCGGGCGCCCCGACTTCGGGGGTGCGGGAGTCCGGAACACCGGACAGGGGCGTGTCGGTCCCGGGCCCGCCGGACACGGGCGCACCAGGGATCGCGGCCCCGGCCGCTGCGTCACTGCCCGCCCGACGCGCACCCGCCGCGGCCCCCGACCGCCCTGACCACGCCGAGGACTCCGACGGCCCCCGCTGCTCCGGTATGCACGCCGGGAGGGGGCCCGCCCCCAGAGCAACGCCCTCCGGAGCGGCGTCCCCCGGAGCGGCGTCCCCCCGGCTCGCGAAGGAGTGCGCCGCGAACGCCTGCGTGTCGTACCGCGCCGACAGCCGCCGCATCTCGGCCATCAGCTCGTCGGGCGTGGGCCGGTCCTCCGGTTCCTTGGCGAGGCAGCGCAGCACCAGCGGCGCCAGCTCCTGCGGCACCCCCGTCACGTCCGGCTCGTCGTGCACGACCTGGTACGCGACGAGGTACGGGCTGTCCGAGTCGAAGGGCCCGCGCCCGGTCGCCGCGTGCACCAGCACGGACCCGAGGGCGAACACATCGGCGGCCGGACCGACCTCGCGCGGCCGGCGGAACTGCTCGGGCGCCATGAACGGCGGAGTGCCGATCAGCTTCCCGGTCTCGGTGCGCAGTTCGCTGTCCTTGGGCCGCGAGATGCCGAAGTCGATGACCTTGGGGCAGTCCTCGGCCAGCAGCACGTTGCTCGGCTTCAGATCGCGGTGCACCACGCCGACCCGGTGGATGTCCCGCAGCGCCTCGGCGAGCCCCGCGGTGACGTGCCGCAGCTGCGCCGGGGTCAGCGGCCCGTTCCGCTTGACGTGGTCGGCGAGGGTCGGGCCCGGGATGTACAGCGTGGCCATCCAGGGCCGGTCGGCCTCCGGATCGGCGTCCACCACGGACGCCGTGAAGGCCCCGCTGACCCGCCGCGCGGCCGCCACCTCCTGCCGGAACCGCCCCCTGAACTCGGGGTCCTTGGCGAACTCGGCGTGCACCACCTTCACCGCGAGCGCCAGCCCCGACGAGGACCGCGCCAAGTGCACCACACCCATGCCGCCCGCGCCGAGACGCTCCTCCAGGCGATAGTGCCCGGCATACTCCGGAAGTTCCGCTTCCGCGTCGGACCCGAAGCTCTGCCGTGACGGCATGTCCACCCCCGTGGATGTCGTCGTGATCGCCGTGATCATGGTGCCCGGTACCGGCCCCGACCTCGTACGCGATCGCTGTGTGCGCGCGACGCACGGAGCCTAGTCGATGGTTCGTCGCGGTCCGGTGGGGCTTGCTAGCCTCCGCGTGCCACGGAGCGAGCGGACTCGTCCGGACCGTTCCGTACGCGGTCAGCACAGCACCACTCTTTCAACGGGGCCTCAACAAACGCTGAACGAGGCCTCGTCCGACGCTCGACGGGGGAGACAGACATGGCGGTAGAAGACATAAAGGACGCCGCGGAGCCGAGGGGGACCGCGGGGACGACGGAGTCGGCAGCACCCACGGGCGCGCCGGAGATCTCCGGCGCCGCGGTGGCCGCGGAGATGACGGCGGTCGCCGCCGGCTCCTACCCGGTGGCCCCGGGCTACAACGTGAACGTCCGCAGCGGCCCCGGCACCCAGTACCGCGTCGTGCGCACCCTGCCGCAGGGCGCGCGCGTGACGATCAACTGCCAGAAGCCGGGCCAGACGGTCACCGGCCCCTACGGCACCACGAAGATCTGGGACAACATCGGCGTCGGCGAGTACGTCTCCGACGCCTACGTCAGGACCGGCAGCGACGGCTACGTGACCGGGCGCTGCGGCTGATCCCCTCGGTGTCTCCGGGTCCCGGTGATAATCGACCTGTGAGCGACGAAACCGGCACCCGGACCCCGAGCACCCCTGTGGCCCCCGGCCCCCGCCCCGAGGAGATCCGTTTCTTCGGGACGAGCTGGGTGGACCACGGCGGCGGCTACGCCCTGCGCCGCGCCGCCGTCGGCGTGGGCGCGCTCCTCGCCGCGGTAGCCGGCTGCTTCGTCCTGCGCTTCGCCTACCAGGGCCTGGCCATCGCGGACGTCGGTTCCTTCGTGAACGTCCTGGTCGTCGTCATGTTCGCGGTGTGCAGCGCCTTCGCCTTCAACCGCACCTGGAGCGGCTTCTCCCGGCGCCCCGACCCGGAGCGCCAGGCGTCCCTGCGCGGCTTCCTGACCATCGGCTTCGTCGGCGTCCTCGTCGCCCACGCCCTGCGCTGCCTGACCGAGGCACCGGGCGAGAAACTCCGCAGGCAGGAGTACGAGACCGCCCGCGACCAGTATGAGCGCCGCACCACCCGCCGCGCCCGCAACCCCGCGAAGAAGTCGGGCGGCAAGAAGAAGGCCTGAGGCCCGGCCGCGCGGAGCGGTCCGGCACGGCACCGCCCGCGCGCGCGTACGTCCGTCCACCGGACAGCCCGGGGCCGGTGGCCCGCCCGGTGCGAGGATGCGTCCGGACGACGACGCACACGGAAGGCCCGGAGCCGACATGAGCCAGACGACCCAGACGAGCCCGAACCCGCGCCACAAGGTCGCCGTACTCGGCACGGGCAAGATCGGCGAAGCCCTGCTCAGCGGCATGATCCGCGGCGGCTGGGAGCCCGCGGAGCTGCTGGTGACGGCCCGCCGCCCGGAGCGCGCCGAGGAGCTCCGCACCCGGCACGGCGTCACCCCGGTCAGCAACCAGGAGGCGGCCGAGAAGGCCGACACCCTGATCCTCACGGTGAAGCCGCAGGACATGGGCACGCTGCTCGCGGAGCTGGCCCCGCACCTCCCCGCGGACCGCCTGGTGATCAGCGGCGCGGCCGGCATCCCCACCACCTTCTTCGAGGAGAAGCTGGCCCAGGGCACCCCGGTGGTCCGCGTCATGACGAACACCCCGGCCCTGGTCGACGAGGCGATGTCCGTCATCTCCGCGGGCACGCACGCCACCGCCGCCCATCTCAGCCATGCGGAGGACATCTTCGGCTCGGTGGGCAAGACCCTGCGCGTCCCGGAGTCCCAGCAGGACGCCTGCACGGCGCTCTCCGGCTCCGGGCCCGCGTACTTCTTCTACCTGGTCGAGGCCATGACGGACGCCGGCATCCTGCTGGGCCTGCCCCGCGACAAGGCCCACGACCTCATCGTCCAGTCGGCGATCGGCGCGGCCACGATGCTCCGCGACAGCGGCGAGCACCCGGTGAAGCTCCGCGAGAACGTGACGTCCCCGGCCGGTACGACGATCAACGCGATCCGCGAGCTGGAGAACCACGGGGTGCGCGCGGCGCTCATCGCCGCCCTGGAAGCGGCCCGCGACCGCAGCCGCGAGCTGGCCGGCGGCGCGAGCAGCTGACCGCCGGACGGCCCGAGGCGGGAGGTTGACACGCCTCGGGCCGGTACGTAGTGTTCTCCGAGTTGTCCGACGTGAGCGCCGCCTCTGGCCGGTCCCCGGACGACCATTCCGCAAGACCTACTCGAACACACGGCGTCTCTTCGTCGTGCCGTTTGTGCACGCCTTTACGGAATGAGGAATCCACGTTCGAAAGGGCGGGACCCCGATTAGGTCGGGGGCCGGGATTCCGCTAAAGTCTCACTCGCCGAAAGGGCCGAACAGCCCGGAAGGCAAACCCGGTTGACAGGGAATCAGGCCCGAAAGGATCTGATAGAGTCGACACCGCAGGAAGGCCGAAAGGCCGGAAAGCGAAAAGCAGGACCAGC